>CAJTXE010000051.1 GCA_910580225.1 uncultured Acetatifactor sp.
GGCAAGCCTTTCACGTAGAATTTATGAAAGGAGTGTCGAGACTGTCTACTCGACGAGGATGGTATGGACAGTTCTATGATCATAGAAATGATCGGCTATCTTGGTTCGGCGTTGGTATTGATCTCGTTTTTAATGGCTTCGGTGGTGAAACTTCGGGTGATTAATTCCGCAGGTGGTCTGATTTTTGCGGTGTATGCTTTGCTGATCCGCTCCTATCCTACAGCCCTGATGAACTTCTGCCTGGTGGGAATTAATCTTTATTACCTGATGCGTCTGAGACATCCGGACAGGCATTATACCTTGATTGTGGAGAAAAAGGACAGTTCTGTGCTGCAGGCCTTTCTGGTGCACTATGGAGAGGATATTTCGGCTTGTTTTCCGGGTGTCAGGATAGCCGCAGAGGAGGCAGATGTAGCCTGTATGATCTGCCATAACATGACTCCTGCAGGCATTCTGCTTGGAAAATGGCGGGAAAGCGGCTGCCTGGAGATTCTGCTGGACTATTCTACGCCGGAGTACAGGGATTGCTCTGTGGGGAAATATCTATATTCCCGGCTGCCGGGACTGGGGGTGCACAGTCTGGCATATCTGCAGGAGCCAGGGAAGCATGAGACTTATTTGAAGAAGATGGGGTTTGCCTGGGAAGACGGGATATATGTGAAGAAAATGGGGGAATAGATGAGCAGGGTGGATTGGAGAAGCAGACTGTCAGGCTGGAGGAAGCGGGATGATTTGGAAGGCAGGTTGATTTGGAGAAGCAATGTTTTTCTGCTTCTGCTCTTTGCGTTCTGTCTTACTGCATGCAGCAGGGGGGACGAAAGGCCGAAGTTGGGAATAAACGGATATCTCTATCAGTCCAGCCAGCTGGCGGTAACGGAGGGGTATGGTATCAGAAGGCTGGAAGTAGGAGACGACGCGCTCTGCTTTATCGGAGGGGAAGGGATTTACAGCATTCCGCTGGAAGAGAATATGGATTTCAGCAGACGCAGATTGTTAGTGAGCGGCAGCGGTATAACAGATTACGCCTTTGGACAGGATGGGGCACTGTATTATGTCAAGGCTGACTTTCAAATGTCGGAGGACTGGCAATCTGTACCGGCGGGCTGTACTCTGGTGAGGATGGCGGGAAGCGGGGCACAGGAGTGGCGGAAACCATTTCCTGATATCGATATTTCTGTGAATGGAATGTGTCTGGCAGCAGACGGGGAGGGGGAGCTGTTTCTGCTTTCAGAGGATACACTTTACCGTATAAACGGTGAGGGTGACATAGATGATATTATATCGATAGAAAATTATCGTATTTCCAACATGTCTCAACAACTTGCTGTGGGAGAAGAGGGGAAGGTTTATTACTGTACTTCCCGGTTTGGCGGTAACAGCGAAGTCTGGGAGATTTATGAGATTACAGGGGCGGAGGATGCGCCGCTGAAAAAACTCGCGGGCATGGAAGGAGTTCCGCATAGTTCCATGTATGGGCTGCTGTGCAACAGCTGGGACGGCATTGTGTATCAATACAAGGGGCAGCCTGCTGCCTGGGAGCCGGTGTTCCGGTGGGGGGACAGTTGCCTGAACAGTCCAAATTCGAATACGAATGAGCTGGTCCAGACGGATGAGGAACATTTTTTTGCGATGTTTGTGGATATGCTCTCGGATTCCCTTGACTCGAATCTTTATCAACTGACCAGAAGAGCTGTGACAGAAATGCCGGAAAAGGAGATTCTGGTTCTGGCATCTGTCGGTTATACTTCTGATGAAATAAAACAGTGGGTCAGTCGTTTCAACCGGGAGGATGAAAGGTATCATATTATAATTGAACACTATGGAACAGACGAGGTAGACACAAAACTGAACAGCCGCCTGGTATCCTCCAACCCTCCGGATCTGGTGGATGTGGGTTCGATTGATGTGGTTTCTTATGGGGAAAAACAGACTTTTGCAGATCTGATGCCGTTTCTGGAAGCCAGTGATGTTCTGGATAAGGATATGTTTTTTGACAGAATTTTAGAGGCATATACCATAGAAGGGCGGTTGGTCTGCATCCCCAAAAGCTTTTATATCAATGCGGTGTTTGGCAGGACATCCGAGGTGGGGAGCGAAACGGGATGGACTGCAGAGAGGGTGATGGCATTGGCGGACAGATATCCAGACAGACGACTTCTGGCGATAGATGATACATTCCTGGTAAACAGGTTGTTTGGAATCTGGCTGTGTGAGCAGTATATAGACTGGGAAAGCGGCGAATGTACCTTTGACAGTGAGGAATTCTGCGGCTTTTTGGAATGGCTTAAGACATATCTTGACAGGATTCAGGGAGCATATGGATATGAACCTTTGCCGGAGGACTGTCTGCTTTATATGGAAGATATAGTGAGGCTGTGTGACAGGGTCATGTACGAGTGGAAAATAGGAGAGGAGATCACCTTTATCGGACATCCTACTTCAGATAGCCGTTCCTGTATTCCGGCGGAGACAGAGAATGTGCTGTGTATCACATCCCGCTCCGGACACAAGGAGGGAGCATGGGATTTCCTGGAATCTTTCCTGGCTGCAGAGGGGACCCGCAGTTCCTGTTTTTCCAGTCGCCAGGATTGCTTTCGGCGGGAATTGGAGGCGGAAATGACACCGGAATATTTCTATACGGAGGACGGGGAGATCGAGATGATGGACGGGTGGGTGGACAGAGAGGGAAATGAACTTTCCGGTCCTAATATGAAGGCAAAACGTTGGGTAGGCAGTCCGGGTAATCTGGAGGTGTTGTATTATTATATGTCTCAAGAGCAGGCGGATGCTCTGATGGAGATCTTTGAGGTAATTGATTTTACACCGGGAGGTGGTTTGAGGGGAAAAGTACTTGAAATATTTGAAGAGGAAAGCAACGGATATCTGGCGGGCAGCCGCAGTGTGGAAGAGGTTGCAGAGATTATTCAGAACCGGGTGAAGAATCTGGTGCAGGAGAATCTGTAAGGAACCTGGAACCCGGCAGCAAAAGGAGGACAGGGGGCAGAAGAAGGCAGTACCAAGCAGCATCAAATTCTTTGACAATATGTGGTTGATCCGAAAAATGATAAGGTAACAATTTTGAATGATTAACGGAAAGCAGATATAATTTGATCTGGGAAGAGGTAATTGATGGACATTACAGAAAATCGTGGTAAAATCAGGGAGTATAGAGATCGGGCCAGGGAACTGGTGGTGCAGATGACCCTGGAGGAGAAGGTGGAACAGACGCTAAATGAGGCACCGGCTGTGGAGCGGCTTGGCATTAAAGCGTATAACTGGTGGAATGAAGCGCTTCATGGTGTGGCCAGGGCCGGGGTTGCTACGGTATTTCCCCAGGCCATCGGACTTGCTGCAACCTTTGATGAGGAATTGCTGGAGCAGGTGGGAGATGCCGTCTCCACGGAGGGCCGTGCCAAGTTCAATATGCAGCAGGCGGAGGAAGACAGGGGATTGTATAAGGGCCTGACTTTCTGGTCTCCCAATATTAATATTTTCCGGGATCCCAGATGGGGCCGGGGACATGAGACCTTTGGAGAAGATCCTTACCTCACATCCCGGATGGGCATTGGTTATATCAAGGGGCTTCAGGGACATGACGAGAAGTTCCTGAAGGCAGCGGCCTGCGTGAAACACATTGCCGTGCACAGCGGTCCGGAGGGAAGTCGTCACAGCTTCAATGCAGTGGTGGGAAAACAGGATCTATATGAAACATATCTGGCAGCCTTCAAGGCCTGTGTCCAGGAGGGGCATGTTGAGGCTGTAATGGGGGCCTATAACTGTATCAACGGCGTGCCCTGCTGCGGCAATCATGAGCTGTTGGAAGAAATCCTGCGGGGTGAGTTCGGGTTTGAGGGACATGTGGTCAGTGACTGCGGCGCTATTATGGATTTCCATGCCGGGCACCATATTACGGATACACCCATGGAATCCGCGGCCATGGCTATGAACAACGGATGCGATTTAAACTGCGGCAGCATGTATCATTTCCTGAAGCAGGCGGTGCGGGAAGGGCTGGTGGAAGAAAAGCGTCTGGACGAGGCTCTGGTGAATCTGTTTACGGCCCGGATGAAGCTTGGCGTATTGGATCAGCAGGAGGAGAATCCCTATGACCGGATTCCTTACAGCGTTGTGGACAGCGATTCCATGAGGAAACTGAACCGGGACGTGGCTGCAAGGAGCGTAGTGCTTTTGAAAAATGAAAATGGTATCCTGCCCTTGGATAAAGCTGCAGTGAAAACGATTGGTGTCATCGGGCCCAATGCCAACAATCGGAAGGCTTTGGTAGGCAATTATGAGGGAACGGCTTCCAGATATTGGACCATATCGGAAGGCATTCAGGAGTATGTAGGAAGTGGCGTTCGTGTCATGTTTTCTGAGGGCTGCCATTTGTATCATGATAAAGTAGAGGGCCTGGCAGAGAGACATGATCGAATGGCAGAGGTCAAGGGTGTCTGCGGCTGCAGTGATGTGGTGGTGGTTTGCCTGGGGCTGGACGCCAGCCTGGAAGGAGAACAGGGCGATGCCAACAACGAGTACGGCAGTGGGGACAAGCCGGACCTGAACCTGCCCGGACTGCAGGAGGAAATTCTGGAGACAGTTTACGCCAGCGGCAAACCGACGATTCTGGTATTGCTGTCCGGCAGTGCACTGGCAGTGAACTGGGCGGAGGAGCATGTGCATGCGATTCTTCAGGGGTGGTATCCCGGCGCAGAGGGCGGAAGGGCCATTGCGGAGATTCTGTTCGGGGAACGCTGCCCAGAGGGAAAGCTTCCGGTCACTTTCTATCGTTCCTGTGATGAATTACCGGACTTTGCGGATTACAATATGAAGGGAAGAACCTACCGGTATATGACCGGGGAAGCACTGTATCCCTTTGGGTATGGGTTGTCCTATACGCGCTTTGCCTACGGAAAGGCGGAGGCAGATTTGAGGCAGGTTACGGAAGAAGGCGTTACCATTTGTGTTCCGGTGAAAAACGTGGGCACCATGGCGGGCAGGGAAACCGTGCAGGTCTATGTGAAGATTGAGCGGGAAGGTACGCCGAACCCGCAGCTGAAGGGGATCTGTAAGCTGTATTTGGAACCCGGAGAGGAGAAAACGGCAAAGATTCATCTGCCTGCAGAGCGCTTCGGGCTGTATGACGAGGCAGGAAAGCTGCGGATTGCAGAGGAGAAGGCCAGTGTATTTATCGGCGGACAGGCTCCGGATACCAGAAGTGAGAAACTGACAGGATACAAGGTCCAGAAGATCGTGCTGTCGGTTGGGGCCGGGGAGTAGGGGCTGCCAGGAGGTCCTGGCCAGGCAGAACAGGGAAGATTTCTGCAGGCCGTCAATTAATTGAAGGAAAAGTAGTTTTGGGAGGAATAACGATTTCCTGGCAAGTGGGAAGGCAACAGCAATTAGAATATAAATAAAAAGGAGAAAAATTTATGAAACAAGACATGATCGTCATTTTGGATCTGGGCAGTACCCAGAATACGGTATTGGCCAGGGAGATCCGCAACTTGGGCGTGTACAGCGAGATTCATCCCCATGATATCACACCCCGGGAACTGCAGGCGCTCCCCAATGTGAAGGGGTTGATTCTGAACGGTGGGGAAAACCGGGTTGTAGAGGGACGGGAAGTACAGGTCAGGGAAGAAATATATGCGTTGGGATATCCTGTTATTTCCGTGGATTATCCCCAGTCAAAGTGCAGTGAACAGCTCTCGGAGCTTCCGGATCAGGAGATGTTGAAAAGGTTCCTGTTTGACACATGCAGGGCAGAGGCTAACTGGAATATGAAGAATTTCATAGAGGATCAGGTGGAACTGATTCGGCAGCAGGTAGGAGACAGAAAGGTGTTGCTGGCTCTGTCCGGCGGCGTGGATTCCTCTGTGGTGGCTGCCATGCTCATCAGGGCAATTGGAGCGCAGCTGACATGCGTCCATGTGAACCATGGACTTATGCGCAAAAATGAGTCCGAAAGTGTGGTGAAGGTATTTAGAGATCAGCTTCATGCCAATTTGGTCTATGTGGATGCAGCTGAGCGCTTCCTGGGGAAACTGGCCGGTGTGGCGGATCCGGAGCAGAAGCGCAAGATTATCGGCGGGGAATTTATCCGTGTCTTTGAGGAGGAAGCCAGGAAGCTGGAGGGTATCGATTTCCTGGGACAGGGTACTATCTATCCGGATATCATTGAGAGCGGCACTAAGACGGCGAAGATGGTCAAGTCTCATCACAATGTGGGAGGACTTCCGGAGGATTTGAAGTTTGAGCTGGTAGAGCCGCTGAAGCAGCTGTTCAAGGATGAGGTACGGGCTTGCGGTGTGGAGCTGGGACTGCCTCATGATATGGTATATCGTCAGCCGTTTCCGGGTCCCGGATTGGGCGTAAGATGTCTGGGAGCGATTACCAGAGACCGGCTGGAGGCTGTGCGGGAATCCGACGCGATCCTGCGGGAGGAATTTGCGAAAGCTGGTTTGGATAAAAAGGTTTGGCAGTACTTTACGGTGGTGCCGGATTTCAAGTCTGTGGGAATGAAAAACAATGCAAGGGTATTTGAGTACATGGTGATTATCCGGGCCATTAATACAGTGGATGCCATGACGGCTTCTGTGGAGAAGGTGGACTGGGACGTGTTGGAGAGAATTACGAATCGGATTCTGTCAGAGGTGGAGAATGTGAACCGGGTTTGCTATGACATGAGTCCGAAACCGCCTTCGACTATAGAGTTCGAGTAGACGGGAGAATCCCGGGAAGCCGCATGGATACTGGCTTTCCGGGATTAGTTTTGGGGCTTTGAGTACATTTTGAGTGCAGATTGTATTTTGAATATAAAGTGTTTGCATGGTTAAGAAGTTATGAATTTTGATTGTTGGCAGAATGCTTTTCTTTGCGCATAGCAAGCCAAGCTCTAATACCCATTTTAGCGATTGTAACTAAAATAATAGCAATTATTGGGGCTAAAAAAACTGAAGATGTTCCAAGGATTGGTGAAAGGGCTACTGATATAGCTCCAACGATAAAATTCTGCGTAGCACCAGATTCCTTTAATATAGCAAGGTGGGCATCCTTATACCGTTCATCTCCAGAAAAAAATGCTTCTATTTCATCAAGTAGTTTTTCATAGAAGATAGAATGTCCTTTCTCCGTCCCAAAGGGGACATTCATTGACATTGAAGCATTGAGCCAAGCTAGGGCAACCTGGTCATAATCTCCCAACTGAGAGTATAATTCATTAATGACTTTTTTCTGATATTGAGGGAGACATTGTAACCAAGAATCCGGATATTCTTCGAAAATGTTTTCTATTGCTTTCATTCTATCATCTCCTTTATGTAGGCAGCAGAAACAGCGTGGGTAGTTTGGTGCAGGGTTTGGGGGTCGATGCCACCAAGGCTGATGCTGCCATGATTTGCCTGAGGAGCATATGAGCCTATCAACATAGCGGCGATTGAACGGCTGTCATGAATAACAATCGGACTACCTGATTGACCAGGGCGTGATTGTATATTTAGGACAATATTTTTGGCATTGATTCCAGAGGAATTTATAAGTATTTTAGCTCCGACAGAGGTATTTTGTTGTGTTAAAACCATTCTTCCATGGTCACAATGTGGGTACCCAAAAAGTGAAATATTTTCTCCAACATGCACAGAATCAGTTGAAATTAATTCAAAAGTAGATTGTACTTTTTCAGAGACTTCTAATAAGCAAACGTCATAAAGGGGATTAATTTCCTTTATCTTTGCAGGAATCCAGTTTACTTGATTATTTGAAGTATCTTGGTAGTCTTGAATAGAGTTAACTTTATTCATAATAACACAAAGATTATTATCGTTATTGTTAACGACATGTGCGGCAGTTGCAAGAAAACCAGGTTTGTTGATAAAAAAGGCAGTGCCCAATAAAGAAACTCCATTTGGCGTAATCCTTCCTACAGGATGAACTACATAACTAATGTCTGTAAAAAACATATTTATACCTCCACATTTAATATTTTACTGTTCGAACCCTATTCTTTTCTGTGGGATTCTAAAACTTCCAATCGTTTTTTCATTTTTTCATCATGGCTCAATTCTGGGAATTCTTTCTTTTTCAAAGGTATATTATGATAGTCTATCCGTTGGCTTTTTTGCCGTTCATAGCTATCTTTTGTTGAAAAATAGTTTTCAAAATCAAAAAAGTCATCACGCACACCTCGTATCATGCTACATAATTCATTGTTTAATGGATATTTGAAATCATTTCCATAAATTGTGATACGAGCATAATATTTATCAGTATCTGTTTCTAAATCATTCGGTAGTTTATCGTGTATATCAATGTCCAGGTGGATATCGTCCGTTTCCAATAGTGTATACAAAAAATTTGCAATATCGCCCATGGTGGATATTTGGGGAGGAGCGGAAGATAAACCACATAGCCAGTCTAAGGATACATTGCAGGTTTGTGCAATATTTATCAGCACGTCCATATTGGGAGAATTACGGCCATTTTCATATGCTGATATGGATGGTTGCGGAATATTTACTAATTCGGCAAACTCTTGTTGTGTCAGTTTTTTATATAATCTTAGGGCTTGTAGACGTTTCCCAAAGGAATCTGTTGTTTTCATATGCATTTACCCTTTCTTTTTTATAATTATAGCAAAAAAATATAAAAAATGAAATAAGAAAATCAAAGTATTCAACAGAACATAAAATATTAGCAAATAAATAAATATTGACAAATATAATAAATATCGATATAATAATAGAAAGTGGAAGAAAGGAGAAAACTATGACAACCACAGAGACCAGGAACAAACTGTATTACACCGCAGGAGACCTGTCTGACCTTTTGGGTATTTCTTTAGGACACAGCTACAAGCTGATAAGAAAACTCAATGAGGAACTTGCAGAGGACGGCTACATGACCATATCCGGCAAGGTATCCAAACGCTACTTTGAGAAGCGTTGGTATGGATATGAGGCATGAGATTAGCGGTAAAGAGAAAGGAGGCGATTGCGAATGACATTAGACGGCTATGAGGTAAGGCAAATCAAACTTCCAGACCAGAGCGACACAGACCCGCATCCCCGGTTGCTGTTTGGGAAATGGGGAATCCATGCGGGAGAGGGCTTTACGGCATGGTTGCCCCAGGGGTGGACAAAAATCCGCATTGAGGTCAGTTGGAGAACCACAGGAGCCGCTTCATGGTATATCCCGGACTATCCCGATATCTGTCCCGTTGGCCTGTTCTGCCGGGTAGATGATGAAAGGGGGTGATAGAGAACCTATGAAAGCGGAGAAAGACCCGAAAACAGGGAAATGGTTGGTGCAGTACCGATACACAGATTACCGTGGGCAACGGAAGAAGTCAACGAAACGTGGTTTTCGGACAAAGAAAGAAGCGGAGGAATGGCTGCGGGACTTTCTTGCCATGAAGCAGTCCAGTCTCAGCATGACCTTTTCAAGCTTTCTGGAATTGTACTATGCGGATATGGGGAAGCGGCTACGGGAAAATACCATGCGGACGAAAAAGTATATCATGGACATCAAGATTCTGCCATATTTTGGCGAGAAGCCTATGTGTGACATCAGGGCTACGGATATCCGGGCATGGCAGAACGAACTTATGGAACAGGAGTTTGCACCCACCTATCTGAAGACAATCCAGAATCAGCTTTCTGCCGTGTTCAATTATGCGGTCAGGTATTATGACTTGCCGTCCAATCCCTGTCTGAAAGCCGGGAGCATGGGGAAAAGCAGAGCGGAGGAAATGGATTTCTGGACAAAGGACGAGTTCATGCGGTTTTCCGATTCTGTCATGGATAAGCGTATGTCATACATGGCATTTGCCACTTTGTACTGGACTGGCATGCGGTTGGGAGAGCTTCTGGCACTGACGTGGAGAGATATAGATTTGGAAATGAAAACCATATCTATCAATAAGTCCTACCAGAGAATCGGGAAGCGGGACGTGATTACGCCGCCTAAGACACCGAAAGGCAAGCGAGTGATACGGATACCAGAATTTCTTGCCGTAGATTTAAGGGATTTTCAGGATAGCTTTTACGATGTGAAAGAAGATGACAGAGTATTTCCCATCACGAAGTATTACCTTAAACACGAGATAGAGCGTGGGGTCAAGAAAAGCGGTGTGAAAAGGCTGAATATCCATTCTTTGAGACATGCGCACGCAAGCCTTTTAATCGAACTGGGATTCTCGCCATTGGAGATTGCAGAGCGACTGGGACATGAGAAGATTGAGACTACACTCAATACATACAGCCATCTGTACCCCAAAAAGCAAGACCAGTTGGCAGACAGGTTAGACAAGGAGTATCAGGAGGGGCTTAAATGAGCGGATTGGACAAGAACAGAAACCGGAACCAGACCATTTGCTTCCGTATGTCTCCGTCAGAGCGTTCGGAGTTGGAAGCCCGGATTCAGGCAAGCGGCATGCCGAAAGGGAGATTTTTCATCGAAATGCTCCTGCATGGAGAAATCAGGATTGCAGTGGGCAAGTACCAGAGTGACCGCCTTAGCTTAGAAATCCGGCGGTTGAGGGAATGCCTGGAGGACATGCCTGCAACGGATGTAGAAGCGTGTACACAGGTTCTGGAAGGATGCAAGGCACTGTTGGAGGTATTGGCAAAATTGTCGGTAAGTAACGATAAGATATCGGCTGAAGATTTTGCCATGGGAAATTCGGAGGGGGAAATATAAAAGCTCTTGTATTTGGCAGATACAAGAGCCTTTCAGCCATGGTATATGTACATGACCTATCAACTATGTCCATCATACCATGGTATTCCCCAAAAGGCAAGAGTTTGAAAGGAGAAAAACATAGTATGAACGGACAGGAAAATGTGAAGATTATCAGCATGGATACGATACAGGCAGAGGAGGTAAAGTGGCTTTGGTATCCGTATATTCCTTACGGAAAAATCACAATCATCCAGGGAGACCCCGGAGAGGGAAAGACAACGTTTGTTTTGAAGTTGGCGGCACTGTTATCCAGAGGAAAATGTTTTGGTGAGGGAGAAGTAGTATCCATACAGGAGCCGGTGTCTGTCATCTATCAGACGGCAGAGGACGGTCTGGCAGATACCATAAAACCGAGGTTAGCGGAAGCACAGGCGGACTGCACAAAGATTCTGGTGATAGATGATAGCGAAAAGTCTTTGAGCATGCAGGACGAGCGCATTGAACAGGCAGTCAGAAAGACCCAGGCGAAAGTACTGGTCTTAGACCCGATACAGGCGTATTTGGGCGAGAAAGTCGATATGAATCGAGCCAATGAAGCAAGAGAGGTCACAAAGTATCTTGCTTCTGTTGCGGAGCGTACAGGTTGCGCCGTTATTCTGATAGGGCACATGAACAAAGGGGGTGGGATGAAAGCAGCATACAGGGGCAATGGCTCTATTGATTTTTATGCTATAGCAAGAAGCGTCCTGCTTGTGGGAAAAGTGCCGGATGACGAAGAAGTCCGGGCGGTCTGCCAGATAAAGAACAATCTAGCACAAGAGGGAAATACTATGGCATTCTCTTTGGGCGAGGCGGGCTTTCGGTGGATTGGGAGATATGATATTTCAGATGATGAATTGCTTAAAGGCTTCTCCGATGATAATAAAAAAGAAAAGGCAGAAAATTTCTTGAAAAGCCTGCTGGAACAGCATGACAGCTATCCGGCTAATGAGATTTTTATTCAGGGAAAGAAGCTGGGAATCTCAAAGCGCACTATAGAAAATGTGAAACAGGAATTGGGGATTAAATCCGTCCGGGTTGGTACAGGGTGGCATTGGTCAAAAAAGTGATTTTCAAGAACGTAACACCGCAGGGTGTTTACAAAAACCAAAAGCAAAAATGCGGCCTTGAACAACGTTTTTTCAAAAGCCTTTGCGGTGTTGGGTTCTTGAACAAAAACCGGATGATTTTCTTTTTATTGCTTATGTAATTTTGAAAGACGCATTAGCGGTAAAAGGAAAAATAGCAGGGCAGGACAGTCCGTGAATCAGCCCCATTCTTTTTGGCGTTGGCGGCTATATAGCAAGCATAGGAAAAGTATCCCCAAACTCCCAAAAGGGGTATGGGAATACTTGTCCTACTTGTTAGGGGAGTACCCCTAATACCCCCAACATTTCCATCAAACGGACGGAAAGAGAATGTACGGCGGCGTACACATTCTTTAAGCGTAAATTTAGCAAATTTACTCACGGTGAGGACGGTAGAAATGGACAGTGGTTATATTGCTTTTTGTGTAGGGAGGATTGTGAAGCATGAGAGGAAAGGGCAAAGAGAATATCGGAAGAACAAGAGGGCAGGAAATCCATTTGCGATTAGGGCAAGAGGAAATGGAACTGCTAAAGAAAAAAGCTGCAAGCTACAACATGACACGTTACGATTATTTGAGAAACATTGTCGTGTTCGGAAGCGTAAGGGCGCAGTCTAAACTATCTGACGCTCAATTTCAAGACCTGCTAAACGAGCTAAACCACATAGGGGTAAATATCAACCAGATTGCCCGGAGGGTAAACGAAGCGAGGAACGCAGACCGGGAGGACTTTGACCTGCTTGTACTGCACTATGAACAGCTTATGAACCTTTTTCGGAAATGGGCTGACTTCTGACGGGGCAAAGGACTATGGCAGTTATCGAAAAATACCAGATATAGCAACGGTGAATCTTACGGTGTGGTATGGAGCAAGCGACAAGATAGCGGAGAAGAAGCCGGAAGAAATCATGAGGGATATTCTACATGAGGACGTGGAGGGGAATGGAGACAACAGCCATGTTCTCCCCCCTGAAAGATTCAGAAAACGTCCTCCGGCCGTCTAAGGATTAAGATGTCCCTTACAATGAGCGCGAATAAATTTTTCCTTTCTTTTCCCTTGCCTATATCCTAAAAAACGTGTACACGCCCATGGACGGGCTTTTGGGGGTTCAATCATAGTTTTATACTCTCGCTGGACATAGAGCGTGTACACGGATTCTATGGCTTTTTATGCAGATTTATTTTTTCCGCCGTTCTTTTTTCTTATGAGGAAAAAGGCGGCTGTCAGCGCAACTGCCGCAAGCACTATCAGGACAGGAACCATGATTCCCATAAAGGATGATTCCGTCCTGCCGCTGTTCTCCGCTTTCTTCTCCTGCTCTATCGCCTGTTGGATTTCCTTTTTATCGCTTTCATCCAATTCGTTCAGGATTTCTTCTATCTCTTCCCTGTTCTGGGGTGTCAGGCTTTCAGTTTCGGAACCATTATCTTCACTGTCGGGGAACATGTCGGAATAGGTACACTGGTCAACAAAGTCATAAGGCTCGTCATGTTCCAGAATGTACGCATACTGCCAGTCCCACAATTTTTGAAAAGCGGTGTTAACAGCTTCCCGGTTATTCCCCGTGTCCGGCATGAAAGTAAGGAAAGTTCCATAGGTATGATAGGCAAGGTTCTCCTGACTTGTCTTTGCGTTTTCCCATGACTTTCCATTGGCAGATTTCAGCGGCGCAAAGCAACAGTAGGTGAGTTCGTAAATCAGCCTGTCAAAATCGGAGAGTTCTTCAAAGGGTATCTTCCCATCCCTCTCCGGGATTGTTGCGTCATAGACAAGCTGGGTCACGCCCTTAATGTTCATGATGTTGCTCCATGTAGGGTCAGTGGCGATAAAGGAAACGCTGTCAAGGAGTTCCTGATAGACTTCCTGCGCTTCTGCGTTCCCGGCTTCGCCGCCCGTGCCGCCGTTCAGAATGACGCTCCCGCTGTCTCCGCCGTCCTGAGCTTCCGTTGCATGAGCCGCTGTCGGAAAGAGCATGGCGGCGACAAGGGCAAGCACAACAATGGGTTTTCTAATATTTCTTCTTTTCATAATTTTTCCTTTCCCGTCCTCACCGTGAGCACGAATCAAGTGGATTATATCATATTATATGCTATATATGTAATGTGTAATATAACATTTATTATTTTTTAAGTTGTCGTAAAAGGCTGACTTTTTTCATATGCTATAGATGGAGGTGAGATAGCATATGAACCGTGCGCACAGTGAGGAATACAGGAAACTGGGACTGAATATCGCATACTACCGAAAAGAGCGGGGGCTTTCCCAAATCCAGTTGGCAGACCGCATTGATATCAGCCGTACCCACATGTCACGGATTGAAAATAATGACTGCGCTGTTTCCCTTGACGTGATTTTCAGCATTGCAAAGGCTCTGGAAGTCCCGATAGACAAGCTGTTTGAGTTCCGCTAGGCCTTAGTCCTCCCCGCACTCGAAACATACATAACAGTGGCTAAGCAATCCCATTTCCGTGTCAATCCCCACCAAGCTTTCCTGATAATCGCTAAGGTCTTCTTCGTCAAGGGGTTCTCCGTCCCCGAAATAAGTCTCCGTCAACTCCTGCTTCAATGTTTCCGGATTCTTGAAAAGGTTCCCCCTCTGGAAACTGACGATAGCGTCTATGAATCCAATCAGGTGAAACCATCTCTCGTTTGCCGTCATGTAAAAGTCCCCGGATTGTTCATACTGTTTCAGGCGGTATTTGCGTTCCATATGGTTCGCAAAGTTTTTGTCGGATTTGAGCAGTGTGTACAAGCCCGCATGGGCATACTCAAAGGAATTATAGGCGTATTTTTTGAGTTCGTTATATAATTCCGGCTTCATAGACGTTTCCTTTCTTTTATCGCTCTATTTTCTTAAATATTCAATGATTTAATAACATAAAAATATAACATAAATAATAACATATATAGCACTAAAATTCAAGCATAAAATATGGTTGAACGGAGGTGCGATATGAAGAATGACAATTTAGTGATAAAACCTAAGAAAGCAAAAGGGGAGGACGGATACAAAGTCTTCTCAATCAGAATCAGGGAAGAAATTGTGGCGCAGATTGATGATATTTCTTCCAGAACAGGACATAGTAGGAATGAACTGATTGGGACTTTTTTGGCATATGCTTTGGATAAGTGCGTGGTTGAAGAAGAAAAAGACGGGTGAGAAAAGCACATAGTGTATAAAAGCTGTAAAGCGAATATATAAAATCATAAAGAAAACACTTTACAAATATCCAAAACACGATATAATATAACCTATAAGAACTTGCATATTTCTTGCTTTGCCTGATTACAGGGTTCGCGAAGCGGTTCCTGTAATATAACTTATCGGAAGCATGCATTTCGCTTCTGATAAAAGGCACATCTTGACGTAAAGGAGGTGTAACTTATGGCACAGACAAGCGTAAATTTCCGTATGGACGCAGAACTGAAAGAATCCGTAGAAGAAATCTGCCGGAAAATGGGAATGAACCTTACCACGGCAATCACCATTTTCTGCACCAAAGTGGCGCAGGAAAGAAGAATCCCCTTTGAAATCACCGCAGACCCAGACCCCTTTTACAGCGAAAGCAATATTCGCTATCTGGAAAAGAAAATGGAGGACTACAAGGCAGGGCGGCTGAAACTGGCGGAACATGAACTGATTGAGGAATAGGGCGTTATGCAGATAAAACGGATACAATGGGATTTTGACGCATGGGAAGACTACTGCCAGTGGCAACAGACCAACAAAGCTGTCCTGAAGCGTATCAACATGTTGATAAAGGATATGCGGCGAAGCCCCTTTGAGGGCATTGGCAAGCCGGAGCCGCTGAAAGACAATTTGAGCGGTTTTTGGAGCCGCCGTATCGATGATGAACACCGGATTGTCTATGCGGTTGAGCGAGAGACTGTAGTAATTATCTCATGCAGGGGACATTACGATTAGAGGGTGGCAAACGATGTACAATATGCTAATATGTGAGTGCATTTTGAGTACAAAAAATTTGAAAACGTGGAATAATGGCGAATAAAAACAATAATAGCCAAAATACACATATGTAGAACATGGGAAATAAGGTAGATTAAATTCTTGTGAGAAGAGTTCGAGTAACGGATATATCCCGAGGCACCCCCGAATAGCCAGTGAGGGCAATCTGGGATAGCCCCAGAAAGAGAATAGAGTAAGTTCAAATGACCTTGTAGAGAGGAAATATCCTTTCTATGAGGTCATTTTTCGTTATAGGGATGTAGAGAAAGCCTTGAAAACAGTCAATGTCATGACATTGTGTTAAAGCGCGGGTTCACGGAGCGGCAGGTCGAGGAAAACGGCTATAAGAGCACGCCGGTCTTCGGATTTAAGAGCCTTACCAAAAAGCTGCTGGCGGCGGGCTGTAACGTGGAGGGCGTTCCGGGGGCAAACCAGTATGCGAACCTGCCGCCGTTCTTACGGGAGATGAAGCAGGCGGGTACGCAGTCGGTCTATGAAGCCTATGACATGGATAAGCTGTTAAAAACTGCCTGCAGGGGCGATTATAATGAGAAGTGTTAAACACTGATATTATGGATACAGAGTTAGCTTTAAGCTTTGCTGTTTATGAATATGCCGATCCGGGAAATGAGGAATGCTCTTTCAACGTCAATGACAGGGCAAAAAAACGATGGATAAGCCTGTTGGAATATGGAATAGAAACGAAAGAGTTTGGGGAGGTTGATACGGATCAGATTTCTGATATGATTTTCAAACTTTCTCATTGCATATCTTTTTCTTTGGAGTATGATTACATGCAGGAGGTGTTTATTTATGGCTGATGAGAATAAGAAGGACTTTAATGCGATGCTGAACGATAGTAAGGATATGCCTAAGCTTCAAACCATTACGGATGAAAAAAGTATTGAGAAGTATGGTGGGGACAGAATGTATTTTGCCCCGCCGATTGCGTATGACAAAGTAATGCGGCTTGTGCCATTTGGGAAGCTGCTTACAGTAGGGACAATAAGAGAATATTTTGCAAAGCAAAGCGGAGCTGATTTTACAGAACCGATTACAGCTGGAATATTTGTTTCAATTGCTGCATGGGCGAGTTATCAGCGGGCAGACAATAAAACGCCATTTTGGAGGACGCTGAAAGCAAATGGGGAGTTAAATGCAAAGTATCCGGGAGGTGTTGAAGAACAGAAGAAAATGCTCGAGAAAGAAGGACATACAATTATTCAGAAAGGCAGGAAGAATATCAGGTATTATGTGAAGAATTATGAAGACGCATTGTTTTCATTGTAAGTGAATTGAGCAGGAGGAAAAATGTATAACGAAAAGCTTTCGTGCAGGAAATTCCATCAGAGAAACACGTTGCAGTACTTGAGCAGAGACATAAGTGGTTAGATAAAGCAGGATTTGTTATTATTTTTTATTATCTTCTTGTCTTGTGAGTGACGGGTTACGGATTTTTGGTGGGAAAGTAATTTAAAAGAGATTTCTTTCTATTGATGAATTAACTGGGTAAACGTAAAGGATGTATAACATAAAGTTGCATTTTTGCCGAAGGGATGGTATACTTAAAAAAATACTTTAATAAAGTGTAGACGGTGGATATGGATAAGAAGAAAATAACCAATATGGAAGTAAAGAAGAAAAACAGGAATGAGGTTTTTCGCTATATCTGTAAACAGGGAACAGTATCAAACCCCGATATCTCATATAACATGAAGATCAGCCTGCCTACGGCAACACAGATTACAAAGGAGCTGCTGGCGGAAGGGCTATTGGAGGAAAAAGGGGAATTGCAGTCAACCGGCGGGAGAAGAGCGAAAGCTCTGTCGGCAGTAGTTGGGGCCAGGCTGGCGGTGGGGCTGGATATTACCAAAAACCATATCGCATTGGTGCTTACCAATATTGTGGGGGAAATCCTGAAATATGAGCGCATCCATCAGCCGTATGTTTCCGGAGAGGCTTATTATCGGGAAGTAAGTGAAAGGCTGGAGCATTTTCTGGATGAAAATGATGTTGACAGGCGTAAGGTCTTAGGGGTGGGAATCTCTTTTCCGGGAATCATAAATCTGGATAAGCGGGAGATCACCTATTCTCATATATTAGGCATAGAGGCTGTGCCTCTTGATTCCGTAAGCGCCTTTTTTTCCTATCCCTGCTTCTTTCTTAATGATGCAAATGCAGGGGCATATGCGGAGGGGTTCCATGGAGACGAGGCGGAGCGCTTTTTCTATCTTTCATTAAGCAATACGGTGGGCGGGGCCATTTTCGGCGGAAACGAACTGGTGCAGGGAAATCATTTCCGATGCGGTGAAGTGGGGCATATGACAGTCGTTATAGACGGGGAAAGGTGCTATTGCGGGAAAAGGGGATGCCTGGACGCCTATTGTGCCGCATGGCGTTTATCCGATGCGGCGGCTGGAAAACTGGAACAGTTTTTCAGCATGTTGGATCAGGGCGATGCAGAGGCGGCCAAGATATGGGATTCTTATACGGATTATCTTGCCATTGCAGTAAACAATATTTACATGGTTCTGGACTGTGACATTGTTTTGGGAGGCTATGTGGGAAGCTGCATGGGTACGCATCTTCAGGAAATATGGGATAAGGTCGCCGGGAGGAATACATTCGGGGAAAAAGATTCCTTTGTGAAAGCCTGCAATTATAAGGTAGCGGCGGCAGCATTGGGGGCGGCTCTGAAAGTGATAGAGACGTTTGTCAGCCAGATATAAAGCGGAAATGGTACAGGGTCAAAAAGAGGTCTCAGAAATGGGGCTTCTTTTTTGTGGGTATTTTAGACGAAAAGAGATACTGCATTTTAGCGAAAGTGACGAAAGTGGGGGATTTGCCGAAAATATCTTGACAGAATAAGTTCTTGGGATTAGAATAAGATACATAATTAAACTATTTAATAAAGTAATAATTAAACTAATATATAAAAAGAAAAACGCGAGAGTAATAGAACAATGAAGCAGTATGTGAACCACTGTCTTTCGATTGTGGCTGCGGCGCAGATGACGAAGAGAAAAGGAAAGGGAAAAAGATTTCCGCATGAGATGAATCGATGCAGTGGAGTATCAATAGAAAAACAGAAAGATGGAGGAAGTAATCATGGAAGGAAAAATGAAAGTAGCGGTAATGTTGGGGATCGGCAAGATGGGATTTGAGGAAAGGGATATCCCGAAAGCAAAAGACAATGAGGTGCTTGTCAGGCTGGAGTATGTAGGAATCTGCGGCAGCGACCTGCATTATTATGAGACAGGGGCCATCGGTGACTATGTGGTAAAGCCGCCCTTTGTGCTTGGCCATGAGCCGGGCGGAACCGTGGTGGAAGTGGGGAAGGATGTGAAGCACCTGAAAGTCGGTGACAGGGTTGCGTTGGAGCCGGGCAAGACCTGCGGTCACTGTGAATTCTGCAGAACAGGGAATTACAACCTTTGCCCGGATGTGGTCTTTTTCGCAACGCCTCCGGTGGACGGGGTATTTCAGGAATATGTGGCTCACGAAGCGGATCTTTGCTTTAAGCTGCCGGATCATGTAAGCACCATGGAGGGCGCATTGATCGAGCCTCTGGCAGTGGGATTCCATGCAGCCATGCAGGGAGGCGCAAGGGCAGGACAGACAGCGGTTGTCATGGGGGCAGGCTGTATCGGCCTGGTGACAATGATGGCGCTAAAGGCAATGGGCGTTTCTAAGGTGTATGTGGTGGATATCATGGAAAAACGCCTTCAGAAAGCGTTGGAATTGGGAGCAGACGGCGTCATTAACGGAGCTCAGGCAGACGCAGTGGAAGAGGTAAGGAAACTGACGGACGGAAAAGGCTGCGACCTGGCAGTGGAGACCGCAGGCACACAGATAACCACAGTGCAGACCATCCATATGACCAGGAAAGGCGCGACAATCGTGCTGGTAGGTTACAGCAAGAGCGGGGAAATGACGCTGCCCATGAGCCTTGCGCTGGATAAGGAACTGACGTTCAAGACAGTGTTCCGTTACCGCCATATCTATCCCATGGCGATAGAGGCGGTTGCGGCAGGCAAGGTAAACCTGAAAGGTATCGTGACGGATGTTTTCGGGCTTGGCGAGGTGCAGAAGGCCATGGACTACAGTGTGAGCAATAAAGCTGATATCGTAAAAGCAGTGATACGCATTGCCGAGTAGACAGAGCGCAATAGGCAAAACCCCCGGAAACTGCACACAGGATTGTTCCCGGGGGATTCTTACAAATGATCTGGAAGCAACTATCGCTTTCTATGAACCCCTTGGATTTCAGATTGCGTTCCAGACAGTGGATGAGGCGGCAGGGGAAAGGGCGGCGTCCTTACGGCTGGGGGGATGCTTACGGAAGAATCACAAAAGGGGCTGCGCGGAGAGCGGCGTCCTTACAGCTGGAGGATGCTGCGGTTGAGACATGCGAAAATGGGCAGGCAGCGCGAATGGGGCGCCGGCCTATGCTGGGAAGAAGGCAGCGGATATGGAGGAAGTGTTCAGGAGGGCAAAAGAAAAAGGGGTTTGCCGGTATTTATAGCAGGAGAGGTGGATTGTAATGGAGCAGAAGAATACGGATGTAAAAGTGCCATTGATCAGCAAGATTGCCTATGGCATGGGGGATGTGGGATGTAATTTCAGTTGGATGTTTGTGGGGAACTTCCTGATGATATTCTATACGGACGTTTTCGGGATAGGGATGAGCGCAGTGGCAGGATTGATGCTGTTTTCGAGATTCTGGGATGCGATCAATGATCCTGTGATCGGGGGTCTGAGCGACAAGACCAATACCAGGTGGGGGAGATACCGCCCGTGGCTTTTGATCGCAGCGCCGCTGACAGCTCTGGTATTGATGCTGACCTTCTGGGCGCATCCGGACTGGTCGTCTACTGCAAAAATCCTATATATGGCTGTGACTTACTGCATTCTGGTATTGGGCTATACCTGCGTCAATATCCCTTACGGAACTCTGTGCGGCGCAATGACGCAGAATATAGAAGAACGGGCGAAAATCAACACGTTCCGTTCTGTCAGCGCCATGGTGGCCATCGGCATTATCAATATTATAACAGTTCCTCTGATCGCAGCGCTTGGAAAGGGGAATGACAAGAGAGGATATCTTCTGATTGCGGTGATATACGGGTGTATCTTTGCAGCATGCCATATTTTCTGTTTTGCAAAGACAAAGGAAGTTGTGGAAGTGCCGGAGAAACAAAAAACGCCCCTGAAAGTACAGTTGTCCGCTGTTGCGAAAAACAGGCCGTATCTGATTGCGGTGGCAGGGCAGTTCCTGTTCGGGGTGACGCTTTATGGGAGAAATGCGGATGCGCTCTACTATTTTACATATGTGGAGGGGAATCAGGCATTATTCAGCACCTACTCCCTTTTTATCATCATCCCGTCCATCATCGGCGCTGCCTGCTTCCCGGTGGTGTTCCGGCTGACAAATAATAAAGGGCGTTCTGCTTCTCTCTTTGCGCTGTTTACCGGGATCAGCATGTTTTGTATGTACTTTTTCACGGTTGGGAGCTCACCTGTTCCCTTTTACCTGTTTTCCTGTCTGGCACAGTTTTTCTTTTCCGGGTTTAACACGGCAATCTACGCCATTGTACCGGACTGCGTGGAGTATGGGGAGTGGAAAACAGGGCTCCGCAATGACGGTTTCCAGTATGCGTTTATTTCATTGGGGAATAAGATCGGAATGGCCATCGGGACCTCTGTGCTGGCAGGTGTTTTGGGAGGCTTCGGATATGTGGCGAACCAGCAGCAGAATCCGGCAGTGCTGGCTGTGATCAAGCATTCCTTTACCACGGTTCCCGGCGTGCTGTGGATCATAACAGCGGCAGTTTTATTTTTCTACCGCCTGAATAAGAAAGCCTATAACAAGATCGTGCAGGAGATTCAGGAGAGAAAGGAGAGTGGAAAACATGTATGATGTAGTCGCAATGGGAGAACTGCTGGTTGATTTTAGCCAAAATGGCAGCAGTGAGAAAGGGAACCCAATATTTGAGGCAAATCCAGGCGGCGCGCCGTGCAATGTGCTGTCCATCACAAATGCGGCGGCATCTATTGTGACAACCAGAAAGGGCACAGTTTGTTCCATGCCGGACAGGGAAGAGATCGGTTTCCCGCTTGCCAATAATGGGAAGGAGCAGCGAGAATTAAAAACTGCAAAATCCTTTGATATCCAGCTCGGTTCCGTAGCTAAGGTGAAAGAATTTGTCAATGACATGAGCAAAATAGAAGGAGATGTATTCCTCTGTGTGGGAAAGTATGTAGTTGATGCAAAATCGATTATGGGAATTTTCAGTTTGGAGCTGTCAAAACCATTGCGGCTTGAAATTGAGGACTGGAAAGAAGCGTACGGGGCAGTTCTTGAAAGATATTTGCGTCTGTGAAAGAAGGTTGCCAATAGATGATGAAAAGGAAGGGGGACAGGCGTGGCGATTGCTGCGCCTTATATTTTTGTGGTAAATGGAAATGGGAAGTGATATAATCAGAATAGCAGATTATATGCAGCAGAGAGGAATTAATATGAGTTACTTGGAAAGAGCTATAAAAGATGGATATGCTTATTTATCTGGTAATAGTAATAAACAGAGAATTACATATGTTACTTCTGATGCTCATAGTGAGAACTATAATAATCCGGAAGAAAAGGTTCGTGCTGAGTTTTGGGCAGAACTGGTATATCAGTATGAGTATCCTGCAAATAGAATAAAAATTGAAGTTGCTGTTCCTGATAGATTGTCCGCTGTCCGGGCAGATATTGTTATATTCAGCGATGACGAATGTAAGTGTCCCTATATTGTTGCGGAATGTAAAAAGGATGGTGTTACAGATGCAGAGTTTGCACAGGCAATTGAACAAGGTGTGGGCAATGCTGACTGGTTAAAACTGCATGCAGAATATGTGGTGATTGTTGCTGGAAGTACTCGGCATGTTCTTGATGTTTCAGATAAATTCGGCGCATTTGAACGTGAACAAAACATTCTTGCAGATTTGCCGAAGGCATATGGTAAACCACAGGAATATAGATTTTATAAGGGGACAGAGAATGATATTAAAACCGTTGATCGAGAAGATTTGATTAGTGCTATTAAAAAATGCCATCAAACCCTTTGGGGTGGCGGCCGGCTCTCTCCTCCTGCTGCTTTCTGCGAATTAGGTAAGTTGATTTTTGTCAAGATAAGCGATGAGCAGAAACCACGCAAGAAGGGGGAACCTTACCAATTTCAGATAAAAACCCATGAGCCTGCCTCGAAATTGGCAGAGCGCATCAATACACTTTACAACGAGCAGAAAAAGAAAGATCCTGAAGTGTTCACGGAATCCATAAAAGTGGATGACCGTGTACTTCGTACGGTTGTTTCACACCTGGAGGCAATCAATTTGAATAAGACGGATCCTGATGTAAAGGGAGCTGCCTTTGAGCAATTTATGGACGGCTTTTTCAAGGGCGATTTTGGTCAATACTTTACACCCCGTCCGATTATCGAATTTACTGTTAAAATGATGAAGCCAGAGAATGATTGGGATGTTCTTGATCCTTCCTGTGGTTCCGGTGGGTTTCTCCTTCATGCACTTGATTATATGCGCAATCAGGCAGGCGAATACTATGAAAAAGGTACCCAGGAATATTACAATTATTGGCATAAATATGCTCAGAAGCATCTTTATGGCATAGAAATCAATGATGAAATAGCTCGCGTTGCAAAAACGAACATGATTGTGCATGGTGACGGACATACAAATGTGATTAGTTATGATGCACTTGACAGCATTGATAAGATGCATGATCACAACCCCCATTTTTCACGAAATAAATTTGACATGATCCTTACCAATCCGCCTTTTGGTTCAACCATTCATAAGGCGGAGAAACCATATCTTACAGAATACGAGCTGGGAAATACACATGATTCAAAAGGTAAGGTCAAGCCGCGGAAAAATCAAAGCTCGGAGATTTTGTTTATAGAACGTGTTTGGGAGTTTTTAAAACCGGGAACTGGAAAAGCAGCCATTATTCTTCCAGACAGCATTCTTACAAACTCTTTGTTACAATATGTTCGTGACTTTATTTTTGAGAAATTTCAATTGCTTGCAGTTGTGAGTCTGCCTCAATCTGCCTTTGCACATTTTGGTCCAGGTGTAAAGGCATCGATTATTTTTGTGCGAAAACGTAACGTATATGAAGCGGCAGATGAAAATGAAGCGATCTTTATGGCTGCTCCCGAAAAAATCGGATATGATGCCGCTGGTCGTAAAACAGCTTCTCAGCTGGAGGAAATTATTGAGAAATACGAAGAATTTCAAAAGGATAATACCCCTTTTTTCGTATAGCCCCCAGCGAAAACGGACTATGTGTTTTCGCAGTAAAGCGGGGGAGCATCGTGGGAAGATGTGATGTCAGAAATATAAAATATATGCAGTCTGTTTCGGCTGAAAATACCAGTCGGGTCACATTGGGAAGTCTGATTATGGAAGAACCCTGTTATGGAACATCAGCTGCTGCAATAGAAAGAATAGATGAAGCGCAGCCAAAGTATATTAGAATTACTGATTTTGATGATTTTGGAATAGAACCGGATCACAAATATATGACGGCAGAATCCTATTCAGAAAAGCATTTTTTAAAAGAAAATTATGGGTGAATTTAGATTATCTCTTTAGAAGTTCTTATATGTCGGTATAGCCCGTATTTCCGGGCTTTCCCGGCATTTTAGATATGGGGAGAAGTTCTCATATACTCTCAAAACCTTTTAGGTTTTCCCTCTCAATGGTAGTAAAAGAAGTAGTAAATCCGTCTGC
>CAJTXE010000052.1 GCA_910580225.1 uncultured Acetatifactor sp.
TTAGGTTAGACCCCTATAGCAGAATCTAACCTAACACTTAACTAACTGACATTGATTATGAAGAGCGCTGGAAGTCTTTTGACGAAACCAACAGGTCGGCATACAAAAAATATAGTAACAGCGGCGATTTTGTATCTATACATGGCAGGATGTTCCGAAAGAATACCGGAGGACTGCAGGAGGATCTTTACCAATGCCTGACAGAAAAAGATACGTTAGAAGAGTTTCCCTGTATCACTTATGCCGAATTGCAGGGGTATTCCGGTAAGCTTGAGAAGCTGCTCTCCACAGCACCGTTGCTTCGGACACTGCGCCTGCAAAAGGCAGGTGTGGAGGTACTTGACCTTGGGAAGACCTGCCTGGACAATCTGGAGCTGGATATGAGCGGAATCAGGAAACTGGTACTTCCAAAAGATACCCGCTTTCTAAAGCTGTATGGGAAGATCCGGCCGGAACTGCAGATTGACGACAGCCTTTGCAGTGGGAAACTGACCCTGGAAATATCCTTGAAAAAGGCGCTGCTTAAGAGATACGGACTTCAAAAAAACCGGGTCCCAAGGCTCCGCCTGACCGACATAAAAGAGCTGGATATGAGGCAGGCGGCCGAACAGTTTCCGGAAGCGGAATATTTAATACTATGCGGAGTTCCCGGCATCGTAACCCATATGCAGGAGGCAGGAAAGCTGTCCGGGCTTCGGAATCTTTACTGTAAGGATCTGTTTGGATATGATGAGAGGAATATGGAAGCATTGGAGGGGCTGCGGGAACTGCGGGAGCTGGATTTTGACAGCGTTCCCAAAGGAGCGGGCCTGTACCTGAAAAAACACTGGAAAGGGAAGCTGGACAGGTTAAGTGTCACCCATTTACGGGATGAAGGATGGCTTAGGGATAACCTGGAGAACCCGCTCCGCCATTGGGATGGAAACGAGTTTATTCCTGAGGCGGCATACCGGAGCGCCAGAAAGTGTTACAAAGATACAAAGAAGCTGCTGACGGAGGCGATGGGCAGGGCGGCGGACAGAAAAGAAATCGAGGAGATTGTCCGCAGGTACACCGGGTATTTTAATAAGCTTAATGACCGCTATGAGGAGTTCATCGAGACAGAGGAACGGGAGGATGTCTTTATGGCCATGCAGAGGCTTTACGAAGAGTGTATCCTGCAGGGAGAATACGGACAGGCGGACGAAAATGCGGCTCCGGTGACGCTTTCGGAAATTTGGAATGTCATGGATGAGGTGCGGGAGAACTGGTAATCGATGTCCGGACATGGAATGACTGGAAAGGAGGCAGATGCATATGAAGGTACGGAGATTTCGCTTTTATGCCAAACGAGAGGATTTGCAGGCTATTCTGGAAGAATTTCAGAGTAAGTTTGATGTTTATTATGTGCCCACATATTCAGATGAAGGCCCTGTCTTTTTCAAGGACGCTGCCAGCCTGCCAGACCTGGGAACTAATTTTTTCGGCTCCCATCAGGGCAATAAGCAGATTCTTGCATTTTCAGGAACAACTGCCTGCTCCTGGAAAGAATACAGATGGAGAGACCACGAGAAGGGAAGGATACGATATACTTCCCTTTGTGACGAAAATATAGAACGGATAGATATAGACTTAAACGGCGTATACCAGGAAACGGCAATCTTCCCCACGGAGACAGCAACGATGCATTATGACAATGCAGCGGCAAAGAAGCTGTTTGACGGAATGAAAAAAATCGTGGGAAGGCAGTCTGTCAAAACTGTGAACGGTTGTTTTATTTGTAAAGGGGCATATGAAGACAAAGAAACATACAGGTTCTGTACAATCAACATAAAGTCGCCGGAAGAATATGACCTGAAAGTTGAATAAGCAGGGAAACGGAGCCGGTTGTGGGCAGGGATTTTTAATTAGGAGGAACTTTTAAAATGATGAAACAGTATGGGATCGATCCAAGACTTGTGATCTGGATTCAGAGAAACACAGGACATGACCTGCAGACATTCAGCGATCTGACGAAAATGAAAAGCCTGGACAGCAGAAAGAGAAACTTTTCGGTTGTTAAAAAAGTAGAGGACATACGTCTTCCTTCCTGGCTCATGGTAAAGGAGAATGATTTTTCTCTGATTGGGGAAATGACAAGGCTAAAGCAGCTGTCCCTCCATGATGTGGCAATCGACGACTATTCTTTTCTGGCCGGATGCAAAAGTCTAAATACCCTGGATCTGCAGGATACCAGTTTTTCAGACTGCCGCCTGCTGGCAGAGCTTCCGGCGCTGAAGAAAGTCTTCCTGCCTCCTTACAGCCGGCTGAAACATAGGGAGGTGCTGGAACAGCTGTCCTGCCTCCAGGAGATAAAAGAAGAAAAAACAGAAGAACCAAAGGCGGCAGGGCAGCCCTGTGGGGAGGAAACTCCTTCTGAGGGCAGCCCGGCATCAGAGGAACCGCTGCATCTGGGAGATACGGCGCATTTGAGTATTGACGGCATGGGGATTGTCCTGTTTTCCCCGGAGGTTATGGGATATGTTGTTCCGGGGAGCGACTTTTTGACAGCAGAATTCACGAATCCGAAACAGGTGGGGGAGCATATCCGAAAAGGGGATATCACAGCGTTCTGTACAGGTACGGGAGGCGATTTTATTCTCTGGTTCCGGCCAGGCTATCCGGATTCCAACGGGGAGAAAGAGTTTCCGGTGATGATCCGGCTGGCGGTGGAGGTAAGGGGAGGTTCCCTGCAGTTTGGAGACCTGTTCTGGCTGAGTGACTGGAATCCGGATTTTCCACAGGACCAGATATTGTCTTTGCCGGACGGGTACTATCATATCACAGTCTGCACCAGAAGGCCGGAATCGGGATACTGGGGAGACGACCAGATCATCTGCCTCTATTTCAACAGGCTGGAAGAAATGCCAAAGCTTATGTGGCAGGGGGTTCCCTACCTGTTTACGGAAGAACAGGAGGAAGAGCCGGAGGATGTAGGCGCTCAGGGGCAGAACCAGAGAGAGTATAGGGAAGAGATCCGGCAGCTGTATGGGGTGGAAGAACTGCAGGGATACACAGAAGAAGAGTTGGCTGTTGTGAAAAAATACTTTTCTCCCCTTCCTCCCGTGCTGGAAGAGTTTTGGAACAGGGCGGCGCGCACGGAGGCAATCCATAAGGTACAGGACCGGTGGATCAGGCCGGAAGATTTCGATCAATGGGACTGGTTAAAGGACAGCGATTATCTGGTAATCCTGATTGAAAATCAGGGGTGCTGCCGGGCGGGAATCCGAAGAAAAGACCTGACCAAAGCGGACCCTCCGGTTTATGTGGCTGCGGATCAGATAAATGACCACAGATGGACCCTGTGCGCCGGAACGCTCAGCGGATTTCTGCGAGCTGCCCTTGCTTATGAAGCGGTATTTGCCTTTGCTTTTCATGGGGAGGAGCTTATGTATTGGCTTACAGAGGAAGAACTGGAAACCGTCCGGTCCGGCCTTGAAAAACAACCCTTTGGGCTTTCTGGATGGCTGGGGATGGATATGCGTTTTTACAGTAATGCATCTGACAATATGGCTGTGGTCATGGAGTGCGGTGACCTGGAAGTGCTTTATGGAGCCGCCAGCGAGGCAGGGTATAAGAAGCTTATGGAAGTCATGGAAGGACTTGGAGAAGAGATATAAAAGAGAACGGAAATCGAGCAGGGTATGAAGGAAAAAAAGGGATTGGACAGCAGAGGGGAAGTATTCGGCAGAATCAAAAGAATGGCAGTAACAGGGATTCTGTCAATGTTCCTGCTTACCGGATGCAGCCGGGAACGGATGGAGACACGGCAGGAAATTGACCATATCTACCATGCGGCAGAAAAAACAGCGGAGGACAGGGCAGCAGCTTATATCACGGAAAAATATGGGATAGATGCTTCGCCACAGGGATACTGGGTTCAGGGGTATCATGATTTTTTTGCACCTTATGTCAATTCCAATGTGGTGGTATTTATGGAATATGAAGGCAGGAAGTTTTGCGCAGGCATTGATGTGAATGATGAGACAATCCTTTGGGATAATTACCAGAGGGAAGAAATAGAGGCTGTCCTTCAGGAATACTTTACAGAGCTGTATCATCTGCCACAACCGTATAAAACAGATATTGAATTCCGGCTGGAAAATGCCCCAGGATATCGTGCAGCTACACCCGCAGAATGGCGGGAGAGAGGATTTGACCATGGGAATATGGCGGATTTTTATTTCCAGGGTCAGGCGGCAGAAGAATTGCTTGCCATGATGAGCCGGGTGGAATTCCATAATTCCTGGCTGTCCATGAAACAGCCGCTTACCTCACTTTCATTCGAGGCCGGGGACTGGCCGGTCTGTGAAGGGGGCTATGTTGCGTGGAACCTGCGGGTATATGCTTCACCGGAGGCGGAATGGGTAGACCGTTCTGTGGAATATCCGGATATCGCAGGCTTCCCATATTTCAGGGAGTGGAGGCGGGCCTGCCTTAAAGACAGTGGAACAAAGCAGGAAGAACTGTCAGAAGATTCCTGGGGATTTCATTCCATGCAAAAGGAGGGGATTATGGTTATATCAAGGCTTCCTTTTGAAATAGAAGATATCCTGTGCATCAGTGAAGGTGCAGAGGAATGGCATATTGACCGTGGAAACAGCGAAACCCAGATATATAAACTTGTGTCGGATGTGTATGAAGTGACAGAAGAAAGCCCTGACAGCAATTATGCAACGGTAATGCATGTGCCGGAAGATTTCATGGCCCAACATGAAGGTGCCCTGTACATACTCAGCCGGAACCGGGAAACAGGGGAAGTAAAGCTCGTGAAAGACATCTCGTCAAAGGAAGAATTGGATTTGTTGCCAGAGGATGAATTTGACAGAGATTATAAGGTACATTCCAATGGAACATGCGGCATGAGCGCAGGCTTTCAGTATGCAGTGGCGGAAAGAAAAGGGGAGGAAGAATAAGGATGGGATTTCAGGACGAGATGAAACAGATGTTTCTGCGCATTGCGGCAGGAGACGTAGAACCGGAGGAGTGGGAAACTTGGTGGAACAGCAACAGGCTTAAGCTGGAAGAAACCCTGACCCGGGGAGACCGGGGGCGGATTATGCCCGCTTTATGGAGTGCAAACTATTACTGGATGACAAAGACCCAGGGTGGTGTTGCCTATTATTTCCATACCCAGGGGCGCCCGGTGAAGACGTCCGGTTATTATGCGGAAAAAGCACAGGAAGAGGAGAACCGTGACAGACAGAAAGCCATGGAAGCCTATCACAGGAAAACGGCGTCTGTCAGGCGTTCCTGGGAGGAATATCTGGAGAAACATCCGACAGAAACCATCTCTTTTGACTGGAAGAGCCTGCTGGGAACGCCGCCCGGCCAGAAACCGGCGAAAGCGTTCAGCTATAAAAATGCAAGGACAACCGAACAGTGGAAAGAATGCGGGGAAGAACTGAAACTGCGCCTAAAAGAGAACCTGCAGACAAAGATCGCCCCTGTCACAAAGGCATACGGTATGAAAAAAGCAGGCCCCAAAACCTTTGTGCGGGAAAGGAACGGCCTGGTATCCCGGATTCAGTTTATCGGTTATTTCAGGGGAGGCGGATATGAGGCCATCATCTGCTATCTCTGTCCCATATACGCCATACAGTACGGAATCTTAGGCTTGCCGGGCCATGTCAGCCAGGGAGAAGATTTTCAAAAGATGCATAATGGATGGGGCGTGATCGAGTATGGTGGGGAAGCCGTGGATGCTGCCGCAGTGGAGAGCATCAACGGAAAATTTGATGATATCCTGACCTTCCTGGCCGACGGCATGCTGCCGGAGTGGCAGAAAATCGACAGCCTGGAGACCTACTTTGCAAAAGAGCGCCGGGATTACCTGAAAGCCACAGAGAAAGGCCCGAACGATCCGAGAACTGGCCGGCCCATGTGGGATCTGGATGGGGAGGAAAAACCGGATCCCTGGAGAGCGGACAGCTATCTGTCTGGTGTATGGAACCTGCTGACCGGAAAGGAAGCGGAAGGATATGCGCGCCTTGAAGAATGTGTGAGACATAATTCCGATTATATGAAAGACCATCTGAAGGAGTTCCCCAATGCCTGCAATGATCCAAGAGACCCCATAGCGGTGATGTACCGTAATGCACAGCTCTTTCTGGAAACAAAGGAGATTTCAGACGCACAAGAACGCCAGAACGCAATCCGGGAGACCTATAAGGAAGTATGCCGGTTCATGCGGTACTACCACGGTCTGGCCAAAAAGACGGAGAGATCCTGATAACAGGACGTTAAAAGGCTTGTATACAGTCCGAACTATCTTTTGACAATACTGGAGCAGGGGGAGGATACCGAAGATACCCTGGCAAAGATGGAGCAGGTCATGGCAAAATACTGTGCTCCCCGTAACTATGCGACGGAAGAATTGCAGAGCCTTGACGAAGGGAGCGAGAAACAGAACGACTGGAGGAGCCTGCTGTTTGAATTGAGCCCCACTGTCAGGACTGCGGCTTAATAAAGAACAGTACATAGAGTTTTCGGAAACGGCAAAGAGGCTTTTTGATGCCGGGAGTCTTGATTTGGACAGCAGATTTTTACGGTTCTCAGATGCCAGGGATTTTTATGAAAGATTTTGCCGGGCTGTCTCCTGCCATGTAGTAAGCGTCTCTACAATCAGGGAGTATTATGAGATTCTGGCAGGCGAGCTCAAGAGCAGTAACAGCCATGGACGGATGAATGGGGAGGATGACCGAAGCCCATGCCTTGGAAACGATATTCTTGGCTGGGATATCAGCGGGTTCCACTCGTTTCTCTGCAATTCCTTACAAAAAGAGCTGCCGGACATAAAATTTAACCATATGGGACTGCTGGATCACGATTTCCAGGAGGTGGCACATTTTGCCGGCCAGATCAAAGGAAAGGGAGAACCGGTGGAATGGATTCCCTGCAGAATCGGAGTATCTGTATGAGCGGCAGGCTTTGAATAGAAAATCTCTTATAATTAACATTAGATAAACATTGATTATGGTACAATAAAAAATCCACATAAGGAGGATTCTAAATGAGGGTGTTGATTATAGAGGATGACAGGCAGCTTGCCAAGGAAATGAAAACCGGTTTGGAACGGCAGGGCTTTACTGTTGATATTGCCAATACTGGCCTTGAAGGAGAGGAAAAGGCAAGCATAACAGATTATGATGCTGTTCTCCTTGACTTAAATTTACCGGACAGGGATGGACTTGATATACTTGCGTTTCTGCGGAACAGCGGACGAAATATGCCTGTGCTGATTGTATCGGCAAGAGAAGCCGTAAAGGAAAGAGCGGCTGGACTTGATCTGGGGGCAGATGATTATATCGTGAAGCCCTTTGATTTTATTGAGTTAACATCTCGCATCCGTGCTGTTGTCCGCAGGTTTTATGGGCGGACAAGTCCCCGGATTACGATTGGTGGTTTGTCCGTCAACCCGGCTGCACGTACAGCTGTATGGGAGAATGTGAACATTCCCCTGTCCGTAAAAGAATTTGATATTCTTTTGTATCTTGCCGAATGTTACCCGAAAGTTGTATCCAGCGAGGAAATTATAGAGCATACGTATAACGAAGAATTTGATCTGTTTTCATCGGTGCTGCGGGTACACATTTCGAATCTCCGTAAAAAGCTGCAGGCAGCCAGCGGACAGAACCTGCTGGTGACTGTAAAAGGAAAGGGATATCATTTATGGAAAAATTCCGAAAAATAAGGTTTCAGAATTATGCTCTGTTGTATTCCATGTGCCTGATAGGGGTATTCCTCCTTATCGCGTTCGTCTTTGTCCTGAATATTAAAATTGATATACCAGAACAGATACAGGGATATTATGTATCTGTTGACGGAGCAGTGCTTACAGAGAACGGCTTAATGATTTCGTTGGATGAATTAGAAAAAAGCGTTGTCACAGAACAGGAAATCCATTCTCTTTTTATTCCCTATTATGTGGCAATCGTCACCCGCACGACCCTGGCTGCATTTGCCATCTCATTGGTATTGTCTTTTGTGTTCGCACATATTTTAACCAGCAGAATCATAAGGCCGATTGAGGAAACGGCATATAATCTGAAAAACAGGAATGTGAAAGCAGATACTTTGCATGCCGCTTTTCCAAAAGAATTATCCGAGATTGCGGCCGCTTTTTTGGATGTGAATGAGGAAATATCCTGTCTGCGCGCAGATTTTGAAAACTTTAGTTCCTTCATTTCCCATGAACAAAAAAACTCTCTTGCGCTGTTGCGCGCTGTAATACAAAATGAATGCTCTTCTGTTGTGGCAGAACGGACAACGGTGCAGATTGACCATATGGTAAAGAACCTTGACGATATTTTGAGCTTATCTGCAAATGAGAGCGTACTTGAAAAAGTGGATCTGTCCCTTGTCTGTGGGATGGCAGTGGATGAATACAAAAAAGTGTATCCTGATATTTCTTTTGATTTTGACGAGGATGCGGCTTTGTATATTGCAGGGCAGGAACTGCTGGTATACAGAGCAGTCTCAAATCTGATTGATAATGCTGTCAAGTATGGACAGGACAAGCCTGTTGTGGTGTATGTGGGCATACAGAGAGACTGCCCTTATGTATCCGTTGAAGACTTTGGGATCGGTATCCATATGGAGCAGCAGGAAAAAATTTTTGAAAACCGTTTCAGAATTGGGAACAGGAAGAAGGATGGCTACGGGATAGGGCTCAGTCTGGTCCGCCATGTGGCGGAATTGTGCGGTGGATTTGTCTGGGTAGACAGCAGGGAAAACTGCGGGTCCAAATTTAAAATTGTTTTTCCGGCCTTTACGCTGGATTAACATTGCCTCTGATAGACTATAATTTGAAAGTTGACCGCGGAGCTTTTAATAACATCTACAGTCCAGCTAAGTAATGTCAAGTATTTATTAGAAAAAATTTCTGCTGGACGGTAAAGCTGCAACGGCGCACGAGAGGAGCTTTTATGAGTGCTTTTTCGAATAAAAGTTCCTCTTCTTACCGGTGTGCCGAAGCAGCTATACCCTTTAGTGCTGTCGCGCAGCGACATTAAACAGGAGGACTTTATGTATTTAATTGGTCACGCACTCAAAAATATAGTGCGAAACAGGGGGAGGTATCTGTTGATTGGTGCTGTATTGATTATATGCCTGGCATCAATAACGGTATCTTCCATGATTCATTTCACAACGGAAGCAGTCATTGATGACTATTCAGACCGTTTCGGCGCAAGTGTCTTCTTTACACCGGATTTAAGAAAGCTGTTTACCCTTATGGAACCAGACGAAAACGGAATGTACCATAATCCTGAAATCACAACGGAACAGTACATTGCGTTCTCCAGATCGGATGCTGTGAAAAGCACGCTCTTTCAAGGTTCACGCCAGACGTACAGCAATCAGCTTATCGGATTGGATCAGGGTGGAGAAGAAGAAAGCTGGGAGTCAGGAACGGACAATGTTTTTTTGACAGACACACAAGCCGCAGCTCATGTACAAAGGCAGGCCCCAAACACCACTGTTGTAGGCTATTCAGATGATTCCATGATGGAAGATTTTACTTTGGGACTGCGTGAACTCGATGAGGGCAGACTGTTTGCGGCTTCCGGCGAGTGCATGGTAAGCCGTGACTTTGCTGATCTGAACGGCTTGGAACTGGGCGACCAACTCGAACTGCAGGATGTGAACAGCACGGATGTGGAGATGCTCCATCTGACTATCTGCGGAATTTATCTGGATATAACGACACCGCAGCCAAATGGCGGTAACTGGGCAGTCAACAATCGGCGCAATGAAATCCTCACCAGCTTTTCCACCCTTGAAGAACATAGCAATGCCGGGCTTTATGTGACAGCAGTGTACTATCTGAAAAATCCTGACTTGGCGGCCGAATTTGAAAGCTATGTAAAGGAGAACGGGCTGCATGAAGTCTACAATGTCAACGTGGACGCAGAAAGCTACAACCGAGTCGTAAAGCCGGTTGAGAGTCTGAAAAGTATTTCAGCTGCTTTTCTTGCTGTGATACTTCTGGTGGGGTGCCTGATTTTAATCTTGTTGTCAATGCTGGGGGTACGGGAAAGGAAATATGAAATCGGGGTACTGCGTGCGATGGGAATGCCAAAAGTGAAAGTTGCGTTTGGACTTATCTGCGAATCCGTCTGCATCATGGCTCTGTGTCTTTGTATCGGTTTGGGCATCGGCGGCCTTATCGCACAACCTGTGTCAGATGCAATCGTGAATAGGCAGGCGGGTTTTATGGAACAACACCCGCAGGCAGACTATGGTGATATCCTTTCCAGTACGAACGGCATGAATGAAACTCCACCCACCCTGCAGGAGGTGAGAATTGTCCAGACGCCGGAAAGTGTTGCTTTTACCTTTATGATTTCGCTGGCTCTTGGCCTGCTTACGAACATTGCGGGAATCTTCTATATTACAAGATATGAGCCCGTGAAGATTCTTTCGGAAAGGGGATGATGATATGAGTATATTGCATTTGGAGCATATCTCTTACACTTATGAAAAATCGGAGACGCCTGTACTGCGTGATATTACAGCCGATTTTGAAGCGGGGAAAATGTATGCTGTTATCGGAAAATCCGGTGCTGGCAAATCAACACTGTTGTCTTTGGTTTCCGGGCTTGATGTATGCAGGGAGGGAACGATATCCTATAATGGTGAAAATCTGAAATGCATCAACAGAGACAGATACAGGGCATTAAACATCGGTGTAGTTTTCCAGAGCTATAATCTGCTGCTGAATGCTTCTGCTGTTGAAAATGTTGTCCTTTCCATGAATTTGAGCGGGGACAGGAGCAGAGGCAAGAAGCAGTCGGCATACAGGCTTTTGGAAAAAGTCGGAATTGACCGGGTGACTGCAGACAGGAAAATATTGAAGCTGTCCGGAGGCGAGCAGCAGCGGACAGGCATCGCCAGAGCCCTCTCCCACAACCCGGATATTCTGATTGCAGACGAACCCACAGGAAACCTGGATGAAGACACAGAGGAAGAAATTATGCAGATTCTTACAAGCCTGGTAAAGAATGAAGGGTGTTGTGTCATTCTTGCCACGCATTCCCACAAAGTTGCATCCTATGCAGATGAAGTGTTGGGCTTGTCAGACGGCAGACTGGTAACGGTAAACCAGAGAAGCGGATTAGAATGATTGCGATAGAATGGAGAATAGGAATCATGGGAAAATTGTCTAAGATTATACTGTCATGTGCCTGCACTGTCTTTGCTATTGCCATAATCGGATTTTGTGTTTGGAAAATAACATACACACCTTCAGCAGCCAGCAGCCAGAACAACAGTATGGATATTACGGATAGCGAAACAGACAGCATAAAAATAACTGCACCTGACGGAAGTGAATTCATTATTGTTAATCCTCCCGTTCCAAAGAATGATTCAAATACAAACAGTTATGAGTGGGGGATAACAAATTTTGACCATTCAGAAGGTGGGAAGTAACATTCTGTAAAATAACATCAAGTTGCGGCAATTCTGGTATATCAGAAATTGCACTGTACAATATAAAGAAAGAGGTATTAAAAAGCTCGTAATAACAGCAATGAAAGGAAAATTTATAAGAGACAGAGAGGAATCTCCCTGATTAGTTTAAGGGGAATCGGCCCCGGAAGCGGGGTGCAGGTATCTGTATTTTTCAGCTGAAACTTATATCATTACTTAAGAACAGGCATGGAAACAGTCTTCCCATGCGGCATTACAGAAAAAGCCAGCGGAACAGACATAAATCTGGACGGCTGGCTTTTTTGCTTTTTCTGACATACTACGTTTGTTCGTCACGGATACTTTCGGACTGTTCTTTTAGCAGGGCATTCTGATCAGTATCTGTAAGTACAGCTGCGGCAGCGACGAGAGTGGACAAGCTTTTTTCGTTGCACAGCGGAAGCAGGCGCAGCAGCATCTGGTATGTAGAGCCGGTCCTGTCGGCTCCATCCTGGAAGATACAGTTGTCCGCGGAAATATCCAGCGTCTTCGATAAGAATTTCCATATCTTGATTCTTACCAAAAAGGAGCCATTTTTTACCTAAGACACAAACTTTTTTACATTACCAATTTATTAATAATATTTTGTACTGTTTAGGAAGATTTTCAAACCACATTTACAGACTACTTCATACAAAGCTTCATAAAATCATTTTTTCTTAGTCAAAAATGAATCACTTTTAAATTCGGAAATTATGTTCCGAATTATTTCTATTTGCTTATCTGACAAACCATCCACGTTTACCATTACAGAACTGTCTATTTTTACCGACCTTCCTAAGATATAATCAGTTGATACATGGAAGATGTCAGCTAATGCCACCAGCTTATCAAGGCTTGGCTTTCTCTCTTGATTTTCATATGCACTGATTAACGCAGGAGTTACGCCGATTTGCCTTGCAATATCAGATTGAGAAAAATTATACTTTTCCCGTAGCGCAATTAATCGTTTTGCTATTGATTCCATAAGTATCAACTCCTTTCAACTGCTAGTATAAAATATGGGTTGATACAAAAGGTTATATGCAATTTCAACTATATGTTGAAATATTAGGAATATTATGGTACAATACCTGTGCGTTTCAAAATACTCATTCTAAAGAGAGGGAGATACTAAAATGAAAAGAAAATTGATTTTATTACCCATAATATGCACATTTGCAATTAGCCTGAATGGCTGTGGACATGAGCATGTATGGGCAGATGCTACTTGTTTAGTACCTAAAACATGCAGCGAGTGTGGAGAAACCGAGGGCGAAGTTACAGACCATAAATGGGTAGAAGCCTCTTGTGAAAAAGCAAAACACTGTGAAGTATGTGGGATAACGGATGGAGAACCTTTAAGCCATGAATGGTTAGAAGCAACCTATGAAGAACCAAAAACCTGTGCTTTATGCAGTTTGACGGAAGGAGAACCCTTACCGGAACCCTATTGTGAGAAAAACAATATTACCTTTGAAAATTTGCAGGATATGGAGCTGCCATTTGCTACGGCTTTTTCAGAAGATGGAGAGATTGTGGAGATAGATGGTCTTTGGGCAGATTCAGGAATGGCACATTACAGTTTTGGAGAAATAACAATTGAACCTTCAGAACAGGAAGGTTACATTGATGTTACCATTCCATACGAAGTATCATTATCAGCGGAAGTATATTTAGATGCTACAAAGTTTGGCGGTGGATTTAGAATTGAAGCATCTTGGGCAGCCTTGAGTGTAGGGGATAGCTATACCGGATTATTTGTACCGTCTCAGGGCACTTATGGAAGTGATACAAACCAACATATTAAAAATTTTGAATGGAATGGAAACACTTATACATTAAGCTATACAAAAGATACAAATTCGGAAAGCGGTTTTACGGATTGGACCGGTGGGGACGAGTCGATTTATAATTGTACATATGACTTGTCTGCCGATGTCGTTTATACAATCACAGTTCCAGAAGGATATGACGGCGCAGTATTGGCAATAGAGAGAAATGGCAAGGATGAGGTGCAACTGGGAAGGGACGAAGAAACAGACGAAAAGGATATATATTTTCTTGAGGAGCATGATGCAGATTATTTTATTTTCTATCAGCTGTCAGATTTAATACAATAAACATTACATGAGAAAAATGAGACAAGGGAAAGCGGTGTTTTGCAATGGATGTCGCTTTCCCTTATTTAATAGTATTCTTGAAAGACGACTTAACTTAACAAAGGGGTGCTAAACTAAATGACATTGTAAATGTCTCCCTTCGTTTTGCCGTGGAGCATAAGTTGATCTCTTGAATCCCGCAGAAGGCATTAATTTGCCAAAGGACATAGAAGCCGGACCTTATCATATCAGGAAAGCGAATATTCAGAAAACACTTACAATGGAGCAGATACACACATTACTGGAAGCCAGTAAGGGGACACCTATTCATATGCAGGTATTTTTCAATGCTTTCATGGGATTGGGGAGACAAGAGATAAACGGGTTAAAGTATTCGGATGTTGATTATATAAACCATACATTATCAGTGGAACGTCAATTGGGGAAAGAACTGAAAAGAAATTCGGATAAAAGTGAAAATACGCCACTGACGAAGAAGGAACTTTTGCTGAAATTAGCCTCCAGTAAAAGAGCGTTGCCTATTCCGGATTATGTATTTGAAGCAATTCTGGAAGAGAAAAAGAGATATGAGAGGAACAGGAGCCACAGAATGTCACAATTTCTGGATGCAGACGATATTTGCTGTTCTAATTACGGCAAGCCACGTAGTAAAGATTTTCATTGGAAATACGACAAGAAGCTTTTGAGAGATGCGGAGCTGCCGGACATTAGATGGCATGACTTGAGAAGTACTTATTGAACTCTTTTGCTGAAGAGTGATTTTAGTCCCAAAGCGGTGTCAAAACTGATGGACCATGCCAAAGAACTGATTACCGTGGATGTATATGGGGATAATCAGAATATCATCCCAGAAGAAATGTCAGAGTTACTGTCATATATGGATGATGTTATGCCGAAGAAAAAAGACGGAGATAAGCAGGGAGGTGAGGTGCTGGATGCAGGAATAAAGGTTGAGGAGTACCTCTTGGGAGTGGATGGATGTGGCGATAATTATGAGAACAAATATTCGGAACGAATGTTCTGAAAATTACAGTTTTTATCTATACAAATAAAATGTCCTATGGTATAATCAGAGTTGCTTTCGTGCTACTGAGTCCATTTTGGTTTTACTACTATTATGGAATGTGGAAAAATGGGATTGGTGAACAAAATTCGTCGAAAGGCCATTTTTCTGAATACGGAAGATGTGGCACGACGAATTTCTGCCTAATAGGCGAACTTTTCTGATATGTTTTCAGCAGCATTATGGAGGTGATATTTCGTGCAAAATGAACAAAAGACGTTCATGAAACAAAAACCTTTCAAACTTCATTCCGAATACAAACCCACCGGCGACCAGCCCCAGGCAATCGCCGAACTGGTGGAGGGCTTCCAAAAAGGCAACCAGTTCCAGACTCTACTGGGCGTAACCGGCTCCGGCAAGACCTTCACCATGGCCAACGTCATTGCAGCCCTGAACAAGCCCACTTTGGTCATAGCGCACAATAAGACCCTGGCCGGACAGCTCTACGGCGAGTTCAAGGAATTTTTCCCAGAAAATGCGGTAGAATACTTTGTGTCCTACTATGAAAACATCGGTTTTCCAGTGTTGTTTAGTCCAAAGAACGTCCATTTTATGCGGGTTTTAAGGATTGGGCAGATATAAATGGATAGAATGAAATTAAGAAAAAAGAACGTTACAGGTGACTTGAATTCGTCGTGAAAGCCGGAAAAGGTATTGTGTATATTAAGCTTAGAGGATATAATATAAATGTAGGTTAGGTGGTGAGCAAATGGTAGCAGAAGAGATACGGCAAGACATCAGGACGGTAGAGCAGATTGTTGATGATATGAGCTTATTTGATGATGATCTGATGTCTATGGTTTTTGACAGGAACATCTCTGCTACGAATCTTCTCCTAAGGATTATACTGAAAAAGGACGATATTGATGTAATAAGTGTTGTCGGGCAGAGGGAGTTTCAGAACCCTGTTGTGGGTGGCCATAATATCCGGTTGGATATCTTGGCCAAAGACAGTACAGGCAGGCATTACAATATTGAAGTGCAGAATAAGCCGGAGGGTGCGCATGTGCGCCGTGCCAGGTTTAACAGCAGTATGATGGATTCACGGATGCTGAAAGAAGGACAGAAATTTTCGGAACTTCGGGACTCCTATATGGTGTTTATTACACATACAGATATATTTGGGCATGGAATACCGATTTATACGGTAAACCGTTATTTTGAAGAATTTGATGCTCCGTTTAATGATGGTTCTCATATTGTGTATGTAAATGGCAGTTATGCGGGAGAGGACGCAATTGGTAAGTTAATGCATGATTTTGGATGTAAAGAATCAAAAGATATTTACTATTCTGAACTGGCGAAGGGCGTGAAGCATTTCAAAGAGGAAGAAGGAGGTCGGAAGATTATGTGTGAAGCAGTAGAAAAATATGCTGAACAAAAGGCGGAAAGAAAAAGGGTGGATGCTTTATGCGAGGCAGTGATGAACTTAATGGAGACTATGAAATTGAGTGCAGAGCAGGCCATGTCAGCTATAAAGGTGTCTGAAAATGATAAGGAAATACTTTTAAAAAGATTGTAAGAGATACTGTTTTAAAAAAGAATTAGGAAATTTATGTAAATGTTTCGAAGAATAAGTATAGACATAATTTTCGGATTTTCTTTTATAGAAATGAACACAGAGAAGTTAAGCGAAAGTGGGAGGACTCATTGCGGGTTCTCCCTTTCTTTATGCCCGGAGGGAGGTGTGGAAGGATGAAAAGCATCAAAGGCAGGGGGACATAGTGCTAACCGTTTACGAATAAATGGCAGTTATAACAGGATATGGAAAGGAGAATCTTATGTTTGAAAAAATACCATTGGCAGGAGTCAGCAGCCAGGAATGGCTCCGGCTGAGGAAAACAGGAATCGGCGGATCTGATGCCGGTGCAGTCTGCGGTGTCAATCCCTACAGCAGCGCAATGAAGGTATTCCGGGACAAGACCAGTACGGAAGTAGAAGAACTCAATAACGAGGCAATCCGCATTGGGCATGACCTGGAGGATTATGTGGCGGCGCGCTTCATGGAGGCAACAGGGCTGAAGGTCAGGAAATCCAACTTTATGTACAGGAGTAAGGAGCATCCCTTTATGATTGCGGATGTTGACCGCCTGGTTGTGGGCAGGGACGCGGGGCTGGAATGCAAGACGGCAAGCGCCTACAGTGCAGACAAATGGGCGGATGGGAATATCCCGCTCCATTACATTATGCAGTGCTACCATTATATGGCAGTGACGGGAAGGCGTACCTGGTATATCGCTGCAGTTATCCTTGGGCGGGAATTTACTTACCGGAAGCTGGAATGGGATGACGGGCTGGTCAGCCGCCTGACAGAAATAGAGACGGACTTCTGGGTGAACCATGTGGCGAAAGGCATCATGCCGCCGCCAGATGGGAGCAAAGCGTGTGATGATGTGCTCCGGCAGTATTTTCCCAGGGCAGGGAAACACAGTGCGGTGAAGCTGGCAGGATTTGATGAAAAGCTGGACCGCCGGGAAGAAATCCTTGGGTTCATTAAGGAGCTGCAGGAAGAGCAGAAGCAGATTGAGCAGGAGGTAAAGCTGTTCATGCGGGACAATGAACGTGCAGACAGTGAGAAGTACCACGTCATTTGGAGCAACGTCAGCACTACAAAACTCGACACAGCCCGCATAAAAGCTGAATGCCCTGGGCTGTATGCAGATTATGCGAAGCCTTCCAGCTACAGGCGGTTTGAAGTGAAAGCTGCATAAAGGATGCGGGGCAGGGGAAAATATAAAAATTAATACTGTGGATGAAAAGGGAGCCGGGGGAAACAGCCTGTGGGCTCCCTTTTCATGATGAAGGTGTTAGCTGATAACTGTGCTGTTTCCTGGATTTTGGCTATATCTGGCGGCAATATTTATGGCACTTCCAGGCTACGCCAGCACATATGCGGCTGATACCATTATGAAAAAAGTGAGGAGAATGGAAGGATGGAAATGAATTATTTTGCGGACAGGGTATGCAAAGCAGTAAGCAAGGAACTCGGAAAGGATTACGAGGTTAAAGTACAGCAGGTGTGGAAGAATAACGGCATCTGCCGGACAGGGCTTCTGGTTCTGGAAAAAGACGGGAATACAGCCCCCACTATTTATCTGGAAAGTTTCTATGAGGCCTGTAAAAACGGGATGCCTGTTGGCAGGATTGCCGGCATCATAGTGCGCATCTGCCGGGAGGATTCGGTAAAAGGGAATATTGACCTGGAGTTTTTCCGGGATTTTGGGAAATTACAGGATAGGGTCTGTTACAGGCTGGTGGGAAAGAAGGGAAATGAAATCCTTCTGGAAGACATTCCGCATATGGAATACCTTGACCTGGCCATATGCTTTTTCTATGCCTACTACAGTGATGAGATGGGGGAGGGGAGCATCCTTATACATAATTCCCATATGGAGATGTGGCATATCTGCACGGAAGACCTGTTCCGGCTGGCCCAGGTAAATACGCCCAGGCTTTTTCCCTGGAAATGCGGCACAGTGTGGGAGATGCTGTGCGAAAACATGGAGGAAGGACAGGAAAAAGGCGGGGAAGAGACTGCCCTGCAGGCATCTGTCCCTGATAATATTCCCATGAAGGTACTGACAAACAGCAGAAGGAATTATGGAGCATCAGCTGTCCTGTATCCCGGGGTTCTGGAGGAAGCAGCGGAAAGGATGGGCGGTGATTTTTATATCCTCCCCTGTTCTGTCCATGAAATAATACTCCTGCCGTATGAATGGAAACTTTCAGCGGGGTTCATGAAAAAAATGATATCTGATATAAACAGGACCCAGGTAGAGCCGGAGGAGGTGCTTTCCGACAGCCTGTATTATTATGATACAGAAATGAGGGAAATCAGGCGGATTTAAAGCAGGAAACGAGTGCAGACGTTTGCCAGTAAAATGAAGTTTTAGATTGAAGAGCAGATAATGGAAGCGCTTATAGGAACAGGCGCATTTCTGTTGCACGGTTCAGAGAACGCTATAGGGGTATGTTCATGGGTTCTATCTGAAGGCAAAAAGACTGAAAGACAAGTAAGGCAGAAAATATCTGTCGGAAAATACAGAGAGGAGATACCAATGTCAGACAAAAGGATGGAAAATAACAGAGTAAATGTAACGGGGAAGATTCATTCAGGGTTCAGGTACAGCCACCAGGTTTTGGGGGAGAGGTTTTACTTGGTGGATATTGCTGTCAGCAGAGAGAGCGGGTATACAGATATCATGCCGTTTATGTTTTCGGATAAGCTTTTAGATGTAAGTCAGGACTGTACCGGAGTTATGGTAAATGTGACCGGGCAGTTCCGTTCTTATAACCGGCACGAGGAGACGAAGAACAGGCTGGTGCTTTCCGTATTTGTTCAGGAGGCTGAATTCCTGGAGGAAGAGCCTGGAAATGACAGAGAAAGCAACCGGATTTTCCTGGAAGGGTTTATCTGTAAGGAACCGGTATACAGGAAGACGCCTCTGGGAAGGCAGATCGCGGACATCCTTCTGGCGGTAAACAGGCCGTATGGAAAGTCGGACTATATCCCCTGTATTGCCTGGGGAAGGAATGCAAGATTTGCAGGAAGGCTTGAAGTAGGGACAGCTGTAAGGATACAGGGAAGGATACAGAGCAGGGAGTACATGAAATGGTTTTCTCAGGAAAAGGCGGAAGTCCGGGTGGCCTATGAAGTATCTGTCAGTGTGATGGAGCAGAAGGCAGGAGGGGATAAGCCATGAAGATACCGATTGTCAGGCTGGAAATGGTGGTGGACGGGTATGCAGAATATCTGCGCGAGCCGCTGTCTTCATCCAGAAAGGCTGCAGAATGGATAGGGAGAAATGTGATCCGGAATTCAAACAGGGAGCATATTGTGGTGGTGAGCTGGGATGCCAGCAACCGTGCGACATACATAGATGAGATCGGAAGAGGGTCCGTGAATTACTGCCCTGGCACAATAGCTGAAGTATTTAAGGTCGCGATCATCAGCAATGCCGCACATATCTTTCTCTTCCATAACCACCCAAGCGGCGACCCGACTCCGTCCTCACAGGATAAAAAGTTTACCAGAAAGGTTAGGGAAGCCGGGGAGCTGCTGGATATAAATTTGTATGACCATATCATCATCGGCAGGGATGGGGCTTATTACAGCTTTATGGAGGACAATATGATGGATGACAGTCTCGGCGCTGATGGTAACTGACTGTGAATCTATCGGTATGGTATCGGTAAGAGCATGGTACAGGCCTTGGCTTCCGTGTTATGGCGGGGCGTAAATATGCAAAGGGAGGACTGGATGATGATTAAGCTGGTCAATGGGCAGTGCATAATAGGGTTTGATAACGGCTACCAGTTCGGGAAGACAGCGAGGGCTCTGTTTGATAACGGGGTCCACGCCATGGGAAAGGTGGAGCCGTCTGTTATGGAACATTCATTGAGGTATGGAAGAAAGTATTATAAAGTCGGCGAAGGAAGGGCAGCGATCACGGAAGACAAAATCTCGGATGAGGATGCCAGACTGCTGACAATGGCAGCGGCGGCAAAGGAGCTCTCCGCAGAGGGGATACGCAAAGCGGAGATTATTCTTGCGGTGGGTCTGCCCTTTTCCGATTATGGGCGTGAGAAGGGTCATCTGCTGGAATATTACCGCCAGAAGCCTGCACTGCGGTTTGAGTTTGAGGGAGTGCGGTATGATATGGAGATAAGCCGTGTATTTGCATTCCCCCAGTGCTATTCGGCAGTCGCGCCGCGCCTTGGGAATATGAAGGGTGATTATCTGGTGGTGGATGTGGGCAGCAAGACAACGGATGTGGTTTACCTGGAGCGTGGGATCCCGGTGGAAAGAAAGTGCATTACCATTGAGAAGGCGATGATAAAGTGGATGCGGCAGATACAGGGGAGCCTGCAGGTACAGTATGGAAAGGATATACCGGAGGGAGAGATCCTGAAAGTCATCCTGAAAAAGGAGAGTTTTCTCCCGAGGGCATGCGCTGATCTTGTGCGCAGGGGCATCCGGGAGCAGGTACATATGCTGGAGCTGGAACTGGAGGAGAGGGGTTACAGGCTGGACTATCTAAACGTCATTTATGTCGGGGGCGGCGCTGCAGCAGTGAAGCATTTTTCCGAACCCAGGCCTAATGTGGCCTGTGACTGTGACATCCATGCCAATGCAAAGGGGTATGAATACCTTGCTTATCAGATACTAAGGAAACAGGGGGGCATGACATGGCCAGGGACTGGGTCATCACACTCCGGTTTCAGGAACGGAAAGCCGTAGACATGGAGCTGTATCGTAGGCTGGAAGAGGGGAAGAAAGAGCTTGGGCTGTCAATGCCTGTTTATGTAAAAGGCATTCTCCGGCAGCATTTTGACGGCGGGGAGCATGGACCAGGAACCGATAGGGGAATGGATGCATGTATGGAGCGGCTGCGGGAAATCATGCATGGGGAGCTGGCATCCCAGAGTGATGCTATTGTCGGGATGCTTGAAAAGATAGCGGAGGGATTCCCGGAAGAGGCAGGAAGAGCAGGGAAGACAGGCGGGCTGCCGGAAGGGGATGAAATCCTGCCGGGTTACAGTGACAGCTTCCCGGAAGGATTTGACAGTATATTGGAGAAGTTCATGTAAAAGTAATTGGGGCATACCGGAGTGGGGTATGCCTTTTTTACGTTATAGGGAAAGGTGAGTTACAGGGAAAGATTTTGCTGCAAAAGTTTAGCAGTGGGAAGTAGTTTGAGGCAATTTGATGCAAATTTGCAGCAAAATGGATCCTTTTCGAAGAGCACTGCTACAAAAATTTAGCAAATTATTTTGACGGCCTGTTTTACATGCCTGTGTCAGGTACAGGCAAATGCGGCTGTTTATCAATAATGGAATATGGAGGAAAAAGATATGGAAATGCAGCAGATTATTGAACAGGCGGAACAGAATATCCGTCAGGCACTTCAGGATTACAGGAGATACACCACACAGACAGAAGGACTTGATGATGTGTCGGATACATTTATCAGGAACCTTGCCAGGGACAGCTCCCTTACAAAGCAGGAGCTCAGGAAGCTTTTCAGCAGGTCGCCAGTATGGGATGAAAAGCTGGATGCCCTGGTCATCAATGGGACGAGGACGCATGACCCGAATTACGACAGGGTACGGAGCCTGGCAATCAAAATTCTGTATCCTGCCATCGAGAGGGCAGAAAACGACAAAGACAGATATTACAAAATCCATAATGCGATTGATTTCTTTTCATATCCTTATAATGGCTGTATGCAGGAGTCGGGTATCCAAGCCCTGAATGAGCTTGCACCGAAAGCCTATGAGCCGGGCAAAAAGCGGAGCAGGGTATTTAAGGCGCTCTGTGTATCCCTTGGCGTGGCGGATGAAACCGCAGGGAGCGAATTCCAGAAGCTGTATGCGCAGTTTGCGGATGAACTGTCGGCGGGGCAGATTGGTTTTAAACTGTATGTCTCCATAAACCCGGCACATTTCCTGACAATGAGCAACCCCAAAGCAGACAGCCGCGGCTGTACCTTGACAAGCTGCCATTCCTTTAACTCGACGGATCACCAGTATAACAATGGCTGTTCCGGATATGCAAGGGACAATGTAAGCTTTATTGCCTTCACTGTTGACGACCCTGACAACCCTGAGCTGCTGAATAACCGAAAGACTACACGCCAGGTTTTTGCGTATAAGCCCGGCAATGGGCTGCTTCTGCAGAGCAGGATGTATAACACTTCCGGCGGCACGCACGGGGCGCAGGGCGATTCCAAGCTTTACCGCGACCTGGTCCAACGTGAGATTTCCATGCTGGAAGGGGAGCCGAACCTGTGGAAGACATACCCATACTGTGGCGGGCATGAGGGCTGCGTTAAGACAGCTGGGGGCTTTGGGGGATATACGGACTGGACACATGCGGAATTCGACGGGAAGGTCAGCATCCGGGCAGACCATGGGCATGACTACAGGCCTTTGACAGTAGGTGCTGCAGGGCTGTGTATCTGCTGCGGGAAGGAAACCAGTGAGTATTTGTATTGCGGCGGGGAAGAGAAAGCCTGTGAAGAAGGTATACGCCGCTGCGATAGCTGCGGTGAGGTTTGCGGCGAAAGGATTGAAGCTTACGGAAGGGATGGAAGGCCATGCTTTGTCTGTGAGGACTGCCTGGGCAGGTTCTATACCTGCTGTGAGGACTGTGGCTGTTACTGCCATAATGACTGCGTAAGGGAACTTGGAAGCGGTGAATATGTCTGCACCGGCTGTATGGAGGGTGGCAGCTATACCTGCTGTAGGGAATGCGGTGAATACTACTGTGATGAAGATATATATCCTGTGGTAAGTGAGGACGGCGAAAGCGTTTATGTCTGCCGGAAATGCCATGAGGGATATGAAGAATGCCCGGAGTGCAGGGTATATGTAAAGATCAGGCCGTTATTCGGGGGGACAATGTGCCCTGCCTGTGAGACTGTATTTGAAGGGAAGGTGTCTGCATGAGAAAGCTGGAAGATTTCCTGAAGCCGACACAGAAAGAGCTTTTTGATATGCTGTGTAAGATGTATAAGGGCTGTGCGGCGGTTTGTAAAGGGTATTATATTCTTGTCCGGGGTGAGGCACCGGCTCTGCTGGTGGCACATCTTGACACGGTTCACAGCAGCCCGGTCCGGGAGATATGTATATCACAGGATGGCAATGTGCTGATGTCACCGCAGGGGATTGGGGGCGATGACCGCTGTGGCGTTTATGCGTTGGTAACAGTGTATGAAAAGTCAAAAGTGAAGCCATGGCTTTTATTTACCTGTGATGAGGAAACAGGATGTACTGGCGCGCGTAAGTTTGCAGAGATGCACAGAAAAGGAAAGCTGCCGGGTGAACTGGAAAAAATAAAAATTCTTCTGGAGATTGACCGGAAAGGGAAGGAGGATGCCGTTTATTATAACTGTGAAAATCCTGAGTTTGAAGATTATATTGCCGGGAAAGGATTTAAGACAGAAATGGGTTCTTTCAGTGATATCTCCGTTATTGCGCCGGAGCTTGGCGTGGCGGCAGCCAATCTTTCGTCAGGCTACTACAATGCCCATACACTTCATGAATACATTAACCGGAAGCAGCTTGAGGCCGTGGTGCGGAAGGTTACAGGGATTGTTGCTGAAACTGTGAGTCCCGGGTTCCCAAAGTATAAGTATATGGAGGGGATTTGTGGTTATGGGCGTTGGGGACAAAAAGCAGGGAAGAGATGGGGGGCAGGAAAGGTTCCGTGGCAGTTATTTCTGGCGGAAGAGCATGCTTTCTTAAAAACTGTACCGGAAAACATCAGGGATGATTATGAGGCTTTGCTTGATTACTATACGGTCAGGGAACTGGAAGAATGGCGGGCAGATTATGGTGACCAGATTATTCCGAGGATATGTGAAACTGAGTTCGGCTGCAGCCGGTACAGGGAGATGGCAGATGAAGAAACAGCAGAGAAACAGAAGGAAGGCATATAAGAAATGTTTATAAAGGATAATGAATGTACAAAAGATACGCCGGTCATTATGGGCTACGCTGATACACCTGTATATGGGAAGAGGAGAAGGATCAAGCCTAAAATGAAAGGGCGGGAGGACAGTGAGCATTTTACTATGAAACACCACCTTCCGGGTAGCCAAAAAAGCGCAGACTGCC
>CAJTXE010000053.1 GCA_910580225.1 uncultured Acetatifactor sp.
CTGGCAAATGAATTCATTGTACTGCTGAAGGAAACCGCAGTGGCGGGCTATGTAGGGCTCACAGATGTCACCTATGCAGGCAATATCATCGGCGGCAACTGCTATGATTACCTGTTCCCGCTGCTGATGTCCGCATTGATCTACCTGATCCTGGTGATGTTCTTCACCTTCCTGGTGGGAAGGCTGGAAAGGAGGCTTAGAAGCAGTGAGCGCTGATACAATCATTACATCCAAACATGTGCAGAAGCACTTTAAGGAGGGAGACATCCACGCCCTGGACGGGGTATCCCTGGATATCCACAAGGGGGAGGTGGTGGTAGTCATCGGTCCCTCCGGCTCCGGCAAGTCTACTTTCCTGCGCTGCCTGAACCTTCTGGAGATTCCCACCGGAGGCCAGATTCTCTTCGAAGGAACGGATATCACAGACAAGAAGACGGATATCAATGTTCATCGACAGAAAATGGGTATGGTGTTTCAGCATTTTAATCTGTTTCCCCATATGACCATCCTGAAAAATATGACCCTTGCCCCCACAAAGCTCCTGAAAAAACCTCAGGCCGAGGCAGAAGCCCAGGCCAGAGCTTTACTGGAACGGGTGGGACTGGGCGATCGGGCAAACGCCTATCCCAGCCAGCTTTCCGGCGGACAGAAGCAGCGCATCGCCATTGTCCGGGCTCTGTGCATGGACCCGGAGGTGATGCTGTTCGATGAGCCTACTTCCGCTTTGGATCCCGAAATGGTAGGGGAGGTTCTGGAGGTTATGAAGGAACTGGCCAGAGAAGGTATGACCATGGTGGTGGTGACGCACGAAATGGGCTTTGCCAGGGAAATGGCAGATCGGGTAATCTTCATGGCCGACGGAAAAATTGTGGAAGAGGGTACGCCGGAGGAAATTTTTACCGCTCCCAAACAGTCCCGGACCCGGGATTTTCTGGCGAAGGTACTGTGACTCTGAATTAAGAAATTTCATCTATAGGAGATACAAAAAGGACGGTAACCGGTCTGTTTTCGCAAATGACCGTTACCGTCCTTTTGATTCCCAAATATTAACTATTGGTTCGGTTTCCGTCTTCTACAGAAAATCCTTATACCTCTCCTGCAGCAGTTCAACTCCATATTCCCGGGGAGTGCCCTTGATTCGCTCTATATATCCCTTCAGGGCACCTCTGCAGTGCTCCGGCCCGCCTTCCCGCATGACAGTCCACATGGGATCCGCGTCAAAGCGGGAACTCTCCATCATACCGTCCGTCCAGTCAAGAATCATCTTCGCACCTTTTGCGCACAAATCCGGGCGTTCCTGGGCCAGGTTGTGCAGCTCATGGGGATCTTCCTTCACATGAAACAGCATCTCCCTGGGCAAAATGTGTCCGCCGCCGTGGATGGTACGGATGTATATATAATCGTCAAACCGCACGCTTCTCTGGCATACATGAGCACACTGGGTCAGCACCGCATAAGGCCTGGAACAGTCCGTGCCATCCTTCAATGCTTTTGCAAAAGATACGCCGTCATAGCGGAAATTGTCCCAGGTCAGCAGCGAGGTTCCCAAAAGCTCATGCATGGTGGGAGCCAAATCCGTATTATCATGGAAGCCTTTCACCACCGCATTCCTGCGCATACCGGGCCAGCGGATGATGAGAGGGATACGGCATACCGGATCGTCCGCAAATCCATGCTCCGCATAGACGCCGAACTCTCCCAGATCCTCTCCGTGATCTGCCGTAATAATAATAGCCAGATCATCGTCATAGAGTCCGTTTTCCTTCAGCCAGCCGATAATCCGCCCGATATTGTCATCGGTATACCGGATGCCGTCGTCGTAGGAATTCAGGAAAGCCTTTGCTTCCTCCAGTGTCTTCAGGCTGCCGGGATGCTTCGGCCACTGGGGAGGATCGTAGTCATTCCACATATTGATCTCGTTGGCGCCATGAGGCCCAATGTGCAGAAGATGTTCCTTGAAAATTTCGTCCGTGATCCAGTCATCCGGCATTTCCGTGCCCGCCAGCGGACTGTTATAATCTGCCGGGGTGCGGTAGGGGGTATGAGGATCCCAGTAATGCACATGCATCATCCAGTTATCCTCTTTCCCGTTCTTCTCCAGCCATTCCAGCACCTTGGGCGTCACCATCTCCGCTGTCTCGCCGCCTCTCCTGCCCACATTAAAGCACTCGTTGAAGCCGGAGTTGAACCACCATGCGCTGTGGCGCTCTGCAAAGGTGGAGAAGGACACCGTATGCATGCCTGCCCGGCGGAACTGCATGAACAGGCCGTTTTCCGAGATTTCATCCGTGAAACTCCTTGTCCTGCCCTGAAGCCTCATGTCCGCAGCCGTCCCTCCGTGTCCCACAACACCGTTGTGAATCCCGTACTGCCCGCTGATCATGGAAGCACGGGATGGCAGACAGGGTGCGTTGGGACAGTAATAATCGTCAAAGCGGACTCCTTCCCTTGCAATTTCGTCCATCACCGGGGTAGTGTTCCTCCCGTAACCGTAGCAGCCCATATGGTCTGCCCGCAGTGTGTCGATGTCAAACATTAAAACTCTCATTTCTGTCTCTCCTTTCTTAAATCATCCTGCTTGTGGATGTACTCCTCTGATGAGGGATCTCCTTTCTGTCCCCCAATGCAACAATCTACAGAAATCCGGCATGCATCAAAGAAAAAACTCTCCGCAAACAGGATAATGATCTGACAGGTAAAGCCCGTTTTCCTCATCTGTCCATTTGGTCAGGCTTTCGCAGCGGATATCCCCTCTGACAATCATGAAATCAATACTGGTCTGATCATTGCCTTTCCAGTATCCATGGTAGGTCACGCCGATTTTCTCCGTAATATTGATAAATTCCGGAAACTTTTTCAATACTTCCATTTCTTTCCAGTGAGGTTCCATGTTAAAATCCCCTGTGACAATCACAGGCACATCTCCGAAAAAGGAATCAGCTGTCACTTTGTTCAGAATCTGGGCCAGGCCTTCTCTCCTGGCCAGCTCCCCGGCATTGTCCAGATGCGCATTGGCTACCCGGAAAACTTTCCTGGTCTGCAGCTCCTCAAATACCGCCTCGGTACAGATCCTGGGGCAAATGCTCTGCCCAGGATACCTGGAACCGGGAACCATGGGTGTCTCGGAAAGCCAGTAGGTATCCATTTTCATCAGATTTATGCGGTCCTTCCGATAGGCGATGGGTAACTGCTCGTCCCGCAAATCCTCGTCGCGCCCACATCCGATTACATAATAGTCGTCAAGATTCTCCTTCAGCCAGGCCGCCACATGAGGCAGTACCTCCTGAAAACAGATGATGTCCGCCTGTTCCTCCCTGATTTTCCGAAGAATAAGCGGTTTTCTGAAGTCGAAATTGTTGTCTCCGTCCGCCCCGCAGTCATACCTGATGTTAAATGTAACAAATTTCATAATATACCTCCTCCTTCCTCCTGCACCGCCCCTTTCAATGTCCCGAATGTTTTATCGCTGTTTCGGGAAGTTTCACACCGCCCCATTCTTCCGGAAAAGCTGCCTGCAGGCAGGATAAATCTCCTTAAACTGTCTGTACCGTTCCCGGTATTTTGCCACCAGTGCATCCTCCGGTTCCACGGTCTCCACCACTTTCACAATCTTTCCCGCGGCTTCCTCCACACTTCCATATGCACCGCAGGCCACGGCCGCCAGGATGGCACCGCCCATAGAAGGGCCTTCCTCATTTTCCAGTACATCCACTTTCAGATTCAGCACATTGGCGATAATCTTCTTCCACAGAGGACTTTTTGCGCCGCCGCCGCAGATTTTAGTGCGGGTCAGCTCGATTCCCAGAGATCTGGCCACTTCCACGGAATCCCGCAGGGCAAAGGCCACGCCCTCCAATACTGCCTGGGTCATATCCGCCCTGGTGGTATCCATGCTCATCCCCAGGAAAACAGCCCTGGCCGCCGGGTCATTGTGAGGGGAACGCTCTCCCATCAGATAGGGAAGAAAAAAGACCGGATTCTCCCCCAATGTTTTAATGGCCGCCTGCTCCGTCCCGTAGTCCTTTGTCGCCAGGATATCGTCCATCCACCACTTGTTGCAGCTGGCCGCACTCAGCATGCAGCCCATTAAATGGTAACTGCCATCCGCATGAGCAAAGGAGTGCAGCGCATTGAATTTATCCACCCCAAACTTCCTGGAAGATATAAAAACCGTTCCGCTTGTACCAAGGGAAATATTGCACTGATTATCGCCCACCGTGCCTGTACCCACAGCTGCCGCCGCATTGTCTCCGGCTCCGGCCGCCACCTTCACAGAAGGGCTGATGCCCAGCTCCTCCGCCACCCCGGGCAGTATTGTTCCCACTGTCTCATAACTCTCATAGCATTTTGCCAGCTGGGAAGTGTGGATGCCGCAGATCCGGCACATTTCCTCTGACCACTGACGATTTTTCACGTCAAACAGCAGCATTCCGGAAGCGTCGGATACATCCGTGCAGTGCACCCCGGTGAGTTTATAGGCAATATAATCTTTGGGCAGCATAATTTTCGAAATCCTTGCAAAATTTTCAGGCTCTTTGTTTTTTACCCATAAAATCTTAGGGGCAGTAAAGCCTGCAAAAGCAATATTTGCGGTATACGCGGACAGCTTGTCCCTGCCAATGACTTCATTCAGGTAGTCCGTCTCTTCCCCGGTTCTGCCGTCGTTCCAGAGAATGGCAGGACGGATCACACGATCCTCTGCGTCCAGAATTACCAGTCCATGCATCTGACCGCCGAAGCTGATGCCTGCCACCTGGCTTTTGTCCACATCTTGGATCAGTTCTTTGATGCCCAGAACCGTCTGCTCATACCAGTCCTCCGGCTTCTGCTCTGCCCAGCCCGGATGGGGAAAATACAGCGGATATTCTCTGGACACAATATTTACAATATTTCCTTCCCCGTCCATCATCAGCAGCTTTACCGCAGATGTGCCCAGGTCAATGCCTATATAAAACATCTCTTTTCCTCCCTTGGTCATACATGATGTTGGACAAGACGCCTTTCATTCCTCTGTCAGGCACAGATTCTTACCCTTAAGGCCCAGAAAACTGCCCTCATCCAGTCCGCCTTCCGGATGGCCGATAAGCCATTTGTTTACCGCAGTGAGCAGGGCGTCTTCATTGGAAATGCCCTCGCCGCTGCCTTTCACATGGGTCCCTTTCAGCGGGTAATTGGTTCCCCTCGGCAGCACGATAGCTACCTGAAACCCCTTTTCGTCTGCCTGGCAGGGCGCATAATGCAGGGTTGTGGCATAGATCTCCACCGCCGTCCCTGCAGGCAGCAGAAAGGCCTCCACCTTCGCGGTATCATATGTATAATCTGCCTCCACATCCGTCCGCAGCCCCAACATCAGAACCGCGTCCCCGGCCGCCACATTGATCTCTGAATCCCGATGATACTCCAGGGCATTCAGCATGACATTGTGACCGTTGCAATAACCGATCTGAATGGGCATCTCACCATATACCACCCGGGAAAGCTCCTCCATCACAGGCAGGGCCTCCAGGGCTTCCGCAGATGGCTCATACACCACATGATCAGGACAGGGCGTCTTCTTCAGTTCCTCCACCAGTCCGGTGAAATCCACATTGTCCACAATTTTCCCGTATTTTCGAAACGCAGAATCCGTCACCTTGAACATCTTCATTTTTGATTTCTCCTTATATTCTGTCATATATTTTGCCAAACTCCGGTCCGCCCTTGCATCCTGCAAGCCCTGCCGTATACCCGATTTCAGTCTCTAATCCCCACAGCCTTCTTCCAGGCCTGTGCAATCAGCCAATGGCCTGCCGCAGTGGGGTGAACACCGTCTGCCGCCCAATGCTGTGCAGGATATTTCTCCTGCGCCTCGTCAAATACCTGCTGCAGATCCACATAATCCAACCCGAATTCTTCCGCCAGCATACAGGCAATGTCCCTGCGGGTCTTCACCTCACTGCAGAAAATCTCCCATTGGGAATCCGTCGCCGTACCAGGAAGCACATAAGCTCCCATGAGAATCATGCGGGTCCCGGGCAGAGCTGCCTTTGTCTCCCGAAGCACCATCCGATATACTTCCTCAAACAGCGGCGCATCCACTCCGTTCTGCCGCCCCAGTTCATGCCAGACATCATTCACACCGATGAGAATCGTCAGTACATCCGGTTTCAGATTCAGGCAGTCCTTCTTCCATCTGGCCAGCAAGTCCACCACCCTGCTGCCGCTGATACCGCAGTTCATTACCTCGCAGTTCCCGTCCCTTGCCGTCAACTCCGCCTCCAGAAGGCGGGGATAGCCGCACCCCATTGCGTGCGGATTCTCGTAATCCTCACGTCCGCAGTCTGTGATAGAATCGCCCTGAAATAAATATCTCATATTGTTACCTCTCTTTATAGTTGCTATGTCCCTCTCTGCTCCCTGTGTTACCCCCTCAAAATCTCCTGCAATGTCTTCATCAGCACAGCAATATCGATGGGTTTGGCGATATGGCCGTTCATGCCTGCCTCCAGGGCAAGCATTCTGTCCTCGTCAAATGCATTTGCCGTCATGGCCACTATGGGAATAGCCGCCTTGACCGGATCCTCCAGGGCACGGATGGCCCGTGTGGCATTGTACCCGTCCATCACCGGCATCTGCACATCCATCAGGATCAGATCATAGGCATCCGCCGCCGCATTCTTCATTGTCTCCACGGCCACGGTTCCGTCATCCGCTGTATCAATGACAAATCCCGCCTCCTCCAGGATAGTTCTGGCAATCTCCTGATTGATCTCATTGTCCTCCACCAGCAGGATTTTCTTTCCTTCAAAGCATTCCGCAAACTCTTCTTTCGTCTCTTCCTGTTCGTTGGTCTCATAAGGCGCCGTAAGCACCTGGCAGAGTTCTGACAGGAAAATAGGCTTGGAACAGAAGGTCGAGACACCGGCCTCCTTGGCCTCCTCCTCAATATCTCCCCAGTCATAGGCTGTCAGAATGATAATGGGAATCTCATCCCCCACAATTTTTCGGATCCTGCGGACAGTCTCCACACCGTTCATATCCGGCATAAGCCAGTCCACCAGATACAGATCAAAGGGTTCCTCCTGTTCCATGGCAAACCTGCTTCGAATGACAGCTTCTTTTCCCATGGTGGTCCAGTCAGGCCGCAGCCCCATGGCGGAAAGCATCTTGCTGACGCTGGTACAGGTATTCACGTCATCGTCCACCACCAGGGCACGCAGACCGGCAAGTTCCGCCAGATGTTCTGTTTTCAGCTGCCTTCCGGCAACTCTAAACTGGAACGACACAATGAACTCACTGCCCTTCCCCACTTCGCTCTCCGCCGTAATGGTACCGTGCATCATGTCCACAATATTTTTCGTAATGGAAAGCCCCAGACCAGTGCCCTGGATTCCGCTGATGGTGGCAGTCTGCTCTCGCTCAAAAGGTTCAAAGAGATGTTCCATGAACTCTTTGCTCATGCCGATCCCCGTATCCTTAATCCGGAATTCATAGATCCCATAGCCTTCGGAAGCGCCCGCTTTTTGAAGGATACTGACACTCACCGCACCGCCGGGCTTGGTATATTTCATGGCGTTACTCAAAAGATTCAGCAGCACCTGATTCAGCCGGAGCTTATCGCAGATGATAAACTCATCCGTCACATCCTGAGTATCGATACAGAAGGACAGCTGCTTGGCTTTCACATCCGACTGTACGATCGTCTTCAAATCATGCATGATCTCCGGCAGACTGGCCTCCTTCTCCTCTATCTTCACCTTGCCGCTCTCAATACGGCTCATGTCCAGTACATCATTGATCAGGCTCAGCAGATGGTTACCGGAAGTAGTGATCTTCTCCAGATAATTCTGCACCAGTTCCCGGTTATCGATGTGAGCTATGGCCAGAGAAGTAAATCCGATGATGGCATTCATGGGTGTGCGGATGTCGTGAGACATACTGTTGAGGAAGGTGGTCTTGGCATGATTGGCATACTCGGCTTCCCCCAGGGCTTCCGCCAGCATCAGCTTCTGCACCTGTTCCTCCCGTATGGTCTCGTCTATGTTTCGGAATCCTGCCAGAATGAAACCGCCCTTCCGGAAATCGCTCTCCTTTACATGCACATAAGTAAACTGGTAATTATGCACCTCTTCCCCGTCCCGGACACGGTAATTTCCCTGGTATTCTCTGCCGGATTCCAGTTTCTTCATCACATTTTCAAGAGAAAGGGCTTCCGTCAGGAAGAGCTGATCCTCCTCGTATACCCGCTCCTGAATATATCTGGACAGAATCACATCATAGGTAAATTCCTCCTTCGCTTCCCTTGTCAGCCCCGAGGTTACATACCCCATCATCTTGATGACCCTTGCCCGGTTCTGCTGGGAATCAATCGCAAAAACATTTACATAATCACGGCTTAATGCATCCACTATGGCAAGCTGTTCCACCAGCTCCTGATTGGACTGTTCCGTTGCCTGCAGAAGTTTTTTGTTCCACTGGGTCCTTGCCGTCAGCACCAGGATAATACACACCGCCGCCATGGCAGTCAGTCCCACAACCAGCATAATCTCAGGATGTATCTTTATAAACTCCTGAAATCCCACATCCTGGGGCGTATAGGAAGTATACTTTGTAATCAGCTGATTCATCACATCGTCCGGCATCAGGGCAATGCATTTGTTCAGGATAGTCACCAGTTCCCTGTCACAGTCGGCACGGACATGCATCTTAAAATTAAAACTCACATCGTTAACAATGGCATAATGAAGAGAATCCGAGAAATCATTGTTGACAAACAGCTGCGCCGTATACGTATAGACAAAGGCCGCCTCCACATCCCCGTCCAGGACAGCCTGCAGCGCCGCCTCCCTGTTGGGATAACGCAGAATCTCCGCATCCCCTGTAAGCCCCTGCTCAATGGGAGCATTGTCCTGGTTTTCCGCAACTGCCACAGTGGAGAAGCTGCCGTCAAAATCCTTCCTGGTAACCTTGGCGACTCCTGCCGTCATATAAGAATCCGTACTGAATCCGCGGCTTACCATCCCCTCCGTTACAACGTCAACATCTTTTTTGTCAATGATCACATCCACACTGTTGCTGTCCACAAGTTCATAATAACCGGCCCGGTCCGGCACCACCACAGTTTCATAGGGCAGTCCCGCCATGGCCATAATCTCTCTGAAATACTCCGGCATGATACCTTTCAGTTCCCCGTTCTCCACATAGGAATAAGGCTCCCTGTCCCCAATGGACGTTGCTGTAATGGTCTTCCTGCCCGACACCACATCCTGGATATATGCCAGCTCACGCTCCGTGAAAACACCGGAATCCGAATACTCCGGTCCATAGTACTCGTAGAATAATACATTCATCCAGTCGCCTTCATTCACATCCATCTGGCCAATGGCATAATTGATCTCCTCAAGAAGCCTTGTGTCTTCTTTCCGCACAATGGCATAAAAATAATCGAATTCTATGGTATCCAGAGTCTTCTCATTTTTTGTTTTTCGAAGACTTGTAGACAGAATTGCATCAATTTCATTGTTCTGCAGCGCCTCTGTCAGCTCATCCGCACTATTGTATTCTATAATCCGGTACGTAAATCCATGTTCCTCTGCAAACTCCTCCAGACTCTGCTTCTGACTCCTGCCTTCCACCACTCCGATCACCATTCCGTCATAGGTGGTATAGTCTCCGCTGTGAAGCCGCGGGTTATCCGCCTGGATGGAAAGAATGGTGCTGCTGCGCCCTATGGGCAGGGAAAAGGCATACTTCTCCTCCCACTCCTCAGTTTTCCGCCCCGATGTGACAATGTCGATCTCCCCTTCCTCCAGCATGGTCAGCATATCGTTCCAGGATTTATCATATTCCACATATTCAAAATTCAGGTGAGAATATTCCGCAGCCAGGTTCAGGAAGTCAATTCCGTATCCGGTAAGTTTCCCCTCCTCATCCTTCATGTGATAGCCGTCGAAATGAAAGATTCCGGCCTTAACCGTTCGATTCCCGGCATTCTCCCCGGCCATTGCAGCCGTCCCCTCTGAAATGATGATCACAAAAAATATACAAAGCAAAATCAGGGCCCGCATCCGCCTCCTGCCTGTTCTGCTGCTGGAAACCTCCCTGTTTCCGGTAGATTTCCCATGCAAAATTGTATTCTGTGGTTCCATATTTCCTCCTCTTACTGCCATTTCCTTCCACAAAACAAAAAAACTGGTAAACCATGAATTATTTTACCATAGTTTCCTGTTTTTTCATACCTTTCCTGTAAGAAATATTTTCATTATTTACATAAAAATGAAAACTGCACCTGCAAAACCTAGCGGAAACCAGTTGTCCGAATAAAAAAATCCCGCTATAATAACAGAAAGCAGTTCCGAAGTACGAAGACCAGCCCCTTTCACGGCAACCGCATCTCGCAGAAGGAGCATTATGAAGACAGAACGCCTCTACGCCATAACTTTATACCTGCTCAACCACGGCCGAACCTCTGCCGGTGAACTGGCGGACCATTTTGAGGTCTCCCGGAGAACCATTCAGAGAGACATAGATTCTCTGTGCCTTTCCGGCATCCCTGTGATCTCTTTGAGCGGAGCCACGGGAGGCTATGAGATTTCTCCCCGCTATCAGCTGGACCACCAGTTTGCCACCTCCGGAGATTACACCTGTATCCTGACTGCACTCCGGGGCCTGATATCCGCCACCGGAGATCGAAAAGCACAGGCAACTCTGGAAAAAATAGCCCATGTATTCCCCCAAAGCCGCCAGGATCTTATTCTGGATTTTTCCGTCCTCCGGGAAGGGGATACCAGGATTCTTCAAACTCTACAAGATGCAATTGCCGGAAAACATGTGGTCCGTTTTACCTATACCAACAACAATAACGAGACCCGCTCCCATACCGCAGAACCCATAGCTGTGATCTACAGATGGTATGCCTGGTATCTGCTGGCCTTCTCCAGAACCAGGGAAGATTACCGCACCTACAAGCTGGTGCGGATGAGCACACTGGAAATAACCGATCTGACGTTCACAAAAGAGCATCCTGCCGCACATCTGGTTCTGGAACAAAGTGAAAAAAAGGATTCCCGCAAATACCTGGATATCCTGGTAAAATGCACCCCCCAGGCCAGAATGCGGGCCATTGAATACCTGAAGGGTACTATCCTGAAAGAATACGAAAACGGAGATACCCTGATGCGGCTCACCGTCGTGGAAAACGAACATCTCTGGTTCGGAACACTGCTGTCCCTGGGCAGCAATGCGGAGATCCTGGAGCCGCTATGGCTCCGAACCCACATTTTAAGCGCCGCCAAAGAACTGGTTTCCCTTTATGGAAAGTGCCAAAATGCTCCCTTCCAAAAAGATTCACCAAATTTGAAACAGCGTTAAAAATTATGACATACTGTTGTCGCATATCCTATGCTATCCTTACTGCAAGCACCGTACATCCGGCAGCCGCTCCTAATGGAAATTGCAGTTCGAAGCAGACGCCTCTCTGTGTACGGGTAAAATCTACGGAGGTATTATTATGAATCCTTATGAAACCTGTCCTGTCTACGAAAATGAAAACTACCTGTTAAGGCTTGTGGAACCCTCAGACGCAGCCGATCTGCTCATGGTGTATTCCGACGAAAAAGCCGTCCCCTGCTTTAATGGCGACAACTGCCACGGAGATAATTTTCACTATACTTCGATGGAACGTATGGAAAGCGCCATACGCTTCTGGCTTTTGGCCTATGAGCAGAAAGCCTTTGTACGCTGGGCCATTACAGACAAAAAGGTCTCCCGCGCCGTGGGTACCATTGAGCTGTTCAACCGCCAGGCGGCGGATTATTACAACAACTGCGGCCTGCTGCGCCTGGATCTCCGCAGCGATTACGAACAGTCGGAACATATCCGGGAAATCCTGTCCCTAATCGTGCCTCCCGCCTTTGACTTGTTTGACTGTCAAATGCTTGCCACGAAAATCCGCCCCTTTGCCGTCTGCCGGAAAGAAGCTGCAGAGGCCCTGGGCTTCCGGGCCTGTGCAGAAAAGCTGGTGGGCGGAGATGACGGACGGGAATATGGAGATTATTATGTTACCTGCTGCTGCACCTGAACCAGTCAGCCACAGAACCGCATGTGCCCCATTCCCCTCCGCTTTCCGCCATCACCCCCTGAACCGGTTCAGGCAGGCATACAGCTCCTGGATTCTGGGCCTGGCCAGTCCGCAGGGCACAAAGGAACCTGCAAAGGGCTTCCATCCCTGCTTTTCCCAGGCATTCCAGATGATTTCCACAGTCTGACGCACTGTTTTCCTGCCATCCATCACCTGTTCCAGACCATAGCGCAGCAGATGGGCCAGGGCATTGACCTGCTCCGGGTCCAGAAGCTGCTCCAGATACCGCACATTGACCTCCTCCCTGTCCATGGAGAAGGATTCCAGGCCGAAGGATTTTGTCTTCATATGGTCATGACGGCCATCCTGTCCTCCCCGGTCACCGCCGCGGCCTCTGCTGCCCCGGCCTCTGTCCTCTCCGCCGTTTCTGCTTCCGGCTCCTCTTCCATTTTCGACCCCATACTCACTTTCGGCTCCGCCCTCTGACGTCATGTACTCTCCTGCACTGCTGCCCCTGTTTCGACCGCTTCCCATGCTCTCGCCGATGCTGTATCCTCTGCCGTCCCAGGCTCCGCGGCCTCTGTTTTCCCGTCCTCGGCCCTGCATCTCGGTGTCCCTGCCGTCTTCTTCCCCGGTGTATCCGATATTCCTGGTCTCAAGTTCTTTTCCGTCCCACCCCCGGCCTCTGCCCTTCTGGGCCTTCCAGAAAGCGGGAAGCACTCTATCAAAGGCAGGTACCGCAAATCCGGGCGCCTGGACTCTGGGCGCCGTATGCCCGCCGCACAGCCCCTTCACCCGCTCCGTGATGTCCACCGGACGGTAACAATCCATCATCAGAATATGGTCCGCGATATAGAAGAAAGCCCCGGAACTTCCGGCTACCAGAATGGTGGAAATTCCCCCCTTCTCATACAAATCTCCTGCACGTTCCAGAAACGGTGTAATAGGCTCCTTGTCCCTGCTGATCACCTGCTGCATAAACTCGTCCCGAACCATGAAATTGGTGGCGGAGGTATCCTCGTCAATCAGAAACAGCCTGGTCCCCGCCTCCATGCCCTCCACCACGGCAGCCGCCTGTGAGGTAGAGCCGCTGGCATCCTCGGTGGTAAATTTCCTGGTGTCCTTTTTATTGGGTAAATCGTTAATAAACAGAGAAATGTCCACATTTCGGATGGACCTGCCGTCCTCGGCCCGCAGCTTCAGCGCCGTATCCTCAGTAATAACGAATTCCCGGCCATCTCCTGCTATATGATCATACACCCCCATCTGAATGGCTTCCAGTAAAGTGGATTTCCCGTGATAGCCCCCGCCCACGATAAGGGTAATGCCCTCCGGAACCGCCATTCCGCTGATCTCTCCCCGATGGGGCAGCACAAAGGTCCTCTCCATGGACGCAGGAGAGGTGAAAGTCACGCTGTCCGCCATAGGCAGATCCGATACGCCGCTCTTCCTGGGCAGCACGGAACCGTTGGCTACAAAAGCCACCAGCTTCTCCTCCCGCAGAATCTGCCGCAGGGCCTCCTGGTCCTCTGCCAGATATACGGCGCTTTCCACCTTTTTCCCGTCCAGCCTGGCGTAAAACAGACTGTTCTCCACACACCGGGGCAGGAAATCAAAAAGAATCCTGTCCAGTTCCCCCGCGTTGATGGTGCGTCCAAAAGCCGGAAATCCCACATGAAACCGAACCGTTACGCCCTGATCCGTAATCCGGCAGGCGCTCCGCTCCAGAACCGCCTGTCCGCAGCGGCTGATGGACAGCAGTCCGCTCTTCCCGGAACCCTTTGCCCGGAAATTATACTGCTCAAACTGCTTTCCCACCTGACGCACCAGAAAATCTTGCAGGGCGATACGGGAGCAGTCCCTGCTGTAATAAGCCTCCGGAAATCTGGCCAGGGTATGGGGAATCTCCACATGGAGACTGGAAGGCGACGCAAAAGGGTCTCCCTGTACATGATCAATCACCAGTGTATAACGATCAAATTTCCACTCCCCCGCCAATGATTTGTATGCCGGATAACTCTTGTGGTCTATGGAGCGCAGTGCTGTTCTCAGTTCATTTTGTGTCTTCATTCTCCTCTTTCCTTCCTAATTTCTGATCCTTTTTATCCATCGGAACTTCTTTCTATATCCTTATATTTTGGTCGTGTCAGTCAAGCCTTCCCATTTGCTGCCGCTGCTGCAGATTCCCTGCGAAAGCAAATCGAAATATCATCATCTTTATATCTGTTTATCGTGTATATAATATCCCAGCTTCACTTCCCGTGAAGCCGACTCCCCCTGTTCCAAAGCTTCCATTACCATACCGGCAGCGATCTCCCCGCATTTCTCATAGGCATAATGTACCGTTATAAGAGACGGCACCATAACACGCCCCATCTCGGAATCCCCCTGCCCGGCTACCAGAACCTGCTCCGGAACCGCTATCCCTCTCTCCCGCAGGCATTCCACCGCTCCCATGGCCATGGTATCCGTAGCACAGACCAGGCCGTCCAGCAGCCCGCATTTCTCCAGAAGTTCCCCTGCCTTTTCATACCCGGCTGCACTGGTGAACGCTGCCACTGCGGAATTTCCCGCCAATTCCTCATACCCTGCATCCCGCACCGCATCCCGAAAGCCTCTGTACCGCTCTTCCCCTGCGGCCTTGTCCTGGAGCATGGCACCGATGTACCCCAGCCTGCGTCTGCCCTTCTCCAGCAACAGCTTCGTCAGATCATAGGTAGCATGATAATCGTCGTGATAGACACAGCAATACCCCGTCAGCTGCTGACCTGCAATTACCACCGGAACGGACAGTTTTTTCAGAATCCGCCTGTGCTCCGGTGTAAATACGGTAGCCACCAGAATCACGCTGTCTACCAGCTTATCCTGGAACGCATTCAGATATTCCAGCTCCTTCTTCGGATCGTTTCGGGTAACCGCCAGAAGCATCTGATATCCCCTGGCATCCAATACGGACAGCATCCCCTCCACCATCCTGCCGACAGAGGGCGAAACCATCTTGGGTAGGATCACTCCCACCATTCCGGTCCGCTTTGTCCGCAATGTCCGGGCCTGGGCCGATGGCCGGTAACCGGTCTCCTCCACTGCCTTTCGGATTGCCAGACGCTTTTCTTCCGAGAGATATCCATTGTTAAAATAGCGGGAAACAGCCGCCCTGGATACACCTGCCAGATTTGCAATTTCCGCTATATTCATTGTCTTACTCCTTCCGTGTCTCCATTCCAGTCTTCTGAAGCTGAAACTATTTTACCCCAATCCATGTCATAATGCAACCGTCATCCCCGGGATATTCCCAACTGTTTCTCCGAAGTTCCGCAAAATCCCCTGGTGACGTATTTGGGACTTCCCTGACAAAGTTAGGATAACCGGTTCCCGAAGTTACAGTTTCCTCCACAAAACGGACCGAGAACGCTTTTTGAGACGCACTCGGTCTTGGCTTTCCTGCACAGAGCGCGCTGTACAGTATATTTTGGATACAAAAATGACTCTTGGTACCGGCATAGGAACTATTACGCTCCGGCCAGCGGTCTGGTCCGTAACAGGTATCCTGCAAAGACCGGAAATCCATAAAACAGAATCAGATAATACCGGACCAACACCACAGGACCAAACAAATTGGTCAGGCAGAGCGCCAGCACCAGCACCATGGGATACAGAATGCACCGATCCCTTCTCCACAGACCATAGCCAAACACAATCAGGGCGACCCAGAACATGGCTCCCACGGAGAAAAGGAGCCGGATAACCGGAATCTTCTGATAATAATGCTCTCTGGAAAGCTTCTCGTAAAATCCCAGAAGCTTGCTGTTTTTCGAATATCGCTCCATATCCATGCTCATGTTGATGTCAAAATAACAGGTTTCACCGCTTCCAGGCTCGTTTATAATAGAAGTACCGGGATACCAGGCCTGATACGTGTTCTCCAGAAACGACATGATATACTCTTTGGGATAACGTATTCCGGTCTTTGCCCACAGTTTCAGATACTTACCCGGCTCCGCCTTCACCGGGGCAAAGTCAATATGGTTCTTCACAGGATCAGCAAACAGCGGATTATAATTCTTCCACACTCCCGCATTCCCCACCTGATTCAGCAGTTCCAGTTCCCCGGGGGCAAAGCCGTTTTCCCCATACTTATGATAAACCCTGGCAATCTGCTGGATCGGCACGGAAAATGCCTCGGATATCCCTCCTGCCTGTGCGTCCAGCGCCAGGAGCATCCCCTGACTGCCGATGACATATACGGCCAGAATACTGCCGAAGACCAGAATGCTCCTGCAGCGGTATCCCTTCCAGAACAATATCATAACCATTGCCAGCAGGAGAACTGCGTAGATAACATTTTTCCTCAGGAGACAGGCTGCCGCAAAAGACAGAACCAGGCCGGTACACCGCACAGGCGAACGAAAAAAGCGCTCCGGATCTTCCAAAAGACAATAGAGCGTCACCATGCTGTACAGCAATACCCCGCTGCACATCACATCTTTGGTGGTACTCATGGTATACATGACAATCACAGGAAAAAAGGCATAATAGAGCAATGCCAGAAGTGCAATGATGATTCTCCCTGTCATCCGCAGCAGAAAACGAATAAAATAAGTAAATACTGCAGCACAGAAGCCCATCTGAAACAGGCTGTACAGGAGAATACCAATCGTCAGCTCCTCCTGTCCGGATAAACGGTATCCCCAGGTGATAATCTTCCCTACAATCAGTGTATGCAGCAGGGGATGATGAGAATTATAGGAAACGCCTGAATGCATGGCCTGGGACAGCTGACCGGACACATCATAGTTAAAAAACCCCGGATAGGAAGCTGCCAGACAGGGCAGCCAGCACAAAAACAGCAAAGCCGCCACAATCCCCCAGCACCACAGGGGCAGCTCGGAACAGCTCTTCCCCATGTCCCTGCCTCTGCTGTCCAGAATCACAAACAAAAGCTGCAGCAAAATATAAATCAGTGCGAATTCCATCAGCCCCAGAAACAAATGCAGCGCCAACGGCGATTCATATATCACTTTCAGTATTTCTACGGTATGTACAGAAGTCTGATATTTCATGCTGATACGAAATCCCATAATCTGCATGCCTGTCAGAATGAGAGACAGGAAGAAGGGGATGTATTTTCTGATTTTGTTATTCATCGCTTTATCCTTGAGTCCGTCCAGTCCCTTGTTTCAAATTCGTGGTATTACCCAAATATGTTATCTAAATTATAAAGCATACACCCCCGAAGCACAAGCCTTTTACGCAAAAGTGTCCCGCTTACTTGACATCCTGTTATAAATAATGCTATTCTGTTTAAAGTTCTGTTGTACACCATATATTTTGAAAAGGAAGATTGTCCACATGAAGAGAGCAGATCTATTTGTGGGGATATTTCTGATGATCCTCATCGCGGGAGGATTGTGGGGAATCAGCCTGGGCATAGAAGGCCAGGAAGAGTCCCGGATCCTGCCGGACAGCTATGTACTGTCTGCCCCGGAACTGTCCCATGACAGCGGCTTTTATGATGAGCCTTTCCTCCTGAGCATTACGGCAGACTCTCAGATTCCCATCCGCTATACTTTGGACGGAAGCCGCCCTTCGCCGGATTCTCCTCTGTATACGGAACCGATTATGATTTCCCGCGGCAGCGGCAGTATGGATATTCCAAATATACAGGAAGACTGGCCCTCCAGGGGCGGTGAGAGTCACGCCAATACCGCAGCCGTAGTCCGGGCCGCTGCCATAGACGAAAACGGATGTACCGGCCCGATCGTAACTGCCACCTATTTCATCGGAGAGGACATGTGGAAACAGTATCCTGTGATCTCCATCGTGGCGGATCCGGATGACCTGTTTGGCGACAACGGAATCTATGTCACAGGGAAAGCCTATGACGAGTGGTATCTGAACGGCCAGTCCGGTGAAAAACCCACTCCCAATTATCTGCAGAAGGGAAAAGAGTGGGAACGTCCGGCAGTGATAGAATTTTTCCAGGGCGCCAGCCTGCTCCGGCAGGATGTGGGAATCCGAATACAGGGTGCATCTGCAAGAGAGTATCCCAACAAACGTTTCTCCGTGTATTCCAGAAAGAAATACAGCGGAAGCAACTGGTTTGACTTACCCCTATTCGGCCAGTGGCGCACTCATTCCCTGGTACTGCGCTCCGGATTTATGAACGGCTATATCCTGCACCTGGTTCAGGACCGGGACGTGGCGTCCGTGGAAAGTCGGGAAGTGATCGTCTTTCTGAACGGTGCTCTGTGGTATATTACCATTGCCCAGGAAAAGTACAGTGAAAAATTTTTCCAGGAACATTACGGGGTTGATGACGATAATGTAATCATATGTAAAGCCGGTCAGGTAACCACCGAAAACCCGGAAGACCAGACTCTGTATCAGCAGATTTATGACTTTATGGCCACCCGTGATCTGGCCGATCCCGATGCCTACCGGGCGCTGAATCAGATAATTGATATCCAGAGCTACATTGACTGCTGCTGTGTCAATCTCTACTTCGGCAATATGGACTTTAATGAAGTCAAAAACAATCTCTGCTGGCGAGCCAGGAAACCGGGAACCGGCGCTTATGAGGATGGCCGCTGGCGCTGGGCACTGTTTGATCTGGATCTGGAAAACGGCGACTACGGCTACACCATAGAAGAACTGAACACCTTCACACTGGAAACCCACTATGCCGGCGGCCCCTTCAACACCCGTCCCATGTGGACGGCACTTATGAAGAGCGGTCTGTTCCGTCAGCAGTTCTGCCTAAGCTTTATGGACATGGTCAATACTGATTTTACGGTGAAAAAAGCTTCGGAAGCCATGGAAAGCTGGGATATCACCCCGGAATGGTGGGGAATGAGCCATGACTGGGTCCAGACCTATTTTCCTGCCAGAACGGAACACATCACAAAATATATGGCGGAGGAACTGGAGTTGACCGGCACCCGGGAGACGCTGACCCTTTCCGTAAACGACCCCCAAGCAGGCTGCCTGATTCTGAATACCATAACCCCCGATCTGTCGGAAGGCAGCTGGACCGGTAGTTATTTCACTGACTACCCGGTTACCGTCACTGCTTCAGCAAATCCGGGGTATATCTTCTCCGGCTGGCGGGGTACGGAAGTATCCGACGCAGCGTCAGAAACCATAAGTGTGAAGCTCTCCCCGGGCGGTCTTTCCCTGGAAGCCGTGTTCCGGAAACAATAGGAAAGGAACCGTGTCATGCATGCCGAATCCTATCGCCATGAATTAAAATTCCTGTGTACCGAGAACCAGCTCTGTCATATAGAGCGAAAAATCCGCCATATCTGCCGACTGGACAGGCATACCGGACCCGACGGGAATTATCGAATCACAAGTCTCTATTTCGATACGCCGGATGACCGATGTTATCAGGAAAATCTGGCGGGAACGGATCAGCGGAAAAAGTACAGAATCCGTGTTTACAATGACGATACGGACACCATCTTTCTGGAATGCAAGTCCTCTCTCCGCGGTCTGAAAACAAAGGAAAACTGCCTCATAACACCGGCACAATGCGAATACCTGACAGAACAGTTTCCATATTGGAAGAAAAAACTCCCTGCTCCTTCCACTCCCCAGACAGACCCATCGCAGAATCTGCTGGAACGCTTTCTGACAGAAAAGAAAACGGAACTCTTTCTTCCCAAGGTTATTGTGGAATATGTCCGCACGCCGTATATTTTCCCGGCAGGAAATGTGAGAATTACATTTGACAGAAGAATTCGCTCCTCTTCACAGGTTACAGGTTTTCCGGGAAAATCCAGGCCTTTCCGCTGCATTCTGCCCCAGGACACCCATGTACTGGAAGTCAAATACGACCGACTGCTTCCGGGTGCAATCCTGGAACTGGTAACCGGGGGGCTGGATTTACGCAGGACAAGTTTCTCCAAATATGCCATGTGCAGAGAATACGGAACGATATGACCTGAATCGGGTCATCTGAATAAAAATGTGAACGCAGGAGGGTATGATGAGCATACAGGATGTGATTAAAAAATCATTTTTACAGGGCTTTCAAAACACCAATTTATCCATAAGGGATGTGGCAGTCATAATGGCTGCGGCATCCGTTCTGGGCATTTATCTCTTCTTTATATACCGCATTATGACGCTGAATACCTTTTACTCCAAGAGCTTTAACGTGTCACTGATCCTCATGTGCGTCATCACGGCAGCAATTATCGTAGCAATTCAAAGTAATGTCATTGTCTCATTGGGTATGGTAGGTGCCCTGTCCATCGTCAGATTCCGTACCGCGGTAAAAGAACCCCTGGACCTGATCTTTCTGTTCTGGAGTATCAGTATCGGAATCATCTGCGGAGCAGGCATGCTTGGTCTGGCTTTGATTCTCTCCGTAGCCGCTACTGTCCTGGTACTGGTATTTTACCGGCTTCCGGACGTACGCAGATCCATGATCCTGGTGATCAATGCTGAGAATAATTCCTGCGCGGAAGAAGTCTTCCGAACTGTTGCAAAGTATGACAAAAGCAGCAATGTAAAATCCAGAAACCTTACCCGGGAAAGCACGGATTTTCTGATCGAAGTCCGTGTAAAAGATAGGGAAGGCCTTCTGAATGACCTGAATCAGATCAAAGGGGTGCTCTCCGTATCTCTGGTGGCACATAAGGGCGACACAGCTTTTTAACGCTGTGCCGCCCTTTCTGCTGCTTTCCCACTTCTTAACCGATGCCGGGTCCTCCGGTAAGGCAGAGCCGTCAAAGATCCTGCAGTTCACGAAACGTGTAAAACTTCAGTCCCAGTTCCTCTGCTTTCTTCAGCAAAAACTCCAGCTTCTCCTCGTCTATGGACCATTCTCCGTCTCCTATTGCATGAGAATACATACAGGCTACCACACCCTTGTTCTTCTTCAGCTCGTTTAAAACCTCTGTGACACGCGTTTCAAACGCCTCCTGTGTCTCAAAATAGCCGTTATCTATGGGCATAGCCTCCACAAATCCATGCCGAAGATTGTGTTTCAGATTCAGCTGACATTCCCATGCCCCTCTGACAATGTTGTAATGCTCCAGAAGCATCTCATTCAGCCGGTCATTATAATTTCCATAGGGATACGCGAAAGATGTCATCTCAATTCCCTTCTCTCTGAACATCCCAATGGGTGCTATGGCCTCCTGGTATACCTGCTCGTCCGTGCAATCCGGCAGCTTTACATGAGACATGGTATGGAACCCAATCTCATGTCCCTGTTCCTGTGCCTTATAGCAGAACTCCACCGGCTCGGAAGCATTGATAAAAAAGGTCACTTTCGCATCATATTGTTCAAAGAGGTCAAAATGTGCCTCCCAGCTTTCGGCAGAATAATCATCAAATGCCAGAAGAATCCCCGACTGATCCCTCAGATGCATTCGATGCAACTTTATCCCTCCCAAAACCACCGCTGCTGCTGCAAGTGCCGCCGCTGCCGCAATTCCGATTTTCATCCCTGCCTTTAACTTTTTCTTTTCGCTCAATTCCGTTTCTCCTGTTTTGCATTTTGTTTCCGTATTTTCGGAACGTATCCAAGTAAGAACAAATAACAGCCTGTGCAAGACTCCTTGTTTTCCGCAGTCTCACTCTGGCTGCATTCTCATGACCTATATCGGCTAAAATGCACCGGATATTTATATCTTCTGCATTTCTGCCGGTATTTATGCTGTCTCTTTCCTCCTAAAACAGAGCCGGACGTCTTTGTTTTCCCTGTTCTCTCTATTCAGGACGCACCGGTATGTGGTATAATGGCCTTATTCCAGACAACAGGTTAACCTGTACACCAGACACACATTACAATCCATCCGAAAAGGAGACCAATCCTATGACCGTACGCCACACCACTCCAGCCGATTACAGGCAGATTCAGGAAATATACGCATATGCCAGAACACAGATGCGCCGCACCGGAAACCCCGGTCAATGGGGAGACGACAGACCCACCGGAGAAACACTGCTGAGCGACATCCACAACAGACAGAGCCATGTCATAGAAGAGAGAGGTCAGATCTTTGGTGTCTTCACCTTCATCATTGGAGAAGACGCCACCTATCGGATCATCGAAGCAGGCCAGTGGCTGAATGATGCCCCCTACGGCACCATCCATCGAATCGCCGGCTGCACCGCCGGCAAAGGCATCTTCCGGGAATGCCTGGCTTACTGCAGTTCACAGATTTCCAATATCCGCATTGACACCCATCGTGACAATGCCGTCATGCAGCATCTGTTGGAAAAATATGGTTTCCAAAAATGCGGCATTATCTATGTGGAAGACGGGAGTCCGCGGATTGCATACCAGAGATGTCTGTGCGGTGCTTCCCTGAGGTAATCAGGCACCAATCCATCCATATCACAACATCTGCCTCTCCTTAAATTCGGAAATAAGATTTTGTTCCTTTATATATTTACGGGTCTTTTTATCCAGCTGCTCCCATGCCAAAAGTAATCTTCTTTTCGCTACATCGATATAATCTATATCTTCCTTTTTAAATAGTGCGACATTTTCGTTCTTTTCAATACCGATAAAATTTCTTCCTTCCATTAAAGCAGCAACCAAAAAGGAACCGCTTCCAAAGGTATTATCCAGCACTACATCACCTGGATTTGTATATGTACGTATCATATATCTTCCCAATTCTATCGGCTTTTGCGTCGGGTGCAGGACAGCGCCTTCACATTCGGCAGTCTTCACATAGATAATGTCTGTGGGATAACGCTCTCCTTCGCTTGCCACATGGACCGGTCCAAAATCACCGTAATTTCCACACAGCTGATTCTTTCTCTTCCCTTTATCATACGGGTCACCCTGTGTCATCTGCGGATGATATGTGGGCTGCTTTTTATAAAAAACACACACATCTTCATGTTTTCGAAGCGGCTGTTTCTTGGCATTCAAAAAATTGGTGGGTTTTGATTTTTCCCAAACCCACTTATATTTATACATATTTGACTGGCTTAAAATGAGTTTTGCTGTAAATATTCCATTTGATGTTAATACAATGACCCCATTCTGTTTTATAATCCGATTATACTGTTTCCAAAGCTTATCCAAAGGTATATAACAGTCCCATTCATTCTGTGTCATTCCATATGGCAGGTCACAGAGAACCATATCTATACTCCCGTCCGGTATTTCATTCATATATTCAAGACAATCGCCTTCAAAAAGCTGATTTATTACCTTATCCATATCCGGCCTGTCTGTTATTTCCATAAATCTGCTCCTTAACCTTATTCGTTTATCTGATACATCATAGCATATTTCAATACCGAACGCAAGTTCCTCCCTGCGTCTTTTCTATCAGTCTCCGAAGAAAATTCTCTATAACTTTCTAATCGGAAAATACATATAATTCTTCCCTGTCTGCGGGCAGGTAAAATCGTGAACTGCGCCGACTAACGGAAGATTATTATCCTTCATATATGCTATTACCTCTGGAAATGTATCATCGCCTTCACATTCTACATAAATGTATTCATAACCGGGAATCATCCACTTTGTCCAACCTCTGGGCGCTTCTGCATCATCAACGCACTCCACTCCTGCAAGATAAAGACCCTTGTTAAAATTCTCCCAGGGTTGAAAGGAACGGGAAAAATCAGACATCGCTCCCCATATTCCGACGATATTCCCATTTTCATCTTTCTTTGCCAACTGCCTGACCTCTTGAAAATGAAAATTTGCATTATCCCATAACTCCTGTACAAAGCCCTCGCCATCTGATGTGGAACCCTCTTGGCCAATTACTACAAAAGATTCTTTAACACACTGATTGATTTTCACTATGATACCCCTGATTACAGATGAATCTTCCTATACTTTATCAATACATACAAAGCCCTGTCAATATCCTGGCGCATCCGCTAGAGCGTGTTTGAAAATTAAAAAGTATACAAAACATTTGTTCACAGCCTCTTT
>CAJTXE010000054.1 GCA_910580225.1 uncultured Acetatifactor sp.
GTGCCATTGTATTTCAGATGATTGCTGATATAAGGGGGTTTGTCAACAGCTCGACTTTGGACACAAGTTCCATTGTCCGTGCCGATAGATGTCTCCTTTTCTAAATCTGTCCGTTTTCCCTGTCTTGAAGTTTCTTTGATAAGCGTCTCAATATATTTGACTGCTTCGAACCGCTGCGAATAACTCCAATCCAGAAAAGACTGCTGGTTCAGGTTGCTGTCGAAGAACAGTTCCAATGCCATATCATCAGATACCTTATATCTTACATCTGCCCTGATTGTATTATGCCCCAATATCCTTACTGCCTTGACCCGGTTGTGGCCGCATAGAATCTCATACTTTCCGTTATCGGCAGGCCGGACGATGATGGGGCTTATTAGCCCTGTCTTTTCAATGCTGTCCATCAGCTGCTGCAGGCGCTCCCCTTTATATGCCTGTCCGGTATGGCCTTTAAAGGGAACCAGGTCTTCAAGCCTGATATCTTTCATCTCACTGTCCATAGTATCCTCCTCTGTATTGTATCTTAACAGCTTTGCGGCTTTAGGTCAAAAATATTTGTGCACAAATGAAATATCTTCTTGCCAATCCTGAGTATCTGTGCTACTATGAATTCGTTGCTGATGTGATACATATATGATACGAAAGGGGTGCTTGCCATGCAGAAGAACAGGAAAGACCAGAATAAAATAGAGCAACTGACAATCAAAGGTACAGCGCTCCATATGTGCTGCAGATAGCATTTTTCCACCAGGGCATCCTTTACAGAGCCGGAGAAGGCTCTTACGGAAGCCTGCCTGTCGTGCAGGCTGCATGGAAGGGGAACCAGGAGACCGCACCTTTGGGGTGCTTTTTTTGCGCCCATTTTTAAGGAGACAGAAATCATATGAAAACAGTAAAAGGCATCTATGCCGAAGCAAGGATATTCACAGATGACGTAGAGGGATATGCGGAAGCGCAGGTAAAGATGATATGTGACAATGAAGTGGCCAGGGGCAGCAGGATCTCCCTGATGCCGGACATCCATCCCGGCAAGGTTGGGCCCATAGGCCTTGCCATGACGATTACGGATAAGGTCATCCCGCAGCTCTTAGGTGTGGACATCGGCTGCGGCATGACCTGTGTAGAGCTGAATAAGGAGCATGCGGAATTCCAGAAGCTGGATAGGGTCATCCGGGAGAATGTGCCCTCAGGCTTTGCCATAAGGAGGGAGCAGCACCACCTGGCGGAGGGATTTCCCTATGGAAAGCTCCGCTGCGCCCGGCATATCCACAGGCAGAAGGCGGAGAGGAGTCTGGGCACGTTGGGAGGCGGCAACCACTTCATAGAGCTTGACAGGGGGACGGATGGAAAGCTGTACCTGGTGGTGCACACAGGCAGCAGGCACCTGGGAGAGGAAGTGGCGGAATATTACACAAAGCTTGCCAGTGCCTTCTTGAAGGAGCAAGGCCTGGAGGCTCCCTATTACTTGAGCTATCTGGAGGGTGAGGAAAAGGAAAGCTATCTGGAGGATGTGCAGATTATCCAGGACTATGCCGATGCCAACAGGCAAATCATCGTCAGGGAGATCCTGAAAGGGATGAAATGGAAAGCAGCGGATCAGTTCTCGGTGGCACACAACTACCTGGATACTTCCGGGATGCTGCGGAAAGGGGCGATAGCCGCCGGAAAGGGGGACAGGGTGGTCATCCCGGCGAATATGAGGGACGGGATTATCCTAGGCATCGGCCTGGGAAATGCAGACTGGAACAATTCGGCACCCCACGGCTCCGGCAGACGGCTGAAGCGGGAGGATGTGAAGGAACGGTATACCGTATCGGATTTCAAAAAGGAAATGGACGGTATCTACAGCAGCTGCGTGGGAGCGGATACACTGGACGAGGCGCCCTTTGCCTACCGCTCCATAGAGGAGATTGCGGGACAGATCAGGGACACCGTCCGGATAACGGAAATCCTGAAGCCTGTCTATAACTACAAAGCCGGGAGCAGGAAATAGAAAGGCGCCCGTACAGTACATGGACAGAATGGTTACCAGCACACAGTAAAATCTGCCGTCAGCCCATGATGCTTGCTGCCCGTGAGCCAGGCGGCACTGCAGATGCTAACGGCCGTTAGCAGAAATTACAGATGGAGAGGATTGCGGGCTGAAGCTCCATTCCTAATTCCGGGCACTGTATGGACGCCGGAACAAGAATATGAGGAGTAAATTTATGATAATCCAGATCAGTGCAGGACAGGGGCCATCGGAATGCCAGCTGGCGGTGGCGAAGCTGTTTGCAGCACTCAAAAAAGAATATGGCGATTTCGATGTAATATCGGAGACCAAAGGCTATGGGAAGGGATGCCTTGATTCCGTCCGTTTCCGGACAAAGCATGACCTGAGCAGCCTGGAGGGTACGGTGCTGTGGGTCTGCAGGAGCCCGTTCCGTAGAAGCCATAAGCGGAAGAACTGGTATGTGGACGTGAGCGTCGTTCCGGACAGGGAGGAGACGGCATCGGAGGGGGAGTACCGCATGGAAAGGTTTCACTGCGGCGGAAAAGGGGGACAGAACGTGAATAAGGTGGAGACCGGCGTGCGGATTGTCCACATCCCAACAGGCATTGCAACCCAGTCTACGGAGGAGCGCAGCCAGCTCCAGAACAGGCGCAGAGCCATGGAGCGTATGCAGGAAAGGCTGTCGGCCCTCCGGCAGGAACAGCAGGCCCGTCAGAGAGATGCAGCCTGGATGGAGCACTACCGCATTGTCAGAGGGAACCCGGTGCGCGTTTATGAAGGAGAGAAGTTCCTGCTGAAAAAAGACAAAGCTGCGGACAGCAGGCAGACACCTCCGGCGGGAACACATTGACTGCCACGAGGGTCGCATAGCCCCGGCAATCAGATATATATTCTTATTACGATACAATAATAATCCCTGTGCCAGCTGCGGCATGGGGATTTCTTTGATTTACAGGAGGATTGCAGACTATGGACAGACCAATGACGACACAGGAACTCTTCAACAGGATATGTGATATCCTGGAAGAAAAAGGAAAGATGCCGGATATCCTTGATTACAGGATTGCCACAAGCAGGCCAGTTCCCATCAGGATTTACGAGTTCGAACTAAGGAACAACCTGGACTACGGAGGCAGCGAAGGAATCTATCTGGACTTGTGGATAGAATACTGTGAGGATAATGAATGGCTCAAGAACGACATCGGCACATTCAAGACGCTGGAGGATAGCAGGGAGGCCATGCATGCCATGGCGGGGCTGTTGGCGGACTTCATCATTGAGGGGACGGCCTATATCAATGCAAATCTTGATGACTTTACATGGACAGGCATAGATGTCCGGGCATTTGATGAAAACGGGGAGAGGCTAGATTGGTGCAGTTCCTGTAGCAATATGGAGAATGCTCTGGAGAAGAAGGATGATCTGTTGAAAAGATATCCGCAGGTGGCAGTGAGGGACAATGCGACACGGAAAGAAAGGATGTTCTGGAGGCAGGCAGAGGAAAAGGAAGGAGCGATGGGCACAGATGGAGGGTGAAGACATGTGGATAGGAAAAAACAGCACGAGGAGGAGCCTGGATGGGAAAGGACAGGCTGGGACAGGCTCTGGACGAAAGCCAGAGGGGTATGAGGACATGTTCATATTCGTCCCAGAGGCGAGGCAGGTCATCCGTATCAGTGAAGGAACTGGAGACAACCTGTCCTGGGAGGACAGGGAGAAAGGATATGTGGACTATATCTATTATGACCAGCACAATCTTGGTATGGACATGCCGATGGCAGAGGGAGGGCAGGTGCTCCTGGAGGGCATGTTCAGGGACCTGTTCCGATGCACGGCGGACTGCGTACCGAGGGTGCTGGACATGGCATATGGAAGGGACACCATCGGATATGCCATATTGGCATAGGGAGGGGTCTGGATAAGGACAGGCCAAGCGGTACGGATAGGCAAGGACGTTCATGGGGGCTAGGCCCCTGTCGATTAAGGAAAGTGAGGAAAAGGAATGGTCAGATTAGAGGAAAGGAAATACATCATCGGGTTCGATGACGGCTACCAGCTCGGGAAGACGGCAAGCCATGTGTTCAATAATGGCATACATAGGCTGGGGGCTACGGAGCCGACACTGAAAGAACACTCCCTGTTCTATGATGGGGAATACTTCAAGGTTGGAGAAGGCCGGGCAGCCATTACGGAGGATAAGGTCTCGGATGACGGTGCAAGGCTGCGCACCATGGCGGCGGCAGCCATGGAACTTGGGGGTGCAGGGATCCATAAGGCGGAGGTCGTGCTCGCGGTGGGCCTGTCCTTTTCAAATTATGGAAGGGACAAGCCGAAGCTGATCGACTATTACAGCCAGCAGGACATGCTGGAATTCTCTTATGAAGGGGAAGACTATTTCCTGGAGATAGGGAAGGTGATTGTCTGCCCCCAGTGCTATTCAGCCATCGCCACAAGGCTTGGGAATATGAAGGGCGACTACCTGGTGGTGGATATCGGCAGCAAGACCACGGATGTGGTGTACGTGCAGGATGGCCTGCCCATAGAGAGCAGGTCGATCACCATCGAAAAGGCCGTGGTGAAATGGATCAAGGAAATCCAGCGTGAGATGAAGGTGCAGACAGGAAAGGACATACCGGAACATGAGGTCATGAAGATTGCTCTGAAAGAGGGTAGCAATCTGCCTGGCGCCTATGCTGAGCTTATCCGCGGCACGCTGCGTGAGAGGATGCAGTCCCTGGAGCTGGAGCTTGCGGAGAGGGGATACAGCATGGACTATGTCAACATCATCTATGTGGGCGGAGGCGCATTGCTTGCCCGTGACTATGCCGGCAGATACCGGAGCCATACGGCTTATGACTGTGACCTGTGCGCCAATGCGAAAGGGTATGAGTTCCTTGCCAGGCAGATAGAGGGAAGGCAGGTGGCATGATGGCGGAGAACCAGAGATCAGTATCTATCCGTTTCAACATGGACGACAGGGCGGACTGGGAGCTGTATCAGAAACTGACGGAAGGATCGGGAAACGCGGCTTCCCTGACAGCCTATGTGAAGAGGGTGCTGGAGGAGTATTTCAGCCTGAACATCAGGATTGCTGACAGACAGGAGTTCCATAACCAGATGCTTGCGGCCATCCGGGAGGAGATGCAGGCGCAGGGAATGAAGCTGGTGGGTGCGCTATTGGCAGGAATCAGTGTGGCGGGCATTCCGCCTATGCAGTCGGCTACAGTATCCAGTGCAGCAGAACTGCCTGATGTATGTGACGGACTTCCGGAGGAACTGCAGGGAATCCTTGCGCATATCGGATAGGGGCATCCATGGGTTACGGTTCGTCCTAATGACAGACGGGATGCAGCAGGCGCTCCTGGGTGAGGTGTCTGTTGCATTTGTGCTGTAAAGTGCAGACAATGTGCTGCAAAAGAGGCATTCCGGAGGAATGTTTTGAAAAATAGCCGCACATCTGCAACAGGATATAGCAGATTTGCAGCCGTGAAACGGGAAGCATTGGGTGAATCCGGGGGATGTCCAGCAGGCTGCTGCTTTTAGCTGCTGCTATTCTTCAGGGACTCCCAGGACTGCATATCCATATTCATACAGCAGTTCATTGGTTTCTTCAACATTCATCTTTTGATTCAGGGAAAACAGGAGTATTGCATCCCGCGCATCCTTTGCGTATAATTTCCTGTATCCGGAAAGCTTTAGCATTGCCTGGGTTTCGTCAACGGACAGATGCATTCCGAAAGCTATAGCGATAAGCTTATTGCGTGACGGCATCCTGCGGCCGTCGAATATCTGGTATACATAGGTACGATTAAGCAGGGAATTCCGTACTACATCCGCTCTGCTGATACCTTTTTGCTCCAATAGCATCTTCAAATGTTCGGGCAGGCTGTGGGAAAGCATATGGTTGCCGTGTTTGTCAAAGTAGTCCTCAATATTGGCGGCGACTATGATTTCATGTTCCAGTTCTGAAGTTGACGGCATCCGTTTTGAGCTGACAGGCACTGCATCTAAATTTAATTTCATATTGAGCCTCCTGACTTATTTGATATAATTATATAGTATGAATGGTGACATAGCAAGCAAGGAGACGAAAATAATGGAATATTTGGAATATGAAGAAATCGAACTGATAAAACAAAGCGAAAATAGTACGGTGCATTTGATTAGGGAAAAAGAAGGGGGAAAGTTTTTCGTAAGAAAAGTAATGAAGGGGCAGCATCCGGTGTATTTGACGCTGCAGGACTGTTCTCACCCGTGTCTGCCGCAGATTTACGATGTCGCCATAACGGAAAAGGACACAACAGTCATAGAAGAATATATAGAGGGTCCATCGTTAGGCAGCATAAAATTATCCGGGAAACAGTTCAAAGGCGTCGTAAAAGATCTGTGCTCTGTTTTGGAGTTCCTGCATGGTAAGGGCATCATTCACCGTGACATTAAGCCATCCAATATTATTTATAAAGAGAGCGGGCATATAGGCCTGATTGATTTTGATGCAGCCCGTGAGCCAAAAGAGAATCGAGAGCAGGATACCAGGCTGCTGGGTACCCGTGGATATGCGCCTCCGGAGCAATATGGTTTTTCCCAGACTGATGTGAGGACTGATATCTACTCTCTTGGTGTTACACTGGAACAGATTCTGCAGGATGGGTTTCAAAAGCTGCGGTATAAAAGAAGGCTGCGAAAATGTACGGAACTGGACCCGAAGAAACGGTTCCAGTCCATACGGCAGGTAAGAAGGGCTTTTTTTCATACGGAGAGGAACATTCTGGCAGGTCTTGCGGTAATTGTAGCGGCAGCGTTTTTCGGCTGCTATCTTTCAAAAAACAATACGGATATTATTTCTTCCACTCCAAATATGGCTGCGGCTGAAAGGTATCCGAATCAGATTCTCTGGAATGATTATCCTGTACATGATTATCTGGGGAAATACATAGATGATATTATGGAAGAAATGGATGCATCCTGCGATGAATTTACGGAGGATGGTGATGAAAATATATGTGCTTATAGGGAAATAGGGATTATTTTTTGTTTTGATAATAAAAGAAAGATTTATCGTATCATAACGGATCCGGCACTTTGCACCTATAATGGAGAATCGCTCAATATAAACAGAGATGAAATTCTTGAAATCTTAGGAACTCCTTTTATGATGGGCTGGACAGAATGGGAATCGGAGGATGTTCCGGATGAATACTTTGTAGACTATTATGATGGGAAAGAAGGCATCCGATTTTATATGCCGTCACCGGAGAAAGACGCCACCGACTTGTTTATTGATTAAAGAGCATGCATAAAAAAGTACCTTCATGGTACTTTTTTTATTTTTAATGTATGCTGGCTGCAGACCTGCACAAGCCGAAATTGCTGTATAATAATAGAAATTTTTGCTGTTCAGGGAAATGATGAACAGCCGAACGGGATGCCGCATGATGAAAATTTGAGTTTACAGTCAATTCAATCAATTCGTTTTAATTTCCGTATCCGGATTGACCTTTTGACAGCAGCTGCGGCTTCCAGCATGACGTATATTTCGTCAGGGTCACAATCGGCAAAGGCATTCTGTACATCCTTCATCAGGTGTGATTTTGAAGCCTGAACGCTGTCATATAAAAGTTTGTCTACGCTGGTATGCAGGGCATTTGCAATTTTTACAAGGGCTGGCAGGCTGATTTTTGTGGAAGCAACTTCAGTGTGGGATATGTGCTGGCTGGTCAGGCCTACCATTTCTGCCAACTGTTCCTGTGATAATCCGGCGGCCAGGCGTGCAGCACGGATTCTCTGTCCTAACAATACATAGTCCATCTTGATTACCTCTCTGAAAAAAGTTGATAATTGCATTGTAACGTTGAATGAGTTATGGTAAAATGTACTATAAAGGCGGATGAGCCAATATAAGCGGTAAGAAAGGAAGGAATAATGTGGTTTCCTGCCTGATGAAGATAAGATGGTAGAAAAACCCGAGGAGGTACGAGATGAAAAAATTTGAGTTGGAGATAATTGATCAGGCTGTAAAAGCTCTTGGTAATCTTCCGGATGTAATCAGGATAATGAATGAGGTATTGGATGAGGAAATTTTTCTTCCAAATACTCCTTTTCCCGTTGCTGTCAATATGTTCTATTGGGATACAATCAGAGAATGTAATGGATGGCGTTTACAGCAAAATGAATTCACAAGACATTGTCGGCTTGTAGATCCTGAAAATATACGCCGTGCTTGGGGAACAAAGAATGCTATGGTTAAGGCATTAAGGGATATTAATAATCGTATTTCCACACTATAACTGACAGATTTATACCTTATCTGCTTTACAAAATAAGACAATCCCAGATATGGTTGTTTTAGGGAGGACGGGGGTAATGGCCAAAAAACTGAAAAGAATACCTGTAGATTTAGTATCGTACATTCAAATTGAGACGGAAGCAATTGAAACTTCTAATGACAAGATGATGATTTCTTCCTACTGTCTTAGTAAATTAGAGATGGTAAACTGGTACTTGGAATTATTGGAGGTCGGTTCCAAGAAGTACATCGTCCCACAGAGCAAAGCATATCTGGAGATGGTCAGAGACCAGCTTATGGAGTGCCACAAAGAAATCATGGCCGTAAAAGTCAAAAAGAACAATAAGCGTCCTATCCTTGATATCGAATATCCGAAAGGATACGAGGGGTAATGCTGCTATCAGCATCCAGGACAGGGACAAATACACATGAAACGAAAGGGAGAAGATACAAAGGTGGACGGATTAGTGGAGCAAGGTATTCTACAGGAACCAGGAATGCAAAGAACCGGGGTGCGTAAGGGGATAGGCCTCGTCCTGGTCGGCGGCGGAGGTCGGGGGGCTTATCACATTGGAGTGTGGAAAGCACTGCGGGATACAGGATTAGAAAACTATATTACAGCTGTATCCGGTTCTTCTGTTGGCGGACTGAATGCAGCATTATTTGTTCAGAAAGACTTAGACAAAGCGCAGGACATTTGGAAATCCATTTCCATGGAGACGATCTTGACGCCCAGGTTCAAAAGCGAACATAGTCGCCCAGCATTATTCGAACGTGATGGACTGGGGAGAATCATTGATGAGGGCCTGGACATGCGGTGTTTTGACAATGGTGAGTACAATTGCTGGATTGCTTGCGTAAGGGTAGATGGGGGTGATAATAAGGAAGAGGAAATTCAGTATATTAATTTTGAAGGAAGAAAGGTCGTCCGTAAGTATGTGTGCGGGCGTACAGAATATTTTAATTTGAAGCATGTCCAAGGCGATGATACAAGAAAGAAAATTCTTTTGGCGACATCTGCGATGCCATTGGTGTTTCCAAAGGAAGAGATAGATGGGCATCACTATGAGGATGGCGGCATCAAAGATAATATTCCGTTAAGACCTCTTTATGAGATTGATAAATGCGATGTTATTTTTGCTGTACATTTGGCAAATACAGATAATCCGATAAATCGGAAAAGATACCCGAATGCAACGATATTTGAAATATTTCCAAAAGGAAATTTAGGCGGACTGATAGATGCAGACGGCGTATTTGACTTTACAGCGGAAGGGGCTGCAAAGCGGATAGGACAGGGTTATGCCGACTGCCATGACCTTTTCCGGCGTATGACGGAAATTATCCGTTCCGGCCATGAAGAACGTAATGTTCTGGCTGATGCCTATATGAAGGAACTGCAATATGACTGGTGTAAGAAAAAGATGCAGGAAGCAAATTTGGATTTGATGATGAAATTAAATGAAGATACGGGGAGATGAGAAAATGGAATCATTGAGGGAATTTGGATACCAGGAAACAGATCTTGAGTTTGGAGATGTTTTGTCAGATATGCTCAAAGGGAAGGATATAGACGAGTTGACAGAGCTGTTATGCGAATGTGAAACTCTCCTTCAGACAAATGATATTTATTTAACGAAGCTCAATGCAAAGGGATTAAAGAGGCTGTTTCATCTGATTACCGGAATAGAGAAAAAGTGCAAGAAAAGCATCCAGGATAATTTTCAGTTGATGCATAGAATTACTTTGAATGTAGAAAAGGTTATTTTGCAGCGTTTTACCGATTTCGAGAAACTGATAGCCACTCTGAATGACAAGCTTGAAAGGGATAATCAGTTTACGCAGTACTGCATTCATTCGCTGCTACAGAAAGTAAATGACCATAAGAAATCTATTGAAGGGCTTCAAAGAGAGGTAAGGCTGCTAACATGGGAAAAGTTGGATTTGGAAAATTATATATCCTACTCGAATACGAAAAAGGTGCTGCAGATAGTATCCGATTTATATGCCATCACCGGTGGAAGCTGTAGAATAGGATTCGAATGGCCGAAGCTGGCGTTGAAAGAACTTGAAGTGTCAGAGACCCTGATACCCTTGGATATTTTTGCGGAAGAAATCCTCCACGATGCAACGTGCCTGCCTCTGTATATCAAGAATGAATTGGACTATAACACTTTTCGGGATAAGCTATCGGAGTACGGTACCGTCATATGCCAGGCAAATACCTTGGTGGTTGACCAGAATATTCAGGAACTGTGTGAAGCGAAAAATGAAACCATGGAAACGCTCTGCCTTCCCTTGCTAAAAAAGAAGATAGAGACTCGAAATATGGACAGTAAGTCTGCAAAAGATATCTGTATGCAATTATTAGAGGACTTGAAAACATTGCATGCGATAGCGAGCGAGGAGAGATTGCAGGTACAGAAAAGCCTGGAGGATGAGAGAAAACTGCAGGAAAGTCTGCAGAAGCAAAAGCAGATAGAAGAAAATCAAAAATATCCCATACTGAGAATGACACCGGAGAAACTGCATCTCTATGAAGATAAAGGAGAAATTATAAAATTAGATCAGAAGGAGCCCTATACCTTTAAGGATGAAGCAATGTTGGAGTCTTATCTGGAAAATACAGATCCATATCTGGTGGCAGCGCCCATCGGGTTTAAAGAACATGCCAAGAAAGTCAAGAATCTGTTGGAGAATAGATTTGTAGCTTTGTCAGATTATTATATGTATTTATGGTTTCATAATATGAATCTGGAGATGAGGGCTAAACGGAAACTGGCATTCATAGAGTATTACGCTACTACAATATATGTATCAGTCTATGGTGTTGACAGTACGGGCAGCAAATATGAAAAGGGCGGCCAAATGGAAATCGGACACGGTACAGCTATAGATACTATGCATAAAAGGATTTTGGGGCATGAGTATTTTAAAGATGTAAGCGATAAGAATGAGATTATAGTTTTTCAGACATTCCTGAGCGATTTGCAGGGGCTGCCTAAGCTAGTGAATGTCCACAAAGTGCAGATGGTGGACTGGACATGGCAAAACAAGTTACATGAAAGCGTATTTCGGAAGAATATGAAGGAAGCACTGCTTGAAGGCAATTAGTAATGCGATGTAGTATCGGTTAAAGCCTCCAGCAATACAGAATACGTTTAAAAAGAAGCTCCAAAGAATTGCAGCTGCCGAAAGGAATGGCGGCGGCAATGCTGTTGGAGGCGCTCAGTGGTAAATTCAATTATCCTTATTTTAAGGGCGTTTACTATGGAACAATGGGGGAATGTGTCATTGAATGCTATATGAATGTCGCGTTCACGGGTTATGAGGGCTACTAAAAGGGAGGAGCAAAGTATGTACTGTTCTAAATGTGGTGCAAAGGCAAGGGACGGCGCAGCTTTCTGTGAAAAATGTGGTGCGAGGCTTGTTCAGGAGAATCATTCCGAAAATAAAATGGAGAAAGCGTCTGGTACGGAACATGTTCACGAAACCGTGGACGCCGAAAACAAATCCTTGACAAAGAAAAATGGGAAATCCGCCGTAAGGTATTTATTACCCATCCTATTGATTGGAGCGCTTGTTTTGTTATTGGTGCGTTGGATGAAACCAGATGCCTTACCTCAAGAGGATGAAAGCCTTGTTGCAAAACAATCAGATGCTTCGCCTCAAGAGGAAAGCTCTGCTTTTGTTGCTGGTGACTACATAGAGGATGCTTATTATATTGGTGATACCGTATCCATGTCACAGACAGATTCTTCAGGAATAAAAGGATATTATAATATCACAATGACAGACTGGGGTACACATAAGTCTGAATATAGCAATGATGTATATGTGTATGCAGTGTTTGAGGTTGAAAATACAGGAAATGAGGAGATTTCTATCGCTCAATATTCATTTAGCGCATATGTAAATAATTACAAAGTTGATGTTGGGCAGGTGGCGGAAGATGACGGCCTGTCTGCAACGCTGTCTCCAGGACGTCGGACAAACGGCAAAGTATACATTCAAATGGACCCAAGGGATGTAAATCAGCTTGAACTGGAACTGGGTAATATTATTTTCCGTATTCAGGACAGCATGTTCCCGGAGGAGATTCCGTTTGGTTACGAAGGAGAGGAAAATTATACAGATTATATGGAATGGGGCGGAGATTATGATGGCGGGTGGATGGATACAGCATTAACATTTTCACTCTACTCAGATGGATCACAGAATCCGGAATGCGGATATATGACGACATATTTCAGAGGAATGGAAAGTAATGGGAAGCTGTATTATCTGGGTGGAAACCAGTTCCGGTGGGAGAGTGGAGGTTATGACTCTGTATGGCCTGAAACATATTATGTTTATGCAGTGTATAACAATTCGGAATATCGATTAGATTTATATAATAGCGATGGCGAATATGAAGTTACGTTTACCCTGTATGAGCAGTATATACCGTAATGTACAGATAGATGCTTTTAATTGCAGTGCTGGCAGTTGCAGCCACAGACTGATTCTCACTGTCTTGACAGAAAGGGATACCTAATGGAAAATGCAGGGTATAAGACGAATTAGGGAGAATCCGTAAAAAGTACAAAAAGGCTGCTGGGGAAGGTGGGACAAGGGCACAATGTTGATTAGGGGAGTGCTGTCGGGACGGCAAAGGTCCAAATTGATACAGAAGCAATTGAACCGCCAATGACAAGAAGATGATTTTCTCCTATTGTCTCAGCAAATTGGAGACGATGAACTGGTATCTGGAATTGTTGGAGGTAGGATTTAAGAAGTATATCGTTCCTCAGAGCAAGGCATATCTGGAGTCGGTCAGGTCAGCTTGTAGAATGCCACAAGGAAATCATGCGCGTAAAAATCCAAAAGTTAGGCAATCGCCTTTTTTGGACATTGAATATCCAAAAGGGTATGAGGGCTGATGTTGCTTGTGGCATATAGTATGGAACAGGTATCCTTTCAGTAATAAGGTTAAGGAGAAATGGCTATGGAGAATTCGATGACAGAACAGAATGTACTGAAAAAGTTAGGTATCAACGATTTTGGGCAGCTAAAGCGGGAGAACTGCATGCAATTTGCATCAATCCTTGATAAGATGGAGCCGGAAGTAGCCCAAAAGGCATTGGAGCAATTTCCTGAATTTGCGAAAACATCTAAAGAAATACTATGTGGATATAGGGAGATTATAGAAAGAGGCATTTTATCTAATGATGCGAGCATGAAAGCGGTATATGATGCTTATAATTCTATCATGGACGCTCTACAGAAAGAGCTGGATAAGGACTGCCTGACTTTTGAAGAGAAAAAATACATTTTGGAAAAGATGGAGGAGATTGCTGATAAAATCGACAAAAAGGATACGGAAAATAAAAAGTGGATTGCAGGAATAGGAATAGTGGCTGGGGTGGTATGCTGCGGAGTGGTAGCGGTGTTAGCCGGGTTATTGGGTGGTAATACTTCTGTTAAAACGAGAGATTTGTCAGACTATGACCCTGATTCAGATTCTGACCTGGATTCTGTCTGACTTGGATTCTGTCCCTGGCTATGACTTGCCCGGAACCGGATGGGATTGACTTAAATTCTGCAATAGAAATGTCAAAAACAGGACATGTCTGCTGAAAGGGGAACCTTAAGGCAGACATTTGCTTTATCCTATAATGATAATCATGAAAGGCAAGGCCGATAAGATTAGGCACCGTAATCGTGTAAAAGCCTTCTATAGATATATATTCTCATATTGTAATAAAGCTTATAAAAGTAGGAAGGAGATGCTTATGAAAAAAGGACCAGTGGAATTCATATTCGTCATCGACAAAAGCGCGGCGATGCGCGGACGGGAGGATGTCGTGGTAAGCGAATTCAACGCCATGCTAAGGGAGCAGCAGGACATGGAGGGGGAGGCCCTGATCACCACAGTGCTGTTCGACGACCGGTATGAGCTATTCCATGACAGGATCGATATCCATGCCGCGGCGCCCCTGTCCAAGGAAGACTGTAAGGCCCAGGGAAAGGCGGCCCTTTTTGACGCCATAGGGAAGTCCATGCACAAGTTCCGCAGAGTGCGGCACGGCACAAGGGAAGACTGCCGTGGGGAGAGGACAGTCTTCATCATCATCACGGGCAGCGGTGACAGGGCCAGCCGGGGATATACGGAAGAGATGGTCAGGAAGCGCATTGCGTACCGGAGGAAAAGATATGGGTGGGAATTCGTGTTCTTCGGCACAAGCATGGACGCGGCGGCAGTGGCCAGGAAGATTGGGATAGCGGCAGAGATGGCACAGGACTGCAGCGTTGATGCCGAGGGCATCAACACCGCATATACGGCGGCGTCCTCCCTGCTGGCGGCATACCGGAGAGACGAGGGCGCCGGAGAGCCTGGCAGCGATATGGCGGAGCAGGCTGCCAAGGATCTGCGCACAAAATGCAAGGACATGGTCTTCATGCCGGCTGACATGATTCGGAATATATATAAACAAAACGAGGATTCGGCCATAGAGACATTGCGCAAACATCTTGGGAATGACATCGTCATCACGAAATGGACAGAAGCGCAGGGAGAACAGGAGCTGGAAGAGGAAGAGCTGTTCGAGGGCGAGATATCCGCATCCATATTCACGATAGGATGCTACACGGTACGGTATGCGGAGTGCCTGTATGCGGATGATTCCTATGGAGGCGCACACGGATATCACTATCATGAAAGAGTGCCGGCGGGAAAGGATATCATAGCCGAATATCGGGACGTAAAGCGGAAGAGAAAGCTGGATCCGTGGATGCTCTTTAGGAAGAAGGGAGTCCGGATAGTGGAGGAAGTGTCTGTCCTGCGCCGGTCTGGAAACGGGGCGGATACAGACTGCTGGCAGAATATCTGCCTGGCGGCCCAGGGCTTCACCTGGTCAGAGAGGATAGGCTACATATGCACCGTAAAAAAGGGCGATACGGTTCCTGACAGGCAGGCGGCGCTGTTCGTGTGCCATGTCTTCGTGGGAAGCTCATATACCAAAGAGCGATGGCACAAGATCACGCCTGACGGCAAGGCAGAAATATACTGCATAGGAGATGCCTACGGAGGAGATGACTCGAAAATCTGGGGGCTGTGAAGGGAGGACGATGACATGGAGATCAAGAAACTGATTCACCGAAAGAAGCCGCCCTGCGCTGAATGTCCGTATAAACTGGGGCTGGTGTATACGCTGGCCAATCCCTGCCCTGCATGCAGGGACAAGGGCTACCAGACGTTCGAGCGGTTCTGGAGGCTCAGGATGGGGCTGCCGGAAAGGCAGGATGATGCAGAGGCCTGAGGGGCCCGGCCTCCCAGACCGCAGGGGCTGTCCTTATGCAGGCGGAAAGGCTGGCGGAGTGGCATTCGGCGGTCACAAGCCTATAGGGATTCATAATAGAACAGGAGAACAGATTATGGAAGTCCATTTTTGTGAAAAGACTGGCGGCATGCCCTGTCTGGACAGAGGGTGCAGCGATGCTTATCAGGAGGAGACGGAGGGCAGACGGCATCCTGGCAGGCAAAGGATGACCGCAAGGGAGCGGAACAGGAAGTACCAGAGGCATCTCCGAAAGCTGGCATCAATCAGTGAGAGGATGCAGGGAAAAAACACCATGTACGGCGGGGCGGTTCTTGTTGACGGGGAAGCAGGAGCAGTGGGAAAGAAGGCTTTTTACAGGAGATACTGGAGAGGCGGCCATAATAACCGGTTCAGGTACTGGCGCAGGGTATCGAACCGGAAGGTCAGGAGATATAAAGGGGATGTCCATAGCGGAGGATTGTACAGGAAGATATCCGATTACTGGTGGACTGTAGATTGATGGGAGGAAAGAATGGAGGATAAAAAAGGAGTATAAAAGAGATATGTGGAGCAAAACGAAAAAAGCATTAATGGACAGGATGGCAGATAGCCTTAAAAAGCGTGTCAGGTACAATTATGTGGCATTTCTGTGTGATGATGGAACTTTCGATTTTTCGGACAGTACCATCCCGCTTGACCTGGAGCGCTATCAGCCCAGGGAAGAGGACTGGACAAACGGCTCCGCCGATACGCTCCTGCTGTGCGCAAGGGACATATGCTGCGGTAGCGGCTATCTGTCCACATACCTTGACATGTTCAGGAGATACCAGCAGTCCAGCGGGAAGGATATGGATTGAAGTTTATTGGATAATTTCCTTTATAACTACCATCAGAATCTGTAATGTGTAAAAAACAGAAACACATAGTTTGTTCTTTGAGAGAAGATTATGGAATATTTGGGAGGAATCAGAATGAGAATAGTAGAGGGAAAATATAATTCTGCCAAGGTATTCATCGACCAGGTGGAGGATGTCTGTATCGAACAGATTCAGGGGCTGCTCAATCTGGAAGCTTTCCGGGAGGCGCAGGTGCGCGTCATGCCGGACTGCCATGTGGGAAAAGGCTGCGTGATTGGATTTACGGCTGACCTTGGGGACAGGATCATTCCTAACATTGTAGGGGTTGATATCGGGTGCGGCATGCTGACCATGGAACTTGGGAAAGCGGACATTGATTTTGAGAGGCTTGACCGGGTAATCCGCAGCTTTGTGCCGTCAGGAAGGGAAGTGCACGAAGAACGGCAAACCTGTTTTGACCGGCTGTTGGAGATGCACTGTTATCGGGACTTGAAGGATACAAAGAAAATCGAGCGGTCTATAGGCAGCCTTGGAGGAGGCAACCATTTTATCGAGATTGATGTGGACGAGGAAAGCAATAAGTATCTTGTGGTACACACAGGGAGCCGCCAGCTTGGAAAGCAGGTTGCGGAGCACTATCAAAAGATGGCAGTAGACATTCATAAGGGCAGGGAAAAGATGAGGGAAGATGAGGAGCGCATCAAGGCAGAATACAAGGCAACCGGCAGACAGCGTGAAATACGGGAAGCCCTGGAAGAACTCCACCGTAATTTCCAGCAGGCAGTTCCGGATATGCCGGTTGAATATTGCTATTTGCATGGCGAGTACAGCAGGCTGTATATACATGACATGAGAATCTGTCAGGAATTTGCGGATGAGAACCGCAAAATGATAGCACGTCTCATTGTAGAGAACTATGGCTTTGAACCTACAGGATGCTTTACTACGGTACATAACTATATTGACCATGAATCCAACATTATCAGGAAAGGGGCGGTTTCAGCAAGGAAAGGCGAAAGGCTTCTGATTCCAATCAACATGAGGGACGGCTCCCTGATCTGTGTGGGAAAGGGAAATCCGGACTGGAATTATTCTGCACCTCATGGAGCAGGCAGGAGTCATTCCAGAACGGATGCAAAGAGTATCTTCACAGTCGAAGAGTATGAGCAGACTATGGCAGAAGCCGGGATTTTTTCGACATCCGTAAATGCAGCCACGCTGGATGAGTGTCCCATGGCTTATAAAGGAATCAACGATATTGTGGATAATATTGGGGATACGGCTGAGATTATAAGCCGTCTGAAGCCTTTATATAATTTCAAGGCAGACAGTCCTCATCAATGAAATGATTTCTTGTTCGTGGGAACTGGGATTTGCTGGATTCTGCTGCTGATATCTGCGTGAAGATTATGACAGCGCTAAGGGAAGAGGAAGATGTGAGAAGGAAGATATTATGAATATAGAAATTGAGGATGTATGCCCAGCTAAGCCTAAATTTGAAGTTGGTGATGTGGTCACTATTCCTGAGGCATCTCCAGATGAAACATATGTAATCAAGGAAGCTATAGACTTTGGCCCATCAACTGGAATAGTGTATGAGATATTTGCGCCTGATAATACTGAAAGGATCATTCAGTTCGCTGAATCTGGCTTGGAGTTCCAGTATCATGATGTCAATTGGGAGCATCAATTAATGTTAGATGAAGAAGTTCGTAGTTCATATGCATCGGTGTGGAAAGAAAGCGTTGAACGTTGTATAGCTGAGAATCCTGGTTCAGAAAAATGTTTTGAATTTGATGAAAAAATCGGGATGTATACATCTCGTACTAATTCTAACTATTCGGAACTATTTGAGTATACATGGGATGATTATATTCCTGAAAGTGTTACTGATAAATATCAGTTTTTCAGTGAAATGGCTGAAATATATCCAAGGTATAATCGCGATCACAACATCAAATCCGGAGGATTTAAAGTATGCGTGTATGAGGGTGATGAAGGTCCAATTCCTCACGTCCATGTATATTATGAACACAAAGAAATGAAAAATCATGGAAATACCAAGACAGTTGCATATGTATGTCTGGGGACTGCTGAATATGCTCCTCAACATAGAAAGGAAACTAAGGAGCTAAATTCTAAAGAGAGGAAAGCACTTGTCAAATTCTTCAGTACAGAAATACCAAATAGATTTGCTAAGGACAAAAAAGGGAATTTATATCCAATAACTTGTTGGGAAGAATGCGTTCAGCATTGGATAGATGAGAATCCGGGATCCGAGAAGTATTTTGAAGTGGATGAAGAGACAGGGTTATACAGTATGCCTGATTATTCGGAATTATGTTAATAAATAAGTGATAGGTGTGTTTGACCTATCACTTATTTATCATCAATTTAAGGAGGGAAAAATAATGGAACCTAAGTTCAAAGTAGGTGACGTTGTGAATTTAATTGATAATCCATCCATGTATTATGTAGTTATTGAATCAATCCTTATAGATAATGGCATATTCAGGAGATATCGATATGAAGTAAGTAATATACGTACTGATGATACTTTTGTATATGATGAATCTGGTTTGGAGTTCCAGTATCATGACACCAGTTGGGAGTATTATCTGAATGAATCTGTTGGATATGGTCTGCCGAAGTGGAGAGGAAATTTCTATAATTATTTTGCACTATGTAAAGAAATAGGATATGAACATGCTGACTTAGATAAAGAGTTCTGCGAGGATTATAATAATGATACAATCCCTCCTGCATGCATGCAACATATTCTGAAGGACCATTCAATATTTGCAAGAATCGATACTGTTATAAACAATAATAAGAAAGACATTATGAAGTCTCTTGGCATTACTAACACCACTGAGATATATGAACTTGTCCGTTCTATTAAGAGAAAATTCAAATACAGAAATAGAACTGGTGCAGAAGATATTCTAACCGCTGCAGAGTTGATTCAGGGTAATAAAGATTATACACCGGAAGAACTTGCACTAGTGGATGAAATCGATGCATTAGACAAAAACTCGGAAGGGCAAATACAGGATCATTATCCAGTGAAAATGACGCATGTGCAGATTATGGAAGCGATCAAAGAAGCGTATGAAAATGCCAGGACAAGTGGTGGGAGATGTATGAGTTCAGAACCTGATAAAAGACATCCTGAGAAAGGATATATCACTCCAATTAAAGGTGTTGGAGAATATGAGGGGGAATCAACTACTCATGGATTGACGATTCGAATATTGTATAATCACGATCTGAACTACATCGATACTGCATATCCTCTCAGCATGAATAACAACGCAAAGAAACATTAAAACAATGACATGGATGGGTGTATTCCGCCTAACCATGCGCAATTTATTAGAAATGGAGATTGCTTAAAAAATGTTGGAGTATGACGAATGGGTAGTTCCCGGTGAACTGGAGTATGCCGAAAAGAAAGAGAAAGAAATTGAAGCGCAGATACAGAAGTACCACAGGATTTCTTTGAGAAGTGATTGGGAGCGTGATGACTGGGACATCTATATCCAGATCACGGAACATATTGTTGGTAAATTTGGTGTTACTATACCGAAATCTGTATGGTATTATGCGATACATGATATTGGGATATGCAACAGCATGATACTTGACTGGTTCCGGGATGAAGTTGCCCCTATTGACGAGCCTAAGATATTCGACTTGCCGGATGATGATATCAGGAGTACACTTCCTGAATGGGATGAGTCGATGCTATCTGATGATACAATCTTAGATATTTTGCAGAGCCATTCCAGCCGGTATTTGGCGATTAAGGATATAGAAGAAAATCCGGATTACTACCGTACTTTTGTGAAGAAGGATTATCATATAAGTGATGCTAAATACGACAATGTCATGAATACGCTTATTAAAAAGTTGCACGATAATAAGCCTATTGAATTAACAGAGATAGAAGGAAAAATGGCCTGTACGTTTAAAGATACTAATAGGAATTTCAGCCAGCCTTATTATGAAGCCTGGGATTTTCCCCTGGTTATGTCCGAAAAGGATATCATTAATGCAATCCGTGAAGCATACGAAAATGTCAGTATAAGAAGCAGGAGAATATCTCCGAATAAAATAAGCCAGATTGATTTTGAAAATCTGGACAGGGTACTTGAAGTTGACTGCCATCCACTGGGAAATTATGAATGCCTTTATCAGGGAAGGGCAGGAGGCCTTGTAATACGTTTCCTGTTCGATTACAAGAATATGAAGATAGTGATGGCATACCCTGTGTTAAAAGAAGCTGAGTTGAAAGATAGGTATCAGGAGTACCATTACTATAGCAAAATAGGCAGATATTTCACTTGGGGTTATTTTCAGGGAGAAGATCCTCTCGTTTGGAATGGACGTAAATAATCAAGAAGAAATAGTCAGCAATGATGTTAGCCAACATTGTTGGTATAACCTGAAAGCGCCATAAACACAATATCCTGATATACCTAAAAGAAGCCGTACCTGCTTCCTGTAGGATTGATTAAAGGAAGCACGGAAATGATACATAAATCAAATAGAAAACATCCGGGGGAGCTGTGCGGCTCTCCCTTTTCTCTATCGCATCTATCCCTATTCCGATTATATATTCTCTATATAGCATAAAAGGAAAGGAGGTGTGATGCCGGATGTCAAAAAGACAGATTTTCGAAGCCGTGTTCCTGGCGCTGACCGCAGTGTTGATTGTAGCCAAGGCAATCGATGAGGCGGAAAGGATACCTGGTCTGTACGACAGTGTCGAAGACAAAGAACCCTGAACGAAAGGCTCTCCTGTATGGGAGGGCCTTTCCAAATGTCCAGAGGACAAGATTCCAGAAAAAAGGAGATGGAAAAATGGCAGCAAATGTAGAGACAATGTTTTCGGTAAGGGAAAAACCATGGCATGGACTTGGGGCCATCGTCAAGGAGGCCCCCACATCAGCAGACGCCATCAGGCTTGCGGGCCTCGACTGGCATGTGGTGCAGGAACCAATCTACACGAACTTCAACAGGCCCGTGGAAGGCTACCGGGCAAACGTGCGCAGCACCGACAGGAAGGTGCTGGGGGTGGTATCGGACCGCTACAAGGTGGTGCAGAACGTGGAGGCCTTCAGCTTCACGGACGAGCTGCTGGGGAAAGGGGTGCGGTATGAGACCGCAGGCTCCCTGCAGGAAGGGAAGAAGGTATGGCTGTTGGCAAGGCTCCCCAGGGAGTACATCATCGCAGGGGACCGTATCAGCCCCTACCTGGTGTTCAGCAACACCCATGACGGCTCCGGATCGGTGAAGGTAGCGATAACCCCGGTACGGGTGGTATGCAACAATACCCTGAACCTGGCATTGGGCACGGCAAAGAGGAGCTTCAGCATGGTCCACACGGGCAACATCCAGGACAAGATACAGGAGGCGAAGGACACCCTCTTCATGGCGGAGGAGTACATGGACTGCCTCGGGGTCGAATTCGAACAGCTCCGCAGGCAGAAGGTCACCGACGCGCAGGTGAAGGAATACATCGAGATGCTCCTGCCCATGGAGAAGGACCCTACCCCCATTCAGAGGAAGAACATCATCCGCCTGCGGGAGGATATGATGAAGCGGTACTATGATGCCCCTGACCTGCAGAAAGTAGGCAATAATGCATACCGGTTCCTCAATGCGGCATCTGATTTCGCCACCCACAGCGACCCGCTCCGCAGGACTGCGAACTACAATGAGAACCTGTTCGCCCGCACCGTCGACGGGAACCCCATCATCGACAGGGCATATCAGCTGGTAAAGGCAGCTTGACGGTATGTGACGGGAAGGCGCCAGCCCTGGAAGCCTGCAGGCATGGAAGCAGAGGATGTCATGCCTGCAGGACCTGGCTGGCATGACAGGAAAAGCAGAAACCGTAACCGGATATCAGAATTACCGTGATATGGATTGTACGAAACCGTGATACGGATTATTGGAAACCGTGATGCAGATTGCCCAAAACCGTAAAAGGGAATCCATGAAGGCCAGGTGGCATGGCCGGCAGGACCAGTAAAGAAAGGAAGATGAGGAGAAGCTTATGTTTGAGAAGATATCATTATCAGGAGTCAGCAATACGGAATGGCTCCGTTTAAGGAAGTCAGGGATTGGAGGTTCCGATGCAGGGGCGATCTGCGGTGTCAACCCCTACAGCAGCGCAATGAAGGTATTCAGGGACAAGACCAGTGATGTAGTAGAGGAACTGGACAATGAAGCTGTCCGTATCGGCCGTGACCTGGAGGACTATGTAGCGCAGAGGTTCATGGAGGCCACCGGGCTGAAGGTGAGGAAGTCCAACTTCATGTACCGGAGCAAGGAGCATCCGTTCATGATCGCGGATGTGGACCGTCTGGTCGTGGGTGAGGACGCAGGCCTGGAATGTAAGACGGCCAGTGTATACAGCGCAGACAAGTGGGAGGATGGGAACATCCCGCTCCATTATGTGATGCAGTGCTACCATTATATGGCGGTCACCGGAAAGCGCACATGGTATATCGCGGCAGTAATCTTAGGACGTGAGTTCACATACCGGAGGCTGGAATGGGATGACGGGCTGATTGGCAGGCTGATGGAGATGGAGGAAGATTTCTGGGTCAACCATGTGATGAAGGGAGCCATTCCACCCCCGGATGGAAGTAAGGCATGTGATGAGGTACTGGCGCAGTATTTCCATACAGCAAGAAAAGAGAGCAGGATAGCACTTGTAGGGTTTGATGAAAAACTGAGACGGAGAGAGGAAATCCTTGGTTTCATCTCCGCGCTGCAGGAGGAACAGAAACAGATCGAACAGGAAGTGAAGCTCTTCATGGGGGACAACGAATCTGCGAGCAGCGAATGCTACCGTGTGTCATGGGGGAACGTGGATTCCACAAGGCTTGACACGAAGAGGATCAAGGCAGAGCGTCCGGAGATCTATTCGGATTATGCCAAGGTCTCCCATTCCAGACGGTTTGAAGTGAAAGCAGCGCAGGTGGCATAAGCATGGAGGAAAATGGACTGAGGGATTTATTATCAAAGAGGCTGTACATTGAACTGCAGCTCTTCAAGGATTCCATGCTCCAGAGAGAAAAAGAGGATATCTTCCAGTCTTCCTATGAGATAGAAATCTATGTGAACCTCTACGAGATCTTCATGATGCATATTGGGAATCTGGATATCGGTATCATGCACAGACTTCTGAACCTTAAATTTGGAATCATGGAACACCTTTACCAGGAATGGCTGTCCCAGGATGACAGCTTCTTTGATGAACTAAAGGCTTTTGCGTGTGATGGACTGGGAGCCCTTTCAGAACTGGGGAACCTGGATTGCAGAGAGGAGGCGGAAGATGGAAAAAGACCTGATAAGGCTGCTTAGGGCAGAGGAGATCGAGTGCCGGATAGCCATGGTCAATGA
>CAJTXE010000055.1 GCA_910580225.1 uncultured Acetatifactor sp.
GATGGAAGTTGTTGGGGAAAATGTAAAATTCCGTCCCCGATTTCCCATCTATCTGCTTCCACACAATGACCTTATAGGTCAAGGATGTATAAGTCTGCGTCCCACCATCCTCATAAACCTTTCTGACCGGAATCAGTAACAGATCCACTGCTATCACTGCAAAAAAATAATTAGTCTCTTTTTCATGCCATGCCTCCTCACGCCTTCACATCAAAGCCGCCCTGTGGTTCCACAACCCCGGCATTTATCTCCTGCCTCGCCGCCCGGAACGCATCATAGTAAGCAGCCTTCAAGGCCCCGTGTACCTGCGTCTCCGCCTTCGACTCCTTCTCATGCCAGCCCACGCCCGCTGTGTAGGTCAGTATCTCGTCACCGTTCCCGTCATACACATGGACGGCGGAGCCCGTACCTTCCGACTGGAACTTAGCCTCATACGGCTCCCCAAACAGAAGGCGCAGCCATCTCTCGTCCGCCTCCCTTATTTCCTTCATATCCGCCATTTCCTGATTGAGTTTCCCCATCAGCGCAGACCTGTCCGGCGCGACTTTGGCGACCTCGCTTTTCCGCAGGGCAAGGAATTTATTTCCCATATAGACGTCCTGTGCCGCATCTTCTTTGGCGTATCCGGTTATCTTCTCCCGGAGGGAATCCGACAGTTTCCATTCCTTCTTAGATGATGGCTTTCCCGTTGCGGTGCTTTTCGTATGATGGCTTTTTGCTATTCCTGTTATATCCATTTCAATCACCTCTCTCTGCTTTGACGGAACGCCGGGGATGCCTGCCTTCTGTGGCTTATCTGGGATATTCAGCCGATGGAATTTATTTCTTATTCATCTTTTTTCGGATGATCAGCTTCGCAATAACCGCCACCGTCACAAAAATAAGCATAACTATGCCATAAACAAAAATACTTGTGTACCACGGTGCTGATTGCATAGCATATAAATCAGGGTGTTTTTTATAATCCCAAAATACATATATTCCACATCCAATGAAAACTCCTACAAAAGAACCGATTGTTATATTTGTAATTTGGTTCAGCTTTTTTAACATCCCAAATACCTCTCTTATCACAATTATATTCCCCAATCTGCCGGAAAACTGGGGATGCCTACCCTGTCAGGCTGTGGCTTATTGGGGATATTGCTTTTCCGTAGGGCTCGGAAAACTGGCATCTATGAACACAATACCCCTAACCCGGATAAACCGGAAAAGTTTTGCATTACCTCCAGGTTTCAAGTACAATAAAGAAAAACCATGGAGGATGTGTTCATGTTACTTACGGATAAATATGCTGACAAGATTTATGGTACAATAACCTGCTATGACCGCATGATCATCCAGGGATATATCCCCTCATGGAGCCATGCAGAAGGCATGACCGGTTACCTGAAAGCTAACAGCATCCGTATTTTTGATTTCTCTAATTTCTCCCAACCCCTTACGGAACAAGTCCGTTCAAATGCCCAGCGCATTGCGGATGAAAATGGCATTGATATTGAGTTTATCCGCAAGCTCCGAGCCTTCCGCAAAGATGACCGGATCCAGGAGATCATCCGAAAAACAGGAAAGACCGAAGGGCTGATCCATATCTTTTCCGCCATGGAACAGTGCAATACTTACAAACCATGGCATGACAAAACTTCGGGAAAGACCTTCCTCAGATTTGACCAGAGCAAGTGTCTCCATTATTACTTTTACTTCCTTGACAAACAGCTTGGCCTATGTTACCTGCGTGTCCCCACATGGGCGCCTTTCCGGCTGCAGTTCTATATGAACGGCCATAACCTCCTCGCCCATAAACTGCAAAAGAAGGGAATCCCTTACCGCATGCACGATAACGCTTTCCTCGAAATCTCTGATACCGCAGCTGCACAGAAGCTTTCTGACCGGATTAACCCCGAAGATCTTCACAAAATCTTAGATGTCTTCGCCAAACGTTATTGTCCGGTTCCGGAATCGCTTGGTCTTGGCTACACATGGACTATCCAACAGATCGAATGCGCAACGGATATCATGTTCAAACAATCCTGTGACCTGGAACCCCTCTATGATGAGATCATCCGGACGGCGGTCTTTACCGTAAAGCCGGATAACATCGCCACCTTCCTGGGACAACGGATCACCTATAACTGTAAGAAAGAAGTCGGCACCAACTATAACAAACGTATTCTCGGAACGAGGATCAAACACCATATGGGTGATGTATCGATCAAAATGTACGATAAGTTCGGTCTCGTCTTACGGATTGAAAGCACCTGCAATGACATCGGGGCTTTCCGGGTAAAGCGGAAGGTAGAGCACAGGGACGGCAGTTCATCAGAACAAAAAGCTTCCCTGAAAAAAAGCATTTACAGCCTTTACCAACTGTTCACCATCATGAAGGCCGCCAACTACCGCTACCTGGAGTTTATTTCCTCCTTCGATGACCACAGTAGCGGAAATCAAAACCTTACAAAAGTTACCAGTCCGGTTGTGGAAAATGAGCGTTCTTACCGCGGTCTGAACTTTTTTGCGGAACGCGACCTACAGGTATTGGAAGCGATCAGCCGGGGCGAATACATGACTTTCGGAATGCAGGGAAAGGATATCCGCCAGCATCTGGAAAATACCAGCCCATCCGCCATGTCCAGAATCTTTAAACGGCTCCGTCTCCATGGGATCATCGAACGGGTACAAGGAACTTATAAATATTTCACCACAGCATATGGAAAAGAAATCATAGCCGCAGGACTTGCTGTAAGAAATCTTGTGCTTATACCAGCGCTGGCATAAGTATTTTTCTTATGCAGAAATTTTGCCATTTTGCGTTAAAAATCATTGATAAGTGGCCTAAAAGTGACTTATACCTTTCCGTTTCATTTTTTATATCTTCGGCAGTGACACCATAATACAGATATATCTTTTTAAACAGTTTCCTTAACTGCTTCATGGTTTTCTTATCCCCGCTAGATGAGCCATCTATCACCTGCCAGACAGTTTCCACCCCTATCTGCATCATGCAGTTTTCAGGACACTTAATTGCATATATATGGAAATCTACGGGGAAGATATCATCTGTAATTTCCGCTGCCATCTTCTCCCGCTCCTGTAGCTGCTCCCAAAATGCTTTCAAGGTTTCCACATCTTCCCCTTCGGGCGGCTCCAAATCCATCAGTTCCCCAAGCAAATCCGGGCGGTGGTGCATTACAAGGGATGCCTTTAAGCACTTCCTCTGTTCCTGATAATTAAAAGACTGCTGCGAAACCTCCACCGCACCGTATTCCCGTTTCAGCAGTTCCGCGACTTCCTCCAGCGTATGGGGATTGGCGGTTATCCGCTTTTTTATCCTATTTCTCTTTAATCTGCGGAAATGATTCCCTATGCGTGTTGTGAGTTTTACCCTGCCGCCCTTTCCGGCAATAAAAATACTTGTAGGTCCGTCTGCTCCACCTATAATGGATACACTGCCTGCGCCCTTTCCCATATCTACATCTCCCATTCAAAAAAATCCTGCTCTCCGATTCCCCAATCTGCCGGAACGCCTGGGATACCTACCCTACCTTGTCAGGCTGTGGCTGCGATTTATTGTTTACCCTTCAAACCATAATTCACTTTTACTCCTTATCAGATAACCATTTATCTATTTGATAGAACACCTCACCTAATATTAAATTCAACAAGATAAAAATAACCATTTTAACAAAATTGAAACCCACTAATAACCTATATCCCATTCCTCCACCAACTGCCAATGCAAGTACAAGTAATAAAAATCGCTTAAAATGATTCATGTAAGTATTCCCCTTTTTATCCTTATCTTCTCTCCTACTACTTTACCAGAACACAGTGGTTGCCTGCCTTGCCATGTCAGGCCGTGGCTTATTGGGGATATTCGTCTGAATCAGTTCCCTTTCTTCATAATCGAAAGCCACTCTTTATATTCCGGTATAGGATTTAATGACACGGCTTTGTTCATATAATACAGGGCAAGGTACTCGGAACCAGGTGGCGTCAAGGGAACAAAGACATAGTACGCCGTCATAAAACTCAAATGCGCTGTCCGGACGGTATCCCCTTTTTCCTCATAATAGTGTAATGATGCCAGCAATATAAAAAAGAGGTTTATCCTGTCAATATCTGATGCAGCAGCATAAAAATTATCTAAATCTCCAGTAACTGTTTCTAACACACATTCCTTTTCAATAATCGGTTTATCAAAATTGACCCTCACCTAAAATCCTCACTCCAAAAATCTCCGATTCACCAATCTGCCGGAACGCCGGGGATGCCTGCCCTGCCTTGTCAGGCTGTGGCTTATTGAGGATATAAAATCATGAAATTCTAAATGATATTCTTATATCCTTAAGCCATGCCTAGCAAACTGGAATTAGTCACGTTTCCCGCTCCGGTAAAAACCAAAACATATCACAGTCCAAATTCCCGGCACAGCCGCATATCCGGCATTTACTTGCCCATGATTTATAAGAACATATCCACCGCCTACAAATGTCAAAACCAAAAAAATTATTCCTAAAATCAACGCTGCTTTTTTCATCAACTCTAACCTCATTGAACAACTTTATTATAAGGTTCCCCGATACACTGGAAAGCTAGGGATGCCTGCCCTGCCTCGTCAGGTTACTTCTGTGTTTTCTTTCTGATAAGCATGGAAATCAGCATGGCTGCTATCTCTAAGACAAGATAAACTGCCGCATACAGGATAAATGCTGTTTCCCCCATGTCAAAGAATATCCATGTTCCTATCAGAAATAGCACTGCTGAAATAACCGGAAGGCTCCATAAATACTTCACATCTTTTCCCGCATACGCTCCGTTTATCACGGAATATAATGGATTGACTGCAAAAAACAGAAGAAAGCATACCGCCATTCCCGCATCGCCTTTTACAAAAGTAACCGCAAGCCACGGAAACGCCAGCATAACTACCGCCGAAGCCGCCATCCATAAAATAATGTTCTTTTTCATATGATACCTCTTCCAAAAGCTGTTTTAATTATTCCCCAATCTGCCGGAAAGCCGGGAATGCCTGCCCTGCCTTGTCAGACTGTGGCTTATCGGGGATATGCGTCTATTGGCTTTATTTCCTTTTTCATCTTTTTTCGGATAATCAGCTTCGCAATAACTGCCACCATCACAAAAATAAGCATAACTATGCCATAAACAAAAATACTTGTGTACCACGGTGCTGATTGCATAGCATATAAATCAGGGTGTGTTTTATAATTCCAAAACACATATATTCCATATCCAATGAAAACTCCAATGAAAGAACCGATTGTTATATTTGCAATTTGGTTCAGCCTTTTTAACATCCCAAATACCTCTCTTATCACAATTATATCCCCCTGATCTGCCGGAACGCCGGGGATGCCTGCCCTGCCTTGTCAAGCTGTGGTTTATTGGGAATATGCTGCTTTAAGACTATGTCAAAAAAGTATACGCATATTACTCGCATTTTTTTATAGAAAACTATATAACAGTTAACTCTTAATTTTCCACATATAAAGCTAATCTTTTTCCCATATCAAATGCGCTTTGACAATCTATCGGAAATTGTTCCCTTCTTATCCCTGCTTTATGTTTCTCGCTAAAGTTAGATGCCGCATATTTTGAATAGTCATCAAACTGATAGCAGTCTGCCGAAATTACATATTCCGACTGTCCATTTAAAAGCTGTAAATAACTCTTATTGTTCTCAAATATATATTGATACCCAAATGATTTCAACATTTCATGTGGCAATCCCATTGTATAAACAAAGCCAGTCTGTATCACACCTGTATAATTTGTACGTTCCACAGAATCATAGGAAAGATTAGCAAATATCAGTCGCTCTATAAATGATTTCATTTCTCCGGTAATATTACCCAAATATACCGGCGAGCCAAGCAGCAAAATATCACTTGACATTATCCGCCTCAACACTTCTGTCATATCATCCTTCATTACACAGCACTCAGCCACTTTACCTACTATCCTCTTACAGCTAAAACAACTGCAACAGCCTTTGAATTCTAAGTCATAAAGATGAACCCATTCTGTCTCTGCACCTGCAGATGCCGCTCCATCAAGGGCTTTCTTTAGTAAAGTAGCTGTGTTCCAGTTTTTTCTTGGACTTCCGTTAATTGCTATTGCCTTCATAAAAATCCCTTTCTATTTACATTTTAAAATTTTATGCTATAATCTAAGTGTAACTGTAAGATACAAAAATACAAGTACGCACATTTTTGTGCCTTAAAATAATGAGGATAAAATGTCTGACAATAACTTATACAATGGTTCATGTGAAGTCATAAATACCCTTAATCTTCTTAGTGGCCGCTGGAAACTGCCAATTTTGTGGAAATTATCTTATGGAAATATACGGTACAATGAACTCAAACGGCAGGTTCATGGCATTACCAATATAATGCTAACTCGTTCTCTACAGGAATTGGAAGTTCATGGTTTAGTCAGCCGCATCCAATATTCAGAGATACCTCCCCATGTAGAGTATTGCTTAACAAAATCTGGCCAAAAATTGGTTCCCGCTTTACATGAACTGAAAAAATGGGGAGAAGAACAGGCTATTCTTGAGAGGCAGTTACATTCAACTTCCAATAATAAAGAATGAGTACACTCCCCCTCGCCTCCGGGCAGTCCGCAGAGGCAAAGCATTATGCGCCTCCGCGGAATAGGGTATAAAGATTATACCTGTATATCCAATGTGCTGCCCGAAGACGTTTTTTTCACAAGAGAGCCGCCTGACTTCACAAGCGAATTGTCAATGGACTCCCTTGTGATTCCGTCCAAAGCCCCGGACGGGATCGGCTTGCCCGGCTCCCATTTTGGATCAACAGCCTTCACCGCATCAACAAATGCCTGCGTATATGCCCTTTCATACTGCCTTAATGTATTCCCTGCTGCCAGTCTGTCATTCTTATCCATTTTCCGATACAGATTCAAATATACATCTGAACGCCTTGTCGTGTCTCCATTGCCTACACCGTTTTCCTGCAGAAACTCTTTCTTGGTCAGTTCAAACATCTCATCCCTGCTGCTCTCCGGTATATCAATGATCCTATTCTTTTCAGCACGGTTTTTCTCCGTTACAACCAGACCCGCCAATCCCGTAACAGGACTGATGTAGTCGCCATCCTTATCATAGCGGCTCATCCTGTTTTTGATTGCCTGAACATTTGTGTACCCAACACCAGAGCACGCCGCCGACATACTTTTCATTACTGCCTGATACTGTTTGCTGTTCGTGTCAATGCCAGCCCTTTTCAGCATATCCTTACCGCCCTTGCTGTTTATGGGCATTCCCGATATCTGCTGGAACCTGTTACTGAAATCCCTGATCATAAGCATATCCTTTACCTCCTACGCTTCATTTTTTATGCCGAACATACCGTCCAGCATGGATAATACTTTCTCCATGCCACCCTCTTTAGAACCGGAAACCTTATAGGCATCCTTCCAAGCCTGAGCCAGCGTCACCAACTTCTGCGGTACATCTGTCCCCTGCGGCTTTTTATTTGTATCCGCAAAAGCTGTCTGCCTGCTTCCGGCTTTGGATGACAGCCTCTTGAACTCGCCTGAGATCATTTCCTTAACGCCTGCACCGTCAGCCATCCTCCCGAATGCTCTATCCAGGTCAGCCAGTTCTTCCTCCAGCGTCATTTTACGGAACCCCGTCTCGGAACTTCCATCCTCCACATAACGCTCCGCCGTGCCGTCCTTATACCCCTGTACAATCTCATCGTAAAGATTGCCATACGCCCTTACGTAGTCCGCAGCCCTGTCCGAAAGGCTGTATGCGTCACCGCTTTCCCTCTGCCCTTTCAGTTTCCCGGCTTCCTCGGATAGGCGGTATCCGTAACCTGCCCCTATGGACTTTGACGCCTGCATAATGGATTCTTTCTGTTTCACCACGCCCTCATAGGTTCTCGCCTTGCCGCCGTTTTGCAGGCTTTCAAGTCCCTCCTTTGAGATTGTGACATTCACCGCCCTGTCAGCCTGCGGCGGCGGTACCTGTGCCACGTTCCCATCGGGCTTTTGCATCTTCATGTTCCGGAACCATTCGCTTCCCGTCTGCTGTGTGCTTCCATTCACATTCATTGACATACTATCATCCTCCTTGACTTAATATTTTTGTGCCGACCCTGGCCTGCTACCGTTTCATAAAATCCATCGGCGGATACACCCGCATTTCAAACCACGATTGCACCAGGTGACTATAAATTGCACGAAATGACCATAAAGTTTATAGCATCACCACCGCTTGGAATTTTTCCTCATCGCAGGAGACTGCAAAATCACCCCCGTATTTATCCACCACGGCCTTCACGTTCGACAAGCCAGTGCCTTCTATGACCTCCACTTTTTCCGCTACAGGGTTCCTTACGGAGAAGATCAGCTTACCGCCCTCCTGCACCAGCTTGACGTGGATGACGGCTTTCTTTCCCTGCCGCACCACTTTCACACACTCATGGATGGCATTGTCCAGCAGGTTGGATAGCAGGATCACCGTTTCCTCCTCATTAAGCCGCAGCCCGTCCATGTCACCCACCCGGAACGTCATGGACACGCCCTGCTCCCTTGCGGCGTGGAATTTCTGGTTCAGAACTGCATCCACCACCGGGTGGTTCGTATTGACCGCCGCCATCTCCACCGAAATGCTCTCCGTCAGCCGTTCCGCAAGCGCAGCGGCAGCCTGCGTGTCGCTTTTCTTCAACAACACCTGCATTGTCCTTATCTGGTTCTTATAATCGTGCATCTTCCTCCCCTGCCGCTCATAGACCGCCTGCATATCCCGGTAATGGGCAAGCTGGCTTTCCTTCTTCTGGCCTGCCAACGCGCTTTCCCGGAACAGCTCCTCTTTTTCAAGGATTCCCTGCAACAACTCTATGACAAAAATGTTTATGAATATCAGCCCCACCGACAGAAAGAGGTATGCCGTCTGCACCTTTGCCTCTGCACTGTTACAGAAGAACATAAGCAGCATGGATGCCACAGTGAGCAGCGGAATCATGGAAAATTTCAGCCACTCCTTACGGGAAAGTTCTCCATAATTGTTTTGTCCTTTCCATATTTTCCGGACTATGAACACCAAACAGAGCCAGAGCATTTTTGAGGGCAGAAGCAGAAAAGTAAGCACCACATTTGGGGAAATGGACATATTTTCTATCTGCAGGAAAAAAAGGTCTGTCAGAAACAGCAACGCATAATTCAGCCCGGAAAAGAAGATACGCTGTTTCCAGCCCGCTTCGTAAAACACTGTGCAGAATGTGATGGAAACAAGGATTACCAGCATGACCTTGATTCCCATTAAATCAAAATGTCCTTCTAATAGTGCCACTACCATGCCAGCAAAATACAAAACAACATATCTGCACTTTCCCAGCCGCCCCACATCCGTTTTCTTCAAAAAGGTATCAAAGAAATATATGCTCCCCCATGCCTCCATCGCCATGATACAGAATGAAAGTACCCACAATGCCATGATCACTCCGCCCCCTTAAACAACGTGTACTGCCGCTTCACTTCCGGGTACCTGGACTTCGGCACGGATATCTCCTTCCCGGTGGTCAGAACCATGACATAGCTGCTGAGTTTCCCGATGTACCTCATGTTGATGAGGAAGCTCTGGTGTATCCGCACGAAGCCCATCCCCGCCAGTTCCGTTTCCAGCTCATCCATCTTCTTATAGATGCTGTACGCCTCCCCCGCCGTGTAGAATACGTTCTTGTGTTTGCTCGTCTCAATATAAATGATGTCATCCACCCGCAGGCGCACGTTCCCCTCCACGAAGCTGAACTCCACCACCCGCTCCTCCCGCAGGATGTCATCCAGGCACTCCGGCAGCGTCTGCTCCAGGTCATCCTTTAAGAGGAACCGGCTGGCCTTCACCTTATACCCGTCCAGTGCATAGTTCACATAGGCCGTCACCAGCACGATATGTACCTTCGGGCATTCCACCTTTATCCTCCCCGCCGTCTCCAGCCCATCCATACCCTCCATGTTGATGTCAAGGAACACAATGCCGCATTCCCGTACATACCCCATATCCGCATAAAGCTCCTCGCCGGAACCGTATTCCCTTATTTCAAAATCATGCCCGCAGGCTTCCAGCAGCGCCCGCAGCGCACCCCTGTCCTCCCTGCTGTCATCACAGACCGCTATCTTCATCGCATTTCCCTCAATTCTGTGTTTATTTCCACCATAAATTATATCGGATTATGGGGTATCCTATCAAATCCTATTGCACGAAACTCCCATAAATTGCACGAAATGACTATAAGCGTACAGCCGATACTGGCCGTGTAAGCATATTACCTCTTATTCCCCCGCTTTCCAAGTAATTTCCCTTATCAGGCCGCCCGGCCTGCCTGCGGAAATGGCAGACCGCCGCATATGGCGGATGAAGGCCATAGTGCGGCGGTTAGCTTTTGTGCATTTCTTCATAAATCCTAAACTTCATCTTACCATTCATCGTTTTTTAATAGTAATTCTTGCATACAGCATAATCGTTCCAATATAGTACAAAATGAAAAACACAAAGAACAAACCAACAGCAATACCTGTCTGTTTCATTCCGGCAACAACAGAAATTATTTGAACCATTCCACCTGCATCCCGGACAATGCGGCCTGTCATCATCGGGAAAACCAAAATATCTATAAAAGCCACCGGAAGAACCGGGAGAAAATAAAGCAACGCCACCTGCTTCTTCATCATCTTTTTTTGCTGCTCCTGCCCAACACCAAGATAATCTAAAATCTGGTAGCTATTTACTTCATTTTTTGATTCGCTCAAAATCTGTACTGAAAGAATCGTGCAGGCAACAGCACTGAGTACAAAGGCCAGATAGAGCAGCGGAAAAACCGTATATACAGCCATGGATGCAGAACGGTTCCGCACCCCTGTCTTTGAAATGATGCTGATACCGGAACCGATTGTCTCCATTTCCCTGATCTCTGATAATGGCAGTTCGCTTTGGGTATCTACTGCCATAACGCACGTGTGAAAATCCAGCCCGGAAAGCGCCCTGTCCGGAACAATGACCAATACACCGTTCCCGTTTCCCTTCGATTCCTGCTGCATAAAATCCTCACTGTAAATCCCGTCAAAACGATATTGAGCATCCCCTATTATCAAAAACGGGGACTGCCCTATATAATCTGCAAGCGGCGCGATACCTGGTTCGGTACAGTGCAGGACATAGGAACCGCTGTCAATCTGAACCTGCGGCAAATCCAGCATATCCCGCAGCCTGTTATAATCACTTATGCACATAAAGATATCTTCATCGTTGCCCGAAATGTAAAATCCCATTTTCCCCTGAACCATATTTTTTGTCTGTTGATAAAAAGTATCATCATGACTGGTATAAAGGCTGTATCCATAACTGCTTTCCAATTCGTGGTTCTCGTCCAGATAAGACAGATACGGAGAAAAATCTGCGTTTTCTTCATCCTTGAAAAAAGCTATGTCAAAAGCAACTGCCTCGACACGGCTGTCAACCTTATCCATAAAACAAATCGCCCAGCCAACAGCTAATAGCGCGACCATTACCAGCATAGACGCCCCTGCCATAAGGGGCAGCATGGAACGCATTTTTGCAGTGAGCTGCCTGTACAGGAAAAGGCGGCTGCCACGGTATTTCCATTCATCGCTTTTCAAGCATGAAAGCAGCCGCCGGAAAAGCAAAACAAAAAATCCATAAACGGAAACAACAAGGAACGTGACAGCAAGGACATTCACAATATCCGGCAGATTCCTGACAGCGGAAAGCACCATAACCGCTATCCCTACGATTCCCAATAATACTGACAGCAACGCCATGGGTGTGCTGTCCTTCGCTTCCCCGCTTCCATCCCCGCTGGCTGCCTTATCAAAGTAAATCAATTCCCGTACATTAAGTTTCCGAACCGCCCGCTTTACCCTTACTGAAGATATACCTAAGATCGCCCCCATATAAAACAGGGTCAGGATAACCGCCCCTGCTGACACTTCAAAGGAAAAACTGAACGGAACCGCATACATCCCGCATATTACGGCCTTAACAGCCTGAAAAAACCACGTTCCAAGGAATAGGCCGGCAGCAAGGATGAATCCGTGGATTGACCTGTTCTCTCTGAGGAATATCCCCGCTATATCCTCATTTTCAATCCCCAGCAGCATATACAGCCCAAATTCCCTGCTTCTCCGTTTTAATATAAACACTGTGATATGGTTTACCAGCGCACCCATGATGAAGACCACCATGATACTGACCACGACAATCAAAAACGGCAGGATTGATGGTTCTTTTATTATGGCGGAAATTTCTTCTGAAAACACAACCATATTAAATGACAGCATCAAGACCACGGTGATGACCAGCGTAATGATATAAATAATGTAATCCATCGCCTGCCTTTTCGCATTTCTCTTGGACAACTTTTTCAGCATAGTCCCGCACCTCCAAAGGCAGATACTTCTGACAGAATCGCATGGTAGAAATCAACCCTGCTCTGCCGCACTCTGCGAAGCTCCTTATTGATTTGTCCGTCTTTCAGGAAAAGGACACGGTTTCCGTAACTGGCGGAAAGCGGATCATGTGTCACCATCAAAACGGTTGCTTTTTCCTGCCCATTTAATTCCGTCAGCAATGCCAACAACTGTCTGGCAGACACAGAATCCAAGGCCCCTGTCGGTTCGTCTGCCAGAACCAGCCTAGGCTTATTCACAAATGCCCTTGCACAGGCACACCTCTGTTTCTGCCCGCCGGATACCTGTGCCGGAAACTTGGCAGCTATATCCTCTATCCCCAGCCGCTGCATCAAACTTCTGACAGTGCTTTTTATCTCTTTCGCCGGAATATCCTTGATTGCCAGCGGCAGTGCAATGTTTTCCTCAATGCTGAGGGTATCCAGCAGATTAAAATCCTGAAAAATGAATCCAAGATTCTCCTGCCGGAACCTGGCTGATTTTTGCTGTGGCAATGATGCCAAGTCCTGACTACCCAAATAAATATGCCCTGCATCTATTGTATCAATGGTTGAGATGCAATTTAGCAGGGTCGTTTTGCCGGAACCGGACGGCCCCATGATGCTTACAAACTCACCTGCACTTACTTCAAAATCCACCCTGTCAAGCGCCTTCTTTAAGTTTGGCTCCCTTCCGTAATATTTTTCAGCATTTTCAACACTTAAAACCATATCCATACCCATCCTCCTCCATTAACCAAATATCAGACTGCATACCAGCATACTCACCGGCTGGTGGAGCAGATAAATCCAGATCGTCCTGCTCCCGATAGCGGATAGAACCGGAACCTTATGCCGGGCGGCAGCTTTCCATGTGTCATGCCTCCGGAATATTTCATTGAAGAAATACCCGCACAGATACAGGAACATCCATGGGATCACAGGGAAATAGTCACTTGACTTAAATCCCGGAAAAGGAAAACCAAGCGGCGTCAGAATCTTTATGGAATAGAGTATTGCCGGAACCCGCATACCACTCCCAATCCCAATACAGCCATACTGTATCCGCTTGCAGAGGATAAACAGCACAAAGCAGGTTCCCAATCCCCAGGCCGGAGAGACTTTTTTCACCACCTTCCGGAGCGGGAACATCAGCAGGACTGCACATCCCATAAAATTCAATATCCCGAACCATATGGTTTCCGATGGGATGACGATAAGGGTAACAAGCGAAATAATAAGACCATACAGATTGAAACTTAAGCCCCGCCGAAGGTTCCCCTCCATCCCCCACTGCCATACAAATCCCGAAATAAAAATAAAGGTCTGGCAGATCATCTGCTGCCAGATATGGATTGCGGGAAGTCCATACCAAAGCGGGTCCTTCCCATAGACAATAAACACATCATACAGAAAATGAAATACCGCCATGTTGACAATGGCAATACCCCTGATTCCGTCAACCAGACAATACCGTCTTCTCTGTTCCTCCATAAACACCACTCCTGTCAAATCATTATTTCATGTTTTCAGCATAACAGATAATGCCCTTCATGGCGGCTCATTGCAAAAATTAAACGTTTGCGGGTAAAAAATAAGAAGTCCGGAATATTCTGCCGGACTCCCTGCTCACTATATATCGCATATGAAAGAAAATCATTCTGTATCTGCGTCTTCCAAAAACAGGAGGACACTGGCGTGGAAATCCCCATCCCGGACCGATGCCGTCAGGCTTCCACGATACTTCTCTGCAATCCTCCGGATATTTTTCAGCCCAAACCCATGCTCTTTGGAAGCCCCGGATGTCTGCCCTTTCCCGGAACAATTATTCTGTGTGCTGATGCAGAGGATGCCCCGGTCATATTTCATCATGATGTGGAATGCCGGTTCCGTTACATCCGTCAGGGCATTCAAGGCATTTTCAAACAGGTTGCTCAGAATCACATTGACATCAAAAACGGGGATTCCCAGATGCTCCGGAATCTGGATTTTCCAGGAGACATCAACGCCTGAACTCTTTGCTTTTGAGATCATGTAATTCAGGATACTGTCAATCTTTTCGTTCCCGGTGGCGACATATTCCCCGCTGTTCTCCATAAATGCTCCCATAGACGCAAGGTACTTAAGCGCCTCTTCGTTTTCCCCTCCGGACACCATATCCATGAGCATTTTTATGTGGTGCTTCATATCGTGCTTCAAGGCGCGGATATTATGCTGCGACTGCCTTATGATGCCGAACTGGTTCTCATAGATGCGAACCTCCTGCTCCAGCAGTTCACGCTCCCGCTCCTGCCGGGATTTCCCTGCTTTCTCCAGAATCATCCCAAAAACAAAAAACAAACTGACAGAAATGGATGTAACGATTAAATACTGGCGGCTGTCAGCAACCGTCTTAAAAAGGACAGACGCAATGCTCCATTTCCCGATCCAGTATACCGTGGAGAGGATAACCGCCATCAGCAGATGCCGTGTCACTTTGCCCTGGTAGCAGAAAGACATTGCTAATAAAAACGGAATCTCTACCAGCAAAAAGAACAGGTCCATCGCGGCAATTCCCTGCCCAATATAGGAAACGCTTATGAGAAAGCCCTCAAATATCCACAACACTGTAAAGAGGGCTGTCACAATTTTCTTGGAAACCCTGCACTTTCCAATGCAGACAGAAAAACAGCGCATATAAAGGCAGATGCGGACTGCCGCCAGTATGATGACAAGACTTTTCATGACAGACACCTGCCTCACCCCCTTTGATACCTTTCCGTTAAATTCTCTTTCATTGCCTTCCGGTACTTCTGGCTGATCGGTAGGCGCGTGCCGTCTGTCATCTGAACAGAATCATAATGATAAACCGAAACAAATGCTGTGTTTACGATATAGGATTTATGGATGATCCAGAATCCTTTTCCCTCCACCTGCTCCCATACCTCCCGCATGGCACCGTAAAATTCCTTCTGTCCCGAACCGGTATATATTTCAATTTTCCTGCCATTGCAGGCAAAGTAATGTATCTCGTCCAGATACAGCCTGCAGACCGACTTCCCTGCATGATAATAAAATTCATTTTTATTGGCTTCACTCAGCCGTATGAACTGCTCCAATACAGCAGCCACTTTCTCTTTGGTGAGCGGCTTGATCAGGAAGTCCAGGGGACGCACCTGGAACAGGCTCATGGCGTAGGTTTCTTTAGAAGAAATATAAACAATGCTGATCTTATCGTTTCCAAGCTGCTCCCTGATCTGCTTTCCGACCTGCACGCCATCCATCTCCAAAAGCTGGATATCCAGAAAACATAAGTCATACAGGCACTGCTCCTGAATGGAACGGTAAAATGCCTCCCCGGAATAGAAGACTTCCGTTTCAATCTGCAAAGCCCGGCGGTCTGCAAAATCCAGAACTATTTTTTCCAAATCAGAACAAGTGCCAATTTCATCGTCACATATCGCAATCCGTTTCAGTTCTGCCACCTCTTTCCTTTTTCTGCCCTTAAACTTTCATCTTGCATGACAAACTCCATCTCTCCGAACGTGCCAGCCATTCCGCCCACAAGGCTCCACTGGCGCTGCATATAGGATTTCAGATTTTCCGTGCTTTGCCGATAAGCCACACAAGCTATTGACGAGCCACACAAGCTATTGACGGATTATCAAAACTATACCCTCTGCCACAACAGCATACTGTCCTGAAATTCAGTCGCCACCTTCCCGGTATCTTTCAGCCATGAGAGATAGGAACGCACCGTGCTGCCAACCAACACATACTGCTCAAAATTCATGGAAAGCCCATAGCCTTTGAACACTTCCTGCAAAATTCTTTCAAAGCACATCGGCTCCATGCAGATGGATAAAATCCTCTCCGCCACCTCATGTACCTTATTCCTGTTGTAGCAAACAAGTTCCCTGATATCGGCAGACGCTTCCGCATGGGCAGGAACGAACATGGCGGCTTCCATTCCCTCCACCATATCCAGCGTTTTCAGATAGGCTCCCACATCATAAATGAAAGAAACAGCATACTTCTCCAGCGTCTCCCTGCTGCTGATGCAGTCCGCAAGGAACACCACATTGTCCGGCATACGGAACCCCACCATGTCAAAGAAATGCCCTGGCAGCGGTATTACTTCAATCTCCTTCGGGAAACTTTCATCTGAGAAATCCGCCACATCGCTTTCCTGCGCCATCAGGAACTTGTGCCGCAAGTCCTTACACGGATAACCGCCGTAAAGGAAGGACGGCTCCAGCACCGGGTATTTCGTGAAGGCCGCCTCTATGCCGCCAGAATAAACCTTACATCCCGTCTGCCCCTGCAGGTACTTGTTCCCGCCGATATGGTCTGCGTTGGAATGGGTATTCAGGATCGCCGCCAGATGCCAGCCGTTCTTATCCAGTATCTGCCTGACTTTCCTCCCCGCATCCTTATCATTCCCGCTGTCAACCAGATAGACGTTCTCCCCGTCTGCCACATAGACGCCTATCTTCGCCGGACAGTTTATGTAATAGCATTTCTCGCTGACCTGTACCAATTCATACATTTTTCGTTTCCTCCCTATTTGTTTCCACATACAAAATAAATCATAACATATTTCTTACCGTCCCTGCTATTTTTTTGTAAAATACCGGCAGGACAGACTGGCCATACTTATGAGAAAGCTCAATGGCCTGCAGAGCATGATTCCATAAAACCCGATATACCGCACCGAAACAAAGGCAAAGGCTGTACGGAACCCTAATTCAAGCATGGTATTAAAAACCGGGTATGCAATCTCCCCTGCCCCGCGCAGGAAATTCGTGAGCAGATAAAGGCTGACGCAGAAAGGGAATGTCAGGGAAACGATATGGAGGTAGCGCACCCCGATGCGGACAATTTCCCCTTCGTCTCCCACCAACAGGTACATGAACTGCGGCGAGGCAGCCCATATAACAGCCACCACCGCTGCCGCAAATACCACTGAAATCTTAAAACCGTCCCTTAACCCTTTACGGCATCTTTCAAAATTTTTAGCCCCCGCATTCTGTGCCGTGAAAACACTGAGCGAAGCCCCAAGATTGACTGCCGGGATAGTCAGTATCGTTTCAATCCTATATGCCGCTGCATAGGCCGATATTTCATTGATGCCAAACCGATTGATCACTCCCTGTATAAAGAACATACTGACAGCGGAGGCTCCATTCTGCACGATGCTTGTCACGCCAAGACGGAATACGGACAGTACATACTTAAAGTCAGGCCGCTCCGCCAGTGCATTTTTATCTTTACGGCATAAATGGAAAACGGCCAGCCCTGCCGCTGCCGCCTGTGAAATCACCGTTGCAGATGCCGCCCCTCTTATTCCCAGCCGGAAGATTACAACGAGCACATAATCAAGCACCATATTCATAAGGCAGGAAACGGACATATCCCGTACCGGCGTCCGTGCGTCCCCTCCGGCCTTCGCCACCGCTGAGTAAAAGTTGTATGCTGACAGGAACGGGATTCCCAATGCCGTGATCCTCAAATACTCTGCCGCAGGGCGGGCAGCCGCCGCAGGAATACCCATCGCCCTGAAAATCCATCCCGCAGACAGAAAAAATATGCAGGCAAGACCGCCGCCGGTCAGGAATACCAGCGTCCGGATGGAACCCATGCAGCCCTGTACCTTTTCCCCTGAACCATACACCTGCGCCAACAAAATCAGAATGCCGGAGGAAAGCCCCAGAATAATGCTGTTTATGACCAGCATGGGAACATATGAGTTTCCCACGGCAGCCAGAGCGTTTTTGCCTAATACATGCCCCACAACCGCCGTATCAAAAACATTGTAGAGGTTCTGCATGATATTCCCCGCAAACAGCGGGACGGAAAATTTCAGCAGCGCCTTAACGGGCTTTCCCTTTGTCATATCCATTTCCATAATTATTTTATCATCTTCGCCATCACGGGGCGCAGGGCAAGGCCAAGGGGAACCGCCACCACACAGGCTACAATGGCATTTACACTGGACACCACCGCTTTCTGCGTGACCGTCAGCATGACCGCTTCCAAGGGCAGCCCCAATACAAACCTGTGTTCCATAAAACTCTTTGACAGGTAAAGGACCACATAGGCAAAAGCGCCGGCAATGCCGCCGGCCACATACCGCTGTTTCAGATGTGCCGGACTGCCGGAGGTTATCTTCCCGCATATCCATGCCATGACAAATTTGAAGATAAAGGTAAAAGGCGCAGAGGCAATATAGGCCGGGTTCGTCAGGTCAAAGAACATGGAGCCGATTCCAGCCGCAAGCCCGCCCTGCAGGGGTCCCAAAAGCATACCGGATAACAGGCACATGACGTTCCCCATATGTAACCTTGTGTTGTCTATCGCCGTGGGGATGGGGACCTGCAGAAAGGCCGATGCCACATACACTGCCGCCGCCATGATTCCAATCCGGGCGATCTCCCTTATCGTGATTTTCTTCATAACCGTTTTCTCTCCTTGTTTTCAACTGGATTGCTTTGTACATGGCCTATTATAAACTTGAAATTATATGCATACAATGTTAGAATTGTGTTGCATACAATTTTGTGGAGGGAGACCCATGCCTGTCAATTCCTTTGAAGATTACCCCATGTCATGGAGGCCGCAGAAATCCAGACTGGAAAAGCCCTATTACATTTCCATAGCCGCAAGCCTTGAGGCGGATATCCTGTCCGGGAAACTGCCGGCTGACACAAAGCTGCCGCCCCAGCGGGAACTTGCCGACTTCCTCGACCTGAACTTAAGCACAGTCACAAGGGCATACAAGCTGTGCGAACTGAAAGGACTCCTGTATGCCGTCACGGGCCGCGGAACTTTTGTTTCCCCCGGCACATCCGCCAAAAATACTTTTATGGAAAAAGAGGGCGGCATCATCGAAATGGGCATGATCAAGCCGTTCTATGAAAGCAACCATACCATCCAAAGTACGGCGCGGCTTGTTTTGGAAAGAGATGAATCCATAAGGCTTTTTGAATACAGCAGCCCCCTGGGAACGAAGCGGCAGATAAGCGCCGCCCGGAAATGGCTGCGCCGGATTGAAGTAAACGCCGGGGAAGAAAACATCCTGCTCTCTGCCGGGGCACAGAATGCCCTGTCTGTCATACTCATTTCCCTTTTCAGGGCCGGGGATAAAATAGCCGTAGATACCTTTACCTATACGAATTTTAAGGAGCTTGCCAATTTCCTGCACATCCAACTGATCGCCGTACCCTCGGATGGAGATGGGATGTCACCCGACGGGCTTCTTGCAGCCTGCCGGAATACGGATATAAACGGCGTTTACCTCATGCCGACCTGCAGCAACCCTACAGGTATCTTTATGCCGCAGCCACGCAGGCTGGAACTGGCAGAAATCATCCGGCAGTTCCATCTGCTTGTGATTGAAGATGACATTTATTCCTTCCTCTCCGCTTATGGCCACACCGCTCCTGATGCAGAGTCGTTCTTTTCCCTTCTGCCGGAGCAGGCTGTCCACATCTGCAGCATCTCAAAATCGTTATGCGCCGGACTGCGGGTAGCCTTTCTTGCTTTTCCTAACCGATACCGGGAGCTGCTGGTCTCCGGGATGCTGGGCATCAACCTGAAAACCGTGTCCCTCAACAGTGAGATCATTGCAGAACTGATCGAAAGCGGGGAGGCGGAAAATATCGTGAGGCAGAAAATCCTTTCTGCCCGGAAACGAAACCAGATATTCAGAACCATTTTTCCTTCATCCGAAACTGACAATATCGAGCGGTTTTTCCACTGGCTGCCGCTCCCTGCCCATCTGACAAGCGAGGAATTAGAGCTGCTGGCATTGCAGAAAGGGATTCATGTACTTGGCTCCCACCGTTTCGCAATGCAGAATGAAAACAGTTCATCCTATGTCCGAGTATCTATTGCTTCACCCGATACGGAAGATGATTTGAGAAAAGGGCTACTGCTATTAAAAAATATATTTGAGGAAAAACAGATGAATTTCTTTGTCTGAATTTGAGATGCCCGAATATTGAAAAAGGACTGCCGAAGCAACCCTTTTCTTCTATTGTCATTTTCTCATTCTGTTTTTACCGTTTTTCTCATATACTATCACGGAAACTCATATACAAACACGAAAACTCCGAGCAGTTTCCGTGCTTGTATCATATCCCCCGTTTTTCAACAGCATTTTCCGTCAAGCTAATACACTTTTCACCCAAAACCAACAATATCCTACTCCTTTTTACCTTTCCGTTTTATACTATCACGGAAACCCCTGACTTTTGCGTGAAAGTATACTTTTGCCTGATAGTACGATTTTTTCCCCTATCGCCATCCTATCAGCGGCATCCAAAAACACGAAAAAGCGGGGTTCACCAACCACCGTGATGAACCCCACCAATCCTTAAAACCCTTGATTTTAAGCCATTCTTCAATACTTTCGCCTGCGAGTACCCAAATTCCTATGGCATCATTTGGAAATAGCCGCCTGTGCCGCTGTTAAATATATTTCAGAAGTAACATGCCCTTATTCCAGCTATCCGAAACCTGTAATTAACCCAAACTCACGCTTAGGTGCATTGTGTCAAATTGTGGTACGCGAGCCAGCAAGACATGAATCCAACAACTTTTTACCGAAAGCCCTGTGTTCTGCTACGCATCCATCTTCCCTGCCCATTTCAGCCCCTCGTTCTCCTTCAAAAGCCCCATGTGGAACAAAACTTGGATGCAGTCCGCATATCCCTGGATGTAGGCACGCTTCTCCTGAGCAGATGAAAAATCCTCCAGACGCTCCTTCATCTCCTCTGCCCTTTCCTGCCCGTCTGCAGGCAGGCTTTCCAGAAATGCCTCCCATTCCTGCTCTGTTTTCTTCCATGCCTCCAGTGCCGCTTCATATTCCGGCGTGCGTACATAGCTCTCCCGTTTCACATTCTCCCCGTTCAAAGCGCCTAAAAACTGGGCAAACTTTAACCATACATCATTTAACATTTCACTTCTCCTTTTTCTGTTATATTTTCCACGTTTCCTTATATTTTTACTCTTACTGCTCATTATACATATCATAGGAGAGTTTTATCAACTATAATCGCTTAATTATTTATGCCATAGCAGATAAAATTAGTCCATAGCAAGGAGGTAAGAGGATGGAGGATTTATTAAATCAGATTGGCAGCCGTATATTGAGCCGCAGGAAACAGCTCCGCATGACACAGGAGGAACTTGCGGAAAAAGCAGGTATTACCCCACAGACAGTTTCTTCTGCGGAACTTGGCAAAAAAGCACTGCGCCCGGAAAATATTATCCGTATCTGCTCTGTCCTTGACATCAGCACCGATTACCTGCTCCTTGGTGAAACAAATGCCAGTGACCATTCCATACTGCTCACCAAAATTTCAGACCTTCCTCCCATACAATACCGCCATCTGGAGGATATAATCAACAGTTTTATCCTGGCACTGGAAGAAAGGGAAGCACAGAGCGGAAAATGACCTCCCTGTGCTTTTTAGCTGCTCCGAAACGCTGACATGGTATCTGCAATCAATGCAAAGGTTGCCTGGTCTATTTCTTCCCGTGGCTCCTCTCCCCCCATTCCTTTTTTCGGTCTTACAGTCCCCCGTTCCGCCATATGCTCCCTGCCTGTATCTGACTTGGACCTGTTCTGCCTTATATCCTCTTTCCCTGCCAGAATCTCCGCAACAATTTCTTCGATTGCCGCCCTGTCTACGGTCTGGGGAATGGCAATATCCGGTGTTTCCGGGCAGTTGATATAGTGGAGGACCGCATTCACAAGAAACTGTGCCTTGCTGCGCGGCCCCTGTTTTTCCAGCAGACGAATCACGGCGTCATGGGCCGGATCATTTTCATT
>CAJTXE010000056.1 GCA_910580225.1 uncultured Acetatifactor sp.
CGGATTGCGTTCTCGCTGAGATTGTTTGTGAAGCTGCAGCGGCCATCCTCCAGATGATTTAAATTATGTTGTCAAAAAGTCATATTCTAATGGCAAGTTTTATGTTTCGCAGGCATGGTATAATTCTTATAATGTAGTTCCGGTTTTCCTGTTTTTTCGGTGGAAGTAAAAGGCAGCCTGTTCCCATTCTTGATCCGTCAGTTCGTATCGTCTTATAATATTAGTTCTTTTTTGTTTATTGTAGCATGTATAAGGGGTGCAAGCAAAGGTTTTGTGTACTTTCTAATTTACAAAAATGTTCTATAGCGTGTTTGAAAAAATAAAACTGCTTAAAAAATACGTTTATCTTCCCTTTTTCATGTTAAAATTAAGAAAAAGGGATTGACGGGGCAATTACCACATTGGGGTGTAGATGGATGAGAAAATTGATACCATGACGGGGGCATTGGTTCAAATCGGAGTATCCATGCAGCATTTTTGGTGATTCTGAAGTAATGCGTTCAGATAGTTCAGCCATTTAGGTTTCGAATGATACCATTTAGGCAGAGGCTCTTGAATTTCTAAGATATATTTGTTAAGTTTAATAAAATTAAAAATATATTCGTGAAGGAGAGGAAAAATCAGTGCCGAGGATCGGAATATTATGTGACCGAGACGAGGATAGAGAGAGAATGAAACATACGATTAAAATGCTGACGGTAAGAGATGGATTTGACTGTTCTGTATGCAGCTTTGATCAGGAAGAAGCGGTGGAGTGGGAAGATATCACATGCATAATATTGGCTTGGAAGGATAGGAACAGAGCTTTTCGTTTTGCGGAAAAAATCTGGAACAGAGAACAATCTGTGTTTATTCTATATGTTGCATATCAGGTGGAGGATATCATTGCTGCCTTGGGGATGCCATTTTTTCATATTGTCAGGTTGTTTGGATTAGAGCAGGATTTGGAAGCTGCATTTCGCAAGATGGGAAGAGTACGTCTGTCTGCAGCAGACAGGATTCGGTTTACCCAAAATGGTCAGCTCATGTTCATTCCATCAAGGGAGATTCTTTATTTGGAAAGCGAAGGTCATGAAATACGATTGCATTTGGGAACAGGCATGATTATGGTCAGAGAAAATCTGTCACAGTGCGAGGAGAGGCTGAAGGGAAGAGGCTTTGTCAGAATATATACAAGTTTTCTGGTGAATATGTACCATATCCGCTGTCTGGAGAAAGAGCATGTATTGCTGGATAATGGAGAATGCCTGTTTGTGAGTCGAAGGAAGTATCCAGAGGTAAAACTTATGTTTGAAAATTATATTCGTCATCTGGATTTTATATGATGGAAAACCGCCTTGCGGATCGTATTCTCTTGATTCTATCATAAGGTGTTTCTTGTATTTAAGAGAGGAGAAGTGTGACATGATTAAGGTGGAAAACCTGAAAAAAGAATTTACGTACTATAAAAAAATGACTGGGATCAAAGGTTCTCTGCAGAATATGTTCCACAGGGAATCCTTGACGAAAGAAGCGGTTCGAGATATTTCGTTCTCGGTGGAGAAGGGGGAAATGATAGGGTTTCTCGGGCCCAACGGGGCCGGAAAGACGACTACACTGAAGATGCTCTCGGGAATTTTATATCCTACAGGCGGCAAGGTTGAGGTGGATGGATTCATTCCCTGGGAACGTAAAAACGGATTTAAAAGGCGGATTTCGATTGTCATGGGTCAGAAGAACCAGCTCTGGTGGGATCTGCCGGCCAGTGACAGCTTTTATCTGAACAAATGTATATATGGAGTGGATGATGGTTCCTACCGGGATATCATAACGGAGTTGTCCGAGATGTTGGATGTAAAGGAACTTTTGAATGTGCAGGTGAGGCGGCTTTCCCTTGGCGAGAGGATGAAAATGGAAATTTTGGCGGCCCTGATCCATCGTCCGGACATCCTTTTTCTGGATGAACCTACCATTGGGCTGGATATATTATCTCAGAAAAAAATCAGGGAATTTTTAAAGATATACAATGAGCAGTGGAAGACTACGGTTATTATCACAAGTCACTATATGGCAGATATTGAAGCGTTATGCGACAGGGCTGTAATTATCAATCAGGGGCAGCTTGTGTACGATGGAAAGCTGGCAGATATGAACCAGCTCCTGGGAAAGAGGAAGCTGCTCTCTGTGAAAACAACTGGGGCAGTGGATATAAAAGCATGGAAGGCTTTTGGTATGGTCAGGGAAGTAAGTGCAGCGGGAGCAGTTCTGGAGGTTCCGCAGGAAAAGGTGCAGGAAGTTCTCGGTGCTATTTTGTCAGGACTTCAGGTAGAAGACTTTACTGTAACGGAGATTCCGATAGAGGAGTGTATTGCCCGCTTCTATCAGAAGGAGGTGGTGATGTCATGAGCAGTTATCGCTGCGTATTTTTGATGGGAGTGGAGCAGGCGTTGGAATATCGGGTCAGCTTCTTCTTAAGTATGCTTAGTGCGGTATTTCCCATTATTATTCAGACAACCATGTGGAATTATCTGTACAGGCATTCGGATGCGGCTGCTGTATTTGGATATCAGCAGGGGGAGATTCTGCTGTATACTCTTCTGGCTACAATTGTATCTCAGTTGGTGGGCACAGGATTTGAAGGGGAGATGAACAGCGATATTAAAATGGGGGGACTGAATAAATATCTGATCCGTCCTGTAGGGTATGAGGGATATTATTTTTTTCGGTTTCTTGGGCAGAAAATTCCCAGAATGATGGTGGTTGCACCAGTGATGGCGGTTATCGTAGGGATAGCGTTCTGGCAGGGGCTGCCGGTTTCAGCAGGGAGAGTTCTCGTATTTTTGGTAAGTTTGGGGTTAGCACTTATATTAAATTTTTCCATATTTTACTGTATTGGACTGCTGGGCTTCTGGCTGACAGATGTAGACAAACTGTTTGGAACTATCAGCATTGTATTGACAGTGGTAAGCGGCGGTATTTTTCCGCTGGATATTTTCGGAGGGGTGGTTGAGGCTCTGGTGAGCCTGCTGCCTTTTGGCTACACGGTCCAGTTTCCGGTGAATATTATGAATGGACGTTTTGGATGGGAGCGTATGGGAGTGGGAGTTGCCTTTCAGGTCGGGTGGATTTTGGTCTTTGTCTGTCTGGGAGAATTTATGTGGCGGCATGGTGTGAAGCGGTATGCTGCAGTAGGAGGCTGAAGCGGCTTTTTTGCAGCTGTTCCGCAGCGACTTTAATAGAAAGGAATGGGATTTGCATAATCCTGGATAGAGTATGAAAAAGATTGGCCGTTATGTGAAACTTATGGGTGTTTTTGCGAAATATTCACTGATGTCCGCGCTGGAATACCGCATTAATTTTGTCACGGGAGTGAGTGTCGAGATGGGGTGGATGATTATCAAGCTGCTGTATGTAGCGATTATTTATAAGGCAGGGACAAATATCGGTATATTGACACCGGATCATATTCTGTTGTTTGTGGGGACTTATATGCTGATGACAGGTGTCTATATGTTGTATTTCGGAAATTTTGCATCTTTGCCGGGGATGGTACAGCAGGGGGAACTGGACTTGTACATTGTGAAGCCGGTGTCACTGCAGTTTCTTGTAACAATGCGGAGACTGGATTTTGCTTATCTGCTGCCGGAACTGGCGGCTGGTGTGGTGATGATTGTTGCTGGCTGGCACCTGGCGGAGCTTCCCGTGGGAGTGGCTTCTATAGCAGGGTTTCTTTTTTTCCTGGTCTGCGGATGCCTTCTGACCTATAGTTTGTTTTTACTGCCCTATATATTGAGCTTTTGGATTATTTCCATCGGCGGTATTGCGGATATCAGCAATGCATTGTGGGATTTCAACAATATGCCATCCATGATTTATGGGAAATGGTTTCGGCGGATCGGGACTTATATTTTACCGGTTTTTGTGATAACAAATTTTCCTGGGTTGTTTTTGATGGGAGAGTTGTCAACCTGGGCCTGTGCCTGGGGAGCGGGGGCGCCGGTTTTGTTTTTTGTATTGTCCCGCACTTTATGGAAATTTTCCTTGAAAAAGTATAGCAGTGCAAGCTCCTGACATGGTCTTCTCAATGCCGGTCCAGGCGATTTCGAAGACAAAGTTTTGAGAGAAATCCTACAGGGAGGGTACACTGTCAAACTTGCTTTCACCTATTTCTACCACGATCATTTCAATGAGGGAAAAGGGGAGACCGACTACTGCACAGATGCTGCTGGCTGCCAGAAGCTTTGAGGCTATTGTCAGTCCCCGGGAGGCACCGGTCCCTGCGGCGATTCCTTCTACTGCCACGGCTGTGGCAGCAGCAAACTACCCAGATGAAACTTTTGCAGGAGGATTTACGAAAGCAGGATAAATGGCAGCCGATGGTGAAAAAATAAGCAATAAACGCAGTGACAAAAGCAATACAGGAGGGAACCATGTGCGGCAGATATTATGTAGACGATGGTACAGCAAAGGAAATAGAAAAGCTGGTCTGGCAGGTGGATGAAAAGGTGGGCAGGAAAGCGTTGGCCTGTAAAATTGAGATTGAGGCAAAGGATATCCATCCTACAGAACTTGCTCCCATACTGGCAGCTTCCGGTTCCGTCCTGGAGTGTCGGTGGCAGCTGTGGGGGTTCCCAAGCTTCCAGAAAGGCCGGATTATCTTCAATGCCAGATGTGAGTCTGCCATGGAAAAGCCGATGTTCCGTGAGGCTGTCCTGCACCGCAGAGCGGTCATCCCGGCGGCGGGGTTTTATGAGTGGAATCAAGGGAAACAGAAGTATACATTTTGTCGGGAAAGCGGGGATGCTATGTTCATGGCCGGATGTTACAGGAAGTATGAGGATGGAGACAGATTTGTGATTCTGACGACCCAGGCCAATGCTTCCATGGAGCCAGTACATGACCGTATGCCCCTGATTCTGGAGCGGGACGAGGCTGTGTGCTGGCTTTTGGAGGACGATGCTTCGGAGGAGCTGCTGCGGAAAGCACCGCCTTTGCTGGAGCGCAGAACGGAGTTTGAGCAATTAAGTATCTTTCAGCTGTAGTATAGATGTTTTTATAAACCAGGCCGTTCACCTCCAATGCCGCGATTTTGCATCAGTTTATAAAAAGATTTATCATTGGAGGTAAACGGCCTGTATAGTTATGACAGGAAGGCCAAATTTGGTATGGAAATCATCCGCAAAATCAACAGCCGAAAGGCAGCTATTGAGACAGAAATATAGTCTTTTGGTCGGGAGAGGACGCCGGTTGTTTCAAAGGGAGAGGGTTTCCAGGGGGTTCCTGGATTCGATTCTCGCGTATGGTCAATAATAGCCCAGAATTTCATTGTGGGAATCATCCTTCAGAACGGCCAGGACAGGACCGTTCCGCCGGATGGTTCCCGCATCATTTTTCAGGAAAAGACAATGGCTGCAGTAGAGCAGATTGCCCATGCGGAACATGTTCATGGGGTCATAGCCGCAGATGCGGGCGGGAAAGTCTGTGTAATTTCTGGATTTTTGGTGGCGGGACAGGAGAAGGCGCCGCTGCTGCGTCATCTTCTGGAATTCCTGGCCGAGGGCTTCCGGGGGCTGGAACTGCCAGACATCGGGGATTAGACAGAGACTTTTATCCCGTACCGCGTCCGGCAGGGCGGAAGGGACGGAATGGGAATCCGGAAGATTCTGCAAATACACGGGCTTCTCCCCAAATGCGTTTTTCAGAGGCGGCTGAAACCGCTCCGCTGCCAGACAGAAAAGGGAGCCTGTAAAGTAAGCGCTTTTGCGAATATCCAACAGAAGCGGGAAGTCATGTTCCAGCCGATGCAGGTATGTTTTTACCTTGGTTTGATATTCCTCCAAATGAAACACGCGCAGCGCTTTCAAACCCACATATTCGGCAACGCCCTCTATGGTCTCTGTCTTAAGTTCTTCCTGCAGAGATTCGCCGTATTTGCGGCAGCGGGAATTTCTGACCGCAAAGAAGCGCTCCAGGCCCTGGATTCCGGCAGGCAGGTTTTTTGCACATGGCAGGTCCTCCGCCTCTTGGGAAAAGGCTCTCGCCAGACACAGATTCTCCAGATACTTGGCGGCATAATAGTCATAATCCAGCGAAAAGGCCAGCAGCTTCAGGTCGTCGGGGAATCTCGATTCGCCGTTTTCGAACTGAAAGCAATGGAACATTTCATGTACAATTTGACTGGCCAGAAGCGCCGGGGAAAGTTCTGCCTCATCCTCCAGATTCCAGATGGCGGTATATGTTCCGTCCAGGAGGATGGCGGTATTGGCAAGGAATCTTTCGTCATAGGGAAACATTTCCCCTGCCAGGCAGACTTGCTTTTGGTTATAGAGTGCATAGGGGTATTTTTTAAAACCCGGATACAACAGGGAGAAATCCAGTTTCTGCAGATATTCTTCCACAGCCTGGTAGACGGACAGTAAACTCATGGGTACCACCTTTCTCTTCCGCCCCGGAGGGACCGGAGCCGGGAAGTATGGAAACGATTGTGCTGAAAACCAAAATGCATGTTGCGGGGCGAGAGCGTGTTTGAAAATTGTTTTCCGGCAAATGTGGGACATGCAGGCGGCAGGAATGATTTCTCAAACATGCTCTAAGAGGGAACCGAAGGAAACTGCCGGCGGAATTCCGTCATGATTTCATACACGGCGGTTTCGCTGCCGCTTAAAATAATGCGGTTTTTCTTTCCTGCATTTTCAAAGGACATGAGAATGTTGTCTCTCTTTCCCGCGGCATCGCAGATAAAGCGTCCGACTTTTGAGGGGTCTGCATCCGGCAGATCCCAGATAAGGCAGACGGAATTCCCTTTTTTCTTCGAATTGACGATGAAATCTTTTACGATGGCGTTCTTTTTGGTACGAATGGCTGATTTTACCATATCGTTTTGGAGAAACAGCTCTATCTGCTCCGATGTAAAGACCCATGCGCCGTTTTCCTTTTTGCCCTGAAGAATCCCGGCATCCAGATAATTGCGCAGAGTCCGGTCCGACAGCATAGTCATTGTGGACAGATCTTTTAAGGAATACATGGTAAGCCCTCCTGCAATCGTTTGCTTTGTTTGTTCTGCATTCCATTATAACAAGACTACTTCCCTGCCGGCAACTTGAAAAGCAGGGAATTTTTCATATCCGGGGCATTATGGTAACAGTTTAGACAGCCCCTCTCGCAACAGTTCAGCGCCCTGTCTGAACTGTTGCACATTATGGCTGCGATGCACGGATTTACTGTCCGCTGGCCGTCATTTGTGTTTGGACACACGCTTGCTTGAGAAAAAGATGTTGGTAAAACGTTTATCTGTCAGCAAAAACCAAATCCATGGGTAACTTTTTTGACCGCAAAGCGGCGGCCCGGGGGTCTTTAGGAAGGTCAGGCTGCGGATACAACCCGGATACAATCCCGAAATGAAACCGATACAAGAGAACGGTAAAATCATCTGAAAAATACGGCTGTGCATGCGGGCAGAAAGTATTTGAAGTACATTCCGGGGTAGCACAGGGAAAGTATCGGAGGGGTAAGGAAATCATGAAAAGGAAAAGGAGCAGAATCATTGCTGCAGCGGCTGTCCTGGGGCTTGTCATAACAGGATGCGGCAGAGGGGATGCAGACAGAGGGCAGGAATCCCCGGAGGGCCTGTCGAACATGGGAATTGATATCAATAACGGCGTGGAAGGCGGTACAGGAAAAACGGCCGGGGACAGTGATGCAGGAGGCAGGGATGGGGAAGGTGCAGCGGGCAATGCAGGCAGCAGCGGCGGGGAGGATGGTCCCGTCACCTGGCAGGCAGCCTGGTTTTCCCTGGAGAACGCCTATACGCAGGTCTTGCAGTCGGACGGGGCATTTTACGGATTGTGTGACAGGAACGGCGGGGCACAGCTGGACAGAATCGGGAGGGAGAGCCTATCCGTGGAGGGAACGGTTCCGCTGCAGGATGGGGCGCTGGAGTCCGGCCTGGCTGCAGACAGGGAGGGAAACCTATATGTGCCGGCAGCGGGGGAAGCGCCGGGACTGTGGAAGATTGACGCCCGGAGCGGTTCCGGGGAGTATGAAAAGATAGAACTGGAAGACTGCTCTGACAGGAACGATCTGTTCTTAAAGGGCATCGGCACAGATTCACAAGGGTATTCTTATATCTGGTGCGGCCTGATGATTCCGGAGGTGGAGAACAGGAATGGCGTGGAATCGGAAGTATGGCATATGGCGGACCGGGTTTATGTGAAGGACGGGCAGATGAAGACCGTTTTTTACCAGGATATTGCGGATATGTCAGGGGTGGATGTGCTGTACTTCCAGATTGACGGGCAGGGCAGACCGGGCTTTCTGGTGAAGGATCAGACGGAAATTCTGCTGCAGGAAATCGATACGGCCAATCAGAAATTAAGGGAGCCGGAGAGACTGGGAACAGCCTTTGACTGCTTCGGCATGGAGGATGCAAATATTCCGGAACATCTGACCTACACAGGCGCAGGCTGGCTGTACTGCCGGGATAATCGCCTTTACGAATTCCGGTATGAGGAGCAGGAAAAGGTCCAGGTACTGGATTTGACAGCCTACGGGCTTTTGTCCTCGGATATTGTGTTTCTGGGAAAGGGGGAAGATCAGATTGATGTGGTTCGCCGGGGAGAGCAGTCCGATTCCCTGGAACTGGCTGTCTTTACGCCGGGCAGAACGGACAAGACCATCGTGAGCCTTGGGGTGACCATGGCGGCACAGGATCTGGAGGCGGCAGTGGCCCGGTTTAACCGGGAAAGCGCCGGATACCGGGTGGAAACAGTGGATTATTTCAGCCGGGAGGGAAGCTATGAGGACGCCTGTGAACAGCTGAAACTGGATGTGGTTACCGGAAAGGCGCCGGATATTATCGCCGTCTCGGGAGTGGATTACCGGATCTTTTCCGGGAAGGGCGTGTTGGCGGATCTGTACGGCTTTATGGAGGAGGACGGGGAGTGCTCCAAAGACAGGTTGGTACAGTCCGTGCTGAAGGCCTGTGAGGAGCAGGGGCATTTATACAGCATTTCTCCTTCGTTCCAGATCCATACCATATGGGGATACGCAGATGTGACCGGGGGAAAGAGCGGCGTCACTTTTTCGGAGCTGCTGGGGATATTGGAAGACAACGGAAAGGATTTCAATGCCATAGGCGGTTTTTCCGCAGACGAACCTGTGCTGACCAGGCTCTGCAGCGCAGCCATGGATGAATTTGTGGACTGGGAGACGGGAACCTGTGAATTTGACGGGGCGTATTTTAAGGAAGTGCTTTCCTTTGCCAAAAACTATCATCCCGCAGGCGGAGACTGGAGCTATCTGCAGGGAATCCGGAACAGGGAGCAGGTGCTTACCGCAGGCATGATTTCCAGTGTGGCGGATTATCAGCTGGAAAAGGTCATATATGGCGGGAATCTTGGTTTTCTGGGCTATCCCGGAGCAGGGGGCAGCGGCACGGCCATGGATTTCCGGGACAGTGCGGTGGCTGTCAACGGAAGGAGCCGGAATCAGGAAGGGGCCTGGGAATTCGTGAAGTTTTACCTGCTGCAGGGATATGACGGGCAGGGATTCCCCATGGTGCAGGAGCGCTTCGATGAGGTGATGGAAGCCGCCATGCAGGAGGCGTATGCCGACTTCGAGGAATCCGGAAGCGAAAATAATTCCCAGAGAGAACGGATGCCCAAGGCGTATTACGGAGATGGGGACGACAGCGTCGCAGTCTATGCCGCCACCCGGGCGGAGGTAGAGGCGGTTCTGGAACTGGTGGAGAGCGTGGAAAACCGGTTTGAATTGCATGCGGACATTCAGAATATCATCAATGAGGAGGCGGAGGGGTATTTTTCCGGACAAATGGATTTGGACAGTACCGTGGACAAGATGCAGAACAGGGTCAGCCTGCTGCTGCAGGAGGCGCGGTAGGAAACTTTTAAAACAAACGAAAGGCAGTGAGGCGTCCTATATGAAAAGACAGAGAAAAATCAGTTTCCGGTATTTTGCAGTCTGTCTGACGGTGTGCGTCAGCCTGCTCCTGACGGCATGCGGGAAGGACAGTGCCGCGGGTGGCGATGGAGAGGCAGGAAGCGGGGAAGCAGAAAGGCAAGTGACGGGAGGGAGCGAATCCGGGGAAAGCATTGCTTCCGGAACTCCCGGGAGGGAATGGGTTTATGTACCCGAGGTGATTACGGTAGGGGACTCCAGGGCGGATTATGACGGGATGGGGTTGGTGGGAGACGAGATCTGTTATATTTCCATGAGCGGTGAGGCAGAGGATGAGGCGCAGAAAATATGCCGGTATTCCTTAACTGACAGGGAACTGGACAGGCTTGACATCCAGTGGCCCCTGGAAGAGAAAAGACTGGAAATCTGTTCTTATGTTTTTGCGCCGGATTACAGTGTATGGCTGATTGTAAATGCCTATTCCGCTGATTATGGTCAGTTAAAGCGTTATCTGTGCAGGTTTGATTCGGAAGGAAAGAACCTGTTTTATCAGAATGTTACGGAGGAAATGGGCAGGGGCAGCTATGTGGGCGATATGGTATTGGACGGACAGGGCCGGATTTATGTTTTTACCAGTGAGTATGCGCCGGGAGAGGAAGCGGGAGTCTGGCTGTATACGGAGGAGGGAAGCTATCAGGGAGAGCTGTCCTTCGGTGTTTCGGAAACAGCTGTGGTTCGGGGAACGGTAAACGGGGAGGCGGACAGGTTGTATGTCTGTATCAGCGAAGGGGAAAACCCGGACCATTGTACTGTGTGGGAGGTGGATTTTCAGGAAAAAAAACTGACGGAGGTGATGGAGGATTTCCCGAATGTCAAAGGATTCTGTAAGGGAAACGGAACTGAAACGGGCCTGAATGGCCTCCTGCTTTATGACGACAAACTTGTCTGCAATTACGGTTTTTCCGCCCATGAAAATGGTTCCGGACAAACCCTGGAGGAACTGTTTGCCTGGACGGACAGCGATATCAACGGGTATTTTGTGGAAAGTATGGGCGTTCTGGAAGACGGCAGATACTATGCCGCAGTGGAGGACTGGGAAAATAACGACAGGTGTATAGTGATCCTGCAGAAAACAAAGGCAGCGGAGGCGGTGCAGAAGGAAAATATCACGCTTGCCGCCGTGAACGGGGGAAGCAGTCTCACGGCCCTGGCGGTGAAATTCAACAGGAGCCAGGTACAGTATCATCTTGACCTGAAAAATTACGATTCCTTGACGGATTTGTACAATGTCATCCTGACCAGAGAACCCATAGATCTCATTGATTTATCCGGGGTCAACATAGAGAGTCTGCTGCGACAGGGGATCCTGGAAGATCTGCGGCCCTGGGTGGAGCAGTCGGAGGCGTTTGCCCCTTCTGATTTTTTGGAAGGAATCCTGGATACCTACACCGTGGACGGCGTTCTGGCGGGCATTCCCCGGACTTTTTCACTGCGGACTATGGTGGGGAAAAAGGCAGTGGCTGACGAGACCGCGCTGACGCCGGAGCGCCTGTTTGCGGCGGCAGAGGACAGTTCCGGGGCTGTTCCTGTGGGGGCGGTCACACGGGATGAGATGATGCAGTACCTTATGGCGTTCAACCAGGATGCTTTTATTGACTGGGAGACAGGAGAGTGCAGGTTTGATTCGGAGCAGTTTGAGGCCGTTCTGAAATTTGTAAGCCGATTTCCGGATACCCTGGAAAGCGGAAAGGAAGAGGAATACCTGCCGGGAAAGGTTCAAAGCGGTGAGATATTGTATACGATAGTAGATATTTACAATCTAAAGAGCCTGCAGATTTATCAGGAAATGTTCGGGAAAGAGGTCAGCCTGGGATTTCCTGCCATGGATGGACAGGGAGGAACGCTGCTTTTTCCGAAAAATGCGTTCGGAATCACTTCCATGTCGCAGCAGAAGGAAGGGGCATGGGCATTTGTGGAGAGCGTCCTGGGGGCAGAGGAGGAAATTTACAATCTGCGTTGGATGTTGGGCGAATTTCCGTCGTTGAAGAAACATATGGATACCATCGCATCCAGTGAAATGGAAGAGGACCGTAAATGGGCGGAGGAAGGCTACGAGTTCGGCGCACGGATTTTTGAAGACGGAACAGTCATCCAATTCCATGCTTTGACCCGGGAGGAAATCGATACCATACTGGGCCTGGTGAAACATGCAAGCCCCTACTTTTCCGCCCAGGAGGATCAGGTGCTCCGGATTATCGGCGAAGAAGCCGCCGCTTACTACAGCGGGCAGAAAAAGGCGGAGGATGTGATGAGGATTATCCAGAACCGTGTGCAGCTTTATGTCAATGAAAGCAGGTGAATCCGCCCCGTGTTCCGGAAGGAGACGCTTGTGTATTCGTATGGGGGTGGCATCAGCGGGCGGAGGTTAGGCATAGGGCCGCGGATGCTCTGTTGGGAGGTGAATATCAGATCCTGATTACCGGGACAGGAAGGTTCAGACAGGCGCCAGGAGATGAAGTACCTCGTCAATATCCCACTGTTTGGCGGGCAGGATCACAGCCTGGGACCCGATTACCTCCTGCAGGATGCGCAGCTCCAACTGCTGTCTGTGGCGGAAGTGCCGGACAAGGTCCTCAAAGCCCTGACAGCCGTGGGCTTTTCCGTAGGGAGAGGCGGTGAGGTAATCCAGCATAAGGGGATACCACAGGGGATTCCCCTTATCGTCCGAGCGCTCTTTCCGGATAACCCGGGTGCTTTCTTCCAGATGTTCGTCATACAGATACAGCAGCAGAAAGCCTTCCCGGGGGACATCGCCGAACAGCCGGCGGTAAAAGTCCACAATGGCATCATCCTCCGACTGATGGTACAGCATTAAATCTTCTACGATATTCTGTAGAAATGCGCATTCGGACAGGTAACCCTTTCCGGAGAAATTCCGGTACCTTGTGCGGATAATCTGTTCAAATTCCGCCAGGGATTTTCGGCCGTTATAGATTTCATACTGTTCCAGATTCTTGTGGAAGCCGGGGATGTCCGTGAGAATGGCGGTATAGGTGACGATATAATGGCTGCCCTCCCGAAAGGTATGGGCTTTGATTTCAGGAGCAAGGCTTTCGTAGCGCGCCAGTACTGCGGCATAGTCCTCCTCTGTCATCCAGGTACACCAGGCCAGCTCTACCGGGGAATAATCCCCTTCCCGGCACACATGGAGTTCCGGCAGCCTGCGGGCAATAGCCTGAAGCAGGGTGGATTTTCCCAGGCCCTGTATTCCTTCTATGAAGATATTGTTGGTAATGTTTTTGGTCATGGTTTGTCCATTCTTTTCCTGTCCGGGGGCTGCCGTGCCTGCAGGCGTCAGTCCCATTCGTTTAATCCCAGACTCTGTCTGTGCCTGGCCTCTTCAATGGTCAGGCGGGGCAGGTCTTCCGCCAGATATTCCAGAAGCTCGTCGATGCCGTCCCGAGTTACATTGTTGATCAGGAAAATGCGCTCGCAGCCGGCATTGATCATCCATTGTCTGACCATGGGGATATTGGCATAGGGGGAATCGATCTTGGTAATAATGCCGATGAGAGGGCGCAGAATAAAAGAACGCAGGCTTGCGCTGAACAGGTTGAAGGGTTCGTCTGCGGCCTGGACCACGGCTACCACATCCGCCTCAAAGGAAAAGCAGGCAAGCCCCACGCTGAAGCATTTGGACTCCGCATATTCTCCCGGAGAGTCGATGGTATCGTCCCCGGAGCTGGTATATTGTGTTTTTACATAATGAAGCTCTTCGCCCCGAAGCGCCTGGGTCAGGGAGGTTTTCCCGGCTTCGCTTCTGCCCATCAGAAATAATTTTTTCATGTGCCGCCCCTTTCGGTTTTAGCTGCGGTGGATTTCACAGGTATGAAAATGCAGTTCCTCTCTGAAAAAGCGAACCACTTCTTCCACGGCCGTCTGCACTTCCGACAGCCTTCCGGTGAGAATCAGGGAACCACAGAACCGATCCATAAAGCCAATCTCCACATCCGCGCTTTTCATTGCCACATCTGCAGCCACCACCACGGCTTCCCAGGGGGTAAAACGAATCAGGCCGATGGATTCTCCCCGATGATCTTCCCCTTCATGGACGCCGATATGAAGCCCCAGGTTCTGATAGACACAGGACTGGGAGACGCCGATGACATGGGCCAGGCAGACTTCTTTTCCAGGGATGCGCAGACGTGTGATGCGCAGTTTTTTATTCTTAAGCCGTTCATAATCCTCATGGAACAGCCTTTCCAACAGTTCTTTCTGTGTTATATGGGCCATGGCATTCTTCCTATCTCTTTGTGATTTTGCAGACCACATATCCCAGGTCATCCCGGAAATAATTCACGATTTCCGTCATGGCAGACATGACGTCGGAAATCTCCCCGGTGATAATCAGGGTTCCCGTAAAGCGGTCCGCAAAGCCCAGATATACATTTCCGCTTTTGACCGCAATATCGGAGGCAATGACGGCAGATTCCGGCGGCGTCATGTTCATGATGCCGATGGCCGCGGACTGATAGTCAACCTGGGGGTTTAACCCAAGCTTCTGGTATATAATCGGCGCCGGCCCTCCCATTACATGGGCGAATGTGATTTCCTTGCCCGCCACGGTTTCCTGTACGATTCTGATGCGTTCTTCCTGTCCGTTTGCCATCTGCCTTCCATTCCTTCCCGATAGATGCTTTTGTTGTAGTGTTAGTATCATCATACTATCCGGAAAGTTTTCTGTCAAGCTGAAAACCGGGGCTAAGGTGCTGGCCTGTGATAAGGTTCGGATGTTTTTGCTTTCTTGGTTTTCTTTCCAAAGTCCCGCAAAGCGACGGGATGATGATATGGAAAGTCCTACGGAAAAAATACGGAATCCATATTCAGCCTTTTTTCTCAAAAAAGCGGTCAATTTCTCTTTTGACGGATTCTGCGGGAAGGGATTTGGAGAGATAGCCTTCTGGTTTCAGGGAAATCACTTTCTGAACGCTTGCTCTGTCCACTCTGCAGGTGAGAAAAATCACCGGAATATCTGTGAAATCCTTTTCGGAGCGAATCATCTCCAGCATCTGGCTTCCGCTGCAGACAGGCATCTCATAGTCCAAAAGCACCAGGTCCGGACGGGCAAGGGTAATGCTTCGGATGGCGGACAAGCCGGAATCTGCGGTGAATACCTCATAGTCACGGCCAAGCAAATGCAGCATGGCCGTTCGCATGAAGTCGGAGTCGTCCACCACCAGAATTTTCTTTTTCCTGCCGCCGACGGCTTGCCCGGTGCTGTCCGCGTGGGAATATTCTTGGCTATTGGCCGGGAGCGTGTCTGTGTAAGGCAGCTCTTTACTGACAGCTGCGTGCGGCATTCCTCTGTTATTTGACAGGGGATTGCTCATGTATGTCAGCTCTTTGCATTCGGTTGGGCGGCTGTCCGTATAAGGAAGCTCTTTGCTGTGCGCTGGGTGATTACCGGTATAGGGCTGGCTCTGGTTATCGATCTGGAGAGTGTTTGCGTACGGCAAATCGTTCCTTCTAGTTGTGCGACCGTCCGTGTAAGACAGTTCTTTGCTGTCATCTGGGTGATTACTGGTATAGGTCTGTTCCTGTTTGTCGGTATGGAGAATGTTTGTGTACGGCAAACCGTTTCTGCCAGCTGTGAAGTTGTTCCTGTGAGGTCCATTGCAATCAGCCGTGTGACCGCCTGTGTCCGTTCGTCCGCTGTTTTCAGCCAGGGAATAGCCGGGATGCGGACAAACCCTGCTTTCGGCCTGGAGATTATCACATGGTGCAGGATATAGGGCTTTATCCGAAAGACTGTCTGCATGCATGCAGTTTTGGTACTCAGCCTGTGTGTGGCTGGCATGGGGAAGGTTCCTGTTTTCGCTCTGCGGTTCTTGCGACTGTGGAAGGTTTCGGTTTTCAGACAAAGGTTTGCCGGGGGTTAGACCGCTTTCAAGCCGGGCTACGGCATCCGCCGTGACAGCCGAAATACCTTCTTTGCGCAGAGGTGTTTCGGAAGAGTCCATACAGCAGGCAAAGTAGCCTCTGCCGGTGTCAAACAGAAGGCTGAACCGGGGACTTATCTTCTCATACATTTTGTAAAATTGCTCATAGGACAGCAGGTGTTCACTGGTGAGTTCGAACTGTGCCAGGGATGTAAACTGTTGTTTAAAACGTTCTGCAAGCTGCTTTGCAGCATATTTTGTCACATTACTAAGCATCATGTCCGTGGTTTCCGATTCAGCATCTATCACATTGCCGATGGTGCTGCCGATCAGCTGTTCTTCAAAAAGCATAAAAAATTCGATTCGCTTATGATCTTTGCTGTCATAGACCAGGCGGCAGCAGATTTCGTTTCCGAAATGTTCCCCGGTATAGCAAATGCTCACCAGCTGTGAGTCCAGTCGAAACATGCCGTGCAGCAGGCTGGCCAGAGTCTGTCCCATCACAGCCAGTTCCTCCTCGGGCAACAGGTGGTCCCAGTGTACCACAGACTCGCCGGTTACAATCAAGCGGTCCTCAATGAGGGTATGCCCGATGAGCCATCCTGCGCATACACCCAGAAAGTGCTGAATGGAGGCCGGAGAAAATTGCTTCAGCTTCAGTTCCTGGTCCAGGGCAGGGAGCATCCGTTTCCGGAAATCCCTGTGGATGCGCTTGTGAGCCGCCAGTCCCGGGTAATGGATAGCGTCCATGTAGGCTTCCTCATCCGCAAAATGCTGGACGGCATGGTCTTTGAAGTATTTGATTGCCTCCTGGCAGGCGAATTGGCTTTTCTCATCACTGTGTCCAAAAGCAAACAGCTTATTGAGAATACTGAAGAGCTTTTTGTGTTCCCTGTCGATGATGTCCACGCCTATATTGTATCGTTCTTCCCATATCAAACGATTTCCCATATCTTTTCCTCCTGGTAAAGTCTCGTGACAGATTTTCGGTTTTCCTGATATTCGCAGCCGGGGCGGTATAGGGCGTGTTATCTGCAGGGTCCAGAACGCAGTTTGCATGCGCCTGTCGGAGTCCCCGTACAGCAATCCGGGGGCTGTCCGGGATTCTGTTTTGCCGTTACATCGGCGGTGTCATATCAAACCGTTTGTATATCCTATTCCGCACTTGGTAAAAAGTGACCAAATATGCGTTTTTTTCCCTTTTTTCGCATGGGGGAGAGCAGAGGGCGGCGGAGTAGCAAATCTGACCGGAACAGGGGAGAGTAACAGAAAAGATACTTGAATTCTGCTCTCTAATGTGTTAGAGTAACAATATACTCTAATATATTAGAGGAGGGGATTTGTATGGATACACCGAAAATCTTTGAGAGCGAATATCGTTTCTGTCTGATTTTATGGGAGCAGGAGCCGGTGAAGAGCAGTGAATTGGTGCGGCTGTGTCAGGAGAGGCTTGGATGGAAGCCTACCACCACCTATACGGTAATCAAGCGGCTGTCGGAGCGTGGAGTAGTGAAAAACGAAAACAGTGTGGTCACAGCTCTGGTAAGCAGGGAGCAGGTGCAGGCGGCGGAGATTGACGAGTTGGTGGAGAAAAAGTTCGGCGGCTCCCTTCCGGCGTTTGTGGCGGCATTTACAAAGCATGGGCGGATTACAGAGAAGGAAATTGACCAGGTACAGCGGATGATAGACCGATTCCGGGAAGGAGGGACGTGATGGCAGGTATCTTTTTGGAAGTGGTAAACCGGAGTATTGCGGCGGGATGGCTGGTACTGGCAGTGGTATTGCTGCGTTTTGTTTTAAGGAAAGGCCCCAAATGGATAAATCTGCTGCTCTGGGGCATGGTTGCCCTGCGGCTGCTGTTTCCGGTCACCATCGAGAGCAGCTTCAGCCTGATTCCTGACGCCAGGCCCATATCGGAAGGATTTGCCGGGGAGGTTTACTCTGCAGCGGATTTTTCCGGGGAGAACGAGGCAGGAGAAGCAGCATCTGTCCGGGGGGAAAGGGAGATTCGGAGGAAGGCGGAGAGGACAGGCTTTCGGGGAAGCGGAATCTGGGGAAAGATAACGCAGCAGAACGGCCTGGCAGAAGGCGGATTATGGGGATTTTGGAAGGAACCAAACAGCATTTTAATTCTGACGGCGATATGGCTGTCAGGAGCGGGACTGATGTTATTTTACGCCGTGTTCAGCTATTTTGGGCTGCGCAGGCAGGTGAGGACGGCGGTACTGTTTCGGGACAATATCTTCCGCAGCGAAGGGGTGGATTCTCCCTTTGTACTGGGGGTGATAAAGCCCAGGATTTATCTTCCCTTTCAGATGCAGGAAAGGCATCTGGAACTGGTGGCGCTGCACGAACAAATCCATATCCGCAGGGGGGACCATCTGTGGAAGCCGCTTGGATTCGGGCTGCTTGCGCTGTACTGGTTTCATCCGCTGCTGTGGCTTGCCTATGTGCTGCTGTGCCGGGATATCGAGCTGGCCTGTGATGAGAGTGTGATTCAGGGACTTGACAGGGAGAGGCGGGCAGATTACTCCCAGGCGTTGTTGGACTGCAGCACCCGTTCCAGGGGCATGGGAGTTTGTCCCCTGGCCTTTGGGGAGTCGGGGGTGAAAACCAGGGTGAAGTCCGTGCTGCATTATCGGAAGCCTGCTTTTTGGGCACTGGCGGCGGCATTGGCAGCCTGTGGGGCAGCGGCGGTGTGTTTTCTCACCAATCCTGTCCGCCGGGATACTCTTGTCTGGGCACAGACTCTTGAGGCGGAGGAAGTGGCGGAAGCGGAAGTGGTCATTTATTCCGGATTGGGAAGACAATCTAAACAGCTTGCAAAAAATGACATTGATGTCATGGTTTCCCTGATTCAGCAGAGCAGAGGGAGGTATGTGGAGGAGCCGGAGGATTTGGACGGAGGCAGTATTTTCTTCTCTCTTACCATGGCAGACGGCTCTGTCCATGAAGTGGGAAACATGGGAAATACCTATCTGATTATTGACTGGGATTATTATGAGGCAGATTACAGCTGGCTGTCTTCCTGGAACGACGTTCTTCCGGAGGGAGAGGGACTGCTGTTGGAGGCGGTTATCTGGGAGGAGGCTGATCTGGACAGGGACGGTGAGCCGGAGGTAATCCGGGTCAGGGAGACGGTAAAAGGGGAGGCATATGTATTGGAGGTACTGAAAAGGGACGGCACGCTGCTGTGGAGTGAGGAGGCCGGGACATCCCATGCGGGGTGGAATACCCTTCTATTGTATCAGGAGGGGGAAAAGGATTTCCTGATCCGATATCATCCCAATCTTTCCCAGGGCTTCGGGAGTTATACCTGTGAGCAGTTTTCCCTGGCAGGGGGCGTTGAAACCCCGGAAAATACATGGGAAGCGGACTTTGAACTGGCTTCCGGCCAGGTGACGGGAAAGATGCGCGCCTTTGCGGTGTGGGCCAATGAATTTCTGGAGGAGGGCACGGTTCTCATCAGTACCCAGGACGGCCAGCTGGCTGTAGGGCCCCGGCGGGCAGAGGAACTGTCCGGGCTGTATCCGGTGCGGTTCTATCCGGAGGAGACGGAACCGGCGGAGGGTGTGTGGAAGGATTTTGCCAAAGGGCTGCCGGAGGAAGTGGAGCCCCTTGAATTTGTGCTTGCCAGCGGCGCCGGAGCCTGGAGCACTTCTCTCACCCTTTACCCGGACGGTTCCTTCCAGGGCACCTATGCGGGCAACGAGGCGGTTGCCGGGGAGAGCTATCCCAGGGGAACGGTCTATATCTGCAGGTTCAGCGGGAAATTTGGCGATATAAGGGAGGCGGGCGAGTATTCTTTCTCCATGGGTCTGACGGAACTGGATTATGAGACAGAGGAGGAAGCGGTGTGGATTGAGGATGGCTTCCGCTTTATCGGCGCCGGGGCTGTGGGGCTGGAGGAGGGAGAGGAATTTATCTTCTATCTGCCGGGAGTGCCCATGGAAGAACTGGAGGAGGATTTTGTAACCTGGTCTCCGGACTATTATCTGTGGGAGAACGGAGGAATTGAGAGGCTGTCTGCTTATGGGATTTACAATGTGGAGGCCGAGTGCGGGTTCTTTACGAATTGGGGGGATTGAGCGGGGAAGGCCCTGGCGGACCGGAAACCGTTTCTTGTATAATTTGAAGGGAGCATGAAAAATGTATTGTATATTAGTGACAGGTATTCCGGCAGCAGGAAAAAGCACTATGGCAGAGGCCCTGTCAGAAAGGTTGAAACTTCCTGTTATTTCAAAGGATACCATCAAAGAATTGTTGTTTGACAATGTTGGATTTCAGTCAAGGGCAGAAAAAGTAAAACTTGGAATTGCCAGTATGGAAATCATGTATTATGCCGCAGGCCAGCTTATGAAAGCAGGACAACCTTTTATCCTGGAGAATAATTTTGAATATTCGTCAGAGCAGGGAATGAAAAATCTTTTAGAAAAATATCAATATTCCGCATTGACCATTACCTTAACAGGTGATTACAAAGTAATTTACCAGCGTTTTCTGGAACGGGAAAGCAGCCCTGACAGGCACAGGGGGCATGTTGTGAATGATTGTTATCCGGAAAAGAAAGAGAATAATCCGAAAACTCTAAAAGCAAAAACGATTTCTTATGAGAACTATGTTCGTGGAATAGAACAAAGGGGATTTGATGCTTTTTGCGTTGATGGCAGGCAGATTAAGGTTGATACAACAGATTTCTCAAGAATTAATATGGAAGAGTTATTTTCAAGGATTGAGGTATGGAAGGAGAAATGAACGGCTTGAGTGAAACTTTTCGCTCTTTTTTTCGTCCATTATGGCAGGAAGCAAAAGTTCAGCTAAGAAATGTCAAGTACTTTTGAAAATAATTTCTGCTGGACAGTAAAGTCGCAAAGGCGCACGAGAGGAACTTTTATGAGTTCCCTTTCGAATAAAAGTTCCTTTCATTACAGGTGTGTCGAAGCGACTTTACCCTTTAGTGCTATCGCGAAGCGATTTAAATAAGAGGCAGGAAAAGACGGAAAGGAGCATGCGGAAATGAGGAAACGGATGATAACATTAGCCCTTGTGTTGGGGCTGGTACTTGGCGGATGCGGAAAAACAGCGGATTCTGGCGGAGAAAATGGTATAGGATCGGAGGAACCGGGGGGCGTTAGCCTGTCAGCGGCAGGAACTTTGCCGGGCGAAAACGGAGACGGGACGGCAGACAGTGAAAGCGTGACGGCGCCGGAAGGGTCCGGAGAAGCCGGAGCGGGAACGCCGGGAGGAGCCGGAAGCGGAACAGGAACGCCGGGAGGAGCCGGAAGCGGAGCAGGAACGCCGGGAGGAGCCGGAAGCGGAGCGGAAGCACCGGGAGGGTCCGGGAGCGAAAACGGAACCCCTGTGGTCCAGGGCGGTCCCTTCGGGGAGCTGTCGGTCACGCTGCCGGCAGGGTGGAAGTATGAGCTGTGTCCCATAGACAGCGACGAGCTGATGAACGGACGATACGGCATCCGTTTTTCACCGGACGACGCGGAGGAAGGATATATAGAACTGTGCTATATCGAGCGGTTTGGGGTGTGCGGAACAGGACTGGAAGAGGAGACCGTGACAATTGCAGGGGTCCCGGCTTTCAAAGGCGTCTATGACGGTCACGGTTACTGGGATTTTATCAGTTTCCAGGAGAACTTCCAGGGCGTGGTGGCGTTAACAGCCTGTGTGGAGGGATGGTGGAGCGAATACGGGGAAGAGGCCACGGAGATCCTGGAGACGGTTTCCTTTGACCCGCAGGTAAAGGAAGGCGGCGCCTGGGTGTATCACGAAGAGTCCCAGGAGGAACAGATAGGTCTTTCCCTAACACTGGAAGAAATATCTGCTTCCGGTGCGACGCTGCACTATAATCAGTTCGATGCGAAGGCACCCACCGGTGAGCTGCAGGACGGCGATGATTTTGTGATAGAGGTGAAAAAGGACGGCGGGTGGGAGATGGCGCCCCTGGCTGTGGAGGGCGATTACGGCTTCCATGATGTGGCATACTCGATTCCCGCCGGAACGGTTACGGAAAGGGAGTTGGACTGGACGTGGCTTTATGGGGAACTTGCACCGGGAGAATACCGGATCCGTAAGAGCATCGCGGATTTTCGCAAAACGGCGGATTATGATCGGTATGAACTCTGTGCGTATTTCTTTTTAAATTGATTTTAAATCGAATTTTCGGATGTGATATTCGAGAGAATTTTCAAATTAAATTTTCGAAAAATTCCCTCTTGTCAAACCAGGAAAAATGTGATATTATAGCATTCGTTAGGAATGCTGTGGCTCCATGGTCAAGCGGTTAAGACATCGCCCTTTCACGGCGGTAACACGGGTTCGATTCCCGTTGGAGTCATC
>CAJTXE010000057.1 GCA_910580225.1 uncultured Acetatifactor sp.
TTCCTGTATTCAGACTGTTTATTTGATTTTCAAGGTTCTTAACTAACTGACATTGGTTCACAGGTGCCTCCGCGAAGTGTTTTCGTGCGTATTTTGCACGAAAATCACGAGACAGCAGGCGCCAAAATGAGCATACTTTGCTCATTTCATGACAATAGAATTCTGCTTTTGAATTCTATTGTTTGTGTGCATCAGTTACTGTGAACGGAGTGAACAGTAACGTATTTGACAGCAGCGGATAAATATATTACAATGTTAGCACAAAAGGGAATACTGCCGATAGACGGTCAGCCCAAAATAAAGATACTTACAAAAAAGTGACCTTGGCTTGGGCGGTCACTTTTTTGTGTTCCGGAAGTAATGACTTGACCGTTTGTAGACTTTTCTCTGATAGGATTATCATGCCGCAGTCTTATATCCATGGAAAATGAAAGGAAGAAAAATGACACCTAAAATTCTATTAGTCGATGATGAAGAATCCATATGCAATATGATAAAACTGCATTTTCAAACAGAGGGGTATCTTGTCTACACGGCTTTCGATTCAGAGGAAGCTGTCAGGGCACTGTCAAACAGGCCGGATTTGATATTATTGGATATCAATATGCCGGAGGTCAGCGGACTGGAACTTTGCAAAAAGATACGAAATTATATTGACTGCCCTATCCTCTTTTTGACTTCCCGCATTACAGAGCAGGACAAGATCGTCGGTTTACAAGTCGGCGGCGACGATTATATTACAAAGCCTTTTAGCCTTGCAGAATTGACTGCCCGGGTAGAAGCCCATCTTCGAAGGGAAAGCAGGGTGCGCCGCAGCGCTGTCAAAATGTGTGGAGAACTGTTTATTGATTACCCGGGGCGCTGTGTGTACTGCAATGAACAGGTTGTTCCTTTTTCTAAAAAGGAATTTGATATCATTGCATTTCTATCCATCAATGCCGGACAGGTTTTTGACCGGGAAAAAATTTACGAAAGGATTTGGGGATATGACGCAGAGGGAAGCAGCGATATTCTGAAAGAACATATACGGCGAATCCGTTTGAAATTGGCACAGGTGACGGACAAGAACTATATCGAAACGGTCTGGGGGTGCGGCTATAAATGGGTAAATTAAAAAGCATGTCGCTGAAAAAATCGTTCTGCCTTATTGTTTTTATCGCCGCTATGATTGTCATTGTCCTCTCTACGGCGGCAGTAAAAATCTGTTCCCAGAAACATGACGAAATTACAGTATCACACGCTTTTATAGCAAACGGCGCACTTATATATCCCGAAAACGGACGCTATATTATGGAGGCCGCAGCTGATGATGCAGATGCCGATACAACGACATATACCGATTCCGAATTGCTTATATGCCGGACTTTGGAGATTTTGATTGTGCTGCTGCCTGTTTTGTTTTCCGTCTTAGGAATTGGCTGTGCTGCAATCAGTTTTTATCATATCAAGTTAAAGGAACCTTTGAAAGCATTGCAGCAGGGAATTGACCATATCTCAAAAAATGATTTGGATTTTACAATAGATTACCAAAAGCATGATGAATTAGGCAAATTATGCAGCGCTTTTGAATGCATGCGCAGGGAATTGGTCCGAAATAACCGCCATATGTGGAATCTGGTGGACGAAAGGAAAAAAATCAATGCCAGTATATCCCATGATCTGCGGACACCGATCACAGTCATTAAAGGATACAGCGAGTATTTGGATAAGAATACAGGCAAAGGGACCCTCACAGAGAGAGGAATTCAGGAGATTGCGGTATATATTCATCAGGCGGCAGGGAGATTGGAGGAATACGCCGATTCTGTCCGTGAAATGCAAAGCCTGGAGGATATGCATTTAGAATACCGGGAAGTATCCTTGAGCGCTTTTGAGGAAGAAATGGTTTCCCAGTTTTCTGTCATTGGCGGACAAACCGCGAAAAAAATTTGTGTATCATCAGAGCTTCCGCAGCAGACGGTCATCCTTTCTGCTGCAGCGGTATTCCGTATCACAGAAAATATAATCTCCAACGCCCTGCGATACTGTAAAGAAAAAATTGAAGTAGACATTTCCTTTTCGCAGCCGTTTCTCATGGTTGTGGTAACCGACGACGGCAAAGGCTTTTCACATAAAGATCTTGCAGAAGCAACCGATTATTTTTACAAAGGGAAATCTTCAAAAGATCATTTTGGTATCGGTTTATCCATCTGTAAGATGCTTTCGGAAAAACATGGCGGTTGTATCCGGCTTGACAATGCGCCGGGAAAGGGCGCAAGGGTGACAGTAAAAATAAAAACAGAAAATTTATCTGCATTGTGACGGAATGTAGACAAATCCCTGTTAAACTCTCCTTATCACAAACGTTGGAAAACGTTGAAAGGAGAGTTTTTTATGCAAATCGAAATAACAGGATTGCAAAAATGTTATGGCGGAAATGCAGTTCTAAAAGACATTTCTCTCACAATCGAAAACGGTATGTATGGGCTGCTTGGACGGAACGGAGCCGGAAAAACGACTTTCATGCGTATCTTATCTACCCTGCTGAAACCCTCTGGCGGAAAAATTACTTTTGACAGGATTCCTTTGGAGGACACAAAGCGGATTCGCCCTTTGATCGGCTATCTTCCACAGGAATTTTCGTTATACCCGGATATGTTGCTATGGGAAACCATGGGCTATTTGGCAGCCATGTCGAAACTTCCAAAGGAGATACAGAGGGAGCGCATACCGGCTCTTTTGCAGCAGGTGAATTTATGGGAACACCGGAAAAGTAAAGTCCGGAAACTGTCTGGCGGAATGAAAAGGCGGCTTGGAATTGCACAGGCCTTGCTGAACAATCCAAAGGTTTTGATTGTGGATGAACCCACCACCCATCTTGACCCGGAAGAACGGCTGCGTTTCTATAATCTGTTAGACGAATTTTCCAGTGACCGCATTGTGATTGTGTCCTCTCATATTGTGGCTGATATGGAATCGGTATGTGCAAAGGTAGCCGTACTGGACGCGGGACAGCTTCTGTATGCCGGAGCAATAGAGAAACTGGCTGAAATAGCAAGGGGAAAGGTGTATGAACTGATGATTCCCAAAAAGGAATTGGCGGCAGCAAGACAAAACTACTGCATTCTATCCAGTCAGGGGCATTTATCCGATACCAAAATCCGTGTACTGGCTGACAGGGTTCCTGCTGTTGGCTATCCGGTTTCATGTACCCCCACTGTCTGCGACGGTTATATGGAACTGCTGCGTTTATTGAAAAAGGGGGCGAAAATATGAAGCGTTTATTTCTCATGGAGTGCAGAAAAATCACACGAAGCGTTCTGTATTGGCTGTATCTTGCAGCCTTAGTGGTTACCGTCATGCAAAATTATGAAACCACTGTTGAAAACGAGCTTGGCCAGACGGACAATCCGGCTTCCGTATTTTATATCGCGGAAAATGGTGTGTATGCAGAAAATACCGATCCATTGGGGGAAGATACAGAGCACAGGATGATGATGGAAGCCACAAAGCGGCTTATGGAGAATTACAGAAGCAACAGCTACGAATATTATCCCTTTGGATATGTGAAACGAAAAAAGCTGTCCGAAAAGGAACAGGCAGCAGTGCTTTCGTATCTAAAAGAGCTGACAGGTCTTGAGGAATCCGGGATAATTGGCACAGAGGAAAACCGGGATGCAGAAGATATCCAGATTTCCGGCGGCGGCGCCTTTGTCCTAAATCCGGGACAGGGAGGTACTTTCGGGAACGGGCAGTTTATTGCGGAGCCGGAGGATTGGGAATATGTGGAGAACCAATCCGGGTTGTCACAATCTAAGGAGAATCCGGGAAGTGGATTTGAAATACAGGTTCCATTTGACCGCTTCAAAGAGATTATGGATTGTGTGAACAATCTGATTGGGCGCAATTCCTACTTTAGCCGGACCATGCTTTCCATGTACTATTGTCCAAATGATCTGCAGGATACCCCGATTACAGAGCAGCAGCACCGGGAATTCTATGAAAAGGATCATGTGACAGGGGCATTTGCCCGCTATTTTTGTGACAGCATTTCCCTCATTGTATTATGCCTGCCTGCATTTGTCATGATTGACTTATTGTTAAAAGATAAACGGTGCAGGATGAATCCATTGCTTTATCCCAGGACGGAAAGCTCTGCAAAAATAATCATCACCCGCTTTGGAGCGGTAAGCTGTATGATCATGCTCCCTGTCCTTATCCTACCGGTAAAATCTTTACTGACATTGGTGCTGTATTGCCGTAATAGGGGCATTCCTGTAAATAGATTCGCTTTTGCCGCTTATATCTTTGCATGGATTTTCCCAACGGTTTTATTGATTGTGTCTATTGCTTTGTTCGTAACGGTGCTGACTGAAAATTATTCTGCTGTTCTCCTTTCGGGGGCGATCTGGCTGTTCTGCAGACCCTCTGTGGACAAATTGGCAGGGGGGAATTACGGGCTTTTTGATCTCATTGTCCGCCATAATACTTTGAAAGGATACGGGCGCATGATGGAAAATATGCATATGCTGATTTTAAACAGGGTGCTTGTGTCTGCCACTGCACTTTTGTTTGTGGGCTTTACCATAATTGTTTATGACGCAAAGCGGAAAGGAGGAATCCGGTTTGAACGCCGAAAATTTTTTCATAATCATAGCCGCAAACATTCGCATGCATTATAAATATACGCTTTTGCCAGGCATTGCTCTCCTGTTCGTTATTCCCTTTGTTTATGGAACGGCGAATTTAGACTGTTTACAATCTGCTGACTGTCTGGAACGAATGGCTGCATTGATTGGAATACCCATGTTTACACCCCTGATACGACAGGAACACTCCCGCGGCTTATATGAAACAATTGCTTTTCGGCAGGTCTCTCTGAAGTTTATTGTCTTCCTGCGGATAGTGCTTTCGGTCATCGGCTCAATTCTGTTGATCTTGGTATTTGCACTTTATATGAGATTTTGCGGCTGTTCCTTTCCCCTCTTTCCATATGCCTTTCGGACTTTGGCTGCAAGTATGGCATTGGGTTTTACAGGGCTGCTCCTATCTTTTTTGGTGCGGAATACAATCAGTGGTTATTTATGTGCATTTTGTTTTTATTTTATGGTACAAACCGGAAATTTCGGAGGAGCCTTCAGGCCTGTCACAAACGGAATTCAGTTTTCGCTTGTTCTGTTTCTTGTATGTATCAGCCTGGCAATGGTCTGTTTTGGCAAACCCACAATAAGCCAGATTTTATAAGCTGATTTATTTTTATAAAATACGGATTTCCCCCGGAAATAATCTGTAGTATAATGGAGTCAGGAATCACGCAAATTTCCCGCACATTCAGAAAGATGCTGTTATTCCAAATAAAACAAACCGGAAAACAGTTTGAATTGAAAAGCAGAAAGGATTTATCATTTATGGGCATTCTTGCAGGCTTTATGCTCCCCCACCCGCCCCTGATCATACCGGAAATCGGCAGAGGGGAAGAACAGAAAATTCACAGTACCACCCTGTCCTGCCGACAGGCGGGCCGGGAGATCGCCGCCCTCCGGCCGGAAACCATCGTACTGCTGTCCCCCCACCAGACCATGTATGCGGACTACTTTCACATTTCTCCCGGCAGAAGCGCCAGGGGCGATTTCGGGCAGTTCGGCGCAAAGCAGGTATGCCTGGAAGTTTCCTATGATACGGAATTCGTCACATACCTGGGCGGTGTGGCCGGGTCACACAACCTCCATGCCGGTACACTGGGGGAACGGGAGAAAAAACTGGACCACGGCACCATGGTTCCTCTGTATTTTGTCAATCAATACTATACGGAATATCGTCTGGTTCGTGTCGGCCTGTCCGGCTTTCCCCTTACCGCTCATTACCGTCTGGGCCAATGCATCCGTGAGGTCTCGGAAATCCTTGGCAGAGAAACCGTCATTATCGCCAGCGGGGATCTGTCCCATCGGCTTAAGGAGGACGGGCCTTACGGCTACCGGAAGGAAGGCCCGGAATACGATGCCAGAATCATGGACGTCATGGGCCGGGGGGCTTTCGGGGAACTTCTGGAATTTCCGGAAAGCTTCTGCGAAACCGCCGCGGAATGCGGACATCGCTCTTTCACCGTCCTGGCGGGAGCCTTTGACGGAACCAGGCCGGAGGTGCGGCGGCTCTCCTATGAAGGGCCATTCGGCGTGGGATACGGCGTCTGCACCTATCATGCCCGGAAAACGGAAGAATCGCCTTCCAGGGAGGAAAACCGCAATTTCCTGGAGCAGTTTGAGGCCCGGGAGAAAGAGCGGCTCCGCGCACGGCAGGAAAAGGAAGACCCTTATGTAAAGCTTGCCCGGCACACCATCGAGACCTATCTGCGCACCGGAAAGCGGCCTTCCGTGCCGGAGGGGCTGCCGGAAGAACTGTACAGCCGCAGGGCAGGCGCCTTTGTGTCCCTGAAGGAGGACGGAAAGCTCCGGGGCTGCATCGGCACCATCCAGGCAGTGCAGAATTCTCTTGCGGAAGAAATCATCCGCAATGCGGTCAGCGCCTGCTCCGAAGACCCCAGATTCCCTCCTGTGGAACAATGGGAGGCGGGACGGCTCACCATCAGCGTGGACGTTCTGGGAGATACGGAGCGGATATCCTCCCCCGGGGAACTGGACGTGGAACGATACGGCGTCATTGTGACAAAGGGGAGCCGCCGGGGACTGCTGCTGCCCAACCTGGAAGGCGTGGACACCGTGGAGCAGCAGATTGCCATCGCCAAACAGAAAGCAGGCATCCCGGAACAGGAAGCCGTGGAGTTGGAGCGGTTTGAGGTAGTGCGGCATTATTAGAAAACCGGGAAACCACAAGAAAGAAACAGGGCTGCAGAGGGGCTGTCTGAACTGTTACAAAATCACAATCCCAAAAGAAAAAGGCAGAAAATGCCCCCTGAAACGGAAGGAAAGGGAGGAAATCTATGAAAACCACTTGTCAGGTATGTATGCACCGCTGTACGCTGTCCCCCGGGCAGACCGGACTCTGCGGCGCCAGAAAAAATGAAAACGGTAAGATTGTATGCGCCAATTACGGCCGGATTACCTCCCTTGCTTTAGACCCCATTGAGAAAAAGCCCCTGAAACACTTCCGCCCGGGAAGCCTGATTCTGTCTGTGGGAAGCTACGGCTGCAATCTGCGCTGCCCTTTCTGCCAGAACCACGAGATTTCCATGGCCGGGGAAGGGGACGTCCACAGCCCCTATGTGCCGCCCCAACGCCTGGCGGATTTGGCTCTGGAATGGAAGGAACGGGACGGCGCCGGAAACATCGGCATTGCCTACACCTACAATGAGCCTCTTGTGGGCTGGGAATATGTCCGGGATACGGCCCGGCTTGTGAAGGAAAGCGGAATGGCCAATGTCCTGGTGACCAACGGCACTGCCGCTCCGGAAATACTGGAGGAGCTGCTGCCCCTGATTGACGCCATGAACATTGACTTAAAGGGCTTTCGGGCGGATTATTACCGAAAACTTGGGGGCGATTTGAACACGGTGAAAACCTTCATCGCAAGGGCGGTGACAGCCTGCCATGTGGAACTCACCACCCTGATTGTGCCCGGAGAAAACGACAGCCTGGAAGAAATGGCGGCACAAGCCCGGTGGATTGCGGATCTCAATCCGGAAATCCCCCTTCATATTACACGGTTTTTCCCCCAGTATCATATGCTTGACCGTAAACCTACGGTGATTCAAAGCCTGCGCCAACTGGCGGAGACTGCGGGACGGTATCTGACAAATGTTTCTCTGGGGAATGTATGATCCATGTACAGCCCCTTTACCGGCACAGCCAAAACAGCCCCTCCATGGCTTTCAGCCTTTGCAGTTTCCATGTAACCAGAATTCCTCCATGGCCGCGTTAAATTCATCCGGCGTGTCCATATTCACGCAATGCCCTGCTCCCTCAAAAACTACCACACTGCATTCCGGCTCGTTTTTCTTCCACATTTCCACGGCCCACAGTTCCATGGGGATATCATGCCTTCCGCAGCCAATCAGCAGAGGATAGTTCCTCGGCCCGGTCTGCCGGGTATTGACCATGCTGTTGAGAGAGGCAAGATACCGAAAGGACTTTTTCGGAAACTGTAGATTCATCTGGTAAAATGCCTCCTGTGCCTGCAGCGTATATGCTGAAATTTTTTTGTTTGACCTGGCAAACCATTTGACGGAAAAGAACGCCTTAAGCATCATAAGCATCTGGGACGCGCCGTTTTCCCGCTGCATTTTGACGTCAAAATTGTTGATATCATAACCGCCGAAACAGGCAAGTGACTGTACGGCTTCCGGATACCGGTTTGCAAAATCCTGCGCCAATACAGCCCCCAGGGAAATCCCCACAATATGTATCTTTTGAATTTTTTCCGTATTCAGGATTTCCCTAATCCACCCGGACATTTTCCGGATACTGTCACCTTTCCGCGCCCTGGTTGATTTGCCGTGGCCGAGGATATCCACCATAAGAAGATTGTATTTGTCCTGAAAACAGGCAATCTGCGGCTGAAACATATTGTGATTGACAAAAGCAGCATGTATAAAAAGGACCCACTCCGCGTTTTCCTTTCTACTGGTATAATACACAACCGGCGATTCCTCTAAACGATATTCCTGCATAGTTCCCTGTCCTCATCTTTCTGAACAGACTTCCCGTCCGTCCCCTATTCCATGATGTCCGATTCTGGGGGGCTGCCCTGTGCTTGTGCCCCCCAATCTCAAGGCATCTTAAACACGTCACTTTTCTACGAAAAACAGTCTGACAAATTTCTGCAGCACCCTTACCGGGATAAACACAAATTTGCTATGTAAAGGGCTGCACCTTGCCCCGTTCAGCACCTTTGGGCTATTTTATAAGTATAGAAAACATCAACCGCCAAAAGAACCGCAATCACCGCCGCTGCTGCCAGAAAGCAGTACATTCCCTGAACAAAGAAGCAGATCACCACGATAACGGCACCTCCGATGATATAGGAGATTCCGCCAAAACGCTGGCTTTTTTTCCAAGTCGTTTCATTCTTCATACTCCACCGGGTTTTCAGCCCCGTCACCGCGTTCATCCGCAGCTTGGGCATGATATTTCCCAGGATGATCATCCCAATACCCAGAAGTCCAAACAGGATTTGATTCACATCCCATGGATGGAAGGACAGGTTTTCCACCTTATGAAAACCGGCATACAGAATATACCCTGTCATGGCATTAAAAATAAGCAGGGTGACAATGCCCGCAGCAATACAGACTTTCTCATTGTTGTTTCCATGCTCTTCCTGCCTTGCAGCAACCTTTGCCATTCCCAGAAAAAAGAGTCCCAAAACAACTGTGACAATGGGAACAATCAGAACCTCGTATTTACTGCCCCAACGTGTCACCTGATTGTCCGAACCATAATGCCCGGGGATTTGCTCCGGCAAAAACCACAAAGCAGCCAAAGCACCCATCAGCGGCAGAAACATAAGCCCGTAAAACACGATTTTTTTCCCTTTCATACTTGACCTCCCCGCAAACTTTCGATCCACATGACTGCTTCGTCCAGAATCGATAAGTTCAGCTCATAATAGATAAAATTCTTATATTTTGTCTCATAAATCAGATCTGCTTTTTTCAGCTTTGACAAATGATAGGACAATGCCTGGGGCGTCATGTTAAGCGCATTTGCCAAATCTCCGGAATTGATTCTGCCCTCCTTTAACTTCAGCAAAATCTGTCTGCGGGTTTCATCCGCCAGGGCCGCTAATACTTCGCTTACCGCCAACCATTCTCTCCTCCTGTTTCAAATTTTCTTTAAATAGAATTATAGTCACATTCGTTTCAACTGTCAATAACTATTTCAAATTATTTTTAAATACTATCATTTATTATGATTTACATTTCCTGCACCCATGCTGTATAATACAGGCAGGCAGCCATAGAGCCGCTGCTTCCATGCCCGGCCGAATGATATCCTTACCCCATAAGGCCGGACACCGGAATCCCTCACGAAAAGGAGCTGAAGAAAATGAAGTGCCATCCTAAGTGCCATCCTATCAGCAGCAAAGCCAGTAAATCCGGAAGCAAAGCCGGACACCCTACAAAAAGCATTCCGATAAACACTGCAGGAAACAAAACAGAAGGCAATACGGAGAGCAATCGAGAAAACAATACCGAAAGCAGGCTGTCCCGTGTAATCACCCGATTCCCAATCTGGCTGACAGCTCTTTTCATGATGCTTTTGCTGACAGCCTGCGGCAGCGGGGCTGCTGACAGCGGCAGACAGGTCTGGATTCCGGAATTCCGGACCATTGAAATGACGGAGAATTCCTACAACAACATGGCGATTCTGGGAGACACCTTCTACTACATCTCCTATGAACAGCAGGGAGAAGGCTTCCGCTATCGTTTAAGCGGTTATTCCCTGACGGATGGTCCTCTGCCCCCTGTTCCCCTGAACTGGCCGGACCAAAGGGACAGATTCCTCACCAGTTTATTTGCCATGGACCAGGAGGGCGGCGTCTACGTCATCACCTTTGTCACGGCGGAAGGCGGCTCCGAAACCCATCTGTGCAAGTTTGACACAAAGGGAAACCTCCTCTATGACACGGACATCTCCGGGGAAACCGGCGACATCAATCTTCTGGCAGCGGACAGCCGGGGACGCATCTATATCTCCGGCAATGCATCCGGCGCTTCCTGTATCTGGCTGTATACGGCGGAGGGAACCTGCCTGGGAACCTTCACCCCTGATCTGCCCACGGGAAGAATCACCGCCCTGGGTCCCGGCAGGAATGGCGCCATGTACGCCTGCTGCCAGAGCAACAACGGAGGCGGAACCGATTCTTTCCTCATGGAAATCGATTTTGACAAAGCAAAGGCCGGGGCTTTACTTGCCGATTTCCCCCGGGGAGACAATTCCCTCCTGATTCCCGGGCCGGAAAATACGCTGCTTTCCTTTGACAGAACCACCCTTTATTCTTACGATTTGACAACCCAAAAAAGCGAAATCCTCTTTGACTGGCTGGACTACGGGATCAACGGTTCCCATGTGACGGCTGTTCACATGCAGGACGACGGCCAACTCCTGGCAGTGAATTCGAACCTTGCCGAGAAAAACATTGAACTGGCGCTGCTGAAAAAATCCCGCGGCACCCAGATCCCGGAGAGGGAAACCATTGTCCTGGGCACGCTCTACAGCAATACCCTCCTGCGGAATGCCGTGATGGAATTCAACCGGGAGAACGAGAAATACCAGGTGAAAATCAGAGAATATCTGGACCCCCAGACACATGACCGGGGGGACGCTGCCCTGCGGCTGAACAACGATATTCTCTCCGACAACTGCCCCGATCTCCTGGACACTGCGGAGCTTGACCTGAATGCTCTGGCGTCAAAAGGGCTTTTTGCGGATTTAAATCCCTATCTGGAAAGCAGCACCCTGCTGAATGCCTCGGACTTCCTGGACAATCTTCTGGAAGCATATACAATAGACAACAAACTTGTTACCATTCCGTCGTGTTTTTCCCTAAGGACAGTATTTGGACAAAGTACGGAGACAGGCCAGAACTGGGGATGGACTCTGGAAGAACTGATTGCTTACGCAAACGCCCATCCGGAGGCGGAGATTTTCGACAATACCTCCCGAAGTGAAATCATGCAATATCTGATGAGCTACAACATGGATACCTTTATCGACTGGTCCTCCGGGGAATGCCGTTTTGATTCCGATGCCTTCAGGGAACTGCTCCAATTTGTTTCCCGCTTTCCCGGAGAAACCGTACAAAACCCCCAACAGGCCTCCACCCCGGTCAGAATCCGGAACGGGGAAGTGCTCCTCCTGGCAGAGACCCTTACGGATTTCAATTCCATACAACTACCCCTGGCGATTTACGAAAATGGGGCAAACTGCATCGGCTTTCCCTCCGGGGACGGCAGTGCAGGCTGCATGCTCCTCCCTTATGGGGCTTACGGCATTACCGTGAACTCGGACCGGAAAGAAGGCGCATGGGCCTTTCTGGAAAAATTCCTGACCTCTGGCGACAGGGATTCCGCCTTCTTCCCTTCACAGAAAACCAGACTGGAGGAAAAAGCCGCATACGCCCTGAAGCCCGAATCCCTTACTGATGAGAACGGAAATCCCCTTCCCAACAGCACAGATTTGGTATCCATCGGTTACGCCGACTGGGAATACACTTACCATATCCCCACCCAAGAAGAGGTTGCACTGACACTGGACTTAATCGCCGCGGCAAAACCGGTATCCTTCAGCGAGACAAATGAAGTGGTCACCATTGTCAACGAAGAGGCGGAAGCCTATTACCTGGGACAGAAGACCCTGGACCAGGTTGTGGAAATCATCCAGAGCCGGATTCGGATTTATGTCAATGAGGATTGAGGGCTGTCAGAACATCCCCACATCCCGCCGCCTCACCCTGCAGTTCCAGAAAACCGATGCAGGACTCCGCCAGGTCTTCCGCTTTTAACTGCTCCGCCAGTTGTCCCGCGCCCTCCACCATGTTCCGGACAGGCACCTCCCCGGGATGCCTTTTCTCCGCCCCGGCATAAGCCCCGATAATCTCCGCTTTTTTCTCCCGGCTTATGTATTGCAGACCTTCCTGCACCAGATTCCGGGCACTTTCCACATACTCCCGCTGACCCCCGGAAATTCCAGATGATCCAACCGTTCACTGCCATCGCTGCCGCCAGAAGCTATTCCCTTTGCTTTATCTGCTTTTTCCTCGCCCGGTGAATGGCAATTTTAATCTGGGGAACACTTTTCTGCAGCATTAAGGCGATTTCCTGATAACTTTTATCCTCTACAGCGTATAGATACAATGCCCTCTGCTGAACTTCCGGCAGTTGCTCCATCTGCGCCGCCACCCCGCGCACCTGCTCTCTTTTGAGATATTCCTCCTCCGGCTGTACTGTTCTTCCAGGCAGGATTCCCTTTACAGATGGGAATTCCCGGACATTTTGTGCCGGAACCTTTATATGAAAAAAGCCGATACCAGGTATCAGCTCATATCCTTTCAATCACACAGCTATGTCAACCACCAATACAGTTCTGCAAACAGGAAAATCCATCCTGATACCCCATTGCATGAATCCCTTAGCAATCAGCACGCGCTGTCCCTCCAGTGCTGCCTTGTCGTCGGCAGGCGTGTCCCCCCACCGCCTGTCTCCTCCGCCTTGTCTCGGTGCGCACATCAGGCACCGCTTACCCGGGAATGCCTGCATCAGTGTACCGGCTTTCCGTCAAAGTTCCAGACTTTCAAAGAAACTGCCTGCTTCCCTGGGCTGTTCTCCCATATATTTCAGGAAAAAGGCCTTCATCTCCGGACTTTCCTCTCCCATATCTTCAAGTATCTCCTGAAAATTATCATTCGTGATGCACCCAAGTTCTGCAAACAGACTGTAGTACTCCCTATGGCTTCCATGCTCCTGGCGAATAATCTGCCAGGTCTCCTCCGTGGACCGGCTCTTGGTCAGACTCCGAAGGTACTGCTCCAGTTCTTCCTTCAGGGATGGGCTTAGGGACCGGGCATGCAGGAGGCGCAAAAAGGACAGCCGCACCTTGACTTTTCGTTTCTCACTGGTAAATTCCTCCAGATCAGTACCGATATAATCCTCCTCTCCGTAAACGGACTGGCTGATATACCCTTCCGAATCCGCAGCCCGAAGGATGGAAAGCAGCCGAATATCCCACTGTGCCAGCCATTCTTTACTGCCCGCTCCGGCAAGATCCAACAAATACGGAGCATCCAGCATGGTCACGGAAGCCGCCAAAAGCTCTGCGCAGGAATCCGCTTCTTTGCTTTCCGTCTCCGGCTTCCCCTCCCCAAAATTCCTTCCCCCAGGCTCTCCCATACTCATCCCTGTCAGTTTTCTGCGGTTCTCTCCTCCCAAATCCCCTGCCTCTATCCGGTTCTGACCGGCCCCTTCCCGCACAGCAATCCGCTCCAGGCTCCCGCATCCCTTAAAAACTGCCTTTCCGAACCGCACCTCCCCCTTGGGAAAGGAGATTTCCGCCAGACTGTCACAGTAAGAAAAGGCCCAGTCCCCTACCTCCCGGATCCCCTCGGGAAGACGGATGCTGCACAGGTTTTTTTGGCTTAAGAATGCCTTCCTCTGGATGGCTGTCACCGGATATCCCTCTATCTGCCAAGGCAGGGAAAGATTTGCTGCAAATCCCCAAAACCCTATGATAATGGCCTCTTCCCTCTCTATTTTATAACAGATTGTTCCGTTCTCCGTGACGAACTGTTTTTCTGCCATGCTTTCACCGCTCCCGTTATCCTTGTGTTTCGTCTGTTTATCTATCATCTGTCAAAAGCCTCTGTTCTCCCCTGCACCCCGCCGGAGGGCGTGCATCCCCTTCCTCCTGCGCCCAATGACACAAACTGCATTCTGTGTCATTGGGCTGAAAAGAAACAGGTCAGCCCACCAGTGCCGCGATCCGCTCCTGCAGATCATCTCTGCGCCGGGTCAGCATCATGTCCTCACTGAGTCTGGCATACTCCGGACTGCCGAAGGAAGCAATGAACTGGGCACTGGCATTGTTTGCGGTAAGTTCTGTCAGCAGGATCAATACCTCGTTCCCCTGGCCAAAAGCCTCTTCCGCAAAGGCGAAAAGGGTCCGGAGTCTGGACTGGGCTTTCTCCGTTCCGCCTTTCATCCCTGTCACTTTTGTATGGAAGCATTCCTTCAAAAAACCGTAAGCTGCGCTTCCCTGGGGAATGCCCTGGACCTGCAGCTCTCTCCGGGCATCCTCCAGGAAGCGGATGACATTTTTGTGCTTTCTCCTGTCCGCCTCGGCCAAAGCGCCGGCATTTTGCAGGCTCTCCAAAAGTTTCTTTTTTCCCTCGGAAATGGTCTCCAACCGGTCCAGGACCTGAGCCCCGGAGCAATCCTCCTTCTCCACCATACTGCCCACACCTTTTAATATGTTCTTTAAATCCGTCAGGAACGCTGCCTGTTCCATAACTTCCTTCATGTCCCCCTGCACCGCGTCCAGCAGCATTCCCAACAGGGAAAGCCTCTCGTCAAAGGCTGCTTTCCCGGCTTTAGAGACTGCGCCGCCGAAATGACCGCTTAAAATCTCCGTAATGTTGTAATCGTTTTTATATCTCTGGTACAGCTCATAATAAGCACAGAATTCTTCGGCCACTTTGTTATTCCGCAGATATTGGCCTACCAAAGCCCGGTCCACAGCCAAACCTTCCTCCTCATGAAGAATCAGGATTTCCGACAAATCCTCCCAGCCTCTGGCGGTGACATAGCTGCGCCCCTTTGCAGTCATTTCTATCCGATAGAAATCCTCCTTTTTCAGGTCCAGATAACTGGTGACCGCATTGTGAATCCGCTTTTCCCAGGCATACTCTTTCCAAACACCATAATCCGGCTCCACCTCCATCACCTTCAGGCGATCCAGCGCAGCCACATCAAATTCCCGTACAGACCGGTTGTACTCCGGGGGATTGCCTGCAGTCACAATAATCCAGCCCTCCGGCACCCTGTGGCGGCCAAAGGTCTTGTACTGCAGAAACTGGAGCATGGCAGGGGCCAAAGTCTCTGACACACAGTTAATCTCATCCAGAAACAAAATACCCTCTCTGATGCCGCCGGCCTTCATGGTGTCATACACAGAAGCAATGATTTCGCTCATGGTATATTCGGAAACACTGTAAGAGACCCCCTCATAGGTCTTTTGGGTGATAAAAGGAAGCCCCAGGGCCGACTGCCTGGTATGGTGGGTCATGGAATAGGACACCAGCGCAATGCCCATCTCCTGGGCGATCTGCTCCATCACGGCCGTCTTGCCGATGCCTGGCGCTCCCAGCAGGAAAATCGGGCGCTGCCGTACCACCGGTATCCTGTATTCTCCAAATTCATCCTTTTTCAGATAGAGCTTCACAGTATTTTTGATATATTCTTTGGCCTGTTTTATGTTCATGTCTGTCTCCGTCTTTTATGGATTTCCATTTGCCTTGTATCATCTCACACCACAACCTTCATGCTCCAGGGCGGCACCGGAGCTCTGTTCCCATCCTCCTCCAGAAACGCAAAGACAACCTGGTAGTCCGGCATTTTCTCCGGATAAATGCCGTAGCCGTCCGTAAAGTAAATCAGCCCTTTCAGGTTCTCGAATTCCCCCGCCTCCCGGAGCTTCTCCACATATGCGAACACCGGCCGAAAGTCCGTGGCTCCAAACCCTGTCAGCTTTCCCTGCTTTAAAAATGCCTCCAGATCCGCCTCACAGGTCAGCCTGGTATCCTCCCGCACCTGATTATCACACTGAAGAATATGGACATTTATTCCGGTAAAGAAATTCTCATGCCCTTTCAATATGGAATATGTCTTCCGGAGGAATGCCTTCACCGAATCCCCGTCGCAGGACGCGGAGGTGTCTATGGCAATGACGAACTCTTTCACCTTTCTGCTCTCCCGGTATTCCAGGGGCTCTATCAGCGGCAGGTTCCCATACCGTTCTAAACCATAGGTATAGTAAATATAGTCAAATTCCTCCTCACTCACCGTCAATTCCTCCCCATATACCGCAAACCGGCGCAGGATTTCGCTGTAATCATACCTTTCTCTGGCTGCTTCCGCCAGATTCCGCTCCAGGCTCCGGGTCCCGGCCCTCCCTCTGGCAAAAGACTGCAGATCCGCCTTCACCTGACTGCCCAGTTTCCTCCACTGATCCAGAGGAAGTTCCAGGCCGGGTTCCGCTTTCCAGAGACCGTGCACATCCCGAAAGGACAGCTCCCGCAATTCCCGTTCTTCCACTGCTGAAAGGGGATTTTTCGTAAAATACCGATACAATCCCTCTGCCGTAAGCTTCCCTGCCTGCTCCTTCAGGTCCTGAAGCCTCCGTCCGACAGCAGCATCCTGAGGCAGCGCGGCTCCTGCCAGTCCAAGCTCCAGAATAACATTTTCCACGGCCAGATCTGCCGCCAGATCCCATCTGCTCTGATCCATTTTATCATATTGAAACGGATGGGAAAAAATACAATGCAGCAGTATATGGAGGTAAATCCGGGTAACCATCCTTAGGTCCTGGAGGCAGCATTTCAGTACATACGCAGAGTCGTATAAGCAGAAACGTCCATCCGCAGCTATACATTGAGACCCTGGACGCTCCCGCAGGGGCATTGCGGCCAACACCGGGGCAAAGAACCGCAGATGCATCAGGATATCGTCCCGGGCCAGCCCCATAACCTCACCGGCAAGAGATGAAATTTTCATCCTGTCAGCACCGGATGCAAGGTCTGCCCATTCTCTTTCTGCCATATTTGCACCTCCTCCAGTCCGTCTTCTGCCGGACCGCTCTGAAATTCACTTAAACGCCAGGTGTTTCCAGTTGTCTATTGTCATGAAAAACAGGCTGCCGCCTTACGAATGTATTCGCGAAAACGGCAGCCCTGCTGCAAAAACAAACTTTCCTGAAGCAAATTAGGACATTGACTGTCCACGCCTGCTGGGAATCAAATCGGGAATGATTAAATATTCAGCAAATCGCTGTATGCCTTCAGCGCGCCCTCCGTATCATGGGCAAGCACTTTCTTGGCCAGAACCTTGCCAAGCTGAACCCCTTCCTGGTCAAAGCTATTGATATTCCATACAAATCCCTGGAACATCACTTTATTCTCAAAATGAGACAGCAGTGCACCTAAGGCCTCCGGCGTCAGACAGTCACCTGTAATAATACTGGAAGGACGTCCGCCCTGGAAATTCTTGTTGCGGTCTTCATCTGCCTTTCCGCAGGCAAATGCCACAATCTGTGCCGCAACGTTTGCACAGAGCTTCTGCTGGCTGGTGCTGTCCTGAATTACCACATCCCTGCCCATTTGATTGTTCCTGAAGCCCACAAACTGCAACGGAATCACATCCGTTCCCTGATGGAGCAGCTGATAAAAGGAATGCTGCCCGTTGGTTCCCGGTTCACCGAAAATCACAGGGCCTGTCACATAATTCACCGGTTCCCCAAAACGGTTCACGGATTTGCCGTTGGATTCCATGTCAAGCTGCTGAAGATGCGCAGGGAAACGGCTCAGAGCCTGGGAATAAGGCAATACTGCTGTATTCTGATAGCCCAGGATATTCCGCTCATACACCCCAATGAGGGCATCCAGCATAGCGGGATTTGCAAAGATGTCTTTCTTCGCTGCCAGCCTGTCTTCCTCTGCCGCACCGTCCAGAAAGCGTGCAAATACTTCCGGCCCAAATGCCAGGGACAGTACCGCACCGCCTACACCGGAGGTGGAGGAAAATCTGCCGCCGATATAATCATCCATGAAAAAGGCGGCCAGATAGTCGTCACTTTTTGCCAGCGGAGAAGTCTCGCTGGTAACGGCAATCATATGCCTGGAGGCATCCAGACCTGCATTTTTCAGTGCATCTTTTACAAAGGATTCGTTGGTGAGCGTCTCCAGGGTAGTGCCGGACTTGGAAACCAATACGAAAATGGAGTGCTCCACGTCAATGGTATTCAGCACCGCTGCTGCATCATCAGGATCCACATTGCTGATAAATCTGGCTTCCATCTTGAAAGTATTGTTTGCCTTGGCCCAGTTTTCCAACGCCAGGTACATGGCCCTGGGACCTAAGTCGCTGCCGCCGATCCCGATCTGAACAACTGTGGTAAATTTCTCTCCTGCAGCGTTGGTGATCTGGCCGCTGTGTACCTTCTCCGCCAATTCGGCGATTTTCTTCTGCTGTTCCGCATAAAAGCTGCGCTTGTCCACACCGTCAGCCACAACAGCTTCCCCTAACTGTCCCCGGGTCATGTGATGGAGCACTTTACGCTTCTCTCCGGTATTGATCACTTCCCCGTTGTAAAGGGCTTGGAACTTTTCAATAAGCTGGGTCTCTTCCGCCAGCTTTGCCAGGCTCTTGAGAATCTCGTCGTCCACCTGCTTTGCAGCATAATTATAAACAAGCCCTGCCGCCATGGGAACGCTGTATTTTCTCACCCGCTCCGCGCCCTTTTCCCCTGTCATTGCCTCCGCCAGATGAACTGTTTTCCCTTTCTGCAGCTCCTGGTATGCAGGGATGGTATCCAAATTGTTCCAAGTAATCATATTTGCCTCCGTCCTCCTTCAATTTTTTCGGTAATGCCCTTTTCCATGAATGGCTCATTTCCGGAAAGCTTTCATTCCTCCATGAAAAAGGTTCACTCCGCCATCAGCCCTATCGCCTTATGGTACGATTATACTATGAAATGCAGGTGAATTCAAGCATGGGAAACGGTTTTCCTCCCATTGCATCCATACATGGTAAGGTAACAATTCAATGCCCTGTCTGAACTGTTTCCTTTCCGTAATTCAGGTTCCCAGGCGCAGCTCCTCTCCAATCACAATCCCTTTAGCATCCACTCCATGGCCGACGTCCGGCGTTACGGCAATGGGCAGCTCTTTTCCAGCTATTTCACAGAGGAGCGTTTCCACAGTGGGAATGCACTTTTCCGCAGTCATTTGGGTAAACGTTCCAAGCAGAATGCCTGCAGCCTTTTTAAAGGCGCCCAATTGCTGCAACTGACGCAGATAGGCCTCTATCCGAGGCGCTGTCCCGCTGCGGCTCTCCAACAACAGTATCTTTCCCTGCAAATCCGGCATGAATTCCGTTCCTGCCAGTTTCAGAAAGCATCGGATATTTCCTCCTACCACAGTTCCCCTCATTTCTTTCTGCTGAAGAAACCGATAATTGATCCGGAATAAGTCATCTGTTCCTTTTATTACACTATTTTGGAATTCTGTAAACCGTTTTTCATTCAGATGTCCTTTTCCCATGGATGGTACCTCTTCCATGGAATGTAGCTCTCTCACAGGTTCCTTGACCAAATTGCAGATCTGATACAATACGGAGGCTTTCCCTGTTTTCGCGTAAACAGCATTTATAACGGCAGTCAAATCGCTGTACCCCCAAAAGACCTTTTCGCTATTTGCGATGACGTCATAATCCAGATATGGCAGTATTCCGTTTGCAAGATCCCCTCCCGATATATCAAAGATTCCCTTTACAGCACTGTCTTTGTAAAATTGCATCAGCGCCCGGGCACGTTCTCCGGCGGTTTTGCCGAATCCGCTTTCTGTTTCATAAATGCAGTCGCTGAAGCAGACAAAAAATCCCATTTTTCGTAAAATGGTTTCCAAATATTTTATTTTCCTGCTGTCGGAATGTTTCTGTCCGTCTGAACAGCAGACAATTCCGATCCTGTCTCCGGCTTTTAACATCGTAATCCTCCCAAATCAGCCCTGTCTACGCCTGGTGATTCTCTCCTGTTCCTAACTCTGTTTCCATTTTTCTGTATCTATAATGCCAAAAATCACATTATTCTGTATTCAGGCAAACTACCGGTTTAAAAGGAATCAATCTCCCGGCATTCTAATGCCTCTTAAACACCTTGAATTTTATTGTCTATTACCCATGGAAATCCTGCTGTTATGACAGATATATCCTGGGCACATCCAAAGCTTCCTCCAATAAGGTATCAAAATATATTATCACGGTCCCGTGAAATGTCTTCTGCGAATAATAGCTGTCAGAATAATCATCACAGCCACAGCACTAATTCCGCAGGCTGCAGACCAGAATATAAAACGCTGATCCCCTGTCTGTTCCTCTGCATCGCTGTCCGCTTCCAAATTGTTTGCTGACTGAGGTACATCCCTCCCATCTCTAATTTGTTCCGGCATTCCTGCTGTTTTATCTTCCTGAGATGCCGTCATGGAATCTGCCGGTTCCTTTTCCTGAAGTACTTCCTCCGAACCTGCTGTGTCCTTTCCTGTTGACGGCATCAATGAGCCCGCAGCCGCATCCTGAGATACTGCAGTCTCTTCTGCTGCCTTGTCCTCTCCAAATGCCTCATTGACAAACCTCATCAGTTCATCGGCCAGCTCCTCCCTGGCTTTCCGCTCCTCCTGCGTCTTCGGTAAAACCGCATATCCAAGTTCTCCCTCCTCCGGAACCGTAATCATATCCGTACCATGATCTGAACCCTCTGCAATATGAATCTCCTTCTGGTCAGATCTGCAGGCTTCGTAGAGGGACTCCACATGCTCCTGATACACACCCGGAGCATTCTGCCAGTCTTCCCTGGAAACGGCAAAAAACGCCGGTGCGGTGACGGACTCCATGGCGCTTATCGCATCGATCTCCATGCCATGCGCCGGTGCGGAAAGAATTACCACTCCCACCAATTCCGGAATCTCTGCCGCAGCAACCGCCGTGGCCGTCCCGCCATAGGACGCTCCCATGGCAATGATCTCCGTCACCCCCCGTTCCCGCAGATGTTGGATAGTGCGGAGGGGTGACAAACAAATACAAATAAAAAAGGGACTTCCTCA
>CAJTXE010000058.1 GCA_910580225.1 uncultured Acetatifactor sp.
CTGAAATGACGGACTCTGACTCCGTCATTTCAAGGTTCGAATCCTTGTAGCCCTGCGCAGCAGGGGTTGCCCTGCTTCAAAGACCCCGGTGAAGAAGTTCATCGGGGTTATTTTTGCTTGCCAATCCGCAGCCTTTGTGTTACCATGGATTTGCTGCCAAAATAAAAAGAGATTCAGGAAAGGAGGGCTTATCGTGCAGAATAACAACAGACAACGTCAGAACAGAATAGAGGAACCGATAATCAAAGGTACAGTGCTCCGAAGGTATTGATAGATAGTTTTGTCTTGAACAGACTATTCGTGACATGCATCAAAGCTTTTATGAAGATATCCTTCTTGTGGCAGCACCTTTGGGGTGCTTTTTTTGCGCCCGTTTTTAAGGAGAAAAATATGAAGACAGTAAAAGGTATTTACGCCGAAGCAAAGATATTTACGGAAGACGTGGAAGAATACGCCCAGGCGCAGGTGAAAATGATATGCGACAGCCAGATGGCGGAGGGTAGCAGAATACGCCTGATGCCGGATATTCATCCCGGCAAGGTGGGTCCCATCGGCTTATCCATGACAATTACAGAAAAAGTAATCCCTCAGCTGCTGGGCGTGGACATCGGCTGCGGCATGACCTGTGTGAAATTGAATAAGAATACGGCAGAGTTCCAAAAGCTGGACCGGATCATCCGGGAAAATGTGCCGTCGGGGTTTGCCATAAGGAAAGAACCCCATCATATGGCGGAAGGATTTTCCTATGAAAAGCTCCACTGTGCCGGGCATATCAACCGGCAGAAGGCGGAGAGGAGCCTGGGCACCCTTGGCGGCGGCAATCATTTCATTGAGCTTGACAGGGGAGAGGACGGAAGCCTGTATCTGGTGGTACACACAGGCAGCAGGCATCTGGGGGAGGAAGTGGCAGAATACTACACAAAGCTTGCCAGTACGTACCTGAAAGAACAGGGAATGGTGATACCCTATTTCATGAGCTATCTGGAAGGGGAGCAAAAGGAAGTCTATATGGAAGACGTGCAGACCATCCAGGACTATGCCGAACTGAACAGGCAGGTCATTGTAAGGGAAATCCTGAAGGGTATGAAATGGAAGGCCTCAGAGCAGTTCTCTGTGGCGCATAACTATCTGGACGCTTCCGGGGTGCTCCGGAAGGGAAGTATCGCTGCCGAAAAGGGAGCCCGGGTAATCATCCCGGCGAATATGCGGGACGGCATGATCTTGGGCATCGGATTGGGCAATGAGGACTGGAACTGTTCGGCGCCCCACGGTTCCGGCAGGAGGCTGAAGCGTGAGGACGTAAAAACCCGGTATACCGTATCGGACTTCAAAAAAGAGATGAAGGGCATCTACAGCAGCTGCGTAGGGGCGGACACATTGGACGAGGCTCCCTTTGCCTATCGCTCTATTGCGGAGATTGCTGAACAAATCGGGGATACTGTCCGGATAACGGAGACCTTGAAGCCGGTCTATAATTACAAGGCAGGGGGCAGGGAACTGTCACGAAATAAATCCTGAAATGATTGCCCACAGAGTGCAGGAAGTGAAAGCTTTCTGCAAATGAAGCTGATGTTTTGCGGCAGAAACACTTTAGAAGCAAAAGGCTGAATTGCTCATTCCTGATAATAGTACAGCAAAGGTCTCTTATAATCTGACAAGGAATTGTTCGTAAGCTGTAATTATTATAAAATTGCGGATAGACAGGTGGTAAAGGAGAATGAAAAATGATATACTGAAAAGTACACAAGGAAGATTTTATGAATGGGAGGTCCGGAAACCTGGAAAAGGGCGATATACAGAAGACGACAGGTGAAAGGAACCATATGACAGAAAGGACATAGGACAATGCAGACAGGCATTTGCCATATCGTGGGAGCCGGTGAAAATTACGGCATAAATTTCGAACCCGGAACCAAGGATCTTGTTATAGCGGTGGACGCGGGTTTTCGCCTGCTGGAACAGAAGGCTGTGCGGATTGACTTGGCTATAGGTGATTTTGATACACTGCAGTATATACCGAAGCACTCCAATGTGATTGCTCTCAAAGCCGAGAAGGATGATACGGATATGCTGGCAGCGGTCAGGGAAGGGATCCGGGCAGGCTATTCTTTGTTTCATATTTATTGCGGAACGGGAGGACGTCTGGATCATACCCTGGCCAATCTGCAGGTTGCGGCAGCACTGTCACAGGAGGGGCGGCAGGGATTTGTTGTTGACAGAGACTGTATTGTCACGGCGATAACCAATCAATGCCTGATTCTGTCAGGAGACAACAATGGATATGTGTCAGTTTTTTCTCACACGGAGAGAGCAGAGGGGGTATATCTGCGGGGACTGAAATATGGCCTGGAGGATGCGGTGCTCACAAACAATTATCCTCTTGGCATCAGCAATGAACTGATAGGAAAGGAGAGCTGTATCTCTGTGAGAAAAGGGACTTTGCTGGTTTTCATGCCCAGGGTGTATTTGCTGTCGGATATACGGTTGACGAAGAGCTTGGGAGCAGCCGAAGCCAGTAAGGAAAAATGAATTGTATTTATATGGAAATAGGACTGTACGTCGCTGTATGGGAAAGAGGTGAAAGATATGAGGGAAACAGAGCAGAAGAATTGGTCAGACAGGGATGTGGAAGCTCTGATAGCATTGCTGGATGACTATAGCCAGGCAGGGGGAAGTCGGATGAGGCTTGACATTGTAGAAGGGGAGGGAGAGATTATATCACAAAAATATCATCATGGTCGTTGTGACGTGGGAAGTCCGTGGGCCTGTGGGACGGCTTTTGATGTTATTGAATGAACGAATATATAATTTTATTTAAATAAAATCACGTTTACTGTCAAAATATGTCATTGACTAAAGTTATAGTTTATCAGGATATGGTATCAGTCAGAAGAGATATCCTCCATATCTGGTACTATTATTTTTCTATCTAAAAATCAGTCGAAAATACGCTGAATATCAAACTGAATACGGAAAATGCAAAATGGAATTTCCTGGTTTACATCCAAGATCATTATAGTGTATAATAAAGACCTCCTCCTTATGGGAGGAAAATTATGCTTTAATCATGAAGGTACAAAGATTGGGAGGACAAAAGCATGAAGCGGAAAATGGCATTTCTATTGGCTGTTGTACTGGCCGTCAGTGCCGGGCTGATGGCGTATGCTACAGAATCTGACAATGCAGCTCAGATGATGCAGACAGTGTCACAGGAGCCAGAAGCGCAGGATGTGCAGCCGGGCCAAACGGCAGTACAGGATGCAGTCGACTCGCAGGAGTCGGATGGGGCGTCACAGAATTCCGGTGCTGTATCGGAGGCACCTGGAGCAGACGATGTACAGAACTCTGACAACACAGAGGGGGTTCCTGAAGAAGGAGATGTACATACTCCAGAGACGCAGCCGACCGAGGAATCGGGAGCAGCAGAAAATCCCGGTTCTGGTCAGGATATCAACGAACCTGAGGGAACGGAGATTCCTGTAACGACACAGGAGCCTGATGGAGCAGGGGCGACAGAAGGAGCGGATGAATCCGAGGAGGTAGAAGGTCCGGAAACTTCACAGGAACCGACTGAACCCGGGACAGAGGAGCCGGGAAATTCGCAGGAGCCGAGTGTGCCCGGAGTGACCGAGAATCCTGCAGGCACCCAGGAACCTGCTGCACCGGGAACGACCGAGAATCCTGCAGGCACCGAGAAGCCTGTTGTACCGGGAACGACCGAGAATCCTGCAGGTACCGAGAATCCTGTTGTACCGGGAACGACCGAGAATCCTGCAGGTACTCAGGAACCTGTTGTGCCCGGAGCGACAGGAGAGCCGGTAGATGGTCAGGAAACGGGGTTGCCGGAAGGGACTGTGCCCGGTATAAATGGAGAGACAGAACGGGTAGTGCCCGAAAATGTGGGGCAGGTAGATGTATCAATCGGTACAGCACAGAGCTTGAACAAATTGACAGAATTTTCTGTTGTGTTAAGCGGAGCTGGATTTGAAAAGTCAGATATTATTCAAATAGGAGACAACAGTACTGGGAAAAGTACGGTACATTTTGAGGAGCTTCCAGATGGAGAGTACAGCCTGACAGTTTCTGCAAGAGGGTATGCTACTTATGTGCAGAGTGTGAAGGTGGAAAGCCGCGCATATACCATCAATCTCATGACAGGATTTCAGGAGGGAGTGTCTTATGAAGCAGGAAAGGCACATCCAGGTGTTCTGGCGATCGGAGATGTGGCAGGAAATGATGGTGTGATTAATGAAGCAGATAAAAATGCTATGGTGGATGCCATTGATCAGGGGACAGGTTCCGAGTTGACGGATTTGAATGGTGACGGAATTGTCAATCTGGCAGACCTGGAACATTTTGCCCAGACATATCATGATCCGAGAGATATGCAGGCAGGCATGGAAAAGGCGATTCCCAGGTCAGTCATTGCACCTGAGGCGGGAAACGGAACTCAGGTGGAGGGCGATTTGCAGGCCCTTCTGGGAAACAATGGAAGTGTTGCTCTGAAGCAGGTTTGGGGAGAGGATATTTCGGAGGAACATCCGGTTGCTCTGAAGTTTGAATTTAATGGTACCCAGTCTACTAATGCAATGGACGGAATTATCATTGGAAATAAAAGTGACAATCCTGTCACAAAAATGGCGGTAAATATTGTATATGTGGACGAGTATGGTAATGAGCAACCGCCGGTAGAGAAGGAATTTATCGTAGAAGGAGAAGGCGGTCTCAGTTTGGTACTGGAGGAGTCTGCCGTTGAAGCAAAGCGCGATGCACAGGGAAATATCAGACTTTTCCTTGGCAGTCAGATTGCGGTAAAGCGGGTGACTCTGATTATCAAGGGAACCAGGCAGAGCAGCAATCTGGCGGAGATTTCCAAAGTTGAGTTTGTCAACGGCATGGAGGAACGGATACCAGAGCCTCAGATGGATATTCCTAAGAATCTTGTGGCCGTTGCGGGCAGTCAGCAGATCAGTCTGAGCTGGGATCCTTGTGTCAATGTCACCGGATATGAAGTTGCCATTTGGCAGGACGGTGAGGGAAAAGAAGTTGAAACGATAATGGTAAGAGGCAATGCGTTGGATATTACCTCTTATATGCAGGACGAATTGGTCAATTACGAGAAGTACTTTATAAAAGTCCAGTCGGCCAACGGTACATGGCGCAGTGGTTACGGTGATACCATAGAGGCTGAACCTCAGCCCAGCGGCCCGCCGGATCCTCCTGATTATGTGAACGCGGCAGGGCAGTTCAGAAGCATTATTGTGTCCTGGAAGGATATGGAGGATACCGTTTCCTATAATGTTTATTACAGGGCAAAGGAGAGCGGAGAAGAGTTCCGGAAAATTGCCAGTGGGATCGAGGAGAACAGATACACGATTAGCGAATTGGAAGATTTGACCGCATACCAGATATATGTGACAGGTGTAAACGAGCTTGGCGAGAGCGGTCCGTCCGCTATTTCTCTGGCGATTACCACGGACGCAAAAGCAGCGGTTATGCCGAAATATAAGCTGATTAACACCGGAGAGAGCGGACAGAAGGGTGCACATATCATCAGTACCTACAGGGGAGAGGGATCCATGGTTGACAGCCCTCTGGATACGGAATCCAATACTGCTTGGGGTACTGTTGACCATGAGCCTGCGTCTCATTATTTTGCTGATACCTGGGATGAAGGCGGATTCAATCAGATGCAGAGCCGTCATGGGCTGACATATGAATTTGATGAAACCTATACGATAGACCGATTTGCATTCCACGATGTGACGTCACAGTATAGGAGCTATGACTATGTGAGTATACGGTGCTGGGATGAAAACGGAGAGCTGACATATAGTGTAAACCAGATGGGATTAAGAGCCAGTTCAGATAAAGACGGAAAGGCATACTATATGGTAAAGCTTCCCAAGGCAGTGGAAGCGAAAAAGATTCAGTTTGGTATTGCGAGAAACTATTGGGCATCTGGAGGAATTAACATTTCCGAGGTTTATTTCTATTACTATGATTCTGTGTTTGATGATATAATGGCGCTTTATCAGGATGATCTTCATTTGGTTCTGAAGCCGGAAGTAACACAGAAGACAATAGACGACCTGAGGAAGCGTATCAACACGGTGGATGAAGTCAGCGGTGAGCTGCATCCGGATTATGAGATATTGAAGCTCGAACTGGAGAATGCAGAGAAGATTCTGAATGCAGTTGGTTTGAGCGAACCTGTCAGGATTCACAGTACAATCACTGGTGCAAATGATGGGGGCAAGAAGTTCGGCGGGCTGAATGCCTGGCAGCCGATCGGTGTGACAGCTGCGGCAGAGGATAAAATCGTAGTCTATGTTGGGCATAATACGAAGAGAACCGGTGATGCAACAGATCTTACTTTGGTTGCAACGCAATATAATTCAGAGGCAAGCTCTATGTTCCGCTCGGTGCAGAAACTGAAGGTGGGGGCAAATGAAATTACGGTTCCCAAGATCTGGACGCTGGATTATGAGTCTGGCGGTGCATTGTATGTCCAATACGGAGGCAGAAATGCAGCTGATCAGTACGCGGTCCGGGTCAGCGGCGGTGTCAGGGTGCCTGTTCTTGATCTATATCAGGTGACAGACGAAGCGGCCAGAATGGCAAGGACAGTGGAGTATGTTGAGAAGCTTGGTACCTATGTAAGTCAGATGGAGGACACGCATGAGAGAGAGCATTATTATTCAGAAAATAGTTTGATGAAGAAGCGTGCCTTTGATAATCAGACCTGTATCCTGGGAGCTTCTGATATCATGCTGGATACCATGATGTTCTCCCTGCCGGCGCAGCAGATTTGGGCTGGTTCCGGGAAGAATGGAACAGATACAGAATCCAGGGCAAGGACGATCCTGAAGTCCATGGAAGCTATGGAAAATATGATGTATCTCTTCTATCAGCACAAGGGCTTAAACGCCAATGCACAGAATACGGTGGATAAAATACCGGCATGCCACCAGAATATCCGTTATCAGAGGATGTTTGCCGGAGCATTTATGTATGCGTCAGGTAACCATATCGGTATCGGATGGGGATCTACAAGCGGTATGGTAAATTGCGGTTCCCTTGTCTATGACGAAAAAGGCATATGGCAGAGCGGTAACTACTTTGGCTGGGGGATTGCCCATGAGATCGGACATTGTATCAACCAGGGCGACTACGCGGTGGCGGAGATAACAAATAACTATTTCGCTGTGCTGGCCCAGGCGAAGGAGACCAATGACAGTGTACGTTTTAAGTATGAGAACGTGTACAAGAAGGTGACGTCTAATTCCAAAGGAAGGGCCTCCAATGTATTTACGCAGCTTGGTCTGTACTGGCAGCTTCACCTGGCATTTGACGACGGATATAATTTCAAGACATATGAGGACCACAGTGAGCAGCTTGCAAACCTGTTCTTTGCCAGGGTCGATATGTATTCCAGGACGCCGTCTAAAGCACCGGCGCCGGGAGGAGTTCTGCTGACGCTCAGTGGAGACAGCGATCAGAAACTGATGCGCCTGAGCTGTGCAGCGGCAGAGAAGAATATATTGTCATTCTTTGAACGTTGGGGAATGACGCCGGATGCAGATACCATCAGTTATGCAGCGCAGTTCCCGGAGGAAACACGGGCGATCTACTATGTCAACGACGAAGCACGAGCTTACCGTGTGGAGAATAAGGAGACTGGCAGCATACTTGGAACGGAAGGTAAGGTAGATGTTGTGGGCGATGCCGTTACGGCGAATGTTGTGGAGGCAAATAAAGTAGAAATCAATTTAAGCTCCAAGGGAATACCCGCAGCAGATGTACTGGGATACGAAATTGTACGCTGTATGTATGAGGGCGGCGTTGTCCAGGAGGAACCGGTGGGCTTTGCCACAGGTGATACCGTTACTTATACGGACGTGATCGCAACCATCAACAACAGAACCGTATTCTACAAGATTACGCTGATCGATAAGTACCTGAACCGTTCCGCAGTAAAGGAACTGGTACCTGTCAAGATAGAACATGACGGAAGCCTGGATAAGGAGTTCTGGACAGTCAGCATAAAAGATCTGACCGTTGAAGGAGAGACGGGCACAGGAAGCACCAATAATCTGTTATACTGTGATCCGGAGAATGAGACGACATATGCCAAGGATAACATGATCGACAATAAGTCAGATACGATATTTACGGCGACTGCAGGAAAGGCACCGGAGATCACTCTGAACTTTAACAAGATGCTTACCGTGGCAGGATTTAAGGTTACCGGCGGAGCCGGATTGTCCGGGGTTGATTATGAGATTATGGTATATGGTGATGGAACCCCGCTTAGCGTGGCAACAGGAACATTTGAATCGGGAGAGGTGCAGACGATCCATTTTGCCAATTCGGAAGACAAATATATCAGTACCTATGAGGCAAACGCAGTGAAGCTGATTTTGAAGCCGGCAGCCGGCAGCACAGTATCCATCGCAGAACTGGATGTATTGGGTGTAACTGGTGATAATGTAGACTTCAGGAGAACAGAAGGCAGCGACTATGTAGTAATAGGAAAGCTGAAAGAAGCATTCCAGTTTGGAGAGAAACCGGAGGATGTGATTCCGGCAGGATCCATCATTTTTGCAGGATCCTATAAAGGGAATGCAGCCTACAATTCGGTGCTTCTGTTTGACCAGGATGGCAACAATGTAGGCGATGTTTCCGGCAGCGGAGATGATATTGTAGTCAAGGCGGATTCCATTATTCTGGCAGATGTGCCGGATACGGGCGATATTACGGATGTAAGAAATGGTACCTGGATTTACTGGGTGGATGCCGGAACGGATCTCTCTGGAATCACAAAGGTGCGCGCGGAGCTTTACCGTGTGAACAGTGCTTTGACGCAGGCGGGGCAGAGACTTGTCAGCGACAGCCTGTTTGAGACAGTACCGTCGGTATTGCCGGAAGTGACACTGGATCGTGCAGATATGCCGAAGTAAAGGATGGAATATGAGAAAATATATGTTGGCTGCATTTTTAGCAGTATTTGTATTTGCATTTCTGCCGTCAATGCAGGCGCAGGCGCAAAGCAGCGACGGATTTGAGCTGGATGGGACGGGGACGGTAACGCTCCGTTCCCAGCACGCCGCGAAGGAGAAGGTTTCATCACTTCAATTCAGTCTGACAGTGGAGTCTGCAGAGGCGGTGCAGGTAGATTTTGAATTTGGACAGAATAACGCCAGAATTGCGGAATTCCGTTATGACGAAAATGAGAAAAAACTGAATATTTACATGGCGGGAGTGGATGCACTCTTTGCGGAGAACACGGATGCCCTCACCATTGGTAAGGTCATCATCCGGAATGGCAGCGGTGAGGAAGCGGCTGCGAAAGTCAGCGTGGTAGAGGATTCTCTTCAGTATGTCTATGGGACGGAACTGAAGCAGATGGATGATGTGGAGATTCCGGCGGCGGTACAGCTTGGAGAGGTGCCTCAAGAGACACCTCCTCCGGTTAACACCCCGGAGCCTGTTCAGACCCCGGATCCCGGTGCGCAGGAAACCCCGAATCCTGGTCCACAGCAGACTCCTGATCCGGGAACACAGAATCCGCCGGATTCGGGTAATCAGGATGACGATGACGATCCAAATGATGGGTGGAATCCTGGCTGGGAAGAATCGAATAACAATTCTAATGGAACCAGCCAGAGCAGTGGAAACAATCGGAAACCGTCAAAGACGCAGGTGGCATCAACGGCATCCAGATCTCCTCAGCCCAGCACTTCGCCTGAAGTTTCTGTCAGTCCGTCTCCCCAACCGGAGAGCAGTTCTGAAGAGGAGTTATCCGTAGAAGATGTAGAGGATATATCATCAGAGGAGATTCCGTCCGAGGAGGAGATAAATGCCTCTGCAGAGGCACCAACGGAGGAAGAGACCAGCGGACAGGCGGTGGAATCTGAGAATGGAATTGACTGGATTCTGGTCGTTGTCATTATTGCTATCGTTATATTTGTTGCGGTAGCGGCGATTTCGATTGTGGTTCTTAAGGGAAAGAAAGACTCAGATGGCCACAGGAATTGATGGCAGATTGAATAAAAGAATGTATAAAATATTGTACAGAATGGAAAACTTATATAATTGAAAAATTCAGAATATCATGATATCATAGTTATGTCAAAGTGGAGAACGTGTATTTGCGGAGTGAGGTCAGATTTCCTGGATTGAAAGTATTGCGGTATCCATGGATTCTGACTGTTGGACCAAGGTCTGGCATATGGGGATAATGATATGAGAATTGAAAGAGTGGATGATAAGACGGTAAAATGCTTCCTGTCCAATGCGGAACTGGAGGAATACGAGATCGATTATAAGGATTTTATCCTGCGCAGTGACAAAGCAAGGGAAATCGTGCAGGAAATCATTGAGCAGGCAGAGGAAGAGGTAGGATATAAGCCGCCCAAGTTTGCATTTGACCTGCAGATTATGATGCTGCCGGATCAGGGACTGATACTGACTTTTTCTGACAGAGACGCAGAGGCGCGGGAAAGTGATCAGTTTATTGAGTGTCTCAAGGAAATGAAGCGGATTCTGCAGAGGACGCGGGAGAAGATAGGCGGAGGCAGTGCTTCAGGGGAGGAGCATACAGAGGGGGAAAACACAGGAAGTGCCCCCGACGAGAATGCAAAAGAGGCTGGTCAGCCGCCTGCCCGTCCGGGTTTTGCAGTATTTGTATTTTCCGGAATCGGCAGGATTATGGAGTATGCATCTATGCTGCCATCCAATTTGATGGTGGACAGCAGGCTTTATGAGATGAATGGTTTGTATTATTTGTACCTTTTGAAGGGGCGGGCCTCTTATGAGAGATATAGCCGAGCCTGTGTGCAGGCCATGGAATTCGGCAGTCTCTATGCAGCCGATGAGTCACAAGTGGTACAGCTCACCGAACACGGTCGGTGTTTGATTGCCGAAAAAGCAGTAAAAAAGCTGCGCGGATGATATCCTGTGGAAAAAAGGACCAAGTCAAAAGAAGGGAACGTCGATGTGCATGGAAACATGTTCATCGGCGTTCTTTTTATGTGCAGGTCCGTATATGGAAATGCACCGCTGTCGTAGCCTGCGGCGCATAGTTGGAATGCAGAGACTTATGCAGAAAGCGCAGTGATGCATGAGGCTTGAGGCGAAACATGGAAAAGAGGATTCTGCTGTCTGATTGCATAAGCTGTCCCGAAAAGGAAAAACTGTAGGAGAATTCAGAAAGTGGAAGGAAGGGCAGTGAGTATGATATCATTTCTGGAGATGGCACGACAATATCCGATTGGGGCAAAGATAAATATACCAGAGGAAAGTGGTAAAATAAAAAATCCACAGGAAATTGTGGGGTACGAGTACTATAATGGGACCGGATATCTGATTTTTCGTGATAATGGGAAAGTGGACATAGAACGTCTCATTCAGGCAGGATATAATACAATTCAATAGTAAATGGCGGAGAGTGGTAAATCTTTATAAAATATTAGGAAAACGGCAACAAAATAATAAAAACCGAAAGTTTTTCTGTCAGTATAATAGATCATGACAGGAGGGCTTGCTTATGAACGGAAATCACAGTGCGGTAAAATGGGATGATATCAATAGGAGGAGACAGGTGCGGTCCCCAAAGGCCGGTAGTGTCTTGACGAGGGAAGTCATCGATAATGCTGGGAGAGGCAGAGTGCCGTCCGATGTTTCGGGGAGAGGCAGAGTGCCGTCCGGTGTTTCGGGGAGAGGAAGAGTGCCGTCCGGTGTTTCGGGGAGAGGAAGAGTGCCGTCCGATGTTTCGGGGAGAGGCAGAGTGCCGTCCGATGTTTCAGGGAGAGGCAGAGTGCCGTCCGATGTTTCAGGGAGAGGCAGAGTGCCGTCCGATGTTTCAGGGAGAGGCAGAGTGCCATCCGGTGTTTCAGCAAGAGGCAGGAACAACGGCTGTCGCTATGGAGATCGCTGCTCTGCAGGGGACAGGGCTGAAAGAAGGCAAATCGAAGAGGGAATAGTAGTAAAAGAGGGCAGATATCGGGCAGTAGCGGAACAGGAAAGGAACCGGAAACGTGCGGCAGCACTGCGTCGTCGTAGGAGGAGAAAAACAGCCCGGATGTTTTTCCTTATCACATGTTTCGCCGTATTGTGTATGGGGGGGTTGGGGGCTGCACGCAGGATTTCGGATCTGCTGCAGGCACCGCTTCCAATGTATTCGCAGCAGGGGGAAACGGAGCAGACTTCCAATACGGGCGGAGATATTGACTATGTGTCGGAAACTCCGGAGATACTTGAGGAATTGCTGGAAAAAAATGAGGAGACTTTAGATTATGTTTCAGGATATGGCAATCGAAAAGAGTATGTCGGCAAGCCTATTGATTTAACACAGGATTTTGTTGAAGGAGAGGTGCCGCTTTTGATGCAGTGGGACAGGCGCTGGGGATATGATGTTTATGGTAAGGAAATGATCGGTCTGGCAGGATGCGGTCCGCTCTGTCTGGAGATGGCATACCTGTATTTTACAGAAGATATTGAGATGACGCCCAGAGAGATGGCTGAATTTGCCTTTGAAAATGGGTTTTATACAGAGTCGGGAACCAGCTGGAGCCTTTGGACGGAGGGGACGGCACTGCTGGGGCTGAAGGGGGAAGAGCTGCCGCTGGATGAGAACAGAATGAAGGCTGAACTGGATGCCGGGGGTCTGATTGTCTGCAGTATGCGGCCGGGAGATTTTACCACCACCGGCCATTTTATCCTGATTCGGGGCTATGATGAGGATGGGTTTTATGTGAATGATCCTAACCGCAGAAGCACCAGCGGAAAAGTGTGGGATTTTGAAACATTGCAGTACCAGATTCGCAACCTTTGGGGGCTGCGGAAGGCATTCTGATTTTTCTCAATATGGTGTCTGGGACGCGAGCTGCTGTTCCCGCCGTGCCAGCATCAGGAGATTGGCCTCATAGGCCCGCTCTGCCTGGGCCCGCTGCCGGTCATTGTTCCAGGATTTCAGCAATCGGGCGTGTTCCACCTTCCGCTTTGAGATTTTTGCGTTCAGCAGCTGATCCTGGAGCCGCTTGGCTTGGGCTTTTTTCTTCAGATATTCTTTCAGCAGTTTTTTACGCCGCGCTTTTTTGGCACGCTGGGCTTCCAGACGTTTCCTGGCGGCGGCACGTCTGGCACGTTCGTCGTCTTGTATACCATAGGTATAGCCATAGCACTTTTCCCAGGTATCATCGATGTGGATCAAACCGAATCTGGGAACACAGCCGCGGTAATTGGTAGATTTGGCCTGGGTCAGGAAATTCAGGACCTGTTGCTCATAGGCAGGGTCGTTCTGCATCCTTCTGTAAGCGGCGTCCGTGATATCAATAAACCAGTTCAGCCTTTTCTGAGAAGGATGTGTATAAAGATTATTCATTTTTTCGTGGAAATAAAGTTTGTATTCCGATAAAGTCAAATCCTTTGGGGAAAAGAGATATTTTTCGGATAACATATCGGAAAAACTATTGTTTTCTGTCTTTTCGCTGGATGAGGCATTGGTATTTACTGTATTGTCATAAGCGTTGCCGGCTGTGTAACCTGTATGAATCCATTTTTCCATATCTGTCCCCCTTATGTAAGTGATCTGAAAATTCGTTTCCTGCTGCAAGTAACAAGGATCATACTGATCTGGTAATATGTTGTAGATGCTGTGTCTGATACTTGTTTCAATAACATAACATTCTGTGTATACCGTCATTTTCGTAAGCGGGATATGCAGTAACATAAAGAAGTCTTGCAGCTGTTCTGTTACTACATATATCGGGAGAAGCGGCAGATTTTATGATATGTACGCTATAAATCGCTGCTATAATGACATAAACGGCCCAGTATGCTGTCACCTCTTTCCGAGTGTTACATATCCTATCTATGACAAGGAAATAAGGAGAATGCAGTCGATATGGCGATCGGATATTTGCGTATACAGGCACGGACGGCTCATGACGCTGTCCCCCTCGGCGGCGTGCATGTGAAGATTCTGGGAGAACAGGGGGAGAGCCTCTACGACCTGGTGACGGACGAGAATGGGGAGACCCGGCAGGTTCCCCTGGAGACGCTGGATAAGAGCTTCTCACAAAATCAGTATTATTCAGGATTACCCTATAAAAGTTACAATGTAATCGGACAGAAAGAGGGATTTGATATGATTTATGTAACCCAAATCCCCATCTATGAGGGGGAGACAGCGGTTCAGCCCCTTATGCTGGTGCCCATGGAACAGAGACAGACGCGTCCCAGGCAGTCAAGGATATTTGTGGGAAAGCCTGCCGTAGCCATGCAGGAACCCCGCTCACAGGAAGGCGGAGAAGCAGATCCGCGGATTCTGCGCCAGGTAGTGATTCCTAATCCGATTACAGTGCATTTGGGAGCGCCTGGTTCCTATGCATCCAATGTGCAGGTATCCTTTCCGGACTATGTGAAAAATGTGGCCAGCAGCGAGATTTATCCAACTTGGCCAGAGGCATCTCTGCGGGCCAATATTTATGCTATTATTACGTTTGCTTTAAATCGGATTTACACAGAATGGTACAGAAGCAAAGGATATGATTATGATATCACCAACAGTACGGCATATGATCAGAATTTCGTGTATGGGAGACCGATTTATGACTCTATCAGCAGAGTGACGGACGATATCTTCAACGAATATGTGAGAAGGCAGGGGCAGAATGTGCCGTATTTTACTTCTTTCTGCAACGGTTCCACGGTGACTTGTCAGGGAATGTCGCAGTGGGGAACGGTGACACTGGCGGAAAACGGATATACTCCTCTGCAGATTTTGCGGAATTATTATCCAAATGACGTGGAAATCGTGGAGGCGCAAGCCATTGCCAATGTACCTTCTTCCTATCCGGGAACGGCTCTTCGGGTCGGAAGTACAGGATTGGATGTCCAGACGATTCAGACTTACCTGAATCGTATCCGGCGCAATTATCCCGCGATTCCTGCTATCACGGACCCGGAGGGCACATTTGGAGACAGCACGAAGGCGGCAGTGACGAAATTCCAGAGTATTTTCGGACTGGCGGCGGACGGCATCGTAGGAAAATCCACCTGGTACAAGATTTCTGCGATCTATACGGCGGTAGCCAGACTGGCGGAGCTAAATGGTGAGGGAGTCTCCCTGGGAATCGGGACAGTCCCGCCGGCAGTGGTGTTGCGTCAGGGATCCAGAGGACAGGATGTCATCACATTACAATATCTTCTGGACGTTATATCGGAATATTATCCTACAGTTCCGGCGCCGGCTCAGGATGGTATCTTCGGCGGCGGGACATTGCAGGCAGTGACCGCGTTCCAGCAGGCCGTCCGTCTTGCACCGGACGGGATTGTGGGTCCGGCTACCTGGAAAAAGCTGTATGAAGTATATCTGGGCATCGGCACCAATGTGCCGGGGCAGGGTGGATCCGGCGGAGGTACGGGTGGAACACAGCAGCCGGGCACGGAGAGTGGTGTCCGGGAATATGTGGTGAAGGCGGGAGACAGCCTGTGGCTTATTGCCCAGCGGTTCGGAACCACTGTGGAAGCCATCCGGCAGCTGAATGGACTTACCACCAATCTCCTCAATGTGGGACAGGTGCTGAAGATACCTGCTTCTCAGTCCGGATCCTATGTGGAATATACGGTTCAGGCAGGGGATACACTGTGGCTGCTTTCCAGGAGATATGATACTACAGTAGATGCGATCAAGAAGCTTAACGGATTATCCAGTGACCGATTAGATATCGGCCAGGTACTGAAGATTCCGGTGCGTTGAATTGAGGAAGGGATTGGTATGTGTCGGATATAACAGAAAAAGCCGTCCGGAGATATGGCGCCGGACGGCAGGCATGTTAACAGTATGGAATCCCCTAATAATTTGTTGCACAAAAAAGCCGCAAACCATTGATTTTACTGGAAAATCTGGACTTGCGGCTCCTTTTAATGCATGGAGCATATGGGATTCGAACCCACGGTATTTAAGTGCTTAAACGCCCTGAAACACTGCATTTTTAGATTTCCGTGACAAGATTCATGACAAGATTTATTTTTCCAGGATTGATTCGCAGAGTTGCTGTGAAATTTTTCTCTGCGTGTTTTGGTTGTTTGCGTCCATAGAATGCCGATATACGGACTTCATGACGTGGTCCGTCTCCCATCCGCCCATGCGCATGATATCTGCTTCAGGGATATTCATTGCACTTAATTTTGATGCAAAATAATGCCGGAGCTTGTGCAGTGGGAAATGAGGTATACCAAGGTTTTGTTCTGCACGGGAGAGGAATTTTGTTATCTGCCCTGGATAGCCTTTGTACACATACCCCCGTTCCTTTATTTTAGCTGCAATTTCTTCCGGGATGATTATCGCTCTGGTACTTGATGTTGTTTTTGTCGTCTTTGTTATCCACTGAAGATTTTCGTTTTCCACCATAGCTTTGTTGATCCTTATGACATCCCCGTCTATATCTTCTGATGTAAGCGCACAGATCTCCGATCTTCTAAGGCCGTGGCAGGCAAGTATGATAGGGATTTCATATTCTGTTCCTTTTGCGTATTCCAGTATCCTTTTCACGTCGTCGTCAGACGGTACATAAGGCTCGTTTTTGACTTTTTGCGGCAGGGTAGTACAAATCTTCAGGTTTGGGCAAAAAGCCCCAAGGACAGCTGATATGAAGCCGTGGTAATTGTATACGGTTTTTGGGCTGTGGTCTTTTGCCAGCTGATTTATTTCGGACTGGATATCCAGTGCAGTAATATCATGTATATTAATATCCTGAAATTTCCTTGAGATGGTTTTCATAGCACTGTTGTATGACCTTATTGTGGTGGGAGACAGGACGTTCCTTTTTGCTCCGATGTATTCCTCTGCAGCATTCCGGAACGTTAAGCTGACATGCTTTCCTTGTACCTTGTCCAGTTCCTTCGCCATAGCCTGCATGGCTTCTTTCTGCGTAGGTTTATTGTCAAATATGACAGTGTACACCTGGCCTTTGTAAGTTTTTCGTATCCGGTAGGAGCCGGACGGCAACTTTTCGATTTTCATTGCATCATCCTCCTTAAAAAAGTGTATAAAAATAACAGCCCACGAAAAATCGCTTGCAAGCTGCTCCCGGAGATGATACAATAATTCTTGTGATAAACTGTATCCCTCCGGGGTATATCTAAAGCCGTTCGGTGCTGGTAACACCGGGCGGTTTTGCAAAAATTATGGTTGTAAAAAATGCTTCCATGGTATATAATATGCTTAACAAGAGAGCCGATGGCTAGATGTGGCCTAGCCGCCGGCAAATGATTGGTACAAAAAGTAGCGCCTTACTTTGCCAGAGCGAGGGCGCTATTTTTTGCGTGTAATGTAGATAACAAGAGTTATCACAGCGCAAAGCATAATTACAAACTGAATCAGATCAGAATATGTAACCATTGGCACCAGCTCCCTTCCGTAAGTGTCCGGCAGCTGACATAATCGCCCCATCGGCTCCCCTGGTAAGCATATTATATTGTCATGGTACGGAGTTGCGACGTCGCAATTGATTATGCATTTACTTCAATATATCCCATAACCTCACGATAATTCGGGAGAGATAAAAACTGGTTAAGAAAAGGCAATGCACTAGGATCTCTTTCTGCAAAATATTTCTGAGACTTGTCCCGTAACCAGTCTTCCACAAAAAATCTCCGTAATTCGCCAATAAGGGCGTTAGGATATGCCCTGGCCTCAACAATACGTCCATCCTCATATTTATGAGGATATGTAGGATAGGTATCCACAGGATAACCCAGATTTCTAAGGTGCTTTGAAAAAGTACGTCCAAGTGATATATCTGGAATCATAGAAGATGAAACAGTATAGCCAAGTGCTTCAAGTGGACCTATGAGGGATAATGTAACTTCATTCAGCATGGAAAAATATCCATATGGTACACTTGCCATATTTACAAGATAACACTTTAAATGGTAAGGCAGCTGTGGCTGCTGGATATTACCAGACATCCATTCGAATACCCATTGTGAAACTAACACCGCAAATTTTGGTGAAAGCCACTGGGCAAGATTAATGGCAACTTGTGGATGTACCCAAGTACCTTGTAAGTGCGGAGTTCCACCCTGAATTGTTTGAATTAATCCCGTTGCGGGAATTCCCGTAACGGAAGATAATTCGGTTAGAAACGCATGTGTATTGGAAAGCCGTCCATAGTCATTTATCTTTTTTCCGCAAGCTTTACACATTGCTGTAGCATTAATATATCCATCGGTTACACGTTGGGCAATAATATCATTGTCAGCAAGCCGATCGATAAATCCGTCTTGCACATAAAATTGAAGCTGTGTTCCTTTCATTATGAATTCCCTCTTTTCTTTTGATTTTTTATTAAAGCTCCGTAGCGGTTTTGTTATTACTTAAAATCATCTCACTTATAAGTTTAATTACTTTTGAAAAAACCGCCGCCTATACCTATGGATACGTTAGGAGAGTTGGTTTGTGATGCTGTTTTATAACCGTTTACATTAAGTTCCCCACTCGACCTGTTGAATTTTACAGATATATTCATATTTTCGGTCACATCTATATTTGTTTGTGTCTTCCTTATGCCAGAAGAAAACACTATAGTGTGCGCACCTGTGGTTAATGGGATAACAATACTACTGTCATTTTCTATCATATACTCGCCTGCTGAATCCACAGTTATTTTAATCTTTGGATTTATGAGAAACCACTGGTTTTCTCTTGTGATTGTGACATCATAGGTACCGCGATCTTCTCGCCTTAATGGCATGCCACAATTTGGGCAGACAGTTGCTTTGTCTGATATTTCTTTTCCACATTCGGGACATTTAATAAGTGCCATAATGAATTTCCTCTTTTCTTTCGGTTTTTATTAAAACGCCATAGGCGGTTTAAGCGGACGGAAACGCAACCATGGTATCATGTTGCGGAGTTGCGACGTTGCAACTGAGTTTAGTTCTACTGGTTTTTCATTTTTTGGCTTATTCTGTACTGTTCGGCATCGGGAACATCGATAAATTCTACAGTTTTATCAAAGTTTTCTTTAATTACCTTCTTGATTTCTTCTAGGGTAACATTAAAGAATTCTCTCCGTTGGTTAACCATATTTACCTTTTTATTTTCGAAAGCATGATGGAGAGCATTTTCCAGTGCTGGGGCATCGTCAGAGAAAATCATAGCGTGCACATCGAAATTAAAAGGAACCGATGCATCGCCTAATTCGTCGATTCGATCTTGTGGGTCAAGGCGTCGTGTCATTCCAATTTTATATACATTTTCTCCAAAAGCACCAATATTGGAAATGACATAAACATATCCAGCTCTCATGTTTGCCTGCCTATAATCGATATCGTTAAGCGACTTATTAATATCAGAAAGATGTTGTTCCATTTCGCGTTTTTTATTGAGTAAATCTGCATCATCGGGATGTTGAGAAAGTTGTATTTTTAATTTTTCATAGGCTGTTAAATAGTGAGTCTGCTCTTTTTCAATCCTGTTGCGTTGTTCTTCTAATTCTTTTTGAACTTTTGCCTGTTCACGCTGTTCTTGCCTTGCCGCTTTTGCTTCTTCTTTTTCCTGCTGTTTTTTACACTGATATTCAAAAGCAAGCCTTAACTCTCTTTCTTTTGAACGCAAATATTCTTGGGTAATTGAAATTTCCATTACGTTTCCAAGTTTTGATATAGTTTCAGCACTTTTCTTTATTTTATTAAGCGAGGCATCGAAATTTGTGTATTTAACTTTGCTTACTAATTCATCACATTCGTTATTAAAAGCCCGGAGAAGAAGTTTCTGGGTATCTGTTACCATTTTTTTCCCTTTGGTAGCATTACCATTTACAGCCCAATTAGTACTACCATTAACAGCACGATTGTTCTTAATAAGGTATTTTTGATGATCTCGAACTTGCGATAAAGCATCTTTATAATCCAAAGCATTTGCAAAATCAAATTTCGGTTTGTAAAGTCCAAATTCTTGTACCAGAATTTCGTCTTCCAAGCAAATAATTTGCCGCTGTTTTTCTTCGATTATTGAATCTAAAGATGAAATTTCTTCATTTTTAGATTCAATGATACCCAGTAGATCATTAAGAGTATTTTGTGTTGAGGTAATGTTATCTTGTAAACTACTTATTGAGTTTTTTAGTGATAATGCATCTTGCATATCCGGTGTTATTGAGTTTTTTAGTGAATCATATTCCGTTTGTGATTTTTCCAGTTCTTCTTTGTAGTGATTTCCTTTAAGTAAATCGAAGAATCCCATAATGCTTCCCCTTTTCGTTTGTATTTTGTTGAAATGCTAAAATAGTTTAGTTAGTAAATATTATAGATTATGATTTTGTTTCCATAACTCGACGAGCCGTTCCTCATACCCTAGAAATCGAGATAGCTGAACAGTGGTATATTCAGGATGCTCTAATATGGTATCATCACTGACAAGTAACTCAGCGGCAAATAAGTTGGCCTCCAATTCCGTTTTGGAATTGAGCAGAAGAGTTTTATTCCTGATAAAGTAACAATTCTGCTTTCGATGCAGTATGGCGTGTCCAAGTTCGTGTGCCATTATCTGTAACAGTTCTGACTCATTCAAATTCTGGTCAAGAAATATGTATCTGTGATTTTTTACTATGAAACACCACCTTCCGGGTAGCCAAAAAAGCGCAGACTGCCCCT
>CAJTXE010000059.1:0-2200 GCA_910580225.1 uncultured Acetatifactor sp.
ATTCTATGGTAAAATGAGGGAAACAATTGAATAGTGAGAGGTTTATTAATCGAAGAGGAGAAGAGCAGAATGAGAAAGGTCTTTCATTTGAAAAGCATTCTTTTGAAAAAGAAACTTTGCGGTTTTCTTTTCACGGCACTTCTGACAATGGCTGTACTGGGCGGATGCGCAGACGGCACAGGAGAGTCTTCGGGGGATAATTCCTCTGTGGAGTCCGGGGCAGGTTCCCAGGATTCCGGTTCGGCGCAGGAGAGCACCGATGCGGCACAGGATGGCGATACTTCGGCGGAAGAGAGCACATCCGAAGAAAGCGCAGCGGAGGCGGACCAGGCCGGACAGGGGACGTCGGATGTTACGTACGGCGGCTCCATTGTTGTAGGAATACAACAGGATATCGACAGTCTTGACCCTCATAAAGCAACGGCGGCAGGAACTAAGGAAATTTTATTCAACATTTTTGAAGGCTTGGTAAAGCCGGATGAAAACGGCAATCTGATCAATGCGGTTGCCAGTGATTACACGGTTTCGGAGGACGGGTTGGTGTATACCTTTACGCTCCGGGAGGGTGTAAAGTTCCACAACGGAAACGCTGTGACTGCTGAGGATGTGAAGTACTCTCTGGAGAGGGTATCGGGACTGTTGGATGGCACTCCCTTAATTTCCACCCTGAGCACGATACAGGCAGTTGATATAATCGACGAACAGACGGTTCAGGTTACGGTAGGAAGTGCCAACACGGAGCTGATTTACAGCTTTGTGGCAGCCATTATTCCCGCGGGAAGCGGGGAGGCGGAAGGGGCGGATCCTGTTGGCACCGGGCCGTTTTCTTATGTTTCCTACGAGCCTTTAAAGGGCATCACCATGGCGAAGAATCCTGATTACTGGCAGGAGGGGCTTCCCTATCTGGACAGTGTGGAATTCAAGATCATGGGCGACGGGGATACATCGCTGATGGAGCTCCAGGGCGGTACCGTTGATTTCTATGCCTACCTGACGGATTCCCAGGCCCAGGCTCTCAAGGACAGCCATCAGGTGATTTCCTCCCCCACCAATATGGTGCAGGCGCTGTTTCTGAACAATGCCGTGGAACCGCTGAACGATGTGCGGGTGCGCCAGGCCATCAGCTACGCTTTGGACAAGGACGAGATCAACGGCTTTGTGGGAGGCGGAAACGGTACTCTGATCAGTTCCGCCATGCTGCCTACTCTGAAGGAGTACTATGTGGACCTGAACGATACTTACGGCAGCACTGCCAATGTGGAGAAGGCCAAGGAGCTGATGGCAGACGCAGGCTACGGGGACGGATTTGATATGGAGATTGCCATTGTCTCCACTTACCCGTTCCACATGCAGACCGGGGAGGTCATCGTGGAGCAGCTGAAGAATATCGGCATTAACGCCACCATCAAGGGTATGGAGAACGGTACCTGGCTTGACGAGGTGTACAACGGACGCCAGTTTGACGCCACCATTACCGCCCTTACCTGCGATATGACCCCCGGATACCTGATGAACCGCTTCCAGACCGACTCCAAGAAAAATTTCATCAATTTCCAGAGCGCGGCCTATGATGAAAATTATGCAAAGGCCCAGGCTGCGCTGGATCCCGAGGAGAAGGCAGGGTATTACAAGGAGCTGCAGAAGATTCTCTGCGATGAGGCGGGCAGCGTCTTCATCCAGGCTCCTGCCAATATGACGGCGATCAGCAAGCGCCTTGCGGGATATAAGTTCTATCCCGTGTACGTGCAGGACATGAGTACCGTGTACATTGTAGAATAAGGTGGTGGCATCGCGCAGCGAAGGTGAAGTTTCGAAAGCGCGTGAGAGGAACTTTCATGAGGGTTCTTTGGAATGAAAGTTTCTCTCGAGAGGAAGCGCAGAAGAAACATCACCCTTAAGAGCCATCGCGCAGCGAAGGTGAAGTTTCGAAAGCGCGTGAGAGGAACTTTCATGAGAGCCCTTTGGAATGAAAGTTTCTCTCGAGAGAAAGCGCAGAAGAAACATCACTCTTTAGAGCCATCGCGCAGCGAAGGTGAAGTTTCGAAAGCGCGAGAGAGGAACTTTCATGAGAGTCCTTTGGAATGAAAGTTTCTCTCGAGAGGAAGCGCTGAAGAAACATCACCCTTTAGAGCCATCGCGCAGCGGAGGTGAAGTTTCGAAAGCGCGAGAGAGGAACTTTCATGAGAGTCCTTTGGAATGA
>CAJTXE010000059.1:2300-18124 GCA_910580225.1 uncultured Acetatifactor sp.
TTCTCTCGAGAGGAAGCGCTGAAGAAACATCACCCTTTAGAGCCATCGCGCAGCGATTTTAATAGGAGGCAGCAGTGTGAAATACTTAGGTAAAAAAATCATTACTCTCATTATGACATTGTTTCTGGTTTCCGCGGCTGCCTTTCTTGCCTTTCAGATCATTCCCGGGGACGTGGTTTCCTCCATTTTGGGCACGGAGGCCACGCCGGAACGGGAGGAAGCGCTTCGGGAGGAACTGGGCTTAAATGACCCGCCCCTGGTGCGTTACGGGAACTGGGCTGCAGGGGTGCTGAGGGGAGACCTTGGCATCAGCTACCGGTATTCCAAAAATATGAACGAAATGATGCCGGTGGCGGAGCTGATCGGGGACAAGCTTCCTGTGACGCTGTGGCTGGCGGCGATTTCCCTGGTGCTGATTGTACTGATATCCATTCCCATGGGTGTACTGTGGGCAAAGAGCAGATCCCGTGTGCTGGATGCGGCCCTGGGGGTGATTACACAGGTGACTATGGCGGTGCCGTCTTTCTTTTTGGGCATTCTGGTGACCTGGTTGTTCGGTATTCTGTTAAAATGGTTCTCTCCCGGCGGTTATGTGGGGTATCAGGAGAATTTCTGGGGTTTCTTAGGTTATCTGCTGTTTCCGGCCATATCCATTGCGTTGCCGAAAATTGCCATGACGGCAAGATTTTTACGAAATTCCATGCTTACGGAGATGGGCTCGGATTATGTCCGCACGGCTTACAGCAAGGGCTGCGGGGACCAGAGAGTCATGTATGGGCATGTGCTTCGGAATGCCATGATGCCTGTGATTACGTTTCTGGGCATGATTGTGGCAGAAATTGTGGCGGGCAGCATTGTGGTGGAGCAGGTGTTCGGTTTGCCGGGTATCGGCAGACTGCTGATCAGTTCCATCTCCACAAGGGATTTTCCGGTGGTGGAGATATTGATTTTGTACATTACATTTGTGGTTATTTTTGTGTATTTTCTGGTGGATATTCTGTATAAGGTGGTAGATCCCAGGATTTCGTAAAGGCTGCGGTGGAGAGGGCTTTTTTGCGGCGGCCGGGCGGTGCGGACAGAAGGGCGCATGTTTTGGCAGTTTGACTGCAGGGCACGGATGTTTCCATAAATTGGCCGGAGGGAACCGGGAGGAGCGCAGTTTTACAGGATTGGCACGGTTCATGGGGAAAGGAAGAAGCCGGTATGAAGAAAAACGGGAAAAAGTGGAATAAATATCTGTATGCCGGTATTGTGATGACGGGTATTGCCGTGGTGCTGGGCATACTGGGGTTTTTCTGGACTCCTTACAGCACTACGGCAATGTCCGCCTCGGAAAAATTTTCGGCGCCGTCCCTGAGACATCTGTTCGGCACGGATAATTTCGGGCGGGATATATTTTCCAGGGTTATGCAGGGACTTGGTACCACCATGGTCATCAGCAGCCTGGTGGTGTTTTTTTCCGGACTGGCGGGAATCCTTCTGGGGGCGTTTACCGGGTATTTCGGGGGTGTACTGGACGAGTTTGTCATGCGCGTCACGGATGCCCTGAACAGTTTTCCCAGTATTCTGCTGACTTTGGTAATCATCAGTTTGCTGGGAACCGGCAGGCAGAATGTGATTATTTCCATGTCCCTGGTTTTTACGCCCAGTTTTGTGCGGATTGTCCGGGGTGAATTTATCCGGCTGCGGGATGCGGATTATATCAAGAGGGCCAGGATGATGGGAGTGGGGAAACTCCGTATTCTTTTTATCCATATACTGCCTAATATTTTTTCCGTGTTCTGGGTGTCGGTGATGATCGGTTTCAACAATGCCATTCTGGCGGAGTCCGGCATGAGTTATCTGGGAATCGGGGTGCTGCCTCCGGATGCCAGCCTGGGCAATATGCTTTCGGACGCCCAGGGATATCTGCAGTCGGCACCCTGGTGTGCCCTGGCACCGGGCCTGACGATTGTGTGGCTTGTGCTGGGATTTTCCCTGTTCAGCGAGGGGATACGGCGGTTGGAAGGGTGAAGGGAAGGAAGCATTTCCAGGGAATTGGAGGAAGGCGGCACATCAAATGATTAAGATAGAAGATTTGTCCGTAGCTTTCGGCGGCACGGAGGTGGTAAAGCATGTGAATCTGGATCTCCATGACGGAGAGATTCTGGGCATTGTGGGAGAGTCCGGTTCTGGGAAATCCGTCACGGCGCTGACGCTGATGGGATTGGTGTCAGAAGGGGCAGAAGTGACCACAGGGCGGATTTTGTTTGATGATGTGGTGCTGCGGCAGGCAGGCAGGCCCTGTGACAGAGCGCTTTACCGGAAATATCTGGGGGCGGAGATGTCCATGGTGTTTCAGGAACCCCAGACCAGTCTGAATCCTACCCGGAAGGCAGGGAAGCAGGTGGAAGAGGTACTGCGGCTCCATACGAAGCTGACGGGAGAGGAGATTCGGGCCAAGGTACTGGAGACATTCCGGGCAGTGGGGCTTCATGAGGCGGAACGGGTGTATGACAGCTATCCCCACCAGCTTTCCGGGGGAATGCGGCAGCGGGTGATGATTGCCATGGCAGTTATTCTGCATCCCAGGCTCATTGTGGCGGACGAACCCACCACAGCCCTGGACGTGACCATTCAGAACCAGATTGTGGAGCTGCTGCGTGATATCAACGGAAAACAGAAGAATGCCATGCTTTTTATCACCCATGACCTGCATCTGGCCAGAAGGCTCTGCCATCGGGTAGCGGTGATGAAGGACGGCTGTGTGGTGGAGACCGGGACTGCGGAGGAAGTATTTGACCATCCAAGTCAACCCTATACCAGACAGCTTGTGGAGGCAGTGCCTTCCAGAATGGAAGGGAAGGCAGAAGAACAGAGCAGGGACAGGGCGGACAAGAAACAAAATCCGGTGCTGAAGGTACACAATTTATCCGTGTACTACCAGGACGGCAAAAGCAATCAGCCTTCGGAGCAGGCGGAAGGCACCGGCGGAAAGAGAAGGACTTTGGCAGAACGGCTTTTCCGGCGGAAAGGCCAGTGCGTGGTATGGGATGCGGATTTTGAGATTTATTCCGGGGAAAGTCTGGGGCTGGTGGGAGAGAGCGGCTGCGGAAAAACCTCCCTTTCCAAGGCCATTTTGGGAATCAATCCATGTGTGGAGGGGGAAATCATACATGCCAGTATCCGTCCCCAGATGGTATTTCAGGACCCCTACAGCAGCCTGAATCCAACAAAGACCATCGGATGGCTGCTGCAGGAGCCGCTGCGGGCCGCAGGGGCACTGGACCGAAGTCTGGCCATGACCAAAGCGGACAGGGAGGCAGCGGCTTATGATATGCTGCGCCGGGTGGGGATGGATGAACGGTATTTTCACAGAAGACCGTCAGAGCTTTCCGGCGGACAGCGGCAGCGGGTCAGTATCGCCCAGGCATTGATTACCAATCCGGGATTTCTCATTGCGGATGAACCGGTGTCCGCATTGGATGTGACCATTCAGGCCCAGATTATGGAGCTGTTTTTGAAGCTGCAGGAGGAGATGCACCTGGCCTGTCTGTTTATTTCCCACGACATCAATGTAGTCTACCGCATGTGCGACCGGATTATGGTGATGAAAGACGGACATATTATCGAAATCGGGGAGACGGAGGAAGTGTTCGGCAATCCCAGGGAGGATTATACCAAGCTGCTGCTGTGCGGGGCCTGCGGGGCCTGAGGGGCAGTATTTTCTGTAATGTGAATTTTACGCATGCTCAATCACATTTGCCAACATGGATGGATAACGAGTGAGGGCTTCTGCAAAGCCAGGGCAGAAACCGGCATAGAATCAATGCGCTCACGAGTATAGATAGGGTCAGGGAAAGCCGAGAAGGCCTTTTGGATAGGGTGGATCAGGATTACCGGATCAAAGGCGAGGATTCCTGTGTAGGGAAATAGAATAAATTTTGTGGGGTTCATCACAGTGGGTGGTGGACCCTTTTTTTCGTGATTTTGGATGACGGTTCCTGCCATCTGATAAAAAGGAAAGACAAACCAAAAGATATATAGGGAGACGAGGCCTAAAGCAATTACAGCAGGTAAACCGTAAGTTAAGGCATGTTGCTGTTTTGGGTATGTTTTTTGGGCGGAGGTTTTGTTATACTAAAATCAACTCGCTATGGATAGATGAAACCTTACGGAGGAAGGAGATAACATGCTTGACATAAAACAGTTTGGAAAAAGAATTGCTTTTCTGAGAAGGCAAAACGGAATGTCGCAGGAACAACTTGCGGACTTGCTTGGTATATCAGCGCAGGCAATCAGCAAGTGGGAAAATGGACATACCATGCCCGACACATCATTATTGCCTGTTCTGGCACAGATATTCCAATGTTCTATTGATGAGATCATCATGCCGGCATATATATTCGACCCGGAGATTGAGGAAAAGAAAATGGACAGGATGGACTGGCAGGCAAGGCACCTTGCTGATTATATCATTGGGCAGTTAGGTGGTACAAAGCCTGAAGAAAGCATTGGTTTGGAGGATGCCGCAGTCATTGAGGCTGTCCGCAGGGTGCATCCCAATCTTGGAAACTATCAGATCACAAGAAGAAAGCCGGAAGCGCATAAAAGATATGTGAGCATCTATATGACAGTAGCGACGCCCCAGCAGGAACTTCGATTGGTGGAAAAAGTATATTATGGCGATGACAAAGAACTTCTGGGATACGATTTACTCTGCCGGCATGTATTGGCAGTTCCACAGGTATATTGTGTTGATTTTGATAAAAAAATTCTACTGATGGACGAGGTGGCTGACAGCGTTCAGGGAATCCATTTTGATGAGGTCAGTGAGCGTGGGGCATTATTCAGAAGTCAATATGGTATTCTGCTGAAAGAAATTGCAAAAATGCATGCTGTTTTTTGGGAAAATGAGAATGCGCTTAAGAAAGTGGGACCGGACATCAGGCATAAGTCGAAGGAAAATCTGCTTGCCCATATAAACGGTATGGAGCAGGATTTTCTTGCATATCGGGAGAAAGAGGAAACGGGCAGGATTCCAAAGGTTTGGAACGGATTAAGCAATACCATTGATGGGGATACCTTTCAGTATTTTGCGGATGCTATTGGGTTCTTAAAACAAAGATATATTCCCATGATCGAGGAAAGATTTCAGCGGGGAAAACATATTACCATGATCCATGGGGATTTACATCCGGGAAATATTTTTTTATCGAAATCCCCTGGTACATCCGTTAAGATGATTGACCTGGAAGCTGTCCGTGCAGGGCTCTGTACGGAAGATCTGGCCATGCTTATGGCGCTCCACATTGAGCCGGATAAAGCGCGCTCGAAACCCTTTCTTGACCACTATTACGAATGCTTGTGCCGGAATGTGAAGGGATATTCTTATGAGATGTTCCTGGATGATTATAAAATAGCAATTGCTGAGGCTCTGTTTTATCCCATTCGGTTAATCAACGGCGGTATCTGCGATTTTAGTATGAGGGATAGAGGCATCAGGGCCTATGAAACCTTTGTGGCAGATCGTACACTCTGAAAGGGAAACGAAAGGACAGGCTTATGAATGAATTTTCAGGAATAAGCAGGAAATTGAAACATTGAAAAATGTATCGAGTGCCATTATCATGCACCGCTGGCTTTTATTGTCTGCTACGATAAAGAAATATGTTGGGAGCGTGGTTAGGATCATAAACACAGCGGCGATATGGACGCAAGTATTGTGGCCACACACATGATGCTGGAGGTGGCAGATTTAGGCATCGGTTCTACGTGGATCATGTATTATATGTATCTTATCGATAGGCCATAGCGCCATGCGGAAAGGAGACTAAAAAGTTGAAGAAGTTCAAAGATTATTTTACCTGTGTCCCAACATTGGAAACAGAGCGTTTTCAGTTGGTTCCGTTTGCAAGGGAAGATATGGATGCCTATTTTGATATTTTAAGAGATGACAGGGTGCAGAAATATCTTGGCGGTGGTGTCCCCCTTTTTGACAAGGAACCCCATATTACAAATTGGCTGCATAATATCAACGACCGCCTCTTAAAAAGAGGACTTGTTTTTACATGGTGTGTGAAAGAAAAGTCCAGTGGCAGCGTGGTGGGCAGGGTTGATTTGGGGGGATTTATAAAGCAGACTATGGCAGAAATTGCGTATCATTACGCATATGACTGTTGGGGAAGGGGTGCTGCCAGCGAGGTGGCTGCAAAGGTAACGAGTTTCGGGTTAAACGAGCTTGGACTGCGGAGAATACAGGGACTTGTCCGTGTCGAGAACGGCGCGTCCATACGTGTACTTGAGAAAAACGGTTATCTGAGGGAGGGTACGCTCCATTATTATCCTTTTGGACGGGAGTTTCATGATGCCGTGATGCTTGCGATTGTGAAACCGGCGGATGAGGCGGGGAACGAGAGCTGAGCGTTGAAATGTGGAAATTCAGCGGGTGAGTAAAGCGGTTTAACAGAAACCGTATTCTGTCGAAGTAATGGGAAGGCAGGAAAGTATGATTTGCAAATGCAAAAGGCCTGTTTTACTCAATTCTACCGTTGGCAGGTGTTCATTTCTGTGCCGGAATTCGATAATAGAATCTAAGTAAGTTCAAGGAAAAAGCGGATGAGGTACTTGTGGACGTGATTGCGAATTGGTTAGGAGATGATAATAGGGAAAAAGTACATTCCCGGGAATCAAAAGAAAGTGAGACTGCATCCCAGGCTGTTTTGGAAGTTGAAAATGTTTCCAGACGCTATGAAAATGCAGGGCATGAAAACAGGAATTCTGTATTCGCTGTAAATGACGTCAGTTTTCGGATACCCCAGGGCAGCTTTGTTGGAATTATGGGTGCATCCGGTTCCGGGAAAACAACACTGCTTCATTTAATCGCCACAATAGACAGGCCAACGAGTGGGACCATACGGATCAGCGGGCAGAACATCGTGGATATCCCGGAAGAAGCTGCCGCAGAATTTCGCCGCAGGCATTTAGGCTTTGTTTTCCAGGAATACAATCTGCTTGAAACCTTGACGATCTATGAAAATATTGCGCTTGCCCTGACAATGAAAGATATTTCCAAAGAAAGCATTCGTCCGATGATTCAAAACGTATCGTCTTTGCTCATAAATCTGCTCCTTTACAATAAAATAGAGCGCATAGACTGATTTTGTTCTGTTGCCGATTGTACTGTCGGCTCTCGTTCTGAATTTGATTGCGGCCCGCCGCAGCGCATGTTATACTTTGATTACAGGGCAATCCCGACGCCCATGTCTTAAAGCAAAGGAGGACTATCCACATGACCCATGACATCATCGCCTGGCTGTTGGCCGCCGGCAACCCGGCCGTCCAGCATCGGACGAAAACAGAATTGCTCGGACAGGAAGACGACCTGGCCGAGACCTTGGCCTGGATCACGCAGAAGCTGCCCGCCGACTGGCACAAGACAAAAGGCCTGTGGTATGTGTACTATGTCAACGCACTGGCGGAATGCGGCCTGAACCGTTCCCTTCTTCCCCCTGAGTGGTTCGAACCGGCCATGGACAGAATCCAGACAAAATTCGACTTTAGCTGCGAATCCTTTATGCTCCTACAGGCCATGGTCGCCCTTGGCTTTGCTGAAACTCCGGAAATACAGAAGCTGCTGGGGCAGCTGTGCCCCGGCAGACTGCCCGATGGGGGTTTTCTCTGCGAGCGAAGAAAGCACAAACTGGACTATGTCCCGAAAAGCTGCTATAAAGCGGATTATTTTGCCCTTCGTCTATGCTCCTGCTGCCGCAGAAAAGGCATCTCCCTGGATATAGAGGACAAACTGATTGCCTATTTCCTGGACAGAAATCTGCTGTTCAGCCGACAGAACCCGGACAGGCTGGTCTTCACCGATAAGGAGGGCTGGCGGATTTCGGACGCATTCTATCCCTTCGAACCCATGCGAATCGGAATCCAGAACATCATGGAGACCATTTCTTCCCTGGGATACGGGAATGCGCCTGCCGCGTCAGCCGGGTGGAAGTATCTGGATGGGGCAAAAGATGAGACGGGGCGCGTAATCCTGTCCGGCACCCTGACGAAATCCTATCTGCCAAAGGAAAAAGTCGGCAAGCCCAGCGCCTGGGCAACGTTCTACGCAATTCTGGCCGAAAAGAAGCGGTAATCCGTCCTTCGGGAGGTTTTTATAAAAAATTTGTTAGTGTATAGTTGACAGAATCGGGTGCGTCCGGTTCTGCATGAGGTGTCGGGAGGCCAGCGGCAGCGCTGCGTCTGCGTCCGTGCCATTGTAGTCAATCCGGATATGATACTAAAGTTCTGTTGATTGGTTTCGGCTGCTATATAGCGGGGACAACAATAGGGTTTACCATATATGGATTGTGGTATTTCCGTGAGCCGCTGCATGAAATCGAACATTGCGGATTCCTTTATGGCAAAAGCATGTTTTATACCTTTCTGATTTTCTGCCTGATTGAAGGCGTGTACTCGCTTCGGCTAAGGGGGCGTTTAAACAAACTGCAGCTAAGGGAGCTGATGTATGAAAGAACCCGCAGCCAGGGCATAAAAAATAGAGACAGCTATAAAAAGTGGGGCATTATTTTCTGTTTGTGTTTTGTATGCTTCATTGGCTGTGTTTATCTTTGCAGCAGATTATAGAGATCAGGCAAAGTTCGGGAGACAATCAGATCATGCGTTGTATGGGAAAAAGCAACAGGCAGATCGCAGGGCTTATGAAGAAACAGATTGCCATAAAGCTGATTTCACCAATGCTAATGGCTTTATTGACTGTTTTGTTCTGCATACCGTTACTGAATGGAAAAATGAACTTGATTTTACCGGTTTCCCTGCATAATATTCTGCTCAAATCAGCAGGTGGGTTTGGGGCGTGTATGATGCTTTTCTATATTTGGCAAAAGGTGTAGAAATGCCTCTGCCGATAAGTTGTAAAAAAGAATGTCTAAATACCCATCAATTTGCTCATGTGAGATAAAGAAGTAAAAGAGGTGTAAAAAATTTTGCCGTTCCCTGTCCGGCTGACTGTCGGACAGGTCGGGCTTTAGTCGGACAATTCTACCTTGCCGACAAAAGAATATGGACAGGGCTTCGGCAAGTTCCCCGCTGGTTAGCATAATTGTTTGACCGCATATAGTGACAGGGGATTCTTCATAAGGATTTATGAAAAGCCAGTCCAATACGCTCAAAGGGTGATATTTTTCTTCGGTTAGATACTCAAAAGATATTTCCCTTTGCCGCCGTTTGCTCCTGTCGCGCCATGCATTCATAGCAGCATAACGAATGACGATTCTGCAAAAAGTGTTAAATGTGTATTCGATATGTTCTTTGTATGCTTCTGTGATGTTCACGGAAATCCCCCTTTTTCTGCTAAGTGGCAGTTAAGATTTTAATGATAGTAAGGGGCGGCAGCACTTTTCGCTATCTGCCAATCAAAACTCTTTGTTTTTATGAATACTTACTGATACCACGAAAGATATAATGAACATCAAAAGAGATACGGAAATACTCACCATACCTACAAGCGGATGCTGTAAATTCATTTCACCTGTCAGCGGGGATAAAACCGCCGCAATCAGGCACATAAGACCGATAGCCGCAAAAGCAGAGAAAATCAAAACAAGCTCATTCTTTTCTGTGCCTATTTTCAAAATAATCGGATACATCAGAGAAACAGAAATAATTGACAATACCAATCCATATTCATATCCCCAAAGGATAGATGAAAAATTCCATATCTGTCCAGAAAAGTTGATACAAATAGCAGTACAGGAACTTAGGAACAGACCGCAAAAAATAAGGATAGCAAATGTTATATACTTTGCGCCGACAATCGTATTGCGCTTAATCGGGAGTGTTATTTCAAATTTATTCCACTTTGCCACCTCATCAGCATGTAACGCTGTACCTGTATTCACCACAAACAAAAAAACCTGTACCGCAATAATCATAGGATAGACAGTAGGGGTGTTTATAATCAGCGGAGAAAAAACCAATGCCGCCGCCATAATGAAAGACACCATTAAATTGCTTTCCATTGAATAAAAGTTATTACGAATAAGACCTTTCATTTATTTTCCCCCTTTACATACAATAACATGATTTCATCAATCGTTGCCGGGATTACCATAGTTCTCGGATATTTCTTTTTCGCACGGTTTCTATCAGCAACCAACACCTGCCATTCATAATCCTGTTTTCGGTAAGTGATAATGTCCTGTTTATCTATCATATCAAACTGCGCTTCCCCACATTTGACGATTCCGTAGCTTTCAAGAAGTTCATCTTTGGGTTTTGAAAAAATCAGCCGTCCTTCATGGATAAAGATAATATAATCAGCCACCTTTTCCAAATCGCTTGTAATATGGGATGATACCAAAATAGAGTTTTCTTCGTCTTGCACAAAATCAAGGAACATATCTAAAATGTCATCACGCACGATAGGGTCAAGACCACTTGTAGCTTCGTCTAAAATCAAAAGTTTTGGATGATGTGCAAAAGCCGCCGCAATAGAAAGTTTTGCCTTCATCCCCTTTGAAAAAGACTTAATTTTCTTAGCAGCAGGCAAGGACATTTTTATCAACAGGGCAAAGAAATATTCTTCATCCCATGAACGGTAAACCCCTTTAAGAACCTTATTCAGCTTTTTGGGCGTAAGTTCTTCCGAAAAATTAGTTCCGTCAAAGACTACGCCTATTTTCTCTCTAACCTCTGGCTGCAATTCTTCGACAGGACTTCCTAAAACTGAAATTGCGCCCTCGTCCTTGTGTATCAGTCCTAAAATAGAATTTAGTGTTGTGCTTTTTCCTGCTCCATTTTCGCCGATTAGCCCAGCGATAGTACCTTGCGGTACTTCAAATGATATGTTTGACAAAGTAAATGCTTCATACTTTTTTGTCAATTTTGATACGGTCAACGCATTTCTGTTCATTATCAATCCTCCTCATACAAAAGGGTAAGTAAGTTTATCAAGTTTAATACCGGAAGAACGGGCAATTTCAACGGCTTCAGCGAAATTTTCTTCAATCTTTTTCTGCTGTTCTTCTAAATAAAAATCTTGATTTTGCGCCGATACATAACACCCTTTTCCTGCTGTGGTTTCGATAAAACCGTCCTTCTGTAACGTGGAATATGCTTTCTGAACAGTTAAAATGCTAATGTGTAAAGATTTTGCCAAAGACCGTACAGAAGGAATAGCTTCGCCGGTTTTTAATTCTCCACTCATAATTGCCGCCTTAATTTGTGTAGATATTTGCTCATATAAGGGTCGGCTTGCCTTATTGCTTACTATGATTTCCAACTTCTCACCGCCATTCTGTTTTGTACTGTTGTGTGAATACAAGTACAGTATAGAACGGATTGGCTTGATTGTCAACAGGGATAATAAAAAGCAGAGCAAACGGTGAGGTTTGTCCTGCTCCTTATATTACGATAATTCGGAATAGTGTGGTGCTGGCAGTCTATCTCTTGTTTTCGGTTGTTTGCTTCTTTACCGTACATGAGCATTCAGGTCAGGGCTGAAATAACAGGAGAAAGACGCATGAAGTTAGCAATGGAAAAAACTATGCAGATATGCTAAAATAATAGCAAGATTCCGCAGGGATCATATATAAAGGAAAAGAAAAGGAGCTGATCATGATGGCAAAACCCCCGTATATCCCGCCCAGGGAATGGACCCCGGAGCAGATACAGGAAAAACTGGAGAATCTTATTAATCATGTGGAGCGTTTGAATGACGACTGGTGGGATGAAGATTTGAAAGGACTCATCAATATTCACGGCATCTTCTCCCCGGAGCTGGCCCGGGCCGCCCTGGAGAAGGAAGTGTACCGCCCCAGTGAGATTTATTACCACGCCCCGGAGGATGTGCGGGACGGCCTGATTGCCAGGCTGTTGGAGACGGAGGATTCCCGAACGGCGGGAAATCTGATGTGTTGTCTGGCCATGCAGGGGGACGATAAGGCATTGGAGACGCTCTATGAACTGGAACAGAATCCCCGTCCCTGGCGGGAAAAGCTGTATGTGGGTCCTTCGGTGTACGCCCAGTGCGGCGGCTGGACCTTTGACAAGGCCGGGAAGCGGAGGCAGCTGAATTTTGATACATGCTATCCCATCGTCAAGGGGGACAGGGCACAGGATGGCGCCGTACATATTTTCCGCCCCAGAAAGGACCGCTGCCCGGAGTGCGGCGGCAGGCTGTCGGACTTTCTGGTGTTGGACGGACGGGACGAACGCCTGGGTTTTCTGGGGATAGAAGGCATCTTCACTGCCACCGCCTGCCTTGGCTGCATCCCCTGGGCCAACCCGTCCTATTCCCGCTTTACCCTGGACGGAGGCAGCACCCCCATTTTCCCCTATGAGGGCAGCGGCGAAGAGGCCATGGAGGACGAGGATGTGGAGCAGATGGGGGACAATCCCTATGTGCTTGCCGGTGAGCCGGCGCCGCTTTTCTATGGGGCGGACTGGGACGAGGTCAGCACCATAGGCGGCTTCCCATTCTGGATCCAGGACTGGGAGTACACCCCCTGCCCTGACTGCGGCAGGCCCATGAAGTTTGTGGCTAAGCTTTCCTGGGAGATGCTGGACTTTATGGAGGGCATCTGCTATGTGGAGGTATGCCCGGAGTGCCAGGTGGCTTCGATGCACCATCAGCAGACCTGATGACAGGAAGATCAGGCTGTCCGGAAAGAATGCAGGGCAGGAAACGGATGGAGGAAAAAGAAAAGGAAATGCAGGCAGCGGGCCTGTTCAAAAGGTGAAATTTTGAGCCGGAGATGTTGCAGGAGGGCGGGAAGCTGAAGGTCAGCCTGTTTCCCATCGCGGGCATTACGGATCAGATTGCCGAGGGCAACACATGGAAGCTTTATCAGGCCATGGAGGACAGGCTGTGGGGTTGTATGACAGCGAGAAACGCATCTTCTGGTCTGTCACAAGGGACGAGGCGGTGCAGGAGAGGTTGGAAAACCTGCTTGGATTTTCATGAGAATGGGTTTATTCGGCAGAAAAAAGGACCAAAAAGGAGATACCCAATATGGACAGCATGTTTCCCAAAAAGATTCCCAAAAGGCAGGACACCAGTGAAAAACGTAAAGCAAAGCAGTACGGGGCTGCGGCGCTGCTTTGTACCTTGGCTGCCGCCATCATGACAATCATCAAATGGATATGGGGCGGCGTTATACTGGGAAGTGATGGGGACGAAGTGCCCCTTGGTTTCATCATTTTCTGTGTAAGAAATGTGATATTGATATTTGGGGGCATAGACCTGATATCCGCGGTTTATCACCTCATACTCTGGGAAAGGAAAGGAAGGCCTGATATGGAGGATGACAACGACAGTCTGCTTTCTGACTGGAAAAGCGGGGAGCGTTCTCCGGTTAAAGTCTCACTGGTTCTGATGGCTGTCATCCTGGCGCTGGCTCTGGTGATTGTTTTACAAGGATAAGGGGTGCTTTTCATTTTGTGGGAAGCTGAATCAGTAAGAGGGAGGAAATGAAAAATGTTTGAGCCTTCAAAAAGGGACTGGAAATTATACAGGGAGAAAATTGGTGGATGGCAGGAACATTACATGGAGAAGTTAGTAAAGGAATATGCGGACTATTTGAGCAGCGACTTGCCTGCTTCCATTAAGTTTTGGGAGATGGAAAAACGGATTAAGAGAGATAGGAAAACGCCGGGTGTTTGGATAGAATTAAGAAAATCTGACATGTTTTGGGATATTGCCGGATTAATTAATGATAAGGTTATTTCGATGGATGATCTGGAAGATTTTAGTGATGATTTAAAAGAGGCAGTAGCATTGATTTTGAACAGGTGAGAAAAGGAGCCATGGATAAAGAGCAGTAAAAAGGCTGTGCTACGGGATGAAAAGGATTGTGCGTATCGGAAGAACGTGATAAGGAAGGTACATTGCAATGATAGCACAAAAATTGCTTAAGATAAAATCATTTGGCAGCGACAGGAAAAGTGCTGTCACAGAGGGGGACATGGCACAGAAGGAGGCGGAACTGGGATTCCCCCTGCCTGCAGCCCTGCGGGAGCTGTACCTGTGCTTCCATCCGGATGACCCTGTATTTTCGGAAAAGGGAGGGCTGATCCCTCTTGCGGAGCTGACAACTTACAAGCGCATCTACTGGACGGATACGGAGGTTACGATCCTGCCTTTTTGCCGCTATGAGAGATATGGCTATGGGTTCGAGGTGGGCAGGCACAACAAAAAACAGGCGGCGAAGCCCTCGTATCATCCGAGGATCCCCGGATGTGGGGCCTTTATATCGAGCCGGAAACAAACAAGGAGAAGAAACATCTGAACAGCCGCGACATTCCCTGCAATGAGGCTGTGCTTTCCCAATGGATCGTGGAATGGATGGGATATCAGCAGACCCTGGCACAGCCCGGCGTTGTGGCCGTCAATAAGGATAAGGCGCCGGACTACTGGAAAAAGGTGCGGGAATTTTTCCCGGATAATTTTTTTGATATGTCTGTGGAAGCGCTTGCGAAAAGGAAACGGAATTTCGTTGTAAGTTGTACGGAAGGACAACCCGGGCTTTTGTGCGGCAGTATCCTGTATTCCGGGATGGCTTATTTTGGCGGAAAAAGCGATGGGGAACTGGAAGAGATTATGAAACAAATGGGCTTTAAATATGTCTGGATCAAGAGCCGGTCCGGGCATCCCATCTACAATTCCGCTCCGCCTGAGCCGCCACGGGAGAGGGAGCTTCTTTCCATTGCCCCGGTGCTGCAGTTTCTCTGCGATTTTGCCGGAATCCAGGGCAGAGGGGCTAGGGAGGAAAGCCTGAACCGCGCGGAAGCCAGGCTGGGTAACCCGCTGCCCCGTCCCATGGCGGAATTTTACCGCTGCCTGCCCGGCAGGTTTTACGCAAGCTGCAATATGGTGCGTCCCCTGTCCGGCTTAAAACCCACAAAGGACGGCAGGCTGAATTTCCTGGAAGAGAATCAGGCAGTGTACCACTGGGCGGCGGAGCTGAACAGTCCTTTTCTATACCGCCGCGCCAATGACGGGGTTTCCGGGTGGAGCGCATATGGCATTTTGGACGGGTTTCTGGCTGCGGAATTCCTGTGGGCACTGGCCTGTGACGAAGGACTGGGTTTGGTTTTGTGGGAATTCCCGGATTTTGGGTCGGAGATGCTGCAGGAGGGCGGGAAGCTGAAGGCCTGCCTGTCTCCCATCGCGGGCATTACGGAGCAGATTGCTGAGGGCAACACAAGGAAGCTTTATCAGGCTATGGAGGGACAGGCTGTTGGGCTGTATGACAGCGAGGAGCGCACCTTCTGGTTTGTCACAAGGGATGAGGCAGCGCAGGAGAGGTTGGAAAACATGCTTGGATTTACCCCCTAAGCTTTTTTGACGGTGTCCATGCTGTGGGCATTTGCTTCCATACTATGTACCGACAAGAGGGGATAATCTGAAGGGGAAGGATTGTCTGATGGCGATAGAGGGGCTGCATATCAAATATGCAAAACTGAAATTCTGTCCCTTGATTATTCCGTCTGTCTGCCCGGAGTGCAAGTGTAAGTTTTTTTAATGGCTGATGATCGCCTTTAAACGAGCCTTTTTGGTGGGATTTTGACCAACTTAACATTGTTGGCGGAGTTGACGCAAAAGGAGCGGATGGAAGGAACAGGCCATGAATGATTCTTATGGGAAATAATTAGAGCAGGGGTATGCGCAGCATTGTCTATGGCAGTGAACCGGAATTGAACCGCTTCCTTTCGAGCGGAGCTGCGAGCAAAAAGCGAAATTTTTTGGAGGGAAATCATGGAAGTTATTGTTATGCGGCATGGTGAAAGAAATGATCAGCCTTGCTATGATAGAGGATTTATTGGTCAGGGAT
>CAJTXE010000060.1 GCA_910580225.1 uncultured Acetatifactor sp.
GATAACGCCGCCGTCATTATCCGCCAGGCGTTGGCCGTGGACAAAAGGCTCTTGCAGCGAACCCGTTTTCGGCCGTAAAAGTCCAGACAAAAATGTTCCGCACTGTCAGGAAGAAGCCCAACGAAAGCCAGGTGTTCATGACGGACGATCAGCCCCTGGTTGAAAAAGAGGCATGGAACGACTTCTACGAAAACGATTATTCCGCCTGCCTGGGGATTGCGCTCTGTTTCCAGCTGGGGGCCCGGCTGGGGGAGATGGTCGCCCTGAAATGGTCTGACATTGATGAAGAGAGAATCGGCTGCATCCACATCCAGCGCATGGAGCAGAAGATGCACCGGCAGCTCCCTGACGGGACATGGAAAAGCGCCGGATACCGTGTTGTGGAGCATACGAAGTCCGAGGCCGGAAACCGGAACGTTGACCTTGTACAGGATGCAAGGAAGATTCTGGAGATGATACGGGAATGGAACGCCGGACACGGCTTCCAGGATTCGGAATACATCTTCCTGGGAAAAGACGGAAAGCGCATCCATGCCGGAGCGCTTAACTGCCGGATAAGGAAATATTGCAGCCATACCATGGCCACGGTGAAGACCATGCACAAAATCCGCAAGACCTACATCAGCGCACTGATAGACTCCGGTGAAATCAACATCGACAAAATCCGTGAGCTGGTGGGGCATGAAGACGAGCGCACGACTTTCCATAATTATTGCTATAACCGGGAAACGGATGCCCGGACACATGAGAATATCGAGCGTGCGCTTTCACGGTATAAAGTGTAATCAAATGTAATCAGAACACATGTACACAAAAACAGCGGAACCCCACATTTTATGGGATTCCGCTACATAAAAAAAGAGCGATAGACGGGACTCGAACCCGCGATTTCCACCTTGGCAAGGTGGCGCTCTACCAACTGAGCCACTATCGCATATTCAAATAAGAAAATCTGAAGCAGGTGATGGGAATCGAACCCACGTATTCAGCTTGGAAGGCTGATGTTCTACCATTGAACCACACCTGCGCTTAACTTTCCGCTGTGCATTTCTCTCTGTCACAACACTGATAATTTTACACTATAATGATTTATCTGTCAAGACTTTAAAACTATTTTTTTATATTTTTTTGAAAAAAATATCCGAAGTTTCTTCGCGGTATTTCACTGTCCTGAACTGTCGTTCTGATGCCGGTAATATTGCAGCAGCAATCTGACCACTCTGCTATAGCTGATCTTTCCGTCTGCTATCCCATTCACTTTCAGGTTCGTATCAATAAACACATCTGCCGCCGCGTCCACAATCTCGGTATCAATCAGTGCCTTTCCATTAATCCGTTCCCATTCATCCTCTGTAACAAACACATTGTCTTCCCACACCTGCACATCAACTGTGACCGGCGGAATTGCCGCTGCAGCTTTCTCATAAGCAGCTCTGTCCTCTTTCCATGCCTTATAGAGATCATTATTCAAATAAGTCAGCACACTCAAATATCCCGCATATCGGAAAAAGATATCCTCTGATTCCGCACATGCCAGATATCCTATAAAATTAGCCTCATCCTCATAGATATACCCTCTCAGGTGCGCCAGTTCATGACACATAGTGGCCGGAAAATTCAGGATATGCATCACATCATTATAATTTGCTTCCATGGAAAACGGAAAATAGTACCCCTGCATATGCTGCTGGCACATAAAATCCGACCACACCAATGCCTTCGGACGGGGATAATAACCGTCCAGCTGAGGATACGTCTGCCCCAATTGCCGCATAAGCTCTCTTGCCTTGTCCTCCATATCCAGTAGTGTGCCGTCCTTCCCCAGACTGCCGGTATACATGACCATCCCATCTTCATCCCGCAGGATTTCTCCGGCAAGACTGTTGCACTGCTCTGCCACCATATTGTAGACCTTAATCAAATCCTCCAAAGCATATTCCCCATCGTCTGTCCCAAAATAATGCTCCGAAAAAGTGGACGCATGATAAAGAATAAAGCAGTTTAATGTCATGATAAGACTTACTGCCAGCAGCATCCACAGGAAAAAGCAATAAAATCTCCTGCTGAATCTGCCAAATCCGACAATTATTCCGCCCCTCTCCCTCTTTTCTTCCATATCCGGCCTTCCGTCACCAAACGCCATTACAGGGTCCACCCCTTTTATGGCACCAAACAGCATTGCCAGGCCGATACACCCCCAGACAATGGCGAACGCCAGCGCCAGAACAGCCAATACCAGTCCGGCCACGATAAGCCATTCCCCCATGGAAAAAGAAAACAACCCCGTCACACGACCATAGACATTTACCCAGATCGGAAAAATATATGTAATATACCAATCGGAAAAAGCCGTACTGTTCCATGCTGCAGTGTTCAGTACCACCACCAGAACCACAATCCCCAAATATATAATTCTGCTCCTCCGCAAAAAGCAACTTCTACCCATTCCCGCCCATCCTTCGTCTTTTCTGCAGCCCTCGAAACGGCATCCGCCGGAACGAAAAAGACGAACATGCTGCCATGTTCATCTTTTCCGAACTGTAAGGAATTTATTTGATCACGATTTCGTCCCATCTGCCTGCAGGCACAATTGCAATATAGGTTTTCCCTGTGTTCAGCTTGATCTCTTCCCCTGTGCTCTTATTATAATAAACTGTGGGAGAAGTATCCGAAGCCTTGTACCATGTTACCTCGATGGCTTTGCCGTTTGTAATATAATATCCGTCGTTTCCTGCATTATCAATGATATTGTAGACCAGATATCCTTCCCCGAGATCCACGAACTCGCAGCTCTGAATCAGCAGATTTTTAAAGGTAAGCTGCGCATTGTCATGCTGCGGGTCAAGGTGCGGCTCCCCGTATTCGTAATAATCATATGTACCCGTTTCCCCATTGTACTTCAGGGTTGATTTATTATGTTTGAAAGGAATCAGCTGAATCTCATTGCAGTCAAATGCATTCCCTTCATCAGCCAGATCCAGTTCTGTATTGGAAAAGGTGTAATGAGGACCGGAATAATGCTCATTGTACTCCGTACTGTATTTTTTGCTGTTGAAATTTTTCTCCAGGTCTCCCGACACAATATACTCGGTATATTCTCTCTTCTTGCCATTGGCAACTCGCGAAAAGTCACCACTGAAGTTATCACAATAGTTCTTCTCCTTTATCAGATCCATCGTGAAGAAAGGCCCTCCGTCATGACACAGTACGGCATTCCATTCACCCATAAGATAGACATTGGTAGATCTGGCGCTGCGGATACTTCCGAATTGCTCGATCTTGCCCCAATCTTTTACAAGTGCCATAAACCGCGTAATCCTGTCATTCAATGTGCTGTTCATAATCTCATACACAATATCGGCTTCTGTCAGCCCATAGTGAGGAAGGGCTATTTTCTCATTATCCACCATAACCGCAATGGGTCTCTGGTTCTTCAGTGCCTCATCGATCCACTCATTGGTAAGCTCACTGCGGTACATTCCCTCCCGAGTCTCCTCCGGAACATCTTCCGGAACGTCTTCCGGCTCCGGCGTGATCTCCGCTTCCGGCTCTATTGCAGGCACCTCCGTGGCCAGCTCCACCGGTTCCACATCCAGAATCGGAGAAGTGGACTCCGCCGCCTCACCTGCGCACCCGGACATGACAGCCATCGCCGCAATTATCACTGCCAGTATTTTCTTCTTCATAGATTCTTCCTTTCTGTTTTCTTATATTGTATCCCCATTCGCCCAGTTTTGTCCACAATTTCGTAAAATATTACAAAAAAATTAAGAATTTGCAGCTTTAACGCAAGCAGTAAACCCGAGCAACAGGTGTACTCTCGTACTCCTTTTCTTCCAATGTTATGCGGTATCCCCCGTCTTCCCGTCTGAAAGACCGGATTTTTACATCCCCCAGTGCCGTCATTTCCTGAACGGGTCCCTCATACGGAAGCCACACCGTATTTTCCACCGGATCCGACTGTTCCGGGAAGGTTTCGATCGCATACACAGTTTTATCTTTTCGTGTGAACCCAATATTACCTTTTTTATAGGGTGCGCACACACGGGTCCCATATATCGCCTCTCCGTGCACCTTCAGCCATTCTCCCATTCCTTTCAGCGTCCGAACTGCACCTGCCGGAATACGTCCGTCCGGCTGCGGTCCCACATTTATGGCAAGGTTGCCGCCCTTCACCACAATATCGATGAGAAGGTTCAGAACCTCTCTGGGAGTCTTATATACATCTTCGTATTTAAACGAAAATGATGTTCCCAGTGTAATGCAGCTTTCCCATGGAATAGACAGCGGCTTCTCCGGCACACATTGTTCCGGTGTCACGTAATTCTCATAGGGTCCTCCTATGGTACGGTCTGCACACAGCATCCCTGGCTGAATCTTCCTCACCTGCTCAATTACTTCTCCCAGGCGAATGTCCTGACCTGCCTGCTCACATACCCAGCCTGCGTCAAACCACATGGCTTCCAGTTTCCCGTATCCGGTTGCAAGCTCTCTGATCTGGTTATGGGTAAACGTCACAAACCGCTCCCATTCTTCCGGGTCGTCAGCCGGATGATAGGACGGCCCCCTGTTCTTGAATCTGCCCCTCTGTGTATCCTCCTTCCAGTAACTGTCCACGTGCCAGTCTGCCTTGGAAAAATATGCCGCAATACCGATACCCCTTTTCCGGAAGGACTCAAATAGATGAGCACATATATCCGCATATTTGTGAGTATGGAACGGGCACTCCGGCGCCGTAATCTTATAATCGGAATATTGTGTATCCCACATGCAGAACCCATCATGGTGCTTTGTGGTGAACAGCAGATACTTCATCCCGGCCTCCTTGGCCAAATCTGCCCACTTTTCGGGTTCGAACCGGAGCGGATTAAAGGTTTTATTCAGTCCGAAGTATTCTTTTTTAAACTCCTCTCCCGTCACCTCCCAGTCAATGCCGTCTCTTGACCAGTCCGCGTCCGCATCGCTCAGCGCCCAGGATTCCACGATTCCCAGCTGGGAATACGGTCCCCAATGCATCATCAGCCCCAGTTTCTGGTCCCGGAACCATTCCAGCTTTTTCAATACCCTTGGATCCTCCGGCCAGACATAAGCCTCCTCCCCACTGTAATTATGGACTCCCGCTTCCACCTTATCTTCTTCGGAAACGCCTTCTCCTTTTACGACATCCTTTTCTTCCACCTGAATCGCTTCTTCACTCATTTTCATTTACTCCTCTTCTTCTTTTCGTTTACCCCTCTTTTCCACCCATCTTTTTGCTCATGCTCTCATCTTAGCACAGATTTTAAAACACCTCAATAATATCTGATGTTTTTCCAAAAAATATAAGAATTGTCATAACAGTATCATTACCTGCCTGCCCTGTTATAAACTGTCATGCCAACCGCCACCGGAATCCTGTAATGTCGTTGACAAGCCCCACACACCGCTATATAATGAAAACGCAAAGCCCCAAACAGAAAGAGGTATCCGGATGAATCCCTTGTGCAGAATCGCAGCATTACACCCATGCAGAAAAAAAAGTTTTCAGCTCCTGCTCCTGGCTGAGATTCTTTTGCTGTGTATGGGAATCGCAGGGCTATTCGGCAAAAATGCCGTATATGAATACAATGTTACAGACATGGAAGCTGATTTCGGCGCTTATTCGGAAGAATACGGCGGCATTCTGATAAAAGGCTCTGTTCTACGTGGTAATATGGTATCTATTCCGGGGATCGTTCTGCCCAGAGGTACTTATCAGGTACAGCTTCATTATGTCACTGACACAGATCATGTGAATTCATTCACCGTATCTGATCAGTCCGGAGGACAGCATTCCGTCATTATGAATACCGTCCCTCTGCTCTCCGGTCTGAGCCCCACAGATGCCTCTCTGTGGCTTCGGCACGACTCTTCTCTTGTAGTTCATATTGATCATCAGGAAGGGCTGCTGGCAGTACAGAGTCTCACTGTCCGGGAGACAAATGCAGGCAGCCGGATTCTGCTGTTCTGGATGTTTTGTCTCTTTGCCGCCGTAAACTGCATCTACCTGTATCTGCAATATGACAGAACCTTCCATATTCCCGTGAAGCATAAAAATGTCACCTTCTGTCTGGGTCTGGTGATCCTGGCCGCCTCTGTCCCCCTGATGCCGGATTATATGTTAAGCGGCGGTGATCTGGGATATCATCTGATGCGCGTGGAGGGCATCAAGGACAATCTGCTTGCCGGCCGTTTTCCAGCCCGGGTTGCCCCGGGCTGGCAGCAGGGATACGGCTATGCTTCCTCTGTTTTTTATGGGGAGACGCTGCTTTATCCTGCCGCTGTGCTTCGCATGATCGGATTTACAGTGACAGACAGCTGCCGGATTTTTATGTTCGGCATCACAGTACTCACGGTGCTGATTGCCTACTACTGCTTCCGCAACATGTTTCGGGATGCTTATATCGGCGTTTTCTGCAGTATGCTGTATACCCTGTCCGTGTACCGCATCTATACTTCCTATGTCCGCGCCGCCTGGGGAGAATGTTTCGGCATTATGGCACTTCCCCTTCTGGCTTATGGCTTTTGGCGTGTGTTTTCCCAGGATATCCATGAGGAAAGTTATAGGCGAAGCTGGGTACCTCTCACAGCCGGCTTCAGTCTGCTGATACAATCCCATCTGCTGACAGGGGAATTGGCAGGCTTTTTCACCATATTACTGTGCATTGTCCTGATTCGAAAGGTATTCCGCCCCAGGACCTTTTTCGTGCTGGCTAAGGCTGCAATCTGCAGTGTTCTGCTCAGCGCCTGGTTTCTGATTCCCTTTGCGGATTACATGATGACAGGAGATTTCGTCATTCATCATGTATCAGGGCGTACCATTCAGTCAAGAGGCTTGTATCCGGCACAGCTGCTCTTCACTTACTTTATTGACGGCGGCTCTGTCTTCTTCGATCAGTATGGAATGGCAGATATGGATCCTGTGGGTGTTGGTATCACGCTGATTGCCGCCCTGGTTCTGCTGGCTTATCTGTGGTTTGACGGAAAGCTCAAGACGCTGAAGCAGGAGGCACAACTGGACAGAATCACTGCATTCTTTTCCCTGCTTGCCATGCTTTTCAGTCTGAATCTTTTTCCTTGGGACAGAATTCAGTTCCTGAACAAGATTACAGCCACTCTGATCTCCAGCATACAGTTTCCCTACCGCTTTCTGTCCATTGCCAATGTCTGTCTGGTGGTGACCGCAGGAGTAACCGCCAGGTATGTGATGACGCAAAAGGGGAAATTCTACAGAATATTTTATTTTAGCGGAATGACAGTACTATTGTTTATCAGCAGCATTCATCTCACTGACAGTCTGATGAACAAAGCCCAGCCTGTGAGAGTTTATAACGCAGAAGGCATGGGCTCCGCCTATATCGCCGGCGCAGAATATCTGCCCTATGGCGCAGATCCCACCCTGTTTCAACAACATGAGCCCCTATGTACAGAGGGACTCTCGGCGCAGGAATATACAAAGCGGCCTCTGGGCGCTGAAGCTTATATCCAAAACCCGGGCAGCACCGACGGATCGGTTCTCTTTCCTTTGCTTTATTATAAAGGATACCGCTGCCATGACAGAGATACAGGTATATTTCTGAACTGCCATGCAGGAGAAAATGCCCGGGTTGCAGTCGAAATTCCTGCCGGATTTGCAGGAAATATACAGGTAGAGTTCCAAAGTCCCTGGTACTGGCGGATCGGTGAAGCCGTCACCGGAGTCACCCTGGTTACATTGACTGTTTCCTTCCTGCGAAGACGCAGGAAATCCGCCCACGGAACAGACAGCCTCTCCACAACACGCAACCGGTAATTATGAATCAAAATCAGTATCTGCTTCTCTCCTGTATGTCGATATGCATAAGACAGTCCACAGGCAGATACGGAACTGGAACAAAAATATGAAGACAAAAATATCTTCCGGTCATTTCCGGACACTATTGATTCTCCTGGCAATCACAGGTATCGCCTCCCTCCCTCTGGCAAAGAACGCTCTCATAGCAGGCAGGGATTTACAGGTATCACTGAGCAAAACGGAAACAATCCTGCAGAATTTGGGAAATGTTTTTCCCCTCCGGCTTCTCCCCTGTACGACGCTTGATTACGGGTATGAGGCCGCCTCGTTTCAAAGCGACCTCTTCTACCTGATACCGGTCCTTTTCAGAATGTCCGGCCTTGGTCCGGAAGCCGCTTTCAAATTGTCCCTGCTGCTGGCGAATGCTGCATGCGCCCTGGTCGCTTACCTGTGCTTCCGGAGCTGTTTCGGACAGGAAAATATCGGTCTGACCGGAAGTATGCTGTTTACCTGGTGTCCCTACCGGATAAACGAGATATACGGAAACGGAAATCTGGGGGAAACTTTCGGATGGTGCTTTCTTCCCATTGTCCTTTCAAGCCTGACAGAATTGACAGCAGAAGATATGGATCCAAAACAGGCCGCTCCTCTCTGTAGAAGGCTGGCGCTTGGATTCAGTCTGCTTCTGCTTGCTTCCACCTCGCTGTGCTTTGTAACGGCAGTTATGGCGACCCTGTTCTTTCTGTTTATGGGAAGAAAACATCGCTGCCGGGGCTTGTTTCCTGCGGCAGCAGGAACGGCTGCCCTCTTCTGCCTGGCCAACCTCTGGTTTCTGCTGCCGGCAGGCCTGGCACTGCGGGATGCTGCAGCGGCAGGTACGGTACTCCCCGCGGATATCAGTCAGGAAAGCATCTATCTCCAGCATTACCTGAGTGTCTTTCTTTGGGGCGGCAGCAATGTATCCCTGGAACAGGGTATGATGAATGTCCAGGCCTTATGTCCGGGAGCGGCCGGGATGCTCCTGTTGCTTTTCTGGCTGTGGAGTCGGTATACCGGAAAATCAGAAAATCATAAATCGGATTTGGTTGTACGGCGGATGCTTTTCGTATGTGTGCCGCTTATGATATTCAGCAGCAATCTGTTTCCCTGGTACCTGTTCCAAAATAAAAACAGGCTGTTCTCCATCCTGCTGTCCTTCTTCCGTTCTCCAATAAAATGGGGGGCTCCTGCATGCGCTTTACTCATTGCTGCAGCATGTTGCTTCCTCTCCGGCAGGAAGGAAAAGGAACCGGAGCTTTGCCGCCGATTGCTGTTTCCCGCCGCAGTATCCGTTTCTCTGGGCACAACTTTACTATTACTGAGAAATATGGTGACCCATCGGAATTTCGTCAATCCGGAAGCAGATGGATATCCATGGATTCCATTTCAGATCCTTGTCGGAGAATCCGGAGCGTTTCGCATCTGTGAGCTGATCTCTGCCGCCGTATGGGTTGCATGCCTGACAGCATCCCTTGTAAGGAGGTTTCAACATGCTGAAAAGATCTGATTTTTTAAGAAATCGGAAAATATGGATATTGCTGGGAATTCAGCTGTTCCTGATCGCCCTTGGCACAGCCGGACTTTTTGAAAGAACCGGAATCGTTATAGATCGGGAACTGACCGGACAGCTTCTGGGAGAAGGTGTCCCGCTGCCTGCCGGAGTCTATACAGCCAGATTATATTGTGAAGTAACTGAGGATACTCTCACCACTTTTGAAGTGGCATCTGATGTAGCTGCATTTAAAGCGCTGCTGAGTAATCCGGTCCCGATCCGCCCGGATCTATCCGTGCAGGAATGCCAGTTCTATCTCCGCACCGATGCACAGCAGTTCAGAATCGTTATAAACAATCCGGAATCGCTCTCTGTCCGTTGGGCTGAAATTACGGGCGGCACAGAAAAGCACCGCATTTTTCTGTTTTGGGTTCTGACCGCCAGTCTTGGGCTGGACGGAATTCTGATTCTGGCCATGTATCACAGGAAACATCCTCTTCCACCGGACAGAAAGCTTGTTCTGCTGGGAATCCCTGCCCTTACACTCCTGTCCTCCCTGCCGGTGCTGGTGGATTACAATGTGCAGGGAAATGCCATTTCTCTCCCTTTGATGCAAATAGAAGCTCTTGTCAGAAGCATTGTCCAGAATTGGCTCTCCCCGGAAGCCAGGGCACTTTGGCTGACCGAACACGGCTATACTGCTTCCCCTGTTTACGGAGATATGTTTCTGTTTCTTCCGGCCTCACTCCGCATACTCGGGTTCCATCCCACTGCTGCCTGGCAGCTTTATACTGTGGCGGTCAACCTGGCAACGACGCTCTTCGCCTATCTCTGTTTCCGGAAATGTTTTGAGAACCGGTATACAGGCATGTTAGGGAGTGCGCTGTACACATTGCTGCCCTTCCGCCTGTCCTTCCTCTATACTGATGCCGCCGTGGGCGCTTATACAGCTATGGTATTTTTGCCCCTGTCTATATGGAGCTTTTACAGAATCTGTCGGGATTCAACAGCGCAAAAGGGATATCTGTGGAATGGACTCCTGCTGGCGGCAGGCCTCACTGGAATCCTGCAGTCAGATATCACAGTCTTCGCAATGGCATTGGTATGTATGGTAATCCTGTGTCTGTTTTACCGGAAAACAGCTTTTCGTCCCCACACTTTCCGAGTATGGCTGTTCGCAGCCATACTAATCGCTGTACTGAACACATGTTTTCTGGTTTCCCGTTTTAACCTGTTTCATTCGGATCCCTTTTTCCGTCAAACTGTCAGATCCGCTCTTCCGACAGGATTCCTGGCCATGGCAGGACTATGGCTGACAATAGCAGCATGTGCTGTCTTCCGGCGATGGGCACTGGGGAAGAAAGCATTTATCATTGCCGCTGCAGTCCTGGTTTTGGCCAGTACTTATCAGTTAAATAATATTCTTTTAACCCAGGACTGCATTCTCAGAGTTTACTCTGCCCAGAGCCTGTATGGGTTTGGTTCACCGGATTCTTAAGTTTCAAAAACTATAGAATACCAAACAGCCCATTGGTCTGCCAAATCAACAAAGCAGACCAACGGGCTGTTTTATATTACAGATCCGTCATTTCTATCATTTTCCTCTCGAAATACACCCTTGTTACACATCCGGGTCCGAATCCTTAATGATCGGTGCAACCTGAGACAACATATTGTCCACATCCTCAAACATAGCGCTCTTCGTCGTACCCAGATTGTTAGCACGTTCAATATGCCTTACGACATCCTGGAACCGCAATTTTATTCCGTCAAAAAACTGGCAGATTACCTGCAGTCTCCGCTGGGACTCTTCGATAACACCCGAAATCTCGGACTGTACGGAAGATGCTCCATCTGCTGCCGCCATGATTTCCTGGAAAGATTCTGAAGTACTGTTTACGATACCGACTCCCTGCCCCAAAGTCTCCTGGGAATACTGAATACTCTCATTAAGCTGCATGGCGCCAGACTCTACATTCCGCACTCCGGCATCCACGTCGTCAGTCAGCTCCTTGATTTCTTTCGCCAGTTCCCTGACCTTTTCTGCCACCACCGCAAAGCCTTTTCCCTGTTCACCGGCTCTTGCCGCCTCAATGGATGCATTGATTGCAAGAATATTCGTTTCATCCGCAATGGACACAATCTTGCTCATACAGCGTTGGATATCCTTCACGGCCACCTGAAGCTGCTCGAAAGTGCTCTCCATGGCACTGTAAGATTCCTGCACCTTTCCGGAAGTAACCTTCAGCTCCTCCACCATATTCTGTGCCCCCGCCACGGTATGGGTAATATCCTCCCTCACCTGGGCAAACTGACCTGCGGCCTCATTGATACTGGAAAATGATTGTCCGAACTCCTCCAGCTGAGTCTGAAAATGATCCGTCTCGCCCAATACCCCCGCAAAAGAGCTGCCTACCAGACTCAGCTCAGATAAAGATTCCACCTCTTTCCGGGTCAGTTCTTTATGATAATCTTTCAGGCTGTCCATGACATGCAGGATCGGTCTGAGACTTTTTTCATTATGCCATACCTGCCCGGACTTTTTCCGGCCATTTTTCGAAAATAACATCCTGTCTCCTCCATTCCAGTTCCGCACCCGCACGAACAATCTCAAACTCCTGCATAGGATTTCCTGACACTTTCATTCTGCCTCACGCAATCCTATGCGGACCTGTTCGTTCAGATGCTGTTTTCCAATTCCGCATCCGCGCGGCCACCCTATCCCAAATGTCGAATTTGGAGACCCGCAGATATTTTTGTTTTATTCAAACACAACACAGGTCATGGATTGATTGACAAAGCGGTTATTGTAATGTTCACCATATCCCACAAAGCCTGCATGATTTCCCAATGCACTCATTTCCTGCAGATAGCTCTGCATATAATTGTTTTCGCTGAACAGTTTGTACCGGAACAGACAGTTTACCGAAAAAACTGCCGAGCGTTTCGGAAAATCCCGGTAAATGCTCTGAATGGTATTTTTTACTGTTTCCCTGTAGTCTCCTAACTCCAACAAAATCAATACATCGGAATCATTCACCTGACGGAAACATGCCAGGGCGTTGCCGTTAACCTCTTTAATGGAGATGATACAAGTATCATCTCCATTGATCTTACCAAACGGATTCTTAAAAGTCTGTGTCAGAATCTGCTGGTCTGTCACATGAAGGATATCCTTGTATACCTGCTTGGCCGGAGTACCGTTCAATGCCCCGATTATGTATTTCGCCCGGTCCGTATTGGAAGCAATAAAGCGGTAATTCCCCATCTGACGATAAATATTCTCTTTATACGTTTTTACACGCCCTCTCTGATTGCGTACAAGCGCATAAGCCGCCGCATCTTCATAGATTCTGCCGTTTGCCGAAACCTTTCCCGCGTCACCTGTTCCTCCTACCAACTGGATTCCGTCTTTCTTTAATACAGAATAAATGGTAGTCAGCACACACGCATCATTCCCGGTACAAAAGTCGATGCACACCGTATCATGCCGCGACCCTCCTGTCTTTACTACATCCTTCTCCAGCCGGTCAATATACTTCACCGGCATAGCGGAAACCTGCTCCAGCACATTTGCCGTCGCGCTGATTCCATCGGTAAATGCAATGACACCCACACCTGCTTCCACAATTCTGGTGTCATAGCTCATTCCAATACATCCAATGCTGGGGATCTTAGGATAAAGCGACTCCAGCGCTTTTACATGTGCTTCAAACTGAGTATTGTTTGAGAACAGCATAATGAACTGCGGATTGCTCAATCCACGGACTGCCTCTGTCAAATCTCCGTTCCGGCTCATACCAAAAAACTGCCTCATGTAGCTGCCTTCCTTTCCTTTTATCTGTACCTTAAAAGCTCATAGCAGAATGATTATACCTTATAATAGAGGATATCGTCAACACTTATTCTCAAACTGGGGAAATATCGGGGATGATACTCAATATATTGGGACAAGAAAGCTCATCATTACCCTCCCCGAATCATTCCGCCCTTAAATTACCTATATTTCTACCAGCTGACAATCATGCTTTTTAAAGAAATCCACTCTCGGTTCCAGATACTTCAATTTATGGTTTTCCACATCTGCGATATAAAAAGAAACCGGTTCCAATATAGTGTTCCAATTCCACAATTCTTCTCCCAAATTCAGATATTCCCGAAACATTTCACATCCTTCCGGCGCAATGGGATGAACCAGTACTGCCATAACCTTACAGGCATAAAAACAATCAAGTACAAGCTGTTTTCTGAATTCCGTATCATTGGCGGCATCCGCAATCTTTACATTGTTTACCCAGTGCTTGTTTACTCCCCGGATAAAGTCATCCAGGACATAGGAGATCCGGTGAAACTCATGGTTATACATATGACGCTCATAATCCAGAACGGCTTTCTCTGTCATCAGTTTTATCTGTTCGTTTACTTCGCCTATGGGAATTTTTCCCTCAAAATGATTCTGTATCCCATAGAAGCAGGTCCGGATCAGCCGGTTAAACACATTGGTGATTAAATTACCGTCTTTCAGAACCATATCTACGCCGGTTCTCTCTTCCTCTTTCATAAATACCTGGGGTTTAAAACCCGTACTTTTGGAGGACAGACCCAGACTCATAAAATGCATACGCAGCTGGTCCTTTGTGTAATACTGCAGCAGTTCATCCGCCATGGGCGGCTTACATTCGGAACTGCTGCTGGCTTTTGTATCCATATACAGCAAATGCCTGTTGGCTATGATATGGGACAAGTGCACTGTCTCCATATCCGGCGCTTCCCCTTTGGGAACCTGCAATCCTGTAAATAAGCCTGTCTGAGCGATGGCATAGAAATAAATGTTATCCTCTCCGATAAACTGATACACTTTTGCTTCCTCATCATACCACCACCGGGACAGGTCCTCTTCTTTTCCCTGCTTTTTCAAATAGGCACAGGTAAAGGAAATGGGCGCCCACAGCGATTCCGGCCATACCCAGAAGGTAAGGTCCTTTAATCCCTCACACTCCGGGAACGGCACACCCCATTCCACATTGCCGGACAGCCGGAAGGGAACCAGCGTCTTTCCGGAAGTATAATGAATGCCGCCTGCGTCCAATACCTGTTTCGCCCGGTCACGGTCATCCAGATTTTCGAATACAAACACAACAGAGGGTTTCTTTTCCTCATCAATACATTCATGGGGAGGCAACTTTGCGGCCAATTCCGCCAGGTCACCGATATACTTTCTGGGTACATACAGGAAAGGTTTTTTCAAAAATTCCTCTACGGTTTCCAGTTGATACTTGCGCGTATTTGTATTTTCCCGCAGGAAATCATTGTATTCCTTTACTGCGGAAATACAATATTCCAAATCAAAATACCAGTTCTCCACATCTCTGAGAACAGGTTTCTGATTTGATAAGCAGCTGACGGGATTGATCAGTTCCGAGGGCAGAAACTGATGTCCTGCCGAACACTCGTCGGCATATGCCTTTTCCGAAGTGCATCCCGGTATGGGACATTTCCCTGTCACCTGTCTTCCGTTTAAAAACATCTTTTTTTCTTCATCATAAAACTGAGGCATGGTCATTTTTCTGATATATCCGTTTTTGTATAAAGTGCGAAACACTTCCGCCGATACCTGTTTATGAATGGAACCGGCTTGTCCCAGAGCCGATGCTCCAAAGAAATCCAGACTGATGCCGTAGTTTTCCAGGGTTTTCTTCTGATCCTCATGGTTGCCGCGCACATAATCTTCCAAAGTACCTTCATACCCGGTTTCCTGGAGCCTGCGGTAGCTTTCCATGATGGGAGAACCGTAGCAATCCGTTCCCGAAAGAAAGATTACATTGTCTTTTCCAATGCGGTCTCTTAAAAACCGCGCAAAAATATCCGCATGGATAAACATGCCGCCTACATGTCCAAAATGCAGACTTTTATTTCCATAAGGCATACCTGCCGTAATCACTGCCCGCCTGGGAAAAATAGGGCGTTCATTTGGAGTTAACCGCTTACATATCATATTCGTCTTTCCTTTCTGTTAGTTGTTTTTGTTATCACCTGCTTCCCTCTTTGTCGGGGAAGCTCTGACTGTTCCGGCATAGTATATCTCCTTTCCGAATCCCTAAACAAATCAAAATATAATAAAAAAACGGCCAAAAACTCGTTTTGAGCTTTTGACCGTTCGGTTCACATTAACCAGGATAAAACACTTGTTATGAACACAGCCCAAAAAGCCCATTGCCAATTTCGACAATAAGCTGCTGTTGCTGGTAACTTTTGTTCGTGGTAGCTGAAAATTTTATCATGGGCTTATCTTTCCTTTATTGTGTGTCATTTTAACAGTATCTATTTTAGTTGTCAATATGAATATAAGATTTCTTACAGTAATTCTAAAGAACCCATAACAGTTCAGGGCCTCTGTATGAACTGTTGCAGGACGCTTCCCTATCCACCCATATCTGCATATTTTCCTCAAAATAGAGAAAATCCGTCTATAGTCCGATGGATTGCATATATCAAACAGTTTGTCTATTGAGAAAATATTTCAATCAGTTCACCATTTCCCATTTATTATGTGTTATAATGCAATCAGATATTCTGTTCATGCGATGGTGATGAAAAAGTTGTATCAAAATCTAATAATCGTTTGGCGATGTATTGAAAAACACTGATATAGGAGAAGAATATACATGAACAATATCATTTATGCGTTGAAGAATTTGTTCAGAAATTTTTTAAATTGGCACGGCAGGCTTTCAAAAGAAGGATACCTTTGGACATGGGCAGGTATTTTGGCAGTTAATGCAAGTTTGCTTTTTCTAAGAAAAACAATTCTTTTTTCTGTTTTGTTTTCAATCAATTGTTATAACGAACATATATCAAAAATCATAACCTATGGAATTTCCATATGGAATCTTGTGATATTTTTTCCTGTCATGTTTGCCACAATGCGCAGATATCATGATTCCGGAAAAGCGGGATGGAACGTAATCCTCGTAAATGGGTTGAGTCTGGTATTGATTGTACTTGGACTTTTAATTGGCAGTTTCATTGTAATCGGATTTATATTTGGAGGCGGTTATATGGTGACAGCGAGCACTGATGTAACTATGTCCGGCTTTCTTGGTCTTACAGCTCTTAGTGTATTTTTGCTGCTGGCAGGAGTTGGTTTAGCCCTTTTGAATATAAAATATATTTTACAGGAATCAGACCCAATGGAAAATGTTTATGGAAAGCCAACCCCTTTTATGCCTGATTAGTTGACATAATGCAATCAGCTTAATTTGCCACAGTTAAATCATTTTGGGTAAAGTCTATCACCTTCCGGAAAGCTATCCGGCTTTTTCTATGCTCGAAACCCAGCTATACTTTTTTAATACGATAGTGTATAATGGAACCAGTGACAAAATCGAAAGTCAAGGAGGAAATGACTATGATAGAGCTGAATAGGTTTAAAAAGCTAATAGCGGAAAATGATGACCGTCTGCCTCTTTTAACGCTTGATGAATTTTTTGCGGGAAATACAGCAGAGAATTCCATTGCACCAAATGATTGTGACTTTGGGCGTCCTTCCATTGCTGAAATATGGGAACTGATGGTTTTCATTGCCTTGTCATTGTGTGGGACTGACAAATGCCCAGCAAAAGTTCAAGTTTGTGGAGATGACATATGAACTGGGCAAAAAGATTTGGGATTGTGATATTATCTTTACCAATTGCTCTGATAGCAGTCTGGGTGCTATATGAAATTTTTGGTATGTGCATAAACCATATTGCAACAAAAAACCAAACAAATACACTGCGGACAAATTTAGAAAGTGAAATTTCTGATATTGAGATTATCAGTGTTTATTCGGAAACGGGAAATACATCAGGAACCGGAAATCATGTTGATTGTATGTCCTTAATCATGTTTTCAACAGAAATGCAGGAAACTGAAATAAAGGATTGTATGTCTAAATACTATGTTTTTGATGAATGGAGTTGTTATGTGAATAAAACAGATGATGGGTATTATAAAATTTATATTAATACATCGGCTCCGTTTGCAGACAATATAGAGGGACACTGACTTTATTCTATGCAACAATGGGCAACGGTGATTACATATATGAAATGGTTGAGACTTCTAAGCTCCGGAAAACATAAAGCGGAAACAAAAATCAGCCACAGGGGCCGCAAGCCGGCAGGAATGTTTACCGTGGGGTTTAGACCCAGTCAAGGGACTTAGCCCGCACCTGGTGTATGGACAGGCGGGATGAAGAAAGTTGGAACATGATTCCATTAGACACGGAAAGCTCGCCGCTACGGTATTTATTAAGGAGGAAAAACGATGGATAAAGAATGGGAAAGATTATATGAAGAAGCAATGAGTGTTTTGAACCCTCATGACGTGTCAAATAAAATGTGGGTAGGAAGTGTGGCATCTGCTGTACTCACAAAAAAAGGTAATATTTATAAGGGTATATGTATTGATACAGACGGCTCTATAGGAATGTGCGCAGAAAGAAATGCTTTATCAACAATGCTTACATATGGCGAAAGTGAGATTACAAAAGTGGTTTCAGTATATAAAGATGGAAATATAATTCCATCTTGTGGTATTTGCAGAGAATTTATGATGCATTTAGGCGGAGATGTGGAAAATATTGAAATTCTATTGGATAAAGAAGGACGGACAATTAAATTGATTGATTTGATGCCCGAATATCCACG
>CAJTXE010000061.1 GCA_910580225.1 uncultured Acetatifactor sp.
TCTTTAGATGCACATAATATCATTCCCACACTCGGATTCTCATTTTCCTTTTTCTTTTGCCGATCAAGCGCTTCCAGATAAAAATCCATTTTCGATATATATTCAGGCTTAAATTTCCCGATTTTCAATTCAAATGCCACAAGACACTGTAATCCCCGATGAAAGAACAGCAGATCGATCTTATAATCCTCACTGCCAACCTGAACTCTGAATTCTTCATCAATAAACGTAAAGTCCCTTCCAACCTCCAGAATAAAGTCCTTCATATTTCTAATCAGGCCTTTTCTTAGATCAGATTCCTTAAAGTTAGATGGCAAATCCAGAAATTCTATTACATAGGAATCCAGAAATGGATTTTCTTTCAAGCCTTTTATCGGTTCAGGTAACAGTTTTTCCTTGGATAACATATATCGTTCATAATATCCACTGTCAATCTGGCGGGATAGTTCTCATGCCGAATAATTTTCTTTTATACAAAGCATTATATAAAAATGACGCTCTTCGGTTGTTTTCGCTTTTGAAATTATAGCCAGATGGTTTGACCAGCTTATTTGTGACAACAGTGTTGTCACAAATTCATCATCTGCATAAGTTTCATAAAATTTTTTCATACGATACAGACCACGCCTGTTAAATCCTTTAATTCCAGGAAAAGCATTTTGAACCTCTTCTGCGACTGTATCTATATAAGAATCCCCAAATGATACTTTCGTGGATTCTGCACTTAGATATTCTCCCACTTTCCAATACATCTGAATTAACTCTTCATTCACCTTTTTCAGAGCATTCTGCCTTGATTGACTAATAATCTGGACAAGATTACCTGTTGCTGCGATTTCGTTTTTTATCAAAATCTGCCACCTTTCAAACTTGTGTCAACACTGTTGTCACAAATCAATATATCCCATATCTATCCTTTATTTCTGCTTGAGTCCCGACTTTTCAAAACCTTTAGATCTCCGCCAGTGCTCCCGGATACTGCCCTGTGTAATCTTTGATGCATAATTGCGCTTATTATCTGTGGTTTCCTCCCCTCCTATATCTCCACTACAAGCAGCCCGGTGCTGCCCACAGGCAGCTCCGCACGCACGCTTCCATCCTGAAAGAAAAATGCTCCTCCATACGCATCTCCCTCTGCCATGCAGTTGACCATCAGCACCTTTCCACAACACTTTGCCGCCTGTTCCGTATACTCCTGCCTGACACCGCCTTCCCATTCCTCCGGTGAATAACTTATGTAAACCGGCCACAGCAGCACATCCTCTCCCAGGCGGAACCGTTCCGGATAATCCCACAAATCCCCACACAATCCTATCAGAAATTCCTGGCCATCATAGGAAAAAGTCCGGACGCAGTCTCCTTCCCGGTAATGGCTGTCTGTCCTCCAGTATTCCTTCCACCCCTTTGAAACCCTTCGGTAAAGATGCCGTATCCTGCCCTCCCCAACCAGGGCAGCCGAAGAATATATGACATCTCCTGCACTTTCTACAAAGCCAAACAGAATATCAATCTCCAGACTCACAGACAGGGTACAGATGCTCCGAAACACTTCTGAATCCGTACTCACTGCCATATCTTTGTCCATTTTGAATTCCCATTCCAGGCAGTTAAATCCCTGCAGAAAAGTTTCTCCAAAACAGACAAGACCGGCTCCTGCCTCCTTCGCTTCTTTTGCATATTGTTCTATCTGCTGCAGATTATATGATACTCTTTTGTCTATCTGTTTTGCCGATGCCAATGCTATTTTCATCCGGTTTTCCTCCATATTTCCGCTTGAATCCAGACTTTTCAAAACCTTTAGATCTCCGCCAGTACTCCCGGATACTGCCCTGTATAATACGCAGATTCACTCCCCAACTACCTCTTTTCTATGCATCAGATGAATGCCGATGTGCCCTATGCCCAGGAGGATTACCGCAGCCATCAATGCCGGATTCCTCCCGTAGACTGCCAGCAGAAAAAAGGCCGCCACGGGAAGTGTGGCCCCGGCTACAGGCAGGCCCAGGAAGCTGCTGTAAAAATCTCCCATGGTCTTTTCACTGCGAAAATACCGCACCCAGTAAAGCTCATAGCACACCATCAGCAGAAAGGACAACAGCAGCCACCAGGACCAAGGAGACCATGGTCTTATGTTAAAATCGGAAAAAATCAGTACCAGACAAGATACCAGAACCTCCCCCGTCCGTTCCAGAAACACCAGTATTTTCTTCTCGTTTCCCGCATATTTTTCATAGTTTTTCGGTTGATTCTTTGTCCACAGAAGATTGGGCAGCATCAGCATAATCAGGTAAATCAGTCCCACATAGGAAAATCCAAACGCCATTCTCACTCCTCCCGGACTGCGGCAAACCCTATGGCTTCCGCTATCTCTTTTCTTAACCCTTCCGCAGCCATATTTTCCTCATCCTTCTCTATATACTGCAGACCGCCAGGATTTACAGTGATGCTTACTTTCCTATGAAAGCCAGGTTCCGTCCGGCAGGAGGATCTCCCCCTCATCCCCGCTTACATCAAAGAAACCCACGGCATGCTTCTCCGCAAGCCGCCTTACCGTTTCATAAGCTTCTTCCGCAGCAGACCAGGGAAAGGCGGCATAAATCACTTCCCGGCCAATACAATAATCCACAAGGCGGCTTTCCAAATCCCCGTCTTTTTCCAACTCCTCCATGCCCGGCGCATATGCCCCGTTCATGGGCGGAAAAATATCTTTCATCTCCATAAACCAATTCTGCAGGGCAGGAGCAGAAACGCCGATAGTCTGGTAATCATGATCCTCCTCCCAGGCGGTCTGTTTCTCATACCATGCCATGAATGCCTCTCTTGTATCAGGCGCTTTTGTCTTTTCAAATACCATTAAATCGTAACTCATCCCACTCTCTCCTTCTTTTTGAAAACTTCCATTGGCCCGGGACATTATTTGCTCTTTTTCACCTGCCTCATTTCCCCTCTGGTTCTTTACAGGCAGCGCTTCCCTCCTGCTTTAAAAATTGCCCGATTTTCTCTGTCACTTCCGCCGCATCCAAAACACGATCACCCATCTTCTGTCCATACAAATGCCGTTCAATTCCCAGTACCCGCCCTGAATATCCGCTGCCCTCAAACCACTTCTCCAGACAGGACACAAAATCCGGAGAAGTTTCCGCTTTACCGTACACACCTATAATGTACAGACGTTTAACAACTTCCTCATATCTGCTCTCATTGTGACTGAAATAATCCTGGCAGCGCTCATGAAAAATAAAATACAGGGAGGCCGGATTTCCGCAGTACATGGGCACAATCAGAATAACCCTGTCATAACGGCACATTTCGCCGTACAGGCTGTAAACATCATCTTCCCTGTACTTACATACGCCGCCAAAGCATTCATATTCACATCCGCAGCAGGGATGGGCATTCAGTTCCCTGAACCGGACTACTTTGTCATTACCGGACCCTGCCGACGCTATGTACTGCCCGATTTGATCACAATTTCCATTCTTTCTGCCCGAAAAACTGATAATCAGATTATCCATGGCTTTCCCTTTCCGAAAAGTATCTCCCGTTTCCAAATCCGCTCCGGAAACCTTATGTTGAAAATCTGCTGTCCATACTTATTATACTATATTCCCCTTTCCGTTTCCAGTGCCAATTTGCGCTGTTTGGCCTCATTCCCTGGCTGCCTGGACAGGCACGAAAAGTGTTCCGTTGCAAAGCTTGGGGAGTCACCTTATTCCCTGACCGCCTGGACAGGCAGATAAAACGGCGTCATATGCCTATTGTTTTTCCCGCTTTGGTATGCTACAATTTTCCCTGTACGGAATGGAAGATCCAAGGTTAGGGGGAATAATATTATGCGGCAGCATGACAAAATAATAAATATGGCTGCAAAAAAGGTACTCGCACCGAAGGGACTTTTTCGACAGGGAACGTCGAGAACCTGGTTAGACGACAACGGATACTTTGTCATTTTTGTTGTGTTTGATTCCAGTAATTGGTCCAAAGGTTCTTATTTGGGAGTTGGAATTGACTTTTTTTGGGAGAAAAGCGAAAGCTTAAACAATGTATTATCTTATTCTTATGGGAATCGGGAAAACGAATTCTGCAGCTATGATGGAAACGATGATGAATTTCAAGCAAAAATGGAAGAATTTGCTGAAACAGGCCTGCGGAAAGTGATGGAATACCGCAAATTTAAGGACATGGATTATGCGAAAAAGTGCCTTGAACAGAAGGTATCCGATTTACCGGAAAATCGACGATTTTGGGAAGTCTATGATTTGGCAATGTTATGCTTTCTCAAAGGCGATTTTGAGAATGGCGTAACGATATTTGAAAATTATTTGGATCTGTTAGAGAAATCCATTTATGTGGGCGATATTTATATAGAGTGGCATGAAACCTTTTACAAGCATTGTATCAATTCTATCAAACCCTTTTTGACCTCTAAAGAAGCCGCACAAAAAATGGTTTTAGATATGATTAAGCGACGGAGGGACTATTTTAACAGCAAGTCCTCCTTTAAAAAGATGAATAAAGAAAGATTCCTTCTGCATTAAAACAGCCCCGGAATCCTTTGCTTATGGCTCCTGCGCTTTCAGATATTTCCGCAAAAGGGGAACATCCTGCATCTCGGCTCCCTGGAAATTGCCATAGAACCTGGCGGCCTCTTCATTTGTGGCCCGAATCAGATAATATTGGTCTATGCCGTTCCGGGCACAGTCCTTTTCCAGTTCTGCGAAGAGCATCCGGGCAATCCCTCTATGCCTGTAGGCCTTACGGACATAGACCCAGTCCACATATGCCATCCTGCATACATCCGTAAAAATGATACTCTATACGTCCGACTACCCTTTCATCTTCTTTCGCCAGAATGGACGTAGTCCCGGCATAAAAAGGATCCGAAATCCTGTTTCTTATCCCCTGCTCATCCACTGTGTCGGCAGTCATCTTGTCAGGCTCTTCCCCCATGGCCTCCTTTAAATACACAATATATGCCTCTATATTCTTCTCGTTCAATCGCTCAAATATCATCTTATTCTCCGCATTCCAGGCCTATGGCAACAGCCACCTCCAGTTCCTCCCTGACCATCTCATCGCCGTCCTCCAGGCGCCAGATATTTTCCAGAACCGTCTCCATAAAGAAGAGCTTCCCGATATCCGCCTGGGGATAGCCTGTCTGTCCGCCAAGCAGCCGGATCACCTCCCGGATATGCTCCCCGTGCGGACATATGTGTTCCGTATCCAGTTCATTGAGTATGAACCGGGGCAGATCCAGGATTGCCGGGCCCATCACCCCTTTCGGGTCAATCATGGCATAGCTGCCGTCGTCTCTCGACAGCAGGTTGTCATGGTGCAGGTCACCGTGGAGGAGTACCCGGTCCGGATATTTCCCGAACACTTCCGCGCAGATTCCCCGCGCCCTGACTGCCAGTTCCGAAGCTTCCCGGTCCACCGAATTCCGCCTGCAATAATCACAGATCCCCTCCAGCCAGTCCAGATAAGTCTCGCCCTCCCCGGCAGGCATATGTATCTCACGGAATATCCGGGAAAATATCTTGATCCGCTTTTCCAGGGAGGCTTCCCTGCGCAGTACTGTCCCCGGAAAGATGCGTTCCTCCAGAAGGAGTCCGGCATTTTCGTCATAGGCATATACCCTGCAGCTATGCCTGCCGGACAGCCCCGTCAGCATCCGATGCTCGGATTTGAGCCGGGATATGTTCCTGTCTATTTTCAAAATGACAGGGCCGAACCGCTCCGACTCCGCCGATAAGACTGCTTTTGTGGGATGTAAGTAAATTTCTTCGCAGCGGTTCAGTCCCCACCTTTCTGCCGCACCTTTTATCTGATTTTCCAATTTGCTCTCCTATCCTGACTTTGCTTGTCTTTTCCTGAACACCGCTCCATGCCCCTCATGGCTTTCCCCAGGTTTCCTGTAATCCTTCTTTTCAAGAACTGTTCTTTGACAGACGATCTCTTGGTAGTGTCTGTGGATTGGTCCTGATTTTTCGTAACAGTTCAGACAGCGCTGAACTGTTGCGATTTTTCATCTTCTCCAACCGCCCCCTAAAGGGAAAGTCAGGAATATTTTCCTAAAATCCTCTTATAAACCCGATAGGCAAGATAAATCCCGGCCGTGCAGCCAAACACTAACATTACCATTCCGGCTGCAGGAAAGATTACAAATAGAATCCCGTTCAGCCCAAAGAAGAAGGCACAGTTTTTATATAATCCGGCCATCTCCACATTATAGCCTTTTATGTCCTTAACCTTATCTTTCAGGGAAGTATCTCCGCTCCAGAAGCTTATAGGCTCGTCGCTGTCTCTACTATAAATGCTTATGATTAAAAAAGGAAAAGAACATAATAAGCAGCATACCAGACTTATGATTCTTCCTACCATATCCCAATCTCCTCCCCCCATGCCTGCTATCATTGATTATAAAATATTTACCTGGCATTTACAATACAGAGCAACAAACTTATTTATTTCAAATGCTATATAAATAATAATACAGAGCGCATAGCTTTATTTTACTATACGCCCTGACGCTGTATTCCTTATTTTGTTATTCATGGCCATGCTTATACTTCTGATAGAAAAATTTCCGTTATACCAGTCAATCCATATCGGGATACCAATTCTGTTATGCCTGATTTTATCTCGTCCCGGCAAAAATCATTCTTCTGTAAAAAATCATCATCCTTGTCATTGAGATAAGAATAAAACAGCAGTGCCACCTCCAAATTTACCATATTGTTATCAGACGTCATATCGTATATCTGATTTTCAGCTTCGTTAATCTTCCCACTGTCAACCATATCCAGTAACTTTTCCAAGGTGTCCCGGCTTTGCTTTTCCTCCAATAACTCTTTAACGGGATTGTCGGTATCAATACGGAAAACCAGCTTCAATATCGCACGTATCATTTCTTTTATCAGTCTCATGATATAATCCTGCTCAAACACATAAACGCCCCTTTCTGCATATACATTCTATCATGCAGAAAGTTTCAATGATTCATTCTGACTTTCTTAGCGACAATGGTATCTGTTTTTGGCAAATTTATGTCATGCGCCAACAACCGCAGACAAGCTATATATGCTGAAATGAAAAACCATACATTAAATCTATTTTCACCTTTTTGTTTCTTCCGTACCGTAAGCTTTGAAGATACTTCCGCACTTTCTTCCCTGTTCTCATTTACAACAGCCGCAGTTTTCAACTCGCCAAATAAACCATAGACCGGCACATACGTACATGCATACGGTATTGTTACAAAAAGTGTAAAAAGAAGCAGCAACCGCATTAGACAATAACTGTTTTTCCCTGTCATTTCTGTTCTCCAGTCTGATTTTATATAGCTGATTTTATCACATTCCGATTCATTTTTGTATTAAATTTTCCTAAATCCCAATTCTTCCCCCTCCGCTGCACTCTCCCTCGGCCCTTCATTGTTCCGGTGTTATCCCGCGATTCAACACCCTTACCGCAATGCAAAAGCCCCCCTATTTTGAAAAATCTCTTGACAGATCCGTCTACATAGTGTAGTCTGTACATGAGACTACACTATGTAGACAGGAGGTTGTACTGATGGCAGAAATTCAATTAGGGGCTGTGGAAGCCCGTTTTGCAGACATCATCTGGGAGCGGGAGCCGGTGACATCCGCCGAACTGACAAAACTGGCTGCGGCAAAGCTCACCTGGAAACGGACGACAACACACACGGTACTGCATCGGCTCTGCGACAAGGGCCTGTTTCAAAACAATAACGGCGCGGTAACCTCTCTGATATCCCGGCAGGAGTTCTATGCCCGTCACAGCAAAAAGTATGTGGATGAGACCTTCGCGGGTTCCCTCCCTGCCTTCCTAGCCGCATTTACCAGGGAGAAAAAGCTGACAGTAGAGGAAATTACCGAGATTCGCGAACTGATTGACAAGGCAGGTGAATGATATGAGCAATCTGTTTCTGAAAATTCTGAACATGAGTATCGCCGCCGGCTGGCTGATTCTGGCTGTGGTACTGCTCCGGTTTCTGCTGAAAAAGACACCCAGGTGGATTACCGTTCTTTTGTGGGGGATTGCGGCCCTGCGGTTGGCGGTTCCCTTCTCTTTCGAGAGCGCATGGAGCCTGATTCCCAGTGCCGAGACCTTCCAGGCCCATAACATACAGTATGAAACCCCTGCGGTCAGCAGCGGCATCCCCGCCGTCAACAATGCGGTAAATCCCCTTCTGGGGGAGATGTTTGCGCCCAATCCGGCAGCCAGTGTCAACCCACTCTATGTATGGACATTTGTGCTGTCTGTCATCTGGCTCATGGGCATGGCCATCCTGCTGCTGTATACGGTTATCAGCTATTGGCAGGTACACCGGAGCGTTTCGGAAGGCGTACCCTTCGAAGGAAACATCTTTCTGTGTGACCAGGTAAAGTCTCCGTTTATCCTGGGACTGGTCCGGCCCAAAATCTATCTGCCCTCCAACATGAACGCGGTGACCATGGAGCCGGTGATTGCCCACGAAAAGGCGCATCTGGCAAGGCGTGACCACTGGTGGAAACCTCTGGGCTTTCTGATTTTGACGGTTCACTGGTTCAATCCCCTGTGTTGGATTGCCTATGTGCTGCTTTGCCGGGACATTGAGATGGCCTGCGACGAGAAGGTGATCCGGCAGATCGATTTGGCCGGAAAAAAGCAATACTCCATGGCCCTGTTGGAGTGCAGTACCGGGCGGCGTCCGGTGACAATCTGCCCCCTGGCCTTTGGCGAAATCGGCGTAAAAGAGCGGGTGAAAAACGTGCTGAACTACAAAAAACCGGCGTTTTGGATCATTGCCGGGGGTGTCATTGCCTGTTTGATGGTGACGGTATGTTTTGCAACGAATCCCAAACAGGGCGTTCCCCGGGAGCAGCACATCCTGCAGGCGCGGATTACGGAAGTGAAAGAAAACGCCCTCCTGGTCACGCCGGCGGAGGGTTCCCTGGAATTGTCCTCCAGTGATCTGTTCCATGTTTCCGCCGCGAATATGCCCCCATCCCCTGAACCACAGGTGGGAGACATTTTGGAGATTACCTATGATGGATCTATTCTGGAAAGCTATCCGGCCCAGTTTGGTACGATTTACAGCATGAGAGTGATTTCACAGGCAGACTCCCTGGAAATAGACGGGCTGCGGGATAAATACCCGGAATACTTTGCACTGGGAACCTTCAAGGGGTTGGAGGTCTATGTCTGGCAGATGGCAGAGAATGACTACCGTTTTGGGCTGATGCAGGGAACCAACCGGGAGAAAACTCTGGAGGAAAAAATGGCCCTGCAGGGCGCCACAGCGGAGGAAATGGCGCTGATTCTGTCCACCTTTGATATTGAGGACAACGATATTTTTGTGATCCCGTGGCAGAATCCCATTTCCAGTTACATGGTCACGGAGGAGCAGGTGAAAAATCCGGAATACATCAACAACATTTATGCCATGTTGGGTTTGGAACGTATTTCGGTGGAGCCGGACACCTCTACTGCTGCGCCAATCACCGTGGAGCCGGACGCATCTGCCCCTGCGCCAATCACCGTGGAGCCGGGCACCTCTGCCCCTGCGCTCTCCGACGAACAGGCCGCTGTTCATCAGGCAATCATGGCCCATAACAAATCTTCCAATCCACAGGAGTATGATACAGCCTGCTGCAGCTTTATCGCCCTGGAGACACTCTCCGGCACGCCTTTGGCCGGAAGCAGCACCCATAAAATCACCTGTTACGGATGGGCGCTTTATGAGGAATATAAGGTCACGGACACCGGCCTGGAAACCGTGGGCGGCAGCCATGTCCCTGTGGCGCTTTCCTTTGACCTGGACCAGGGCGGTTATACCCTGACCGAATACTGGGAACCCCGGGATGGCAGCTACTACGCCCAGGACATCCGTGAAAAGTTCCCTGCACACATTGCCGAGGACGGCATGGACAGCCAGAAATTCCTCCTTCCGCAGAAGCAGGCGTGCTACGCCCAGGCTGCAGCGGCTGCCGGACTGGATACCAACAAGGTGATTGGGACGCTCATCGAAACCATTTGCAGCAGCCCTGCCCTGTCCTCCAATCTGGGCGATTATATCAGGGAACACCCCCTTGCCTGCCGGGAACTGATGTACTATGGCCAATACACCCTGAACTACTGCTTCGCCCGGTTCGAGGCGGGCGGCGAAACCGGACTGGACGGTCATATCATGATGCAGGCCTGTGAGGAAATTGCGTCTGGATGGGGCGAAGAACCGCTTGTGTTCAGCCCGCCCATGAACGAAGGGCTTACCGGACAGATCTGGTACGATGCGTTCAAAAACAATGCGCTGAACTTGATGGCGCAATATACGGAAACGGAACTGGCGGAACGCTGCCCTGGGTCCTATCTGCTGCTCCGTATGCTTGGGGAGGTATAACCCCAAAACGCAGACGGCAGTGCATTATGCAGTCCAAAGCAGAATATGTTTTACCTGATAAAAACGCCGCCCCCACACTCCCGAGTGCAGGGGGCGGTGTTTCCAATTTCTAATCAAACTGCGCATGAAACAATCTGCAATACCCCCCATTTAATTTCATTAATTCCTCATGGGTCCCTTCTTCCAGGATTCTCCCCTGTTCCATATATAAGATTTTGTCGCAGGAGGTAATGGAAGACAGGCGATGGGACACAAATACAATTGTTTTTTCCTTTAAGTGATGAAATATGGTATCATAAAACTTCCTTTCAAAAAATACATCAAGCGCAGCAGTGGGTTCGTCCATAAAGTATAGCCCCGCCCCCGCAACTACCTAAAACAGCGGTATTAACGGTATGTAAAACTGTGTTTTGTGTTCTTTCTTTCAAATTCACCATCGAAAAAAGCATGACCACCGCCATGCTTTTTTCTTCACAGATATGTCGTCTCACTTTCCTGCCTGCGGCCTATTCCCCCAGACTATGTACCATCTCTCCTTCCTACCCTACATGAATTTTTTCAGCACACCCACATTCTTCTTTGCCAGCGCCTTTTTCGCCACCTCCAGTTCCTGCCTAATCTGCTCATTTTCCTTCCGCAGTCTTTCTACCTCCTGCTGGGACATCGCAAGCTCATGGTTCATCGCCATGTCCAGGACCTCACACCTGGGGTCTACCAGGCCTGCCTGCTGTTCCATGGCACGATCGATCTCCTTCCTCACCTGCGGGTTCTTATAAAAAAATCCCCTGGACAGGCCTGTCCTCTGCATCAGTTTCTGGATGCTGACCTTCTCCCCGTCATCCACCATGCGGACAATCTCCCGTCTGGCCTTTTCGATCTTTGCTTCGCTGGCATGCTTATTGACCGCCAGCATCCTGTCGTATTTGTTCATATTCTTCCTCCCATCCGCCCAGACATTCCAGGATCTTCAAGGACATCTGATGCCTTGCCTGCCGCGTTTCATCCGCAAGTGCCTGGTTGCTCATTTTCCGATAATATTTCACATTGACCAGGCTGCTGTGGCCCAGGAGCCTGGCAATGGTCCAGTCATCCAGGTGCATCTCTGTCAGCCTGACTCCGTACATATGGGTGCCGAACCCGAAGATCCGTCCATTGTCATCCCGGATGTCCTCCCGGTAAATGAGGCGGATGACCCTTCCCTGTAGTGCGCTGTACTGCATGGGGCGCTCCGGATTCTTATCGCTTACAAAAATGTATTCCGTTTCGCCATATTTCTCTTTTGTATACCGGATCGCCTTCTGGATCAGCATCGCCAGTTCCCTGCTTATGGGCTTTATATAGGTACTGGTCTTCATCTGCCGGATCCGGATCAGATCCTCCCCATCCTTCTGAAAAAGGCAGTCTGTCTGAAGAGTGAGGGTATCGGATATCCTTGTCCCCAGCATCTGGTGGATGACCATCACCCTGGCTATCTGCTCCTCCATCCTTGTGATGGCGGCGTTCAGCCGTTTCAGTTCCGCATCTGAATAGGTCTTGAATTCGGCCCTGGGCATGGACGGGATGTCACGGCTCAGAAACAGCCCATTCAGGTTCCCGTATTCCAGGATCCTGCTGATGCTTTCCATAAGGGCGCGCAGCCTGGTCAGTTCACTGCGGAGCTTCTTTGGAGCCCCCTCCTCTGTTTTTAAATAGGTCAGGTATTCCTCCAGGAGCTCCCGGTTGAGCTGGCGGAAAGACTGGATATCCGGATGCCTCTCCCGCAGGAATCCCGACAGCCGCCGCACGGCAGTCAGTTCCCTGGAGATACAGGCAATGGCCTCGTTCTGCAGGTTCAGATAAATTCCCTTTTTAGTCTCTTCCCGAAGTCCAGCCTGGGAAATTTTTGTAAAATTGATGGTCTTATAGTTCTTTACCAGATTCCCATGGAACGGGACACCCAGCTTTTCCAGCTCCCAGATGTCCTTTTCCTTCTCCTCCCTGTCATCTTCCGGCTCCAGAAAATCCAGAAGCTGTTCCACATATCTCATAACCCCAGGCCTCATCCGGTAAGTATTCCCGTAATTTCCCTGCCTTTCATAATTTAACGGCATCCCCTCCTCCAGCATCCATGCCTTCAGTTTTCGGAACCATGTTTCCCGGTTCCAGTCCAGGAAATGCTCCAGTTCCGTTCCTTTTTTCGCCAGGAAGCAGCAGAGGCGGTTATAATCGCCCCGCTCGTTCAGAAGGGTAATCATGGATATTGTACCTATCCGTTTCTGGATAAAGCCTGCCATCTCCTCCTGCAGGGCTGCGGTGGGAAGCAGTTCCAGATCAAATGCAGCACTTTTCCCCATATATTTTTTCTGATGTTCCGTCAAGTCCTTGTACCCCTCCATATCTCTGAAATAAAATTTTGTCACCATCAGTCCCCGCCCCCTTTCAGGCAGGCCATCAGGCTGTTTCCGGGCTTGGTGAAGAACTCCCCGCTGGCTCTGTCGAGTCGCTCCGGCATGTAGTCGATGTACTGGCGGGTCATCTCCTCATAGGCATGTCCCAGATAGTCCCGGACTCCCTGGATGGATACCCCGCTGTCATAAAAGCGGGTAGCCACTCCGTGTCGGTAATCATGGGACCGGAAGAGGTATTCCCCATCCTGTATCCCTAATTCCCGGCAGCACCGAATCATCTGGCTCCGGAAGGTCATGCTTTGGTAAGCGCCTCCCTTTTTATTTTGGAACACATAGCTGTCTGCCTCAATGCTGTGTTTTTTCAGATACACCTGCATGAGCCGATAAATTGCTTCAGGGATTGGAATCCGCTTGTATGTCCTCAGCTTTACCTGGTAAACCTGGATCCATCTGTCTCGTCCCTGTATGTAGTAGGCATCCCCCTTCAGGCTGCACACCTCGCTGATCCGCAGCCCGATCCCCCACAGGTGCAGGTACATGAGCCGAAGATGCTCCGGGAACCGGTACAGCTTTTTCAGGATCTCATCGGAGACCTGCTCTTCCACGCTCCGGTCATGATGCAGGGGAAGCGTCTTTTTCAGGTAATATTCCCCGTGGAAGGGGATCTGCCCCACATACTCCCTGGCCTTGAGGAATCCATAAAAATGCTGCAGGGCCATCACCTTCCGGTTGAAGGTCTCCGCGGCCAATCGCTTTTCCTGAAGCCTTTGGAAGTATCTCCGAAAATCCGTTTCTGTCATGTCACATACATCCTGCGGGATCTCCTTTAAGAAATTTCGGATATCTATCATCTCTGCCTGAAGATAGCGCAGCGACAGATCTGTCAGCCCCAGGCCGTACTTCATATATTTTTTCAGTAACTGCCGGTTCCTGTCGTGGGTGACCTCCATAAAGGACAGGCTGACCACCGGGCTGCTTGGATCAATCCGTTCCGGCTACAGGGAAAGCCTTTCCAGGTACCAGACATCCGCATCCCAGTGGATGTCCTTCGCCTGCAGGAACAGGACCTTTTTGCACTGGTCCAGGATTCCAGCCGCTTTGGGTCGCCCTGCTTCCATCTCCAGTTCCCGGTATTTCTGGTTCTGGTCAAAGGCCATCTGCTCGATATCTTCTATCTGCTCCTCTACGCAGAACCGGTAGAATCTCCACAGCCCTTTCAGATGCTCCCGCAGGAGTTTTCCGTTTTCATCCTCCCGCAGGAAATAATTCAGAACATCGAATATCTGCCGTTTCATCTTTCCCGGTGCTTCCTTTGAAAAATCCCATACCCATTCCGGCCGTTCCGGGCAGGTGTCCAGCCGTTCCACCAGCTCCTGGGCTGGATGGTATGGCAGGAACAGGAGCCTGTCCTCATATGGGTATCTTGGGGGGATCCGGCTGACCTGTGGCCGCCCCTGTTTCCTCATGTCATACTGTTTGATATGGTCAAAGTATTTCAGATAATAGGAATGGTATTTTGGTTTTGCCAGTGCATGGAGTTCTCCGGCAAAAACCAGCCGCCATTCATAATCCAGTTCACTGATGCTCCAGATCCCATGCCTTTCCATGAATCTCTGGAGCTTGCGCCGGTAAACGCTGCCGGCTCCTGTATATTCTTCGATCTCCTTTCTCAGCTGCTCTTTTTTCTCTTCTGTTTTTCCACTTTTCTCCTCTGTTTCCTCATACATCCCTGTCTGCTTTAACTGATACGCGGGCATCTTGTCACCTCCGTCTATAACAGCTCACGGATCCCATAGTCATCAGAGTGCTTCTCATAAAACGCCTTACTTGCCTCCATGATCCGGTCATCTAAGAGACCCAGGTATTTGACTGTGGTATCCAGATGCTTGTGCCCCAGCGCCTGGCTGATCATCTCCAGGGGCCACCCGTCCTTCCAGCGGATGACCGAGAAGTAGCGCCGCAGCATATGGGGCGTTATCTGTATCTGGGTCTTTTTCTCCATCCGTCCAAGCATGTCATAGACACTTCCGGCCTTCAGCGGCTGCCCGGCTGTCTCCCCTGCGATATTGATGAACAGGTAGTCCTGGCGCTGCAGGAGTTTCCGGTATTCCGCCAGGTAGTGCAGCAGGAAGTCAAAGGTGTCATCACTGACACGGCTCCTGCGGTACTCAGCGTTCTTTGCCCTGGCGTTGTTCTCATTGTCATCCCGGAACCACACCCGGATGGTATGGTTCTGGTAGTCAATGTCCCTGGTATAGCTGACCCCAAGGATCTCCCCGATCCGGAACCCGGTTTCCGCGATCAGGAGAACCAGGAGCCTGTCCCGGTTGTTTGTGCAGGCTTTCAGGATTGTCACAATCTCATTCTGCTCTGCGGCGCGGACATTTCTCTCCTCTGCTTTCAGGTACCCATTAAACGACTTTGCCCGCAGCACCCGCTTCACGCCGACTGCGTTGGCTACCGTGATCTGCCCATAGGACAGAACCCGCAGGCTCCCGAATCCGGGGTCTTCCGCTTCCATAAAAAGATAGAACCTGAACACGTCTTTCAGATACGCATTACAGGTTCCATTCCTTGGATTTTTTATGTCGTTTTCTTTTTTGTGCCTGCCTGTCTTGAGCCAGTAGAGGAACCGCACAAAGTGTTCATGCTGCTCGTCATAGGCCAGTTGGCAGACCTGGGAGATCTCCATCTGCTTTTCCGAGAGGTATTCCAGGTAATAACACAGGGCGTAGGCCGCCCGTTTTACCGTGTTTGGTGAACGGTTGGATTTGACCTTATGCACAAGGTACCGGGAGGGGAGAAGTTCCATTTCCATGGTCTCACAGTCCTGGATATAAAAATATCGGACCGCTGCTTCTGTGACTGCTTCAACTGAATATCGTTTCAACTGCTCTCCTCCTTTCTCCTGCGCTATACACAGTATACCGTGTTGTCCCCATGATAGCTATCACTACTGCTACGGAATACCCAACAAACTTTTTCCTCTTACATGCAGCAATACTGACAAATACACCCTGTGTTCTGTCTGGTCTTAGCACAGCCGCTGTCAAAGGCTGGGAGTTTTGGGGAATACCATATCCTCCAGTTCATCCAGCCATTTCATATCCATCTCTTCTGCCGTGCAGCTGATCTTCTCGATACGGTATCCTTTCCCTTCCAGTTCCCTTCTGATATCCTCCACACAAGACTTTGAAAAGCTTTCCGCTTCTGCCTCGTTTTCATCATTACAGCTGAACTGGTATTTTAGCTGCACTTTGTAATTGGACAGAAAACAAAAGGTCAAATCCCCGTCAATGTACTGGGGCAGGGTCGGATCCTCCTCTATCACTGACTTGATATCCTCAATGATATGCGGCTTTGTGCTTTCATACATCAGGTCATTAAATTCATTGGTGTTGAAATTCGTGTTCAGCAGTATCCTTGTTTTTACGTTATAATCCATTCATACACCTCATAATCCAGCGGATTTCTGCAAACTGGTAGAAAGGAGCCCCTCCAAAGGAGAGCATACTTCGATCCCGCATCTTGCCATCTGGAACAGGAATTCCCTACACAGCTTCTCATCACGCGAGATCCTGGACGAGTCCAGAATCAGGAGCACTTCGATCCCCCTGCTCTCCTTTGCCTCCAGGAACAGTTCCAGTCCTGGTCTGCCCAATCCTGGTTTGCCTCCTGTATCACTGGAGCTGCCTGCAATCTCTGCCTGGAGCTGCTCTCCATAAGTATTCAGCTGTTCATACTGCTTCTTTAAGGCACCATGGCTGTCTTCTGGTGCATCGATATGGGTGTAGATCCATGCTTTTTTCTTTCTGTTTTCCATCTCTCATCCTCCTCTTCCGGTCCGTTCCCTCATTTCTGTCCGTCCCGGCTTTTGACTGTCCGCCTTCTCCTTCCCCTGGAGACGCTTCATCCCCAGGCTGACGGTCAGCCCTCTGTCCACTGCCTGCATGGTCTCTTTATCCAGGCAACCTATGTAATCACGCAGCCTTCTCCGGTCCAGTGTCCGGACCTGCTCCAGCAGAATCATGGAATCCTGATGCAGCCCGTAAAACTGCCCGCCTATCCGGATGTGGGTTGGGAGCTGGTGCTTCCCGTCCCGGCTGGTGATCGCTGCCGCAATGGTGGTCGGGCTGAACTGATTCCCTGTATTATTCTGCAGGATCAGTACAGGACGGATGCCTCCCTGCTCACTGCCCATTACAGGCCTTAAATCGGCATAGTAGATATCTCCCCGCCGTATCCTTTTCCCTGCCATCTTCTTTTCCTCCATTGTAGAAGACAGAAACAACGATATTCCTGTCCTATCCTTTTAAACAGCGGCGGCCTCAAATACAGACCGCCGCAAAGTAATCTCACATGAAAAATCGTGCTTGTTTTTCATTTTAAGTTTCATCTGCTCCTTTTCGACACTACTTCCCGGAGCCTGGGCAGTCAGCTACAACCGGTTTTGGCGAACCGTCATGGGATTCTAACCCCGGCCAGGATCTCTGGCCGCCGCCCTCATTGCGGTTCCCTCTCTTAAGAGGGGCTGTGACTGGACGGAAGTATCATTGTAGGCTGTGCAGGTCATCGCGGAATGCTCCGGCCATGGAACATTTTCAGGACAGACATTTCCCGCTTGGCACCTTTGATGTTATCTTGTTGACAGATCCTCTGACAATCTGCAGGTGGTCTTGGCGTGTCCCCCTTCGCCGCTTTGCGCTTTCGCGCTGCATCAGCTAACGTATTGTAACTGCTGGATATGACCGCCTGGGACGGTGTTTTTCAAAGAACAGAGAAAGGAATTTTATCCCCTTCACTTATTTCCACGTTGGGAGAGAGGTTTGAGAACCAAAAAATCAAAATTTCTCTAAAATCTTATGGCGGCGCTTGTTCACAGCCTTTTGGGAGATCCCCAGTTCTGCCGCCAGTTCCCTCTCACTCTTGTCCTCATAGAACAGCTGAATAATGAGGTACTGCTCCCCTTCCTCCAGGTTCCGGATCGCTTCATAAAGCTGTTCCCGCAGCATCCTGTTAAGTACAGCGTTTTCCACATCTGCCTGTCCATCTACCGGCAGGTTATGTTCTTCCAGCAGGCGCTCGTAGGAATCCTCACGGCTTGGTATCACCCAAATTTCCTGTGCCTCCTGGTCGATGATGGTCTGTTCTGCCTTTAAGTCATACTCCTGGTACTGCATTTTTCTCTCTGTTTCTCTTAATA
>CAJTXE010000062.1 GCA_910580225.1 uncultured Acetatifactor sp.
GCCCCTGTTTTTCCAGCAGACGAATCACGGCGTCATGGGCCGGATCATTTTCATTAAATTTGATACTGAACCGCCCCCGGTCTTTCTTTCCACCCATAAGCTCACCTGCCTGCCGTTTCCATCTTATAGAGAAATTCATACCCCTTTGCATTGGCATTGATATCCTCCACAAATAGTGCATTTCCCACCTTCCCGGAAGCTTCAATCTGCCGGCGCAGAAGGATGGCGCCGCCGCCCACAAACACCACCATGCCGGACATCAGATCCAGCATACGCTCCCGCAGGCTGTTTGCTAGGTCATTTACAAAATCCTGCGCCAGCTTTTCCACAAGGGATGAGACTTCCGGGGCATAGGTGCTCTCACCGTCCTTTAAGATACCGTCAATATCCGTTTCTTCCAGCAGGATATCAAATTCTGAATTGGCCTTCGTCCGAATCCGGTTATAGAGCAGGATCACTCCGTTTTCCAGGGAATCGCAGATACTCAAATCCGCCCGGCCGGAACGCATCATCAGGTAGTCTGCCGTAAACCCGCCGATATCTACGATAAGCACCCTCGGCTTATCCAGCAGCCTGTCCATCATGGTCACCGCCGCCGCAAAAGCCTGGGGATAACAGCGCACATCCTCGATATAAATGGTATACGGATTATCACGGTACTGGAAATTTACAATGCCCCTATTGGAAAAATACCGTATAAAGGACTGGTTCTGCGCCCCATAGTGAGCCGGCGGAAGCCCCACTGCCAGAGAGACATGCACCACCTCTTCCCCATACCTTTCCTTTAAATGGAGTTCTTCCGCGATCCCGAACAGGGTAAGGATGAAAAAGCGGTCATCCTCCGTCTTATCTCTTTTATAAGGAATCCTCTGATTTGACAGCGTATAAAACTTTCCCTGGTATTCCAGGATGTCGCTGCCGAACGGCCTGGCAATGCTCTCCACCAGCCCGGACACAAAGGGCCTGCTGTGGATCGTCTTCATCTGTTTGTTCCCGTGGTCGATTGCAATTAACATAGTTTTTCATCTCCTTTTTTCCTTTATACTTATTCTTTACGCATTGAATACGTCTTTTTTCAACAAAAAATAAAAAAACAGGACCGACAGCATATTGACTGCCGTGTCCTGTTTTTTTACACCATAACTTGTCCTGCCCTCTCCGGTCAGGTATGTATCCCATAGTACGCCTTTTCCAGATTCTCCCGGCCGTGGAGGATGACTCCCCCGCATATGCCGGCCCCATAAGGCGTCTGTTCCCGGAAGAAAAAGCTGTACGGTTCAAAATCATCATACACCGTGATCTGCCTGCTGCCTTTCCATCTCAGAAAATGGTCAGCCATGAACTTCCCCAGTTTTTTCCGCAATGCCTTCGTCTCCGCCACTGCTTTCAGATTTCTTCTGCTCTGGAACTCAATCTTTGGCCTGCCGCTTTCCTCTAAGGACAGCATCTTTATCTGCATGCTGTCCTCCCGGCTCTGCTTTATGGAACTTTTAAATTTCTTATAGGAAAGCCGGACCGTTTCCGTCCTGCCGGACACCTTCCCTCCCCCTGCGTCACTGAGCCAGGTAAATTCTATTTCCAGAATCTCTGCCTGCTCGAAAGACTTCCGTAATGACACTTTTGCAAAGGAGTGGATATCGGATACCGTCATATATCTTTTTTCTTCCAGTTCCAGCAGTTCCTTCTCCGTAAGGACAAAGCCCTGGGGAGAGTGGCAATCTTTAGAGAATGTCCGCAGAGTAATGCAGTCCTCGGATGCGGATAGTTTTATCATCGTCCTGTTATTCATCTTATAGCCTCCTTCCAAACAGGGGAGAGCGTCTGTTCCCTCTCCCCCGTATCCTATGATTTACTTGTTTCTGGCCGCAGCCTGTTAAGGGATCTTTCACTCGCCTGCCATCTGGAAAAACTGTGCCGGCGTCAGGACCTTTATCCCCAGTTCCCTTGCCTTTGCCAGCTTGCTCCCGGCATTCTCCCCGCAGACCAGGTAATCCGTCTTTTTGCTCACCGAGCTCCCGGCATGGGCGCCCAGGGATTCAATCATTTCATTGATGCCGCTCCGGGTATAGGGTTCCACCTTTCCGGTCACCACGATGGTCATTCCCGCAAAGGGATTTTCCCTTACTGCAGCCATATTCTCTTCCGCTGTCCTTTTTTCGATATGCAACATTTGCTGCAATACCTCCCATATATACAGATTTTCTTCATCATAAAACCACTCATGGATATTGTTGTGCAGGGTATCCCCAAAATCGGGGAGCTGCGTAAAATCATACTGCCGATGCACCGCGTCCTCAAATTCCTCCAGGTCACTGTGGAACACCCCGGCAAGGGTCCGGCTGGCCGTATTCCCCACCATAGGGATATCCATGGCAATGAGATACCGCTCAAAAGTGGTGTTCCTGCTGCCCTGGATGGCATCCCACAGGTGCTGCCAGGATTTCTCCCCAAAGCCGTCCATGTTCATGATCTCGTCCTCATAAGTCAGCTTGACCGTCAGGCCGTCCAGTTTTAACATCAAAAGGATCTGATGCTCCCCTGCAAAGGAGACCAGTTCCTCCACGCTTTTCGTCTTGTCCAGTGAGAGCAGCGGGATCGGATGGCCTGTCTTTTTAAGCTCACTGACTGCCTGAAAGCCCACTGTCTGGGTGGGAGAATCTGCCATCCATATCCCCGTTTCCTTCTCCAATGCTGCCAGCTCGTCATACATCCGGTCATAGACTTCATCGGTAACAGACGGGGCATTATTGTTATAATACTCATCTCTGTACCGGTTTAACTGTGCAGTCAGCGCCTGTATCTTTTCCCATGCGTTCTGTGTCATTTAAGCCACCTCCTGTCCTGTGATGCGGAATGACATGATCAGATATTTTTCCGTCTTCTCCTTATCGTTACAGTATATACTGCATATCCCGTCCTCGAATTTCCAGAACGGGGCGTTGCTCCACCAAAGGACAGACCCCCTTCCATTGTTGGCAAGGGTGACTTTACACTCCGGTTCCTCCGGCACGATGCTGTAAAACCCCTGGGTGTTTGCCACTGTGACCTTCCGTTTCTGCCCCACGTACTCCGGACGGCAGTGGGCGGTGATCTCAAAACAGGTTCCCTTCTTTATGGTCTTTTTTAACTGATTCAGATTTTTTACCATACTTATCTCCTTTCCGTTTCAATGTTTAACTTTATGAAAAGAAAGCGGATACCATAAAGACATCCGCTTTCTTACCTATGCAGCAGCCGCAAGTGCGGGGGCATGCAGAATCTCTTTTTCCCATACATCCAGAAATCTCCTGACTGCGGGGGAAGGGGACTGATTGCCATAACAACGAGCCTGCGCCAATTCCCCATTTTGAATCTCAACGGTACAGAGAGATTTACTCTGTTCACTGGCTTTCCGGACAAACAGGATGGTACTTTCCCTCTTAACAACCTTCTTTACATAGCTTCCTACACAATGATGCAGGTTCTGCCCTTCTTCCAGAATCTCCTTTGCAGTATGGGGAAGGAGTACAACAAACCCATATTTTACAAAATGATACTGCTGATTCATCTCCTCAAACTGTTTCTGTATCTGCCTGTCATAGACCAGGGCCTGCTCTTTGTCCGAAATATCATTCACCTTGTCATGGGCTTTCTTTAAATCAGCCGGAAAAAGGACAAAACTGTTTTTCAGATCTAATTCCAATCCTTCGCTCATGCACAGGTAATCCCGGTAATCTGTCAGGATATCTTCCATTTTGTAATACCCGCCACTTTGGTAAGGGCTTGTTTTACAAAACTTTGCGTACTGTTCATTTACATACTTCATCAGCTTATACGGTGTCATATGTTTTAATGGAACAAGTACATTTTCTGCCCTGCTGATATTGTAATTCCCACACCAGCGCAACAGTTCTTCATTCAGCTCCAGGTTTGCATGGAGAAACGCCCGGATCAGTTTCATCTGGCCAAGTCCCGGATTTACCCTCTTGAGCAGGGGAAGGTGGCTTTTATCGAGCCCAAACGCTTCCTTTAAATTCTTCCCATTTGGATTAAAACCGGAGTCTGAACTATAATAATGATTATCATGCGCAACACTCTCAGCCAGGCGGTACAGATGAAGCTTTACCAGATATTCCAGCATCGGGTAACGATTATATCTCATTAAATACTGGATAGCATAAAGGGGTTCCCTATCTGCCAGATAAAATTCTTTCAGCTGGGAATACTGCCATGGGGATTCTTTCAATACCTTATGTAAATTTTTTACATACAGAAATCCCGTCTGATCAGCTTCAAAATTATACACCCACCTATTGATTACAGGACGTTTTCCCGGTTTCCACGGCGTAGGCCTGTCCCTAAAACCGTAGCTGTAGTAATAGCATTCTTCCGAAATGTTCCCGGCGTCATCCCAGTAAAGGAATGTCCTGGCATTTTCATAAATGCTTTTATACGGTTCCCTTTCATCTCCATACTGATAATAGATTTTAATGAACCGTACTACGACCTCATTCCTGGAAGTACGCTGAAGTACCTGCAGCGTATTCTGGTCAATGATCATCCCACGTTTTCCACGGCTCTTAAAGGTTACCTTTGCCTTACAAACAGGGCATACGCCTTTTTCATTATGTTTTACACCTGTTATCGGCACTTCGGCTTTACATGCGCTGCAGAATCCCTCCATATCCTTTCTCTTCCTGTTATAAGTATAGAAAAAATAATGCGGTGCAATCTCACGTTCGATCATATTTCCGATATCTCTGGGTAGGGCAGGAACTGCCTTCATTCTCTCACGGATTTCTTTTTCTTTTTTTAATTTCCGCTCCCACTGTCTTTTTTCGCTGATGTCACTCTGCAAATAATACAGGCTGGTAAAACCTTTAACTCCTTTCTTTTTACAAAACTTTGTCACACGTTCCTCATCACCGGCCATATAAAAGGCACACCGCCTGCTGAAATCATAATCCCTCTGCAGGTTACAAAAGGCGGCCGCACTCCAACGGGTGCTTCCATCCTCTCTGCGGCATAAAGTGACATACTCTGTCCTGCTCTGGAACATGGTCAAGGCTGGCTGGAAAGTCCCTGCTGCCGCCTGCTCCCTCAGATAGATATACAATACCAGAAGTCGTTTTCTACCGATATTTTTCACTGCTGTCCGTACAATGTATTTCACTTTCTCCGCATGGAGCAGCCCGTGATTCTGGTTCATTTTAAACCCCGGATCTGCAAATTTCCGGCATTCTCTTTTATTTATTTTCATCTGCATTCCCCCCTATCCTGCAAGACCTGCCAGAGTCATCTGTTCAAACTGCCCGCCATCTGTTCCTTTCTCCTGCGGTTTCTTTTCTTCCTTTTTCCCATTCTTCTCTTTTCCTGCAGCTTTCTTTCCCGCAGCCTTTGTATTTTTAGACATAACACTGGATTTACCGTTATATGCCCTGGGAACAAATTTCTCCTCCTTCTCCTGATCCTCTTTTGCATCCGGGTCACGGAAATATTCCTCTGCCCACTGGTAACACAGATCGTCCGGCACATCACTTCCATAAACGCCGTTTTCCGGCTTGATATCATTATCCTTCATCTCCTGCTCCACAAACTCCCTGGCTTTCCGGTTGATATAATAGAAGCAGTGAATCATGGTCTTGCGGGGATGCATGGTCAACCTGGCAAAATCCGGATCTTCCAGGCATAAAGTCTGGATATATTCTGACACGCACTCCTTCATATTCCTGCGGGTAAGTCTTTCTGTATAAGCGCCCACACGTTTCATGGCTTCGGCTGCCACTTCCTCGTCACTCAGGGCAGACATTTTGGCAAGCTGTGCCTGTTCTGCCTCCCTTTTTGCCTGCTGTCTGGCCTCCCATTCCGCTTTGCGTCTGGCCTCTGCCGCCTCATGCTCCGCACGCTTTTTATCCTCCGATTCTTTTTCCGCACCAGAAGCTTTTGTTCCGCTCTCCACGTCCTCGGTATCCTCTGTTTCATTGTTTCCCGGACCGGATTCTTCTTCCCCGTCCTCATATGCTGCATCCGGATCAGCTTCCTCCTGGACCGGAAGGGAAACCGCAGCCGGTTCCTGCCTGTCGGTGTCAAAGGGCACCTCTCCGGCCAGATCCCCGCTGTCGGTAAATCCATCGGAGAATCCGCTATCTTCCTTTCCGGGATCGTCCGCCGGCAATCCCCCGTCCTCAAAAGGGTTTTCTTCCATACACACTTCCATGTTCATATCTTCAAATGCACTGTTCATATCTGATCTCCTTTCATCAAAAACGGCATGGAGCGGGGAAAACCCATTCCATGCCATAGCTGCCGTCCGCCCCTCATCCCCTCATTTTTTCGCAAGAAAGGGAGAAAAGCGTACAGGTTCAAATGTGCTGCCGTCTATGTAAAAATAGCGGCGGCCTGTTCCATCATCCAGCTCCACCACATCCGAAGATGCAAGGGGGCGTCCTTTGTATCCTTCCGGCACCTGCTTTTTGTAGTGTGCCGAAATCTGTTCCAGTATTTCCGTGTCTTTCCACTGTTCCGGACAGGCAAGCTCCGAATCGCATACCAGCTGGTAATCTGAAGCCGGGGGCTGTTCATATCCTGCCCTGTGCAGATCCTGAATCCCCTTAAACGCAAAAGGGATGGTCTCCCGGTCTGCGTCAAAGGAAAGCTGGTAAATGCGGAACCTCCATCTGCGGTGTGGGAAATTCAGAAGTTCATCTGACAATCCCTTTCCTTTCTGGCAGAAAACCGCCTGGCCTTTCTGTAAATTCTGATCCCCGCCTTCTTTCTGCTGTTTTTCTTTCCGGAGTGCAAGCTGCCAGTCATCGATCCCCTTGTAATTGGGATTCCAGGTCAGCCGCCGGCACTCCATCCCATGCTGCCTCGCCAGCAGGTATATCTTGGAACTTCCTTTCGCGATCATCTCATTGCTGTACTTGTCCATGTCGTGGGCCTCGATGATCAATTCCGTACCGTTCTGCGCCAAAAGCCCGAACAGAGGCCCAAGCTGCGCTACATTGTTTGCCCCTGCCACCGCCACAAAAGAACGGTTCAGCAGTACATGGGCAATGTCCGCTTTCAGTATCCCCTCCGTGACATAGATGGTCCGGGCAAAGGGATTCCCTATGAAATGCACCGGGCTCCCGGAAGTGACTCCCATATTTTTCGTGGAGGAGGAAAGCCAGATATATTTCGTCCCTGCTTTCTCCGGCGGGTCATCCTTATCCTTAAAGGGAACATCCAGGAGGATCTGCATCCCCCGGATCAGCCCGTCAATGCCGATGGCCGGTATCAGGATGCCCGCCGTGCGGCTGCCAAACTTTGCAGTCCAGTATCCGCCCTCATGGATATAGAACCCTGGAACTCCCTCCACCTTACATCCCTGCTTCATCAGCCTCTCCGTCAGGGAGCGGCACAGAAAATAGGGCGGGGTGCTCTTAAACCCCCAGGCTGTCGATCTGTTCATCCGAAAGCCCCCGCTTCTCTGAACGCAGGTGCGCCCGGTGTGCGGAAGTCAGGGACAGCGTTTCCAGCAGCAGGGAATAGGTCTGGTGTATCTCCTGGGGGCCGGCACGCTCCGCCTGGGAAATCCCGGTTTCCTTTTGGCTGCCGGCGCAAAGGTTCCCTGACGGAACCCCTGCGCCGGGATTTATGTTCTCTGCCTGCCCGTATCCCCAGGAAGTATCCCCCGCCTGAAGTGCGTCACAGATCTCCCGATAGGCTTCGGAATTGGTGGTATTGTTGACCCTTGCATACAGGTTCAGCATCCCGCCGTGTTCGCCGCAGTAGTTGCACCGCCACACGTTCTTGATAAAATTGACATTCATCTTCCCTCTCCGGTCGCCGCAGAACGGGCAGTCCGTATAGGCGCTGTCCGCCTGCCTGCGCCGGATATGCAAATGCAGCAGTTCCACCACATCCATGATCCCGAACGGGAAATCCTGTGAAAACGAGCCCATCGCCTGCACCCTCCTTCCTTGCTGTCTCCTTTTGTGCGCTCCATTGCCTGCCTTTATCCGGCTTTTTTAGCAGCCAGGGAATCCAGCATGATCTGGGCCGCCGCGCGGAGGATATTGTTATCCCCCCGGTAGCCGCCGTACAGATAGAATTTCAGGCTGGGCGGCCGCCGTTCTGCCACTTCCGCTATGGTCTGCCCCTTGCAGACGCCGGTATCCACTACTACCTTTCCGGCTTCCTCAAAGGTCATCAGCTTGACGATCTCTTCCACGGGCATATCCGGCGTATACCTGGCATCTGCTTTTTCCTGTACCGTTTCCCCGGAAACAGGCAGGCCCAGGGCTTCCGGCACCGGACCTCTGCCTTCCGCATTTTCCGCACTTGCCGTATTTCCACCGGCAGATGCGGCGGCCTCTGTGGGAACATTCTGTCCGCTAAGCAGCGCCATCATGTCCTGGACTGCTTTCCCGGTATCTCCCTCCATATCCTTCCTTTCGGAAACAGGGAGGTTATTTCCCGTTTCTCCCGCCGCAGGCATTTCTGCATTTTTCTGTACCGGAAGGGATTCCGGTTCCCCTGCCCTTACAGGCTGTTCCCCGGTCCCGGCAGGCTGTGCCGTTCCCTGAACCTTTGTTGCCTGCAGTCCCACCGGCAGGCTGCTGTTTTCAGCCGGCTCCTGAATCCTGGCTGATGGTTCCGTTTTATTTTCTCCACTTGCTTCCACGGTCTGTATTGCTCCTGCAGAGGGCTGTCCTGACGGTTCCTGTGCGGCGCCGGATTGCACCGGGAGCGTTCCGAAACTTTTTCCCGGACCTGCCGGAAGGCATTCTGAACCGCCCTTGGAACCAGCCGGAAGGCTTGCCGCAGCATTTCCATTCCCCGCCATCACTTCAAGCGGAGTTTTTACTTCTGCTGCTGTGTGCGGCGCCGGATTGTTTCCCCCAGACCCGGCATTTACAGCCGCCTTTGCGCCCTGAATGGGCAGCCCGGAGGTCTGTGCCGGCTTTTCCTGCTGCGGTATCTCTTTCTTTTCCGCTGCAGCCGGGAACGCTGTGACCGTACTTCTGGCTGGCGCCGTATCCGGCTGTTTCCTTTCTGCGGAAACCGCAGCTGTGCCAGTCAAGGCAGTTGTTTCCTTCCTCTGGGAGGTTCCATTGAAAGGGATCCTGCTCCCGTAACGGCTCCCTTTTGCGTCCATGCCCACATCGGCGAACTGGATGCCAAAGCCTGCATCGGACAACGCCTCATCCATAGCCGCATACTGTGCCGCCTGGATATACTGCCCTCCCGGCGCCTCTTCCTTTGTGCAGCTGGAAGTAAAGCTGCCAATGGGGTTTTCATCGGTGCGCTCCAGAAAAACCTGTGCCTCATAGATCGCCATCTGCTCCGTGATGCGCAGGGCGTTCAGGCGGATGCGGCCTTTGGGGTTCGCAAGCCGGAACCATAACTTTTTATAACGGAGATCCAGCTGCATCATTTCCTCCCCGTTTTCCGGGGAGATGATACGGCGGAGCAGTTTCAGGGGGTTAAAGCCCGGCACCTTGTTCAGCTCTGCCACCGCAGGGATATTCTCGTACATGGTTGCTGTCTGTTCATTCTTGTTCATCTTAAAACTCCTTTCTTTAAATAAATAAGGGATACCCCGTGCATTTTCTGCACCTGCATCCCATTTTTAACCTGCTGCCTTCAGTTTTTCTTCCAGGAACCCCGGCACCGCGATCCCGGCGCTCCTTGCATAAGCCTTATAATACAGGCAGATGCGCTCTCCCAGAAGGGTATTCCTCCTGCTGATCTCATTCTTGTGGATGGCCATGAACAGCACGCTCTTTTCTCCTGCCAGCACCACCCTCTTCTTTGCGCGGGTGATCCCGGTATACAGAAGGTTCCGGTAGAGCATGATATAATGAGCCTTCAGTACCGGCATCAGCACGATGTCGTACTCGGAGCCCATGGCCTTATGGATGGTGGTCGCATAGGCAAGATCCAGGTTCACCAGATCCTCCGTGCTGTATTCCAGGCTGCGGTCCTCCCCAAAGTCCAGGCCGATCCGTCTCCCCTCCGGCGTATCCTCCACATAGCGGATAAATCCCAGATCGCCGTTGGATACCTTATCGGTGTTTTTAGTCTGCATGATGCGGTCTCCCACACGGAATGTCTTTGAACCCACACGGATCTCATCCTCCGTGGACTGGAACGGATTCACGATCTCCCGGATGGCGGCGTTCAGATGGTCCGAGGATGCCGCCCCTTCTGTCCGGAATGGTGAGAGGATCTGCACATGCTCGATCCCGTTGCTCTTGATCTCCTGGCAATACTTCTCAATGATGGCCGCTGCTGCGTCTGCCTGGCTGTCACAGGGCAGGAACTGGAAGTCATCCCCATAATACAGCTTGGTACTGCCGTCATGGATGAACCGCGCGTTATGGGCGATCAGGCTGTCCTTTGCCTGGCGGAATACCTCGTCCAGCATTGTGACCGGCACAAGGCCGCACTGGATCAGTTCCTTGAACACATTCCCTGCGCCTACGCTGGGCAGCTGGTCCGGGTCACCGACCAGGACGATCTTCGCCCCTTCCTTCAACGCGGGAAAGAACTTGCCTGCCAGCCACATATCCACCATGGAGAACTCGTCCACAATGACCAGATCCGCGTCCAGGCTGTCCTTTTTTCTGCCGCGGCTGCCCTCATCCTCTTCACTGACAAGCCCAAGGCCGCTGTGAAGGGTGCATGCCCCGTCAAATCCGGTACTCTCCGCCATCCTGCGGCTTGCCCGGCCCGTAGGCGCCATAAGGACGATCTTCCTGTCGGGATGCATCCTGCGGTAAACCTCCAGGATGATCTTCAGAACGGTCGTCTTGCCCGTACCCGGCGAACCGGTGATGATGGACAGGTTATAAAGAAATGCCGTCCGGACTGCTGATTCCTGTTTCCCGGAAGTACGGAGGCCCTGTTCTGCCCGGACCGCCTCAATGATGGCGGTAATGTCTCTTGCCTGCGGCCTTTCCTCCGCCAGAAGCCTTGCGATCCGGCTGGCAGTCTCATCCTCCTGGGCGAATGCATTCGGGTGGTAGATGCTGTCCCTCATGGAGACCACGGAGCCGCCCAGGATCATAGCGTCCAGTTCCCTGCCCACTTCCTCCTGGCGCACACGCATTTCCGGAAGCGGGATCTTTTCATTCAGCATCTTAAAAGCTGCCTTGCACAGTTCTTCCCTTCCCAGAAACAGATGCCCCTGCTTTCCCTTTGCCTCGTCCAGTGTGCAGTGGAGCGCGCCCCTGATCCGCATGGGGTCACGGGGGCGGTTATCGGTTTTCCTTACAATGGCATCCACCCTGCGGAACCCGAAGCCCGGTATCTGGCACAGTTCGAATGGGCTTTTTTTCAAAATATCCAGACAGGCCGGCCCGAAATGCTGGTAGATCTTCAGCGCCGTCTTCGGCGTCAGCTTAAAGGGCGCAAGGAGCGTCATGATATCCCGCAGCATCCGGCTCTCCGCAAAAGAAGTCCGGATATCCTCCAGTTTGTTTTCTGTTATCCCCCGGACCTCCAGCAGCCGTTCCGGGTGCTTTTCCAGTATGTCCAGCGTATTTGTGCCGAACTTTGCCACGATCTCAGCGGCAGTTTTCTCCCCGATCCCTTTGATAAGGCCGGAACCGAGATAGCTCAGCACGCCTTCCTTTGTCCTCGGTACGATCTCACGCCACTGCTCCACCTGGAGCTGCATGCCGTATTTCCCGTTTACCCATTCCCCTTCCAGTTCCAGCTCCACGGCATCCGTCATGGGGATCTCATAGCCCACAGCGGTGAAACGGATCAGGTGGTCTTTATACCTTCTCTTATCCCGTGCCTGTTCCGGGATGGCAGTATCTGCGGTCTTCACAATGACAATGCAGAATTTATTTGACGGGTTATGGAATATCTTTCCGTCATAAGTACCTGTATAACTCATTCTCTCACCTCCATAAGAGCCATAACACAAGCAGGCCCGTAATGACTGCCAGGGCAGCTCCCAGCAGGGGATACAGCGCCAGACCGCATCCCAGGCGTATCAGCTGGAACGCGTCCCTTATCAGGAGGAACAAAAGAAATCCCCCTATGCACCCTGGTATCCATGTTCTTCTTTTCATTTTCACCTTGTCCTTTCTATAATGTTCTTTGTTCTCAGGCGGCATCCACAGCACTGACCTTTACATGGAACGTCCGGAATTCCGATACCGTCACAAACTGCTCATAGATCTCCGGGTACTGCAGTTTCAGCCGTGCCAAGTTGTCCTTGTCAACGATCATCTTGCGCACCGGGTTGTATGTCAGCGTGTAACGGCTCCCGTCCATATCGCAGATGGCCGTACAGCTTGCCCCCATCTCCGCAGCCAGGATCGCTTTCAGTCTCTGGATATCAGCCTCCAGCTTTTTGGAATACTTTTCTGACTGTTTCTTCTGCTCCTGGAGCTGCATATAACGCATCAGTGTGGACGGCATGGTCCCGTTCAGGACAATGGCCCCGGCGTCCTTGTCCGCCCTGCCGCAATACTGCCTGGCGCTGGCGAGGATCACATCCCCGTCCTCCAGATAAGGCGGCGGGATCTGTCTCTGCACGTGGCTGTTCCAGAATTCCTGTTCCAGGAATATCATCTCTTCCTCATAGGCCATGTCTCTGCGGAGTTCCCGGATAATGACCTCATCTTCCGTGTTGCCATACAGACAGCAGAAAAATACCCGTTCCATATCCATGACGGCCATGTAATGCCTGCCCTGGGCTTCGTAATGGACCGGCACGGTCTCCCTGCCATCCTTCCACCAGTGGTCTTTTGCATTATAGTTCGTGGTCTTGATCTCCAGGACGGCTTTCGTGCCGTCCGTCATGGTGATGAAGTAATCCACGTCTGCCAGCATGAACGGATAAAGGGGATGCCGGAACATCTTTTTGACCTGATAGATCTTAAGCCCTGTCTTTCTTTCAAATATCTTTGCCACAAGGTCTTCCAGGAGATGGCCCATTTCCATAGCCACCCAGTTGCCTTCATTTTCCTCCACCGCCGCAATACCCACTTTGTCATAATAGATATCCCGTGCGGTGCGGAAAGGGGAGATCCCGATGATGGCAGAGACGTCACTGCCGCCGATCCCGCGGCGCCGCCAGTCCAGCCATTCTTCCCTGGTAAGGTCTTCCGTATCCACCAGCACCAGCGGGCTGTGCCTTTCCCTCTCCATGTTCGTATCGGGCATGGTCACGCCCCCCTTCTGGCCCTGTGCGTAAAGTTCACTGTACGGATCGTGGTACAGTTCTTCCAGTACTGGTCATTGGCTTTCTGTACAGAGGTATCCCTGAACGGGTATCCTGCTGCCTGTTTCTGCCAGCTCCTGCCAGCCTTTCCATTTCTTCTGCTCATACTTTCTACCTGCCTTTCTAAAATGTTTTTTATCCTCAAAGCTGCTACCGGCATTTGGGCAACAAAAAAACGGAAATGACCGTCCTGCCAAATTTCTGGCGTCCATGGATATCCATGAGCCAAAGTCATTTCCGCTCTGCAAGGGAGTGTTACCCCTTAAATTAAAAAAAGCCAGTAAACCACCGCCCGGAGGGCATAATGGTACTACTGGCACAAAAATACAAACTTAACAGCGTGTGCAATGCGGAAGATACTCCGCATACAGCCTGAATGGACTGTATTTCCCATTTGGGTACGCACAAAAATCAATTACAAGGACAGTTTAGCACAAGATATTGATTTAGTCAAGTTATGAATACTATATATAGTGTTTTTAGAATGGCCTGATACATAAAAAGCACTACGCGAAACCTTCCTGGTATTATGAAACTTCCATATCGAACAGGCTGAGCTGTACTGGCTGTTCCCTCTTCTCCTTCTCTTTTACCTGGCGTATCTGTTCCAGTTCTGCGATTCGTTCCTGTCCCAGCCACTTATCTGCATGGCGGCGGTCTGCACTGAACTCTTTGAGGCTTTCATATCCATTTTCCAGGAGTTTCTTTTCCAGACGCCTGACTGCAGACTCCCGCAGTTTCTGACGTCTCTCCTTTTTGTTTTCCTTATTACGCTTTTCCATATCGGAAGCATGGATGATCTGAATTCCGTTTCGGATATCCTCCAGGTCCTGCATCAGATCCCGGCTCTCCCTCTGCTCGGCACGGATGTTCTGGATCTCAAAGGAAAAATACCTGCCGTGATATTCAGAGAAAAACAGCTGCGTAAAATAATGGTTTCGTACTTTGTCTTTTATCCTGTCCTGACAGAGCCTGGCGCATATCTTACAGATATCCATGCTCACCGGATGGTTAAAGAGCTTTTTCCCTTTGATGATCTGGGTATCTATCTGCCCCTCAAACAGTGTACCATTCAGGTCATTTCTGAGATAGGATATCTTCACATCATAAAATACATTCCCTCTTTTCTTATCCAGTTCATGCCCCAAAACCGGACACATCCCTGCACATCTGCTTAATCCGCAGTAATACGGGTCATAATTCATCTCCCATTCCAGTGTATCCCGGTTGAACCTCATATGCTCCCGGCAGACGCGCCCCTTCCTCTGCAGTCCAAAACTGATCTCCTGTCTCCGTATCTCATCATCATGCAGTTTTAAGATATGCTCTACACTTCCTTCATAGCAATATTCTTCTTCGGCCATATGAACCTCACACTCATATCTGAGTACCTTGTTCTCCTGAAGATATTCATGTTTCAGCTTACACTCTTTCTTTTCATAAGGACAGCGGATAGTAGCCATATCATTTTCAAAAGTCCACTCGATTCCCATGTAACTCATGTTGCTGTGGCACTGGAGCCCTTTGCACTGCAGGCCGCAGGGTGTCCTGAAAGTCTGTTCAAAGATCCACCAGCGTTCATAGGTAAACCCTCCATCATAATTATCAAGGGTTTTCTCCTGCCACATGGGAACGTCAACCCGCACATGATCCGGATGATGCTCCGCCGAGTACCCTTCCTCCAGCAGCCGTTTTGTTAACAGGTTATATTCCTTATAATCTTCTTTCATCTTAATTCCTCCCTACAGCCCCTGGCAGGGGCGCATCCCGAAATAGTCTTCCATACGGTCCCGCAGCCTCTCCGCTGACATATCATATTCCCCGGCGATACAGGATTCACAGCAGGGATATTTATATGCCAGAGTCTTTGATAACCGGGCATCCCAGCTGTTTAACTGCCTGCCGCATTTGTTACAGTCCTGATCCAGCCATCTTACTTTCTGCAATCGTTCTCCACCTTCCTTTCTTCCTTGTTAATATTTTCTATCCTTATAAGCCCTCCGGCTTCCGGACAGCAAAAAACAGGAATGACCTCACTGATATTTCCGGCGTCCACAGTTTCCTGTGAACCAGCGTCATTCCTGCTCTGAACAGAGATTATAAATTTTCCAAAATAAAAACCAGCGGTATATCACTTACAGGGCGTAGTGATACTGCTGGCACATTCATACAAACTTAACAACGTGTGCAATGCGGAACCGATACCGCATACAGGCGTTTCTGACTGTATCTCCCTAAAAAGGATTCGCACAAAAATCAATTACATGGGAAGTGTAGCACAAGATATGTAATACGTCAATGGTTTCAACCAATATATAGTATTCGATAATTTTAAAAATTTTAATATGATTGCAGAAATATCTGATTTTTACCCTGTTTTATTATTGTATAGGTCATTTAGAAAAGATGCCATAGATTGTACATTGACAATTTCATAGCATGGTACTGGAAGTCATACAGGTGCATGGGATAGGATCTCTTATTAAGAACAGTTTTACCTCTGCTTAATCGCTGCACAGCACGGCCTGAAAATACGCGGCAGAAACTCTGGCGCAGGAAGTGGTCCAGGGTGCCATGCACGAATAAACAAATTTTTTTAGCATTAGAACGCCTTGTTTCTATTTTTTTGTTGAAGTGGCTGGCTTTAGAATCGTAAGATATACAGGTAAGGAACCGTAGGCTCTTTCCAGCCACACAGAAAGGAGGTCACTGTGGCGGAACATACAAGCAAAACTCTGAAAGCCGATCCAGAAAAAAGGAGCTATTCTGTTGCGGAAGCAGCAGAGATATTGGGAGTCAGCAAACGCTCGGTATACAATCTCTGCGCTGCGGAAGCTTTTAAAACGGTACGCATCGGCAAAAAACTGCGTATTTCCAGAAGATCCTTTGATGAATGGCTTGATGGGAACAGTAAAGCATAAAAGGAAAGGAGCCTGCACATATGGCATCAATTCAAAAAAGAGGAAAAAAACATGCTGTCGTTTATACCTATACAGACCAGGAAGGACAGAAAAGACAGAAATGGGAAACTTTCAGTACCAAGGCTGAAGCACGGAAAAGGAAATCAGCTGTGGAAGCCGAACTTGATAACGGGACTTTTATACCGCCAAATACTACTACAGTGGAAAATTTTTTAAAGGAATTCGTGGAGCTTTATGGAGAAAAGCGGTGGGGTCTTTCAATCTATGCCAGCAATACGGCACTCATCAACAATTATATCAATCCGTTGATTGGAAACCTGGTTGTCCAGGATATCAACAAAAAGACTGTGGATAAATTTATCCAGCAGCTCCAGAAGACCGCTCCTGTAAACACCCCGTATCGGCATGCAAAAACAGAATTTGTAACGCCATGCACCATTGAGAAGGTTATTAAACTTCTCCGGTGCGCTTTCCACCAGGCAGTCCGCTGGGATATGATCGGTAAGAACCCATTTGAAGATGCTGATCTGCCGAAACGGGAAAAGAAAGTCCGGGCCATCTGGACGGCAGACATCATCCGCCAGGCCCTTGACAACTGCCAGGACGGGAAACTGTATATTGCAATCAACCTGGCCTTTGCCTGCTCCATGCGGATGGGGGAGATCACCGGCCTGACCTGGGACTGCCTCCATATCGCAGATGATGATATCATAAACGATGACGCACATGTATGGATTGAAAAAGAACTTACCAGGGTAGACCAGCGGGCCATAGACGCACTTGGGGAAAAGGACATCCTTTTCGTGTTTCCGAGGCTGATGGGCGGCAAATCATCCACCAGGCTTGTCCTGAAAAAACCAAAGACAGAAAGCAGCATCCGCAAGGTATGGCTTCCTAAGACCCTTGCCCTTATCCTGCGTGACTGGAAGGAAAAACAGGACAGGCTGAAAGAATTCATGGGGCCGGACTACACGGACTACAATCTGGTACTGGCACAGGAAACGGGAAGGCCCTGCGAGGACCGCATCATAGGCAACCAGTTTGAACGCCTTAAAAAATCTGCCGGACTGCCCAATGTAGTGTTCCATTCCCTGCGCCATTCCAGTACGACCTATAAGCTGAAGCTGAACAAGGGAGATCTGAAAGCTACCCAGGGAGACACGGGACATGCGCAAATCGATATGATTACGGAAATCTATGCACACATTCTGGATGAAGACCGGAAAATCAATGCACAGAAATTTGAGACGGCTTTTTATTCCAATCCTGATATGCGCCCTGTGGAGCGCAGCCTCCAGGGCGAGGGAAACAGCTCCGTTCCGAATCCGGATGCCATGATGAAACAGCTGGAATCTGCCCCACAGCTTATGGACGCATTTACCCAGAAATTCATTGAGCAGTACGGAGAGCAGATCATGACGCAGCTTGCGAAAAAAATGCTCGGTACATGAAACGTCACAAGACGACACAAGAAGCAACCAGAGTACACGGGAATACAAATTAGCAAAATGATTAGCAGACCTTGTTTTTCCCGCCAGGGGATTCGATTCCTTTTAGGACTTCCCCCACAGGCGGCAGGTCGAAAATACAGCCATGAAAGAAGGTTATGTTGGAATCCCTGAAGGAACAAAAATGCCGCAACCCTTGAAGTTACGGCATTCCAGCGTCCCCGAGAAG
>CAJTXE010000063.1 GCA_910580225.1 uncultured Acetatifactor sp.
TCTTTGCAGTATTCCCAAAATGGAAAAACCATAAAAACAGGGGGCATTTAAAGATAACTTAAATTTTTCAAATTTTCTTAAATCAGCAACCATGACATTTTCGGAAAAACATAGCATTTATACGTCTTTCCATGTTTCATGCGATCCCCGGAAATCCCTATTGGTGTAATGGCCTGAATATATTTAGCTAAAATACTTTTCAGCTGTAATGTCGAACTTAGGGTAGGGCGATGGTTTCCGGGGCCGGAAATGTGCGGGAGGCATTTGCCGCCGGGATTGCCGGGTTGGAAAAGGAATGGACACAGTATCAGGACTGTGATAGAATGAAGAGGAAGATTATTCCCACTATGGTTGCTGTATTCGTGACAAAATGTCTGACTGCAGGTATGATCAATACGATGAGAGGAGAATACGAAAATGGCTAAAACAGAAATTACTTATAAAGAGCTTCCCAGGAAAATCAGAGTCATCATGAACAAGCTGATTACGGCAACATGGGAGTGGGGGTGCGCCATCCCTATCTGGACCATTTATGGCTATTATGCAACTCCGGACAGGCTGGAAATGTTTGTCAAAAAGATTTACTGCGAGAAGCTCGAAGTCGGTGAGCGTTATGATTTTGAGATAGCCCCTTCGGATGCGGAAGAGGCAGGCGGCGTGGTTTCCCTTGTGTATCTTCCGTCAAAAAAAGTAGACGATCTGATTCGCTTTACCTTTTATGGAGAGGATCGGAACTGCGACCTCTCCATGGGAACAAAGCTGGTCTACGAAGAAGAAGAGAACGCATATTGCGACGACGATTATGACAAGTGTCTGCATCTATGCCTGGCGGACCAGCCGGATTATGTGACCGTAAGAGAGGGAAAAAGAACGCTGTTCCGCTGGACACCGGAGGAATTCAGTTCCGACAGCCTGATTGAGACCCTGCAGATTCCAAACAGCAACTCTCTGACGATTCTGGATAAATACGCGGAAATCCAGCCGCAGTTACGGCAAGAGACAATGCAGTCGGGAAAAACAAAAGAAGTATTCGTGCAGGTGAGAGTTCCCAAGCGGGAATTGGTCAGCGAACTGCGGGACAGGCTGGAGGAACAGCAGCGCCTCTCCTATGAAAAAACGGAGCACAGGGAGGGCCGGAATTCCCACGAGATTTATGGAGACCTGTGGGAATATGCCGAAGCAATCAATGACGAACATTTCACAATTGAACGCGACGTCCTGTTTCAGATCATGCGGGAATTGGCGCCCTGGCTCCACGGGAGAGAGCAGGCGGAAAAGCAGGAAGGGTCGGCCGCAAACAAAGCCAACCTGCCGAATCTTGTATTCTTCGGAGAGCCAGGCACCGGGAAAAGCGAACTGGCGAAGCGCATTGCAAAAAAGATCTTGAAAGCTAAGTTTTCAAAAGTTACGGGCGGGGCATTGAAGGCTCCTTATGAGGGACAGACCAGCGGTGAAATCATCAAGAGATTTTACGCCCTGCAAAAGGAAGCCGGGAGCGAGAATGTCCCTATTGTTTTGTTTATTGACGAGGCATATGATCTCTTTAACAATCGGACGGACATCGACGGCTTCAATGGGGAAATCATCACGATGCTGCTGACGGCCATGGAGCCGGGAAAGCGCACTTTGTCGGCTACGGCTGTTGCCGGAAACGGCTCAGGCCTTATGTCGGTCACCCTGAACGAGAACACCGCGGTCTGGATGGCCGGCTATGAGAAGGACATGCGAAAGGCCCTGTCGTCCAACAGCGGCATGTATCGGCGGGTAGAGTCCATTACCCTCCCCACACCCGCGCAAAGCAGTCTGTGGAATACCTTCCTGCAGACCCTGAAATCAGCCATTTCCGATGAGGCGATCCAGGAGGGAAACCGGAAGCTGTGCGAGGAATGCGAAGGCTTGATCAACGAGTATTTCCACTGGGGCAGGTCCAAAACCTACACGGAGTTCTTCGCCAATTATGCCGGCGCCATCAAGCTGGCACAGGAAATGGAAAAGAGTTCCTTACTGAATCGCCGGCCGCTGACAGCAGGCGAGCTGACCGTTCTCATTGAGCAGCAGAAAAAGGAAATCCGCGCACAGTACAAGCAGGTGGTGGAAGAGAATTTTGGACGCCTCCCCTTCATGGTCTACACCGATGTCAGTGAAACTATCGACAAGGATTACATCGGAGCGGAAGGCGCCACGGAGAAGCTGAAGCAGGTGATGGAGATGATCTGCGATCCGAAGGCGTATTCCGGCTGCTCCATTCCCAAGGGCGCGCTGATGAAGGGTTCCCCCGGCACCGGCAAGAGCTTCCTCGCCAGGTGTATGGCCGGCTCGGTTATGAAGGCCATCAAAGAAACCCAGGGCAATCGGAAAGACGTTGCCTTTATTAAAGTGGCGGGGACCGATCTGAATTCGGCGGAACTGGTCAAGGCACTGTTTTCCGCAGCCGAGGAATACGATCAGGTGATCATCTTTATTGACGAGATCGATGCCATCGGGAAACGCCGGGAAAGGCTTTCCAATGACGGCGCGTTGATTCAGCTGCTGAATGAGATGGACGGCTTTGAGAAGAGACGCAATGTATTTGTACTGGCCGCCACGAACGTGCCTGAAACCCTGGACGCAGCTCTGCGGAGAGCGGGCCGCTTCGATATGGAAATCGAGATTGAGAATCCGGGAGATGACAGCCGCCGGGAGATGGTGCGCAGGAACCTGTATCTCCATCTGCCCAATATGTCCGGGTTCGATAAGCTGTTTAAGGAACTGGTGGGGGAATTGTCCGGGCAGCTTCGGGGCTGTTCCCCGGCAGAGATTCAGACGATCCTGAACGAGGCCGCCATCCTCTATCACGACTGCCAGCGAAAGCTCTCAAAGAAGCAGGAAGCGGAGTGGAAGCCATGGTTTGCCCAACGGGAGTTCAGAGGGGATTCCATTCCCGAGGGCGTTCAGATCGTTCAGCTGAAGGAGAATTTAAACGTTATGGTTCTGGATGACAGCAAGGATGCGGACAAAAAGGCCAGCGGCTGTAAAACGCTGTTCCTGCTGGATTTCAAAGAGATACTCGCTAAGCGGAGAGTCGGGGAACGCAGAAAGCCGGGAGAATTTTCCGGGGATTTCTCCTCTGGGAGAAACGATGGCAGCCTGTCCTCTACGGCTGTCCATGAGGTGGGCCATGCCCTGGTTTCCGTCCTTTATGGGAAGCCGTTTGAGAAAATCACCGTCCTGACCCGCGGCGGATTTCTGGGCTATGTGGAATCCAATTCGGAGCAGAAGATGTTTACGAAGCAGGATTACCTGGAGCAGCTGGATATCTGCTTTGGCGGACGTGCCGCTGAGGAGCTTATCTATGGGGCGGACCAGATCTCCGGCGGCGCGCAGCAGGACATTCAGCAGGCCAGCCGTCTCGCCCGGTTTATGATTCTGCAGCTGGGTATGAGCGATAAGGTAGGGCCGGTGTCTCTGGAGGCCGGTATGGGAGGTTACCTCGGCGGAGAGACTGTAACGCTCACAACGCAGGCCGCCATGACCATGGCGGAGGATGAGGTGCGCAGGCTTCTGAAGGAGCGGTATTCCGCCGCCGTGGAGATGCTGCGTGCCCATCGGGATACTCTGCTGAAGCTGGCCCGGCACGTCTTTGAGAGAGAAGAGCTGACCGGCGCGGAGTTTGAGGGCCTTTATCGGGACAGTGAGCGGATGGAGGATGGAGAGAATGTGGGAAAAGAGATATAAAGCCAATCGTTTATTGGATCTCCTGTTTGAGATTGCGCAGAACTCGGCTTCAGGCCCGGAGAGAGTCTCGGCGACGCACCTGTTGTATGCCTGCACGCAGATTTTGCTGATGCCAAGGTCGGAACTGCTGGCGGAAGTGGGCGGCGGCCGGGAGAGAAACGCAAGGGTGCTGGGTTCTTTGACAGTCGCGGAGGATAACCTGAATGAGAAGCCGGGCAGTGACGTGCAAATCAATGTCCAGGCTTTGAACGAACTGCTCAGGGCGTATCTCCCTGAAGTCGAGCGGCAGGGAATGGGCAGCTCCGGCAGGCCGTTCATGGAGACAATTCAGAAAGAGTACCTGGAAAAAAAGAACTTGTACGGTGAGGAAATGGCGGATATTCTCACATTCGCCTGGGTCCCGCAGATATTGTTTTCGTGTCATGGCGTAGCGGACTATATTAAGAAACGGGAAGACTCCGGCCATCCGATCTCTTTGGAGGAACAGGATCAGCTTGCCCCCAGCGTTCTGTTCCATAGGGAAGCTTTCAGAAGCATTTCGACGAATATGGGCGCTCAGGTTGTCTCCGAGGATCTGCGAAAGGATTCCGGCGAGAAAGTGGCGGAACGTGCGGGAAAGCTGAAGGACGCGCTGGGAGGCACCGTGTTCGGACAAGACTACGCGGTCAAAGCGTTTCTGGACGCGTATAAAAAGGCGTGCTACTTCAAAAACCGGGAGGGAAAGCCGCTGGCAGTCTATCTGCTGGCAGGGCCTCCCGGCACCGGCAAGACCCTGCTGGCGGAGACGGCGGCCAGGGCGCTGGGCATGCCCTACAAACGGATTGACATGAGCGAGTATGGAGGCGGCTCCAGAGATACAGTCCAGGGGCTGGTTGGTTTTGAAAGGTCCTGGAGAAACTCCGAGCCAGGGCTTCTGACAGGTTTTGTGGCTAGCCACCCCGACGCGCTCCTTCTGTTTGACGAGATTGAAAAGGCCTCGGAGCCAGTGCTGAAAATCTTCCTGCAAATTCTGGAGGGCGCCAGGCTGACGGACAAATATACGAAGAGAACGGTTTCCTTTGAGAAGACCATTTTGATTTTCACCACAAACGCAGGGCGGGAGCTGTATCAAGACAACTATGACGAGAATCTTTCCGTCCTGTCCGGAGATACGGTGGCGGCCGCCCTGCGGAGGGACAAAAGTTTTCCCCAGGAGCTGGTTTCCCGTTTTGCCTCCAATACGATCATCATGTTTAACCATGTCAGCAGGATGTATTTGCCGAAAATTGCCCTCAGCGCCATGAAACGCACGCTGGAGGGCCTTGACAGGAGCGCCTGGCTTTGTAGCCGGCTGGATCTGCTTTTGCTGCTTCATGAAGGGGCAAAGCTGGATGCCCGGATGACAAAGTCCAAGGCGGAGGATATGATTTCCCAGGCTCTGGTGGAGTACATGGATTTTGAATCGGCGCAGCAGATACCGAGGTGCGATTCCATTGAGCTGTACGTTGCCGAAGAGGACGCAGGCAGCGAGGCGGGACGGTATCTCTTCCCCTGCGCGGACAACCCGATTTATATCCGATACATTTCAGAGCAAAGCAGTTACAGTGAACTGGGGTGGCTTTTGGATGATTTCGATGCGCCGCATGATTGGTACTTCTTATCCGAGGAGGAGTTGGCGGAATATTACAACGGGACCGGCAAACTCTGGGAGTATTATCAGGAATTCCGAACCGAATATCCCTGGCTCAAGCTGGCCTGCTCCGGCTTCTATGACGATGACATAGAAGAGATGGAGGAAAAGGAGTTCATGGATCTGCATGAGCGTGACCATTATGACATCACGGTTGTAGATCTGGGCCATCCAAGCGAGAAAAGTCCCGGCCTTCCCGAGAAGGACCCTCAGTGGAATGAATTTTTGCAGGCAATCCTTCAAAACCCGGGCAGGAACCATATTTATGTGGCTTATGACGGGAAGCTGGATGAACAGTTGGCCAGGGGGCTGTTCCGGCAGGGGGTGGAGGGCATCCTTCCCCGCCATCCGGACAACGGGTGGATCGAACTGGCGTCCAGTTACTACGTGCTGCGGAGCCTTGACCAGCTCAGCCACGAAGGGAAGGTGCTGGATTATCAGACAAAGGTCAGCAAGGGATTGATTCAGTTTACAAATTTCTCCCTGCGCAAGGCCATCGTGGAGGATGCCGCCACCAGGAAAAAAGATCAGGACCTGCTGGTGTCGGACTGGGAGCGCCCCAGGGATCGCTTTTCCGATGTGATCGGCGCCGAAAACGCGGTCCGTGAGCTTCGGCAGTTCATTCAGTATATCAACAAGCCTGAGTATTACGAGATGATGGGGGTTGATATGCCGAGAGGAGTCCTGCTCTACGGACCTCCCGGCACCGGCAAGACCAAACTGGCCAGAGCCGCCGCGGGAGAGAGCGGCGTGTCCTTTATTGCTGTCAGCGCGTCTGATTTCGCGCAGAAATACATAGGGGATGGTGAGCAGAAAATACGGGATCTGTTCGCGGCGGCAAAACGGAACAGCCCCGCCATTATATTCATTGATGAAATTGATACCATTGGCAAAGAACGCACGGGAAGCGAGTTCTCCCATCACGCAGAGAAATTGCTGAATGTCCTTTTGACGGAGATGGATGGTTTTGCCAGCCTCAGGAGAAAACAGGTCTTTGTGATGGCGGCTACCAATTTTGACATAGACGGCTCCAAGTCCGGCAAACAGGTGCGAATTGATCCGGCGTTGGTGCGGCGCTTTCCGACGCAGATCTATGTGGATCTGCCCAGCCGGGACGAGAGGGCTGCGTATATCAGGATGCACCTGGAAAAGAGGGCGGAAAAAACAGATTTGATAGAGGCGGCGCAGATTGCCGGCATGGCGGAGAGCCTGGCGGACCAGACTGTGGGGCAGAGCCTCGCGATTGTGGAGAATATGCTGGAATACGCGTGGCGGCAGTTTGTGATGAAGCAGGACGTCTTAACGAAAAAAGAGAAGTTCACGGAGGCAATGCTGCTGGAGGCCGTCCAGGAGATGCGGTTTGGGGAGCGGTCCGCAGCGCCGGAGACCGCCACGGCCTATCACGAGGCGGCTCACGCGTTCATGGCCTGGAAGATGGGGGAGACGCCCGCGTTCCTGACGATCGTTTCCAGAGGCGACTTCGGGGGCTATGTACAGAAGAAAGAGTCTGACCGAAGCGTCCATACGGAAGAGAGCCTTCGCAGCCAGATCAAAATTTCATTGGCAGGCCGGGCCGGAGAGATGATATTTTATAAATATTACGCGGAGAATGCCGGCGACGCAGAGCTGATGAAGAACGCGGTCAATACCGGGGCGGGCAGCGATCTGGAACACGCGACCTGGTATGCCAGGCAGATCGTGTCGGGGCTGGGCAGGACCAGCGACAGCCTGGCGAGAATTCCTGAAAGCCAGCGGACTGCGGAGATGAACCGGGAGCTGCTTGAAGAGATGAACCTTCTCTTAAAAGTGGAATGGGATCAGACGCTTCAAATTGTGGAGAAAAACCGCGAGTTGGTTCACCGGCTGGCTCTGAAGGCCATTGATAAGACCCAGTTGACCCAGCCGCAGATTCTTGACATTTTGGAAGCAGAGTCCCTGGAATAGCATCCGGGCAGCGTTCCGGCGTCAGTTCGGAGAAACGGTATTTTTTTGCGGAGAGGAGAGCATTTTATTATGCGGTTAGCAGAAAAAGAGGTGACATACAGGGTAACAAAACCATGTCCTTTCTGCCGCGGAGCCGGCAGTGAGGTCTGCAATCGCTGCGGCGGGAGAGGCATGGTATATGTACCCATTTACGGCAGCGACCAACAATGCCCGAGCTGCGGCGGGTCGGGGATGGTCAGGTGCCTAAAATGCTGCGGGTCAGGGACGGAGGAGACCTATGAAACCAGGAGAGAAACCGAATGGGTCAATGACCCAGACGAATTTAAATCAAGTTCATATACCTCAAGTTCATACACCGCAGGCTCATCGGCGTATTCTTACTCCCCGTCATCTCACCCTTACCGAAAACGCCGGTCCGGCGGCCGCCGGATCGGCCGCTATGTGGTTGCCGGCATCATCGGTGGGATGCTGGGCAGTTATGTTGGCCATGTATGGCTGGGTTGCTTTTTGGCTATCATGATAGCCGCCTGCAAGAAAAAGCGGTGATTGTTACTTTTGTATCAATATCCTATGAACAAGTTCCCGGCTTTTGCTGATAAAAAATTTCTTTCGCTGTGTTTTCTGCGGCGTTAGAAATTTTTTTGCGTAAAAAACGATATAGAATGGCTGCAATTATTATAGCCCGGGAATCCAGGGGTAAATTATCATGGAAATCAGGAAGTGTTGCCTTTGAATCGTTCATACTCTGTGATTAGTTCTTGAAACTCTGAGGAGTTTTGCAATAGAGGTTCTTTTTCCATTGCAGAAAGGATTACAGGAATCATTTGCTTTGGCTGAGGCGCTTGCGCAGGTATGCGATTAAATAATAGGGTTTTATCCATATTCCATGGATTGCGCATTGCTGCAAGCATTTCTCTCAAAATGGAAATACATTTATCGGTATCCTTTTCCGCAAAGGCGATTAATCCCAAACTGGGGTGTTTTGGCGTATTGGGATTTTTGGGGTTTGCCGGTTTTTGGACATACTCTGTGGATGGTACAGTTTTTCCGTTTGCGTTTTTCCTGTTCTTCGGTTTTTTTGGTTTTTACTATGAGGGAAAGATGTCAGGGACATTTATGGATGAGCGCTTTCGTGAGAACATTGCCCGTGCTAAGCTGAAAGCATATAAAATTACTTTTGGAGTCATGCTTCTTGCACTGATAATTCTTTGCCAGGGAAAACTTTTTGGAAATCTTGAGTATACCCTGATTGCTTCCATTATTACGCTTTCCCTTGCATTGGCTTTGGGGATTTTCCTCTCTGAATATTTGCTGTACCGATATGACCATGACGACCAGGCAGAGGAAAGCGAGGAATAGGAGATGGCAGAATTTGAATGCAGGTTAAAAAAGTACCGGCAAATGAAAGATCTGACACAGGAGCAGCTGGCAGAAAAAGTAGGAGTGCGCCGGGAAACGATCATGCGTCTGGAAAAGGCGCAGTATAATCCGTCGCTGAAGCTGGCGCTTGATATTTCCAGGGCCGTAGAAGTCCCGATTGAAGAAATTTTTGTTTTCAGATGAAAATTGCCGGTTGTAACATTTTGCGGACATTTGCCTGTTAAACTATAGTAAATGACAAGAAACCGGCCATTCACAACAAACGCTGTCACGCTCCGCGAGCCAGCTTATTGTAATAAAATATAAAGGAGTGTGGATATGAAAAAGATCTTGCTGGTAGAGGACGATGCCCTTTTAAATAAAACGCTGACCTACAACCTGATTTCTGAGGGTTACGATACCGTATCAGCGCTGAATGCAGGCACAGCTGCCCAGTTACTGACGCAGACGGAATATGATCTGGTACTTCTGGACATCAACCTGCCGGACGGCAGCGGCTATGACCTGTGCAGGCTCATAAAGCCGGAGAATCCTGACACACTGGTGATTTTCCTGACTGCCAACGATCAGGAGAGCGACCAGATCCGGGGGTATGAAGTGGGGGCAGTGGATTATATTACCAAGCCCTTTTCCATTGGGGCGCTGCTGCGGAAAATACGGGCAATGTTCGCCATGCTGGAACACCGTGGGCTGGCAAAGGATTTCTATGATGACGGCAGGCTGTTTCTGGGCTTTTCGGAACAGTCCGCCTCGCTGAATGGGAAGTCCCTTACCCTTTCCCCTATGGAATATAAGATGCTGTACCTGTTCTGCAAAAACCCCAAACAGATCCTAACCAGGCAGCGCCTTTTGGAGCGGCTGTGGGATGCGGATGAAAACTATGTGGACGAACACACACTGACAACCTCCATCAGCCGCATACGGGGCAAGATTGAGGCGGATGGCGATACTTATATCAAAACGATTTACGGGATTGGATACCAATGGATGGGAGGCGAGAGAAAATGAGTCTGGGGCGGATCTCTGTAAAAAAGATATTCCTGCTGGTCAGCGGCGGTATGGCGGCTTCCATGCTGGCCATCTGCGCGGTTTTCTTTGTGGTGTCAGGACAGATGTGGATACTGGCCTCCGGCATACTTCTGATGCTCTGTGCTCTTGCCTGGATGTTCCTTCTGACAGTTCTTTTCAGTAAACGGCTTTCCATATTTACCAGGGAGCTGTGCCGGGCAATGGATCAGATGATAAGCGGAAGCGGAGAGCCTGCGCGTGCCGTGGACAGTGAAACACTCTTTGCCCGTATCAGCTACCGTCTGTCACGGCTGTACGGCATCATGCAGGAGAATCGGCGGAAGGTGGATGAGGAACGGCAGGAGCTGCAGATGCTGGTATCGGATATTTCCCATCAGGTGAAGACGCCGGTAAGCAACCTGAAAATGGTGACAGACACGCTGCTTTCAAAGTCTGTCACAGAAGAAGAGCGGCGGGAGTTCCTGCAGGGCATCCGGAACCAGACGGACAAGCTGGAATTTCTTTTCCAGGCCCTTGTGAAGACCTCCCGATTGGAAACCGGGGCGATACGGCTGGAAAAGAAAGATGCCCCTCTGATTGATACGCTGGCGATGGCCTTGAGCGGTATTGTATATGCGGCGGAGAAAAAAGATATTTGCGTTACAGTGGACTGCCCGGAGAATCTCCTCCTTTCCCACGACAGCAAATGGACGGCGGAAGCCGTGTTCAATCTGCTGGACAATGCGGTGAAATATACTCCGGCTGGAGGCGCTATCCGGGTCTTTGTAGAACAATGGGAAATGTATGTAAAACTGAGTGTGTCTGATACCGGCAAGGGTATTTCCGAGAGCAATCAGGCCGCTGTTTTCCGGCGCTTCTATCGTGAGGAGGAAGTACACGAGCAGCAGGGCGTGGGTATTGGCCTGTATCTGACCCGCGAGATCGTAACACGGCAGGGCGGCTATATCAAGGTAACTTCGGAGCCGGGACAGGGTTCAGAATTTTCTATCATGCTCCCTACAAGATAACACATGTCGGACGGCCATTTCTGGCTGTCTGACATAATTTTTTGAAATGTCCCAGACTTGTAACATTTCAGCCGTATTTTTTATGCCGCTTCGGACATTTCTGTGACATTTGGATTTTACAATGTCCGAAGAACGAAGTTCTAAGAGCGTAAGCTCTTTATTGACAGGCAAAAAAGCCTTGGAAGGAGCATTTGATTATGAATGTATTACAGACAATCGGCCTGAAAAAGTATTATGGCAGTGAGCCGAATATTACCCGCGCCCTGGACGGCGTCAACCTCTCTGTGGAACAGGGTGAATTTGTGGCGATAGTCGGAACCTCCGGCAGCGGTAAGTCCACCCTGCTTAACATGATGGGCGGGCTGGATACGCCCACATCCGGCAGCGTCATTGTCCGTGGGGATGAGCTGGCGCAAAAGTGCGACGAGGAGCTGACTATCTTCCGCCGCCGCAACATCGGCTTTATCTTCCAGAACTATAATCTTGTCCCCATCCTGAATGTCTATGAAAATATTGTCCTGCCTGTGGAGTTGGACGGCGATACGGCAGACAACAAGTTCATGGACGAGATTGTGAGGATGCTGGCGTTGGAAGATAAACTGCAGAATATGCCGAATAACCTTTCCGGCGGACAGCAGCAGCGTGTCGCCATCGCCCGCGCCCTGATCACCAAACCGGCCATCATCCTGGCCGACGAGCCCACCGGAAATTTGGATTCCAGGACCAGCGCCGATGTGCTGGGGCTTTTAAAGCGTACCAGCATGGAGTTTAACCAGACCATTGTCATGATTACCCACAATAACGAGATTGCCCAGCTTGCCGACCGGATCGTAAGGATTGAGGACGGCAGGATTGTGGAAAAAAATGCCGCAGGGGGCAAAAATTGCCAGGATGGAAAAAAACGCCAGGACGGCAAAAATTGCCAGAACGGCAAAAATTGCCAGAACGGCAATTAGGAGGTGGCAGACTATGACATGGCCTTTTGAGAATGATACCAGTATAGTAGAAAAGAAGCTGGCAAGCCGCAGTATGAAAGCAGACAGGCGCCGGAATATTTTTATCATCCTTACGATTGCTCTTGCCGTCTGCCTTATGGGAACCCTTAGTTTTATCTATTCCGCGCAGCAGATGCAGACTCTGGATCACATCCTTGGACAGTATCAGGCCGGGTGCAGCGGGCTGACCAGAGAAGAGGTCACCCGGCTTGCAGACACGGGAAAGTTTGAAAAATGGGGCTATGCCGCTGATGCCGGTTCGGTCCGCCATGGGGACAGCACGTTAAATGTCAGCTTCGTAAGCAAAGAAATGATCGACCTGATGGGATACGGAGAGATTGTTGGGAATTATCCCCAGGAAGAGAATGAACTCTGCATAGACCGGTCTTTTCTCAATTATTTTGACCTTCCGGCAGATGTGGACCAGACTCTCACCCTAAACCTTGGCAGCGGAGAAAAAGCATATACTGTAACAGGCATTCTGGAATCGGAGAACAACAGCCGGATTTTCACGGCTTGGATCTCGGAAAGCAGCGTGGATACATCTGGCAATAAGGCACCGTATGACTTGCGGTTCCGTTTTGCCGGAAGCCAGGGGATGGAACCGGAGCAGCTCCACATGGATATAGAAGCCTTTTTCCGGGAAATGGGCATCCCGGAGGATCGGACATTTTACAGCTCCAGCTATTTTGGAATGCTGGATCTTTATCTGGGAAACGGGATGGAGATTTATGCCCTGTCAATTTTAATCGCTGTTATCTGTGCTATCGTAATCTACAACATTTTCTATATCTCTGTGATAGGAAAAATGAGGGAATACGGCCGCCTGAAGGTGCTTGGGACAACGCCGAAGCAATTAAAGAGGGTAGTAAAGAGGGAACGGTGTCTGATGACTGCCGTAGCCATTCCCCTTGGCCTGCTCCTGGCGGCAGGAATTGCGCTTATCGCTGTGCCCGGTTATTGGTCCTGGCGTGACAATATCGGATCCGGGCTGATGGTTTCCCTGCTAACCTATGGGATGGTTCTGGTTGCTACCAGGAAGCCCTTATCCATGGTGGGAAAAGTATCTGCCATTGAAGCGATTCGGACGACTGCATATTCCGAACAGCAGTACCGGAGTGCTTCCAGGCAGCTTCACCGCCGTCTCACTATGCCCTGCCTGGCCCGGATGAATTTTTCCAGGAACCGAAAAAAGGCATTTGTAACGGCCCTTTCCTTAAGCTTGACCGGGATTTTGTTGCTTTGTATCTCCGCCTACGCAAATTCGGTGGACGTAAAAGAAATGGCTCAGTCCCAGTTTGGAGACAGGAGCCAGTATCTGCTGCAATATGAGGACTATGCAGGCCGGGAATTTTATGAGATGCAGAAGGAAAATCCTCTGGGGGAAGCTTTGTGGGAAGAGCTTGCAGCGATTCCGAACGTAGATTTTATCACGGCCTACTCAACGGCCTGTGTGGAAATCCCTGCCATCAGCGAGATTCCGGGCAACCGGGAGCATGAGGCTTTTATTGTCAGAGGAATTGACCAGGAGAATATGGATAAGATGTACACAGGAGATACGGTTCTGGAGGGAAAAGCGGATTACCGGCAGCTGGTGGACGGGGACGGTATTCTGGTCTGCCCGTCAGGCAGCTCCCTGAAAGAGATTTACAAAACCACTTATCAGGTCGGGGATACCGTTACCCTTTCCTGTTACAATGGGCAGACGAAGACGTATACGGTGATGGGTATTGTCAAAGATATTCCAATCTGCAGTTCTGCCCATTATTTTATCCTGCCGGAGGGAGAACTGTCCGTCCTTTACCCGGAAATTTCGGATTTTACCAGCTATGTAAACATCCACACCAGGGAGGACAGTAAGGAACTGCGGAAAGCGGTGTTTGGCGCCGTATCCGATGAACGGGTGGCGATTTCTGGTCTGGAGGACACCATCACTGTTCTGGAGAGCGGGATGAAGGGGGAGCTGAAAAGGGATTATAGCCTCCTGATCTTTATCTTTGTATTTTCGCTGATAAACCTTGCCAATACGCTGATCACAAACCTTCTCGCCCGCCAGCAGGAGTTTGGCGTGCTCCAGTCAGTTGGGATGAGCGAACGGCAGATGTCTAAAATGCTGTCCTATGAATGCTTGTATTATATTGGGATCACGCTGCTTGTTACCCTGACAGTGGGAACGGTATGCAGCCTGGCGGTGTGCCATGTTTTTGACCAGGTAGGCATGTTCGGGAAACTCACATATCATTTTCCGGTACTTCAAGTCCTGGTGTTTGCAGCTGTATTGCTTCTGGTGCAGGCGGTGTTCTCGGTCTTAGCGGTCCGTTATACCAGAAGGCTTTCCCTTGTGGAGCGGATTAAGGCGACAGAATGACTTCGCTTAAAATAGCGATATTGGGAGAAAGAGAGGAAAACAGACCATGACATGGCCTTTTGAAAATGACACCGGCGCCATTGTGAAAAAACTGGCGAAGCGCAGCCTCGCAGGCGAGAAGCGCCGGAACCTGATGGTGGTGGCCGCCGTCGCCCTGGCGGCGTTCCTGATATGCTTGTCAGCGGTCATATCCGTTTCCATTGCGCAGATCCAGCAGGGTCAGGTGGCTGATACCTATGAGGCGGTCTTCACCGGCGTGGAGGCGGACCATGTGGCGGTGCTGAAAGACCTGCCGGAGCTTGCCCGGGTGGGCGAATACTATCTGCTGGGGCAGGAGCATTCCGGGCAGGGATACAACGCCTCCTATGTGTACTGCGACAGCGACATGGTGTATATTGCCCGCAGCCAGATGGAGCTGGTAAAAGGCGAACTCCCGGCGCAGGCAAATGAAGTCGCTGTCAGTGAATATTTTCTCTCCGCTTACGGTTCCAATGCCAAAATCGGTGAGACGGTCCGGTTGGATACCGAGAGTTTTCATGGAGACTATACCGTGACCGGAATCCTGTCTAATGTGGGAGAAAAGGAAACGAATCTATGTGCTGTTGTCGTTTCCAAAGCGGCCTTAACACAGTGGGCCGGATTTGACCCTGCAGGATACCGTGCCTATGTGCATTTCAAAAATGACAGGCAGTTTGACCAGGAAACCATGGCTGCCCGCTGCAGGGAGATTGCCGCACAGTTTGGCTCTGCGCATGTAGGGATGAACAGCAATTATTTTGCTTCTCATTCAAAGTCTATTGACTTTGTGACTATTTTCGGTATAGCTGCCCTTGTGTTTGCCGGCGGATATGTAGTTATCCAGAGTATTTTCCGTATTTCTGTGAACGACAAAATACAAAGCTATGGACAGCTCCGTACCATCGGCGCAACACCCAGACAGATCCGGCGCATCGTGAAAAAGGAGAGCGGTCGGCTGGGCGGCATTGGGATCCTGATCGGCATCCTGCTGGGCGTGGGCGGCGGCCTGCTCCTGTTCCCAAAAGGCTTCCATGGGGGGTATTATGGGATAGCTGTACTTCTGACCGCGGTGGTCTGTTGGGTCATGGTATCTGTCTCGGTTCACAGACCGGTCAAAATAGCTGCCAACATTTCACCGCTGGAGGCAATGCGTTTTTTGGCAGGTCAGGAAAAGGTACACAACAGAAAGAAACACCGGAAACTAAGTCCCATATCCATGGGATTTGCAAATTTTGGACGCGACCGTAAAAAGTCAGTGAGTATTGCAGTGTCCCTAAGCCTGGGCGGGATCCTTCTTCTGGTGGTGTCCTCAATGGTCCTGACCCGGTCGCCAGAGCAGGCTGCAAGGCTGTTTTTCCCAGATGGGGATATAAAGATATATTTGTCTTCAGAGCAGCCGGAGGAAGAGATTATGGCTGCAGGCAATCCGCTGGATGAAAACTTAAGACAGGAGATCCTTTCTGTGGACGGGGTGGCGGATGTGCTGGTCACCCGCCGGTCTCTGCACAGCAAATTTAGAACTTCCGAAAGTGCCGAAGCCGGTATGTGCGACATGCTGACGGACTCAAACCGCATGGATGTAGAGACTGCTCTGGTATCCGGCGCTATGCCGGCAGATACCCACAGCATCCTGCTGAGTACGGCTTATCAGAAGCGCCATGCCGACATGGATGTTGGGGCCACTATTGAGCTGACCCTGGGCCAGGAAACCGTGACAGTTACCATATCCGGACTGTTCGATGCGTCGAAGACAGCAAACGGACATGGTGCGCTTGCCATGGATTCGGCGGCCCTGTTCGCGCCGGAGGAGCTGTTTTGTGAGATATATCCTGAAATAGAAAGCTTTGACTACTCCTGGAGCATTGTCAGCGATCCGAAGAAGGCAGAGTCTGTGGAAAGCAGTCTGCAGGAGCTGGTATCCGGCCGCAGCAATCTTGGAATGGATACCATAGCCACACATATCGAATATGAGAAAATGCAGAGCAGCATTATTTTGGGAAGCCTGCAGGCTCTTTCCTGGCTGATCTTCCTGTTCGGCGTTGTCAATCTGATCAATACGACGCTTTCCAACCAGATGTCCCGGAAGCGGGAGAACAGCACTCTGCGCTCCGTTGGCCTGACCGGGAAGCAGTTGTGCCGGATGAGTGTCACCGAGGGGATGTGCCATGCGCTTTTTGCGGCGCTTGCCGTCTTGGTCCTGGGGCTGCCGCTTTCCATGGCAGTCTGTGCGGAAGTCAGTAAGAAATCCTTTGCCGGCGCGGTTGTCCCATATCAGTTCCCTTTCCTGCAAATGGGGTTGTTCCTCTTTGTATTGTTTGGCATGGAGGCGCTTCTGTCTGCCTGGATGGTGCGCAGGCATAAGAAACAGTCCCTGGTGGAACAGATGAGGGCGCAAGGGTGAAATATTCTGGGTGATAGATCGGATTTTATACAGCATCTCACGGCAGCGGATAAACATTTCACGGCAATTAAATTG
>CAJTXE010000064.1 GCA_910580225.1 uncultured Acetatifactor sp.
TTCTCCGGCTGCCAGTCACTCTGGTGTCTCCGCCACGCGCTGCGCCAAATCTTCCTCTGGTCAGCTGCGAGGTCACCGTAGATTCCCCTCGTCCTGTTACCCTTGCGATCTCTTTTACCGAAAGTTCTTCATAATAGAAAAGGTGGATCACATCCCGGTATTTCCGGGGCAGCTCCATCACCGCACTTAACAGGCGGCGCTTTTCCTCCCTCCGAAAAGCGACTTCTTCCGGTCCGGGATCGAAATCTCTGTACTCCGGACAGATATCCTCCTTTTGTACGTCTTCCCGCATATCCCCGTTCTCCGGCTGCCAGTCACTCTGGTGTCTCCGCCACGCGCTGCGCCAAATCTTCCGGCAGGCATTCATGGCAACCTTTAACAGCCAGGCTTTCTCATGTTCCGGATTTTCAAAGGACCCGGCGTTTCTGATATACTGATAAAATACCTCCTGCACCACATCCTCCGCATCCTGTACATTCTTAAGACGTATGTAACAGAGCTTGAACAACATATCACCATACCGGTCAATTTTCAGTTGTAGATCTCTCTCATCCATGCCTGTCATTGTCATGTTGTATGCGCGCAACCCTTTTCTTCTATTTATTAATATCCTGCACCTTATGTTTTTACTGCAATTATTGTAAAATAATTTTGTATCAAAGTTGCATAAATTCTTTCGCCATATTGTAAAAATAGCCGTACACTGAAAAAGAGCGTACTTACTGCACGCTCTCTATTATATAGACTGTATTTTCTTCCGAAAAGTTTCACAATACACAAAATTTTATTTCCTTCCGGATTTGCTTCCTGTCTCATTCTTCCATCCGGTATCTTTATCGTTTGAATCCGTCTGATTGTCCAACTCGGACAGGTCCTCTTTTTCCAGGCGGCGGAATCGGTTCACACCTGCTGCCAGAATCAGGATACTGTTCTTTGTGGTGTCAAAAGCACCGTCCTCATACAGGGTATAGACCAGCAGCCCCACCGGTACGGCCACAATCATTCCTACCACCCCACCCACCTTATAGCCGATAAACAACAGAAAAAGCGTGGGAAGCGGGGGGACACCGATGGAATCTCCCACAATCTTCGGCTGAATCAGCTGTCTTGCCAACTGTCCCACCCCCCATATAACCAGGAGTCCGATGGCAGTCTTGTACTCCGCTGTCAGGATCCGGATTACCGCCCAGGGAATCAGTACCGTACCGGTGCCCAGAAATGGCAGAAAATCCAGAAATGCTATGACCAGTGCGATCAGGGCAAAATAATTCACCTTCAGGATCCCCAGTCCTGCCAGCAGCAGAAAATACATCCAGACCTCTATCTTCAGCTGTGCCTTCAGATATCCACCCACAGATTTCACCAAACTGCCCCGGACCATACGGTAGCGCAGAAGCACAGAAGCAGGCACATGCTTCCGAAACCATTCGTTGAGATGCATCCTCTCCGCCACAAAAAAATATGCTGACAGCAGTGCCATAATCATTCCGATGAACATAGCCGGCAGCTGCTTTGCAAAATTTCCTGCTGCCACAATGGTCGGAGAACCGAATTTTTCCAACAACTCTCCCACATAGGAATCCAGCTGCAGCACATTGTTGTCCAGATTCAGCTGTATCCCGCCCGGAAGTTTCTCCAAAAGCTGATTCAGATTCTCTCCGATACTGTTGAAATCAGCTTCCGCCTTCTGAAGCATTTCCGGCAGGGCACCCGCCAATCCTTTCATCTGTTCAAACAGCTGGGCACAGACAATATAAATCACCAATACAACCAGTGCAATTACGGCAATAATGACAAATGCGCTGCCTATCTTTCTCTTCAGCTTAATTTTCTCCTCGAAAAAGCGAACCAGCGGACCGGCGATCAGTGCAATGATCCAGCCCGCCACAAACGGCGAAAAAAAGACAATGGTTTTGGGAAAAACCCAGACGGCACAGATCAATATGATGGCTGCCACCGCCAGGTTTACCAGCGCTTTACAATATTTCCTCATGCGTTCTCCTCCGAAATTCTGTCCAAAAGCCCGTAAATTTCCTCCCGTCCCTGTTTCGTCTGGGCAGAAAAGGGAATCACAATACCATTCGCCCCCATTCCCAGCCCGCTTCGTATCTGCTTTATCTGACTCTGTATCTGGCTGCGTTTGATCTTGTCCAGTTTCGTTGCTATGATCACCGGCTGATAACCGCCCTCCACAACCCAGTCGTACATGATCCGGTCATTTTCCGAGGGTACATGGCGGATATCTACCAGAAGAAATACCTGTACCAGCTGTGTTGAGTTATGCAGATAATTCTCCACCATTTTCCCCCACTGTGCTTTCACATTCTCATTTGCCCTGGCATAACCGTATCCCGGCAGATCCACAAAATAGAGCGAATTGTTGATATTATAATAGTTGATTGTCTGGGTCTTACCCGGCTGTGCGCTTGTTCGGGCAAGTGCCTTTCGGTTCATCAATGTGTTGATCAGAGATGATTTGCCCACATTGCTCTTTCCTGCAAATGCTACCTCGGGCAGCCGGTTTTCCGGCAATCTGCTGGTGACGCCGCATACAGTCTCCAGATTGACCTGTTTGATTACCATGTGCCACCTCCTTTTTTGTCGTCCAAAAACGCCGTCACTTTGACGGCGTTCCCATGCTTGGTTATATCGCTTTGTTCAGCCCGATCCTCCGCTCGTTTTTGCGGACAGTCAGCGGTGCATTCCCTTCCTTCACCGTATCTTCTGTAATAATACATTCTTCTATGGCCTCATCTGAAGGAATCTCATACATGGTATCCATCAGAATATCTTCCATGATGGAGCGCAGTCCTCTTGCCCCGGTTTTGCGCTCAAAAGCCTTGGCAGCAATGGATTCCACTGCACCATCTTCAAATGTCAGCGCTACACCGTCCATATCAAACAGCTTTTTATACTGCTTAATCAACGCATTCTTGGGTTCCTTCAGAATCCGGACCAATGCTTCCTTATCCAGTCCCCTCAGAGCAACACAGATGGGTACACGTCCTACAAACTCCGGAATCAGACCGAATTTCACAAGATCCTGCGGTGTCACTTCCTGCAGGATATCTCCGATCTCCCGGGTGGTTTTCTGCGTCACTTCTGTATGAAAGCCGATGGCCTTACGGTCCAGCCTTGTCTCAATGATCTTCTCCAGTCCGTCAAAAGCGCCTCCGCACACAAACAGAATATGGGAAGTATCAACGGAAATCAGCTCCTGATGGGGATGTTTTCTTCCTCCCTGGGGAGGCACATTCGCCACAGTACCTTCCACGATCTTCAGAAGCGCCTGCTGAACACCCTCACCTGATACATCCCGGGTGATAGACACATTCTCACCCTTCTTCGTGATCTTGTCAATCTCGTCAATGTAAATCATCCCGTACTGGGCCCGCTCCACATCATAGTCTGCCGCCTGGAGAAGCTTCAAGAGGATATTTTCCACGTCTTCTCCCACATATCCGGCTTCCGTCAGTGTAGTCGCATCCGCAATGGCAAAAGGAACGTTGATTATTTTCGCCAGCGTCTGCGCCAGATAGGTTTTACCCGACCCGGTAGGACCAACCATGATGATATTGCTCTTCTGCAATTCCACATCGTCCAGATCTCTGGGCGCCATCACTCTCTTGTAATGATTGTAGACAGCTACGGAAAGCACTTTCTTCGCTTCCTCCTGACCCACAACATATTCATCCAGAAAAGACTTGATTTCTACGGGCTTCAGAAGATTAATGTCGGGACGGACAGATTCCTCTTCTTCCTCTTCCTGCAGCTCCTCCTCCAAAATATCTGTGCAGATGTCCACGCAGTCGTCACAAATATAGACCCCCGCCGGTCCGGCGATCAGTTTCCGGACCTGGTTCTGAGTCTTATTGCAGAAGGAGCATCTGATATCGCTTCCGATAATTCTTCCTGCCATTCCTCTACTCCTAAATTCTATAATCTCGCGGGGCCGTATTACTTCCCGCCCTGCGTGTCATGGGAGCTGATCACCATATCGATGATGCCGTAATCCTTTGCTTCCTGGGCGCTCATCCAGTTATCGCGCTCCGTATCGGCGCAGATCAGCTCATAATCCCTGCCTGTATTCTCCGCAAGGATATGGTTTAACTTTTCTTTGGTTCTCAAAATATGCCTGGCGGCAATCTCAATCTCCGTTGCCTGGCCCTGGGTACCGCCCGCAGGCTGATGAATCATAATCTCTGCATTGGGCAGCGCAAAACGCTTTCCCTTCGCACCGCCTGCCAGCAGGAAAGAACCCATGCTGGCCGCCATACCGATACATACCGTTGACACATCACACTTGATATAATGCATGGTATCATAGATAGCCATCCCTGCCGTAATGACACCGCCAGGGCTGTTGATATACAGATGGATATCCTTCTCCGGATCCTCTGCCTCCAGAAACAGCAGCTGCGCCACCACAATACTGGCAGAAGTATCATTTACTTCCTCCCCGAGAACTATAATTCTATCTTTCAACAGTCTGGAATAAATATCATAAGATCTCTCGCCCCTGCTGGTCTGTTCAATGACATATGGTACTAAACTCATAATAAAGCCTCCTGACATAAGTTCTGCAGCCGCCCGTTTACATCCGGGCACAGATATTTTCCAAAATTCCCAAACAGCTCTACGCTTCTACTGCATTTTCCACCACAAATTCCACTGCTTTTCTGACACAGATGTCCTCGCTGATCTGCTTTCTGCCGTCTTTGCCCAGCATCTCCACCACCTTGTCGGAGTCCATCTGATAAGCTTCGCCCATCTTCTTCAATTCTTCCTCGATCTCTTCGTCGGAAGCAGTGATATTCTCTGCTGCCGCCACAGCCTCCAGAATCAGTCTGGACTGAATGCGCTGCATCACCTGCGGCTTCACCTGCTCCAAAAACTGCTCTCTGGTCATACCGGTAAACTGCATATACTGCTCAAAGGAAATACCCTGATACTGCAACCTCTGAGCATAGTCCTGCATCATCTGTCTCTGCTGGGTCTCGATCATGGGCTGTGGAATCTCCATCTGTGCATCTGCAATGATGGCGTCCACTACAGCTTCTTCCTTCTGCCTGCCGGCCTCCTCCGCTTTCCTTTCAGCCAGTTTCTTCCGGATTTCCTCCCGGTATTGCTCTACTGTATCGCTCTCCTCGGAAACCTCACCCACAAAATCCTCGTCCAGTTCCGGAAGCAGCTTTTCCTGCAGCCGCTTCACCGTACACTTGAATACGGCTGGCTTGCCCGCCAGTTCAGCTGCCTGATAATCCTCCGGGAAAGTTACGTTTACTTCCGTTTCCTGGTCCAGTTCCGCGCCCACCAGCGCCTCTTCGAAACCGGGAATAAAAGCGTGGGAACCAATGGTCAGCGGATAATCGCTTCCCTTTCCGCCCTCAAAGGCTTCGCCGTCCACAAAGCCCTCAAAATCAATGGTGGCGATATCACCTTCCTGTACGGTTCTGCCAGTGACTTCTACGGTTCTGGAATTCTTCTGCCGTTCCTTGTCGATCTCTGCTGTCACTTCTTCCTCTGCCACATCCGCATCTATCTTCTCCACCTGGACACCCTTGTACTGCCCAAGTGTCACTTCCGGCTTCAGCGCCACTTCCGCTGTAAATACAAAGGGCTTGCCCTCTTCCAGCTGTACAATATCAATCTGTGGTGCGGATACGATCTCCTCCTCGCACTCGTCATAAGCCTGCTCATATGCATCCGGAATCAATGCATTGGCCGCATCCTCATAGAACAGTTCTTTTCCATACATCTGCTCCAGCATCTTGCGGGGTGCTTTTCCCTTTCGGAATCCGGGAAGACTTATTTTACTCCTGTTTTTCTGATATGCACCTTCGATTGCTTTCTCCAGTTCCCCGGCGGATACTTCGATGGTCAGTCTCGCCATATTATTCCCTAATTTTTCTACCTGTAAACCCATGGTTGCATTTCCTCCTTCAATCTCTGTGTCCGACTGCATGGACACAGCCGCAATTATTAGGATTATAGCATAGTGTATTCCAAAACACAAATGTTTTCGATTTTTTTTGTAAAAACAATCACACTTCTCCCAGCAGAATATCATGGTTGACCGTTTTGTAAAACAGGCTGCGGAAACGGTCCGGCTCTCCTGCCTGTGCCAGAACCCACATGGCCTTGGTCACTGCCGCCTCCAGGGTCATATCATAGGCTTCCATCAGCCGGAATTCTTCCTTAATCACTTTCCCCACCCGGTATACCTCCATATCGCTGCCCTCATGCGTGACCTGTGTGGCCATCAGAACCATTTTACCCGCAGCCCTCCACCGACGGATTTCCGGATAAAATGGCACATTCCCATACTCGGGAAGACCCCCAACGCCGAACGCTTCTATTATTACACCGTCATAGTAAGGAAACAGGCGGTGCAATATGGATCCATCCGTCCCCGGAACCAGCTTTAACAACAGAATTCGTTCATTCAGCTCATGGTAGAACCGCACCGGTTCCGTTATCAAGTTTCTGTCATCAATGTAAAATATAATCCTGCCGTCCCGGATCACCGCCACATTGGGAAAATTGATACTGGAAAAAGCATCATAGCTCTTGGAACGTTCCTTCTTGGCCCGGGTCCCTGCTATCACATTTCCGCCAAATACAATATTGACTCCATGTGCTCTTCCGTCAGAAGCAAACCGCAGGCTGTCCAGCAAATTGGTCCTGGCATCCGTCACCGGAAGGTCAATGGGCTTCTGGGAACCGGTTATAACCACAGGCTTGCTGCTGTTCTGCACCAGATAGGACAGTGCAGCCGCCGTAAAAGCCATAGTATCTGTGCCATGACTGATTACAAATCCGTCATAATCCGTATAATGTGACTCGATCAGCGCCGCCAGTTTCATCCAGTGTGCTGCGTACACATTGGTACTGTCCAATCCGAAAGGCTGCACCACATCCACCTCACAGAATGCCCTGTGTTCCTCCACATACTGCAGCAGCTCCCCTGCCGTGATTTTCGGAGACAGCCCCTCTTCCGTACGGCCGGAAGCAATGGTTCCTCCCGTGGCGATCAGCAGTATCTTCTTCATTCTTTTCCTCCCTGCACTGTATACTTCACTTTGCTTCCGACACAATCCCGTCGTCAGATATCTCTACATTGACGGAAATGCTCTCTAAAAAATCGTAAATCCGTCTCTGTTCCGACTCCTCAGATGCGTAGACTGTTCTGTACCCTGCCTGCACTGCCGGAATCACCTGTACCTCCAGCTGCCCGCCTTCCTCTCCTCCGGAAAAATGCAGCTGCAGCAGCATGGTGTCCAGCGTCTTCTCATTAAACCAGTAATTCCCCAGACTGTAGATGATCGGTTTCCCCTCATAATATTCCATTCCCTGAAGGCAGTGGGAATGAGCGCCGATGACTGCATCCGCCCCCGCATCCAGATAAGCCCTTCCGGTTTCCGGCTGCACCGGCTCCAGCTCATAACTATATTCCGTCCCCCAGTGTACAAAGGCAATGCAGAAGTCTGCATTCTCCTTTCCTTCCCGGATAGCCTCCAGAAAAAGTTCCGTATCATAACAGCGCAGAATTCCGGGATCATTCTCAGTAGCCTGGGGAGTCATCTTGTTTTTTTCCGCCCGAGATGCTCCCACCAGTGCAATGGATTTGCCGTCCGCTTCCAGATAGAGCGGCTGCATAGCCTCCTCCAGGTTTCGTCCCGCTCCGAAATAGGGAATCTCCGCCTCCTCCAGCACCGTTAAAGTGTCCAGCAGCGCTTCCTTTCCATAATCATAGACATGATTGTTCGCCAATGTCACCGCATCCACTCCCAGTTGACGCAGCACCTCCACCCGCTCCGGCATCGCCCGGAAGGTATAGGCTTTCCCCGGCAGGGGAGCGCCTCCTGTACTGTAAGTAAACTCGTTGTTCAGGCACATAATATCGGCGGCCTGCATGGTCTCTGTAAGTTCCCCGGAAATACAGTCCTGGATCCCGTTTTCCCTGGTGTCCAGAAACTGGGTGGTACCCCAGTTTTCATCCAGATTGATGTCGCCCGCAAAGCAGATCACAAAGTCATAGTCATTTTTAAGGTCTTCTTCAGCGGAATCTGACCAACCTTGTGTTTCCTGATCCCCGGTGTCGATTCCCGCTTCTCCGGCTTCCTGCCCAGAGTCTGAAACCGTCTGGTCCATCACCTTGCCATCTGCCCCCAAATTCCCTTGGGATTCCAGGTCTCCGGCAGGGTCCGTCTCTACGCCTGCACCGGAAAGTACAGGCACCCCCTCGGCTTCCCGGCTCTCTGCCGTCTGCCCGGCGGTACACCCGGATACGGCCATGCACAAAACAAACAGAAGAGCCGCCTTCTTCTCCCTTTTTCTCTCAGTCATCCTTTCTCTCCAACAGCCTCACAAGGTATTCCCAGACCCGCCTGACAGAAGCTATGCTCAATGTCTCTTCTGTTGTATGAATCCCGCTCATATCAGGTCCCAGGGATACACAGTCCAGATCCGGAATCTTGCTCCCCAGGATACCGCATTCCAGGCCTGCATGAATCGCTTCCACCCGGGGACTTGTTCCGTACATTTCCTCATACACGGAAACCATTTTATCCCTCAGGGGAGAATTCTTACGGTATTTCCACCCCGGATAATCTCCTGTGGAAGAGCTGAGGCCGCCGGCCAGCCGGGTCACCGCGGCAACTCTGTCTATCAACGCATATTTTGCACTTTCCACACTGCTGCGAACAGCAAATTCCGCCAGCAGTTTTCCCCCTTCATACCGCAGTATACCCAAATTCAGGGAAGTCTCCACCAGACCCGGCATATCCGCACTCATTGCCTGGACGCCGTTTGGCAACGCTGTCAGAAATGCCGCCAGACGCTTTGTGTCTTCCTCCATGACACAGGTATATGTCCCTGGCATAAAACCGCCTGTCTCTAGGAAAAAACCCGGATCTCTGGAGGCCAGCTCCCCCTGCAGCTCTGTCTCCACTGCCTTCAAGATCTCATTAAACTGCGCGGTATCCGCCTCCCTTACCAGGAGCACGCCCCTGGTCTGCCTGGGAATGGCATTATCCGCCAGACCGCCCTCTGCTTCGACGAGACACACCGGCAGCTTCTCCGTCAGTCTGCCAAGCAGCCTGCCGAAGAGCATGTTGGAATTCCCTCTCTCCTTGTGAATCTCGCCACCCGAATGACCGCCTTGAAGACCGCCCAGCGTCACTTCCACCGCCATTCCTTCCCGCTGGGATCCAGTCACCGCCAGACTGCAATGCACCCTGGCTCCCCCCGCACAGCTGGTAAGGAAGATTCCCTCCTCCTCGGAATCCAAATTAATCATGCGGCTCCCGGTGAGCACGGACAAATCAATTCCCCTGGCACCATCCATTCCCACTTCCTCGTCAACCGTGATAACGGCTTCCAAACGCGGATGCCGGATGGTATCCGAATCAAAAAGAGCCAGAATATATGCCACTGCAATGCCGTCATCACCCCCCAGACTGGTGCCCTCAGCATAGATCAGATCCCCGCTGACGCCAATCTTCAAACCTTCCGTCTTCATATCGATGTCACAGTCAGGCTTCTTCACCGCCACCATGTCCATATGGCCCTGCAGAATCACGGCAGGTTCCTTCTCATACCCGGGAGCAGCTTCCTTTATCATAATAATATTTTTCAGTGAATCCTGTATACAGCGAATTCCTCTCTTCTCGGCAAACTCTGCCAGATAATCGCTGATCTGCCCCACATTGCCCGACCCATGGGGTATTTTGGTGATTTCCTCAAAAAATCCAAATACACTTTCAGGCTCCAAATTTGATAATACACTCATTGTTCTCTCCTTACTCCTTCCTGTTTTTGACATGTTCTGCTGCTATTGTAACTTATTTTTCCGGAACTATACGGACAGGCAAAACCTCATTCAGAAGAGAAACGCCCTTGAAGCCTTTCACAGCCCAAGACGTTTCGAAAACTCCTCTTCATAAATATTTCTGTCAGGTCTGCCCGGTTCGATGCGATAGGTTTTTCGCACGCTGCCGTCCTCTTCTCTCCGCCGCACTGCCACATAATTGACTGCAGACTCCCCTTCCTCCAATAAAAGCTCGCCCTTCTGTGCCAGGTCAGCCAAACGGCTCAGATGAGTGACAAAAATAACATTGGAATGCGTCCGCGAAAACGCCCTCAGCACCTCTGCCATGAGATTTGTTCCCTCCTCCTCCGAAGTGGTGGACATAATCTCATTCATTAAAATCAGGCTCCCTGCCTTCAGATGCTCCGCTGCCTCTCTGATCTCCACCAACTCCTGTTCCAGCTTCCCATGAATCGTGCAAATATCCTCAGCATTAGCAAACAAACTCCCGATATACGGGGCAGCACATACCTGGAAGGACCGGGCCGGCACACAAAATCCCAACTGTGCAAAAAGTTGTGCTGTTCCCAATGCCTGAAGAAAGGTAGTCTTACCACCGCTGTTTGATCCTGTAATAATGCTGATGCGCCCCTTGTCATTCCCATAGTCATTACCCTGAATTTCCAAAGAACATCCGGGCACATGGCTTTTGCTGCATCTTGCCAGCAGCCGCACCGGATACAAATTGAAACAGGAAATGTGTCCCTCATAACCTGCTTTTATCCCCGGAACACAGACCGGAACTCCCAGACTGCGGTACAAATTCAGGATCTTTATCCCTGCCTGATAATACATCAGATCTTGTTCCGCTCTTTTAAAAGCACTCACGAAAACGCCGTTCAGTCTGGATGCAACATCACAGAGCTTGACTACGGTCTTAGCATAGATCTCATTCAGGTTATTTCGAAGAATCAGGTTACCCTCAGCTGATATCAGCTGTTCCAGGTCCACTGTCTTCCGTTTCAATATGCCCTTTTCCTTCATTACATACCTGTTTTCCGGAAACAATTGCTGCACCTTCACTGACTCCATAACCTGGCCGTAAGTATACTTTACTGTGAAACTCACTGCTCCTGCATCCAAGAACGCTTCAAGCAACGCTATAATCTCCTGCAGCCGCGTCTTACACTCCTCTCCTTCCACAAACTCTGCCAGCCCGGCCAGGGTTTTGGAGCGAAAGACTGCTTTCAGGTTCGCAGAACAGACTGCAAGATAATTTATCCTCAGTATGTCCACATGCTCCTGCAGCTTTTTGTACACCGGCTCACCGGATTCCCATATATTCACACGTTTACCGGGTACGTTATCACGAAGAGAACTGCAGAAATCTACATAGCTTCTGATAAAAGAGGCATTGTCCGCAAGATCCTTTAATATCTCCTGACGAAAAACGATGACCTCCCTGTCTGAAGGCAGAAAGGGAATTTCGCTGCACAACACCTCATATTCCTTCTGGCTTATAATCTGGTTTGCAACCAATTCCTCCAACTGCAGATCGCGAATCAGTTTTTCATTCACTTTCCCGGTTCTTCTTCCTTCCTGCCGCTTTTTCTCATCCGGATACAGCAGATCAAAACAGAACATCCAGGTCACCGCCTTCCTCTGCCGCTTTCAGGACCCCCACCAGCTGATCATATGTAACCCCACACTTTACAGCAATGTCCTTTGCATAGGATTGCCGGCCGGAATCACTGCGTATGATTTTAAATGTTCGGTCCATACGGCCGCTTTCCTCCTCCACTCCTGCCGTCAGACTATAGAAGCTTCCTTCCTCCAGCCTGTCATAGATCTCATGATAATGTGTCACCAGTCCGCCTACGCAGTGCTTTCTGTCAAACTCCTTCAGCAATCTGCCAAGCAATATCACCGCTCCCATCCTTTGTGTGCTGGTAAATGTCTCGTTCAGCAAAACCATATCCCCATCCCGCAAATCATTCAGCAGTTTCCGCATCCTCTCCAGCTCCTGCTCAAAGCGCCCTACCATGGCGGCCGCCTCATCATCCCTGCCAAAATGAGTGTGAATATGCCGGACCATTCCAACGACTGCTCCTTTTGCCGGTACAAACATCCCGATCTGAGCCAGATGCTGAACCAAGCCGATACTTCGGATAAAAGTAGTTTTTCCTCCCTGGTTTGCTCCTGTCAGCAAAAAGAACCTTCCGTCCCTGTCAAAGCGAAAGTCATTTGGCACCGCCTTACATCCTTTGTTTTTCCGAAAGAGATTTATCCCCAGCACCATATCATATGCCGCCGTAACTTTAGATTCCTCCCCATACTGACATTTTGGAACTGTAAAATAGAATTCTTCCTGCTCGTACTCCTTTCTGAATCGGATGCACGATAAATAAAATACAAGCTCATTCGCCAGCTTGATATAGGGCCAGAAATCAAACTTCCTGTAAGCCTGGTACAACATCTCTGTCTCTTTGGGAAATTCCGGCTGCTGCCTGCAGATATACTCCTGAAGTTTCTTATCAAAGCAAGTAATATCCATGTCCTGATACACTTTAACCGGCATAGAACAGTCATCCAGAAAAAAGGAAACCAATTCCATCAGCCTATCCATGTACCCGCTCTTCTCTTCCTCCTCCGGCCAGACTACGGCGCTGTGGCAAATTTGATTCTCACCTTTGTTCATAACAATGGTATCGGGCGTAATCCGCTGAAGCAGCTGCAGATAACTCCGGAGCTTTTCCATTCTCTCAACCGCCTCCTGACCTGTAATTTCCTCTGCTGCCTTACTTATTCCCAATGCACACAGCTTCTCTGCGGAAATCAGTTTTTCCAGACAGCTGTAAACCTGCGCCATACGAAGAAGAAATTCGTACAGCATATGCAGAAAAAATATCTTCTTTTTCAATTCATCTTTGGTTCCGCAGACACGTTCCAGCTTACTTTGAGAATCGGAAATGCAGGAGACAGCCTCCAGTGCCGCCTCATACAATTCCGGATTTTCATATAGCCGTTCCATAATCCGCTGCCGATACGCCACCGTAGAGCCGGCAGCACAGGAATAAAGAAAAATATCTCTGAAGTCATAGCGATCGCCAAATCCGCCCAGTCTACGCACTTCCTCATAAATATACTGAAGATTCAGATCGTAAATGAACTCCTTGTCCCGTGTCTCTTTATCCCGGAGCCATTCCTGATAATATGTTTCACTGTCCCACAACAGACTGAAAAACGTCTTTTTCATAAGTCACCTTCCATCCTAAGGAACCTCTCGCACTCAATCTTGAATGAAAACAACTTCATTTGATTAAAAACCTGTTCTAAAGACTTCTTTTTCTTATCTCCGGTTATTTCGGCGTAAATATCCATAGTTGTCTGTATATCCTTATGCCCCATGATCGACTGAATGACTTTGATATTCACATCCGCTCCCTTTCATTGCTAAGGAGAGAATCCATCAGTGTTTTTCTTTATCCAAGATAATTGAAACACCTTTCTGCACCACTTCAGTAACAGTCATTTCAGAAGAATCCGCATACTTTTTTAATTTTTCATAATCCTCTGGCTTCATTCTAACGCTAACAACCTTTTCTTTGGTAACGTCAGCCTTTGGTCTTCCTGCTTTCGCCATTGCGCATCCCTCCTCATGACCATTATATTTTTGTCATACAAAAATGTCAAGTAGAAATTCAATTATTCGACTTTGAAGCCCTCTAAATATTTTTCAAAGACTTCACAATTTACCAGCTCCATCATCATATCGGCGAAATTTTTTCCACTCCGTTTTCCAGCAAGGGGCATTAAGTATGTTTTCTCTTCCCAAAAGGTTAATATACAGCAATCCGAAATAGGTACGCCACTTAAAAGCAGGGCATTGGACAGACAGATCATCCGGGATAGTGGCATGCCGAAGTTCTCCAATCTGTTAACAGGAATAATCCTGCTCTAATTCCTCCTGTGTGGGAAATCTTGCTTCATCCTCGTCAAGAAAGTCACCTGTACAGGCAAAACGGAGAAAATCATGAAAGTCCTTACAGATATAAAGTTCCCGTGTCTCCATATACTTCCTTACTTCTGCTTTGCTGTTCCATTCTACCCCGGCACCCATCATGTCATATACGCCCTCTTCATGTATAGTGACAACGCCGCCGTTTACCACATCCAGATACACCAGATACCCGTATACCTTTCCAAGCTCAATAAATCCTGCCTCCAAAAAGCAAGGGCAATCATCCTGGGTTTTCTGTTCTTTCTGGAGGTTTTTCAAAAATTCTGCCCCACTGTTTCCCTGGATATTATGCCACTCAAACTCAACTGTTGGACCAATATCAAATTCAGGCCGGGGAATATATCCATTTTTCTCCCGTGAAAAGGTTTTGCTCCATGAACACGCAAAGGAATCTCCGCAAAAGGAAACAAGCACAGTAATGTCACCCGGCATTTCATAGCTTAACAAAAATTCACGGTAAGGCGCTGGCAGCTTATATCCAAGCCCCTTTTCAATATCTGATAAATCTTTCTCTGCAAGGCCGGATTCTTTTAATGGCTCTTTCCATAATTGCGGTTCACGCTCTCTCAATATCTCTAAATACTTTTTTGCTGTTGTCATAAAAGATAGTCTCCTTTAACAGATTATGGTTACCAGCTATCCCAATAACTTGGCTTTATTGGATCAAACTCATCTTCACTAAAGCGGTACAGGTCATACAACCGATTCTTGTCAGGTCTTTCACTGGATTTCAGCATACATACAAATACTACCTGACTGGCTGCAACATACTTCTTCTTGTTATTTATACTGCACGCCGGTTGAATTTGCAGTGCAACCCGACTGCAGACCGCCAGCCAAGTACTTTCCCAGAAGCATCAATGTAAATCCTGGCGGTCTGCAGTATTACTTCAGTATCACAGGTTTATTGGCAAAGAATTCACGCTTTGGCCTTGTAAAATGCCCCCAATACATATTGGGATAATTTTTAATGATCGTTTCTCCATAATATATGGGAATATCCAACGCAAGAGATAGTGTTTCATCTGTATATTTCATGGTTATTTTTCGTATATTCTCCTCCATCCACTTCGGATATTTGGAAACACTATACTCGATTTCTTTCCTGGTCTTGGGAACCTGTTTAATCTTTGTTTCATAGCAATCCGGTTAGGGATTTCATTCTTATACCACAATATTCCTTAGCCCGTTTGGGTGTCAGTTCAAAAAAAGCGTAATTATCAAAAAACTGCTGTACAGCGATTTTATTATGATTAGCAAAATCAAAAGGTGCAATCATTAAGGAATAGCTCATGGACAATCCGCCTCCTTATCCAAACATTCTTATTTTCTCCGCCAGACACCAAACAGGCTTTTCCTGTAATGCTTCAGCGCCTCCATTGCCGGCTCATAATTCCCCGCCGCTTTCAGATACTCCACACCTTTTTCAATATCCTCCCGCACACCAATCCCCTCGGCATACATCATCCCCAGACCATAACTTTTATAGCAGGATTTTTCACTTCTCTCCAATAACGCCTTCCCCCTCGCCGGATCTTGTCTGCAGCCATGCCCCAGCAAATAGCAGATTCCCAGCAGATCATATTTGATACCTTCCGGCTCCTTATCTCTCTCCAGCCATTGAACCGCCTGCGCATAGTCCACAGCCGTACCCCAGCCGTTGAAATACAAACGTCCCAACTGTCGGCAGGCATAGCTGTCGTTACCATAGCCGGCAGTCTTTTTGTAGCACTCTAAGGCATAGGGCAGATTGCGCTCCACCGCCTTGCCGTTCCAATAAATATCCCCTATGATATGCCAGCTCCAGAGATGTCCTGCCTCTGCAGCTTTCAGCGCCCATGGAAGAGCTTCTTTATCGTTATCCTCTGTATAGGCCAGATAATGGGCATAGGCATACATCCACTCCGGGTAGCCCCGTTCTGCACCCTGGCGCATAATGGGAACTTCCTTTCCCGGCTCCGGCGGAATGTATTCTCCCCGTCCATACTGGTAATATTGACCGTAATTCCGCCCCGCCAGTATCATGCCGCCGGAAAAAGCTTTCTCAAACCAGGGGAGGCACTGCTCCATGGCCCATCTCTTCCAGGAATCCCAGGCTTCCTTGCCCAGGAAATCACTTTCCTTGAGGCCTTTGATCTCTATGATATCGAGAAAATAATAGGTGTTCCCGATCATATACTGGCAGAATGCGCAGCCCTTTTCCGCTTTCTCCAGGATCTCCTCCCATGCCTCCTGAATACTGTCAAAGGGCATAATCTCCCGTAGCTCCGGTGTCAGCATATCCATACGCAGCGCTCCCAGAACCGCAGCGGCGCTGCCTAAAGAAATCGCCTGATGAAGCATGGCATAGGCTGCCGCTTCATTTTCTTCAAATGGGTGGTATTCCCAACTGTAACAGGAGCCGGAAAAGCAGCGGGAGAGGATATAGCAGGCATCCCCATCATCTTCCTTTGCCGCAAGCAATAATGCGTCCGCCGCCGCTGTTGCCTTGTCGTTATCACAGCAATAATAAAGGTCTTGGATGGCCTGATCCACCACATCGCTAAAATACCTTCCCATGCTTCTTCTCTTCCTTTCTCTTTTCTTTTTCCATCCTACCCGTAAGCTTTTCTATCTGGGCGGTGATATCAGCCCAGGCGCTCAATTCTTTAAAAAAGCCCTGTTCCAGATAGCCTGCCAGCCAGAATTTCACCTGTGTCACGGTTCCTTCTTTTGCCAGAAACCCGATGTTCCCATTTCCCGTGTTATTGGTACACCAAATCA
>CAJTXE010000065.1 GCA_910580225.1 uncultured Acetatifactor sp.
AGATTATCAGCGCTGTTAAACGGCATCCATGTGGATAAAACTGCGGAAACTCAAGGTTCGGTTTATCTTGTAAACCTGCGTCGGATATGGTATACTCGACAGTAAAGAAATTGGTTCACCGAATTGACAATCAGGGAATGGGCAGGGAGCATAAAAATGGAGCAGAAGGCAAAAAGGGTAGAATTTCGTTTCGGAAAGGCAGGTAAACTGATGCCGCTTGTTGCTGCCGGGGCGATGATTTTGTGGGCGGCGTGCAGCCAGTCCAATGTGAACGGATATGTGCTGGCTTTCTTTGCGGCACTGATGACAGGGGTTATTTTTGCAAAGGATGAAAAGGCATACGGAGAAGCATTGGTTTACGGTTTGAGCAAACCGATGTTCGGCGTGATTGTGATGGCGGTGATTCTGGCGGCAGTTTCGGGTAAGCTGATTTCGGCCAGCGGGGCGGTGCAGACGATTGCGGCATATGTGGTGGCGGCAGGCTTTACCGGGAAGCTGTTTGTGGCGGCGTCCTTTCTCATTACCTGTCTGTTGGCGTTTGCAACGGGCACATCGGTGGGGACGTATTTTGTGGTAATTCCGATTTTATTCCCGGTGGGTGTGATGGCCGGAGCCGCACCGGAATTTATGATAGGCGCCATTGTGTCAGGAGCTGCCTTCGGTGATAATCTGGGGCCCATTTCGGATACCACTATCGCCTCATCTGCAACGCAGCACGCGGACCTGGGAACCGTAGTAAAGACCAGAATGCGTTACAGCCTGCCTGCGGCAGCGGGAGCTTTGGTTTTGTTCCTGTTGTTTTCCGGGACAGGCAATGGGGAGGCAGCAATTCAGACAGCAGGCGGTAAGGCAAATCCGTTTAGCCTGGTCATGCTGGTGGTGCCGGTGGTTATTATCATACTGTGCCTGATGAGAAAGCATTTGATTACAGCTTTGTCATGGGGGATTCTGGCGGGAATTGCTGCAGGGCTGCTGTTCGGGATTTACACGGTGGACAGCCTGATTTCCTTTCCGGGCGGGTTTTCCGTGTCAGGGGCGATTATAGAGGCCATTACGGGGACAGCGGGTACGGTTGCAATGCTGATTGCGGTGTTTGCTCTTCTTGGCGTTGTGGAATGCAGCGGTCTTTTTGAGGATGTGGGAGTGTTTCTGTCCCGCTTTGCAAAAAACCAACCCAGCACGGAGGCTGCCATTGTGCTGTCCGCCGGAATATTGAGCATGGTGACGGGAGTGATCTCAGTGGCAATTGTGGCGCTTGGGGATTTGATAAATGAGCTTGGGGAGAAGGCAGGAGTAAACCGGTATCGCCGTGCCAATCTGTTGGATTGTACAGGCTGTGTGTTTTGTTTTCTGGCGCCATGGACAGTGCACTGCGTGATTCCGGCCCAGCAGTCCGCCCAGTTTGGGGAGGGGTTTGCAGTAGCGCCCGGGGCAATTCCGTTTGTGAACTATTATTCCCTTTGCATGCTGGTGATGCTGCTGGCGGCAGTGATTGCCGGGTATGGCAGGGGGAAGCGTTAGAGCGTGTCTGGGATCTTTTTTCATAAGGTATTTGAGAGGGGCGGTGGTTCTGCCCTTTTGCTGTATCAGCTGCATTGTTCCAAGGATAAAGGTACTATGGAAAATGATCTATTGAAATCCGTTCTGTGAGATGATAAAATAGGAAAGTTCGGACAAGTACAGGCAGGAAAGGTACAGAAATATGGCAGATCAGTTTTCGGAGATACCGGAGTCTTTCTGGGGGCTATTCCGTTCCCGGAACCGACAGATTTATATAGATGCGCTTCTGCAGGTGAATGAGGAGTATCAATACAGCAATTATTATCTCAGCAGAGAAATCTGTGTTCAAACCTTGAGTGACTATTTTGCCAGACGGAAGGTGACTTTGGAACAGGAGGACACAGAGGATGATTCAGACCTGTCGGAGCCGCTTTCAGCCCGGATTCTGAACTGGCTTCTGCGGACAGGGTGGCTTCGGAAGGTGGAAGATTATGGAACCATGACAGTGTACATTGTCATCCCGGATTATGCCGCGGTGTTTGTTGACGCATTTGCCATCCTGGCCGGAGAGGGCGAGGATGAAACCCAGGTGTACATACAGAATGTGTACGGAATACTCTATGCTTTCAGAAATGATCCCAGATCCAATATTTCTCTGCTTAAGTCCGCTCTTGTCAATACCAGGCGGCTGAATAAGACTCTGCAGGACATGCTTCACAATATGGATAAATTTTTTACAGCCCTTCTGGAACAGCAGGATTATGGGGATTTGCTGCAGGAACATCTGGACGGGTATGTGGAGGAGATTGTCCGGAAAAAGTATCACATCCTGAAGACATCAGATAATTTTTACCTATACAAGGCAGATATTAAGAAATGGCTGGGGGAGATGAGGCAGGATTATCCCTGGCTTTTGCAGGTGTGTGAACGGAACAGAAAGCTTCGGGGACTGGAGATTCGGGCGGAGGAACTGGAAAATCAGCTGGATATGATTGAGCGGGGATTTGATGACATTGAGCACCGCATCATGAATATGGACAGGGAGCATACCAGGTATATCCGTGCCACGGTTACCAGGCTGAATTATCTGCTGAATAAAGAAGACAATATGAAAGGACTGGTGATACAGCTTCTGAATCATTTGTCGGGGGCACGGACAAAAGAGGACCAGGATCGGGAGACCGAGCGGGTCAGCGCCTTGATGAACCTGTCCCGAATGGAGATCATATCGGAGAAATCTCTTTATAAAAGGAGAAGGCCGAAACAGGATTTTGCGGAAAGCCTGGCCTTGGAAGAAGAGACAGAAGAACTGTCCGGGGAGGAGATTTTAAGGCTGAACCGGATTCGGAACCGGTATAGCAGGAAGCAGATTGAAGCTTTTATCTTGGAGAAAATGAAGGATGGACACCTGGAAGTGACGGAGGATACCATTGATTCGCCGGAGGATTTTGAAAAGCTTGTGCTTGCTTATGACAACTCTGTCAGAAAAGACAGCCCTTACCGGGTCAGAGAGCAGGATACGGAAGCGATTGACAATGGGAGATACCGGTATCCTGCGTTGGTGTTTGAGCAGAAAAAACCAAAGCAGTGAAGTGCCGGACAACAGGAGACCCAATTGCCTGGAGGCAGAAAGAGGAGACAGGACAGGAAAAACTGTCAGATGCGACAAAGGAAGGATTAGCAGATGATAAATTACTATGAGGAACTGCCGCCGGAAGAGCAGCGGAAGATAACGGAAGTGGTCGGTCAGCTTTACAGGCAGACATTTCTGCTGGAGAGGCGATACGACAGAAAAACAAAGCGGTATCAGCTGAATAGAGACTATTTCGAATGCAGTAAACATCTGGAATTTATCAAGGCATATTTTTCCATTATGGATATAGAGGTAATGGAAAACAGTCAGATGGGAGTAATCTACATTCGGGGAGAACAGGTGGTGGGGGAGAAACTGCCCAAACTGGCTACTTTGTATATTTTGATTTTAAAGCTGATTTATGACGAACAGATGTCGTCGGCGTCGACTTCCGTGAATGTCATAGCTTCTCTGGGGGAAATCCATGAGAAACTGGGGAGCTACCGTCTTTTATCCAGACAGCCTTCGGGTACGGAGATCCGAAGATGCCTTGCATTGCTGAAACGGTATCAGCTGATTGAGCCTGTGGACAGTCTGGAGGAAACAGACGGGCAGAGTCGTCTGGTGATTTACCCTGCGGTGAATGTGGTGCTCATGGGAGATGATGTAAGGGTGCTGATAGAGACATATACAGAGGGAGATGAGGAAGATGACGAATCAGAGATTTGAGGCGCTGTCCAGAATCTGCCTGAACAACTGGCATTATATAAGACATAAAACATTATCCTTCCATGAAGGAATTAATTTTTTTACCGGCCATTCCGGAAGCGGCAAATCCACAGTGATTGACGCCATGCAGATCGTGCTTTACGCCAATACGGACGGCAGGGGTTTTTTCAACAAGGCTGCTGCTGATGATTCCGACAGGAGCCTGATTGAATATTTGAGAGGTATGGTTAATATCGGAGAGGACAACAGCTTTTCCTATTTGAGGAACGCCAATTTTTCTTCCACGATTGTATTGGAGCTTCGAAGGACTGATACCGGAGAGTGTCAATGTGTAGGGGTGGTGTTTGATGTGGAGACTGCTTCCAATGAAATTTCCAGGATGTTTTTCTGGCATAGGGGTCCTATACCGGACCATGCTTATCGAATGGAGAGCAGCGAGGCAGAAAAACCGGAAATAAAGGAATTCCCGGCGGAAGCAACAGAATCGGGCAGGATGAAATCAGCAACTCATGAGGAGGAGAGAAAGAAAAAATCACCCGTTGATCGTGCTATGTCCATAGAGGAAGTAAAGATGTGGCTTCTGGAGAATTTTCAGAAGGAGGAATATTACTTTGGCTCCCACAATGAGCGTTTCCGCAGACAACTCTACGATGTGTATCTGGGTGGTCTGGATTCCGAGAAATTTCCCCTGTTGTTTAAGCGGGCGATTCCTTTCCGCATGAATATCAGGCTGGAAGAATTTGTCAAGGAATATATCTGTATGGAGCAGGACATCCATATTGAGGATATGCAGCAAAGCGTTATGGAGTACGGACGCATGCGGCAGAAAATTGAGGATACCTGCCGGGAGATTGAGAAGCTGAAAGACATCTGCAGTCAATACGCCCAAGTGGAAGCTATGGGGCGGGAAATGGAGGCCTGCAGGTATTACAGCATCAGACTGGATATTCTCCAGGACCGGCTGAAAGCGGAAGCGTGTCAGACCAGGATTCAGCTTCTGGAGGAGGATGAGAAAAAGACTGTCCGGGCCATAGAGGAGGAGCAGGAACAGATTGATCGGATGACCGGACAGGGAGATGAGCTTCTAAAGCGCATTTCCATGACAGGGTATGAACAGATAGGCGAGCAGCTTCTATCTCTGAATGACCTGGTGACTCGTCTTGAAAGTGGTAAAACCCGGTGGGAGCAGGCGGCGGCGCTCTTGAAGGGCTGGGAGGATGTGGACAGCGTCTCTAATCGGATTTTGTGGGATATAGAAGCATTTGAACAGGGAGAGATTACGGAGGAACAACTGCTGCGGCTGAAAGATGATCTGGAGGAGGTTCGGAAGGACGCGGCAAGACAGCAGCAGGAAAGCCAGAGTGAGCTGCGGGAATTGGGCAGGAAAAGCAAAAAGGCTCAGGAGGAGCTGACGCAGCTGAAGGCTGGAAACAAGGCATATCCAAAGGAACTGGAGCAGGCCAGGGACTTTATACAGAAACGTCTGTACCAGGAGACAGGAAAAAATATCCGGGCAGAGATCCTGGCCGATCTTTTGGATATTCGGGATGAGACATGGCGAAATGCTGTGGAAGGGTATCTCGGTTACAACAAGCTCTCTGTGATCGTGGAGCCAAAGTATGCCAGGCTGGCCATGCAGATTTATGAGGAAATGGACAGGCAGAAATATTACCGGGTTGCAGTGGTTGACATGGAGCGGGTATTGGCAGACCGACACCCGGTGACAGCAGGTTCTCTGGCGGAGGAGGTGAGGGCCGGAAAGGACTATGTCCAGGCCTATGTAAACTTTCTCCTGGGGAAGGTGATGAAGTGTGAGGATGTGGATGAACTTCGCAGTCACAGAATCGGCATTACGAGAAACTGTGTGTCCTACCACAATTACCGGATTCAGCATATCAATCCTTCTCTGTACACCACTGCTGCCTACATAGGAAAGAGCAGTGTAAACCAGAGAATGCAGCTTATAAAGAAGAGCCTGAAGGACATGGAAGAGGCAAGAAAGCCCCGGCAGGATACTGTGGAGGAAATGAACCGGATTCTGGAACTGGAGCATTTGAGCCAGGATGTGAAGGTGTATCTGGAATGGAAGGAGGATATGGAGGCTCTGGGAGGAAGGCTGGCAGAGCAGGCGAAACTGGAGGCAAAGCTGCAGGATCTTTCCTCTCAAAACGTGGACCAGTGGAAAAGAGAACGGGAATCCCTGCTTGTACTGTGTGATCAGAGGAAGGAGGTTTTGAATCAGCTTCGCAGGAGGGCCTATGATTTAGAAAAAAATCGGAATCAGGAGATGGAGAACCTGGTCAGCCTTAACGAGACACTGACAGAAAAGGAAAGGAACCTTACAGTTAATCCGGAACTTGAGGAGAAATTGACAGAGATTTTATCTTCCCGGCAAAATCCCAGGTATGATTCCCTGCGCAGTGACTATCTGGACCGGTTTGCCAGGGCAGGAGAGAAGCGTCAGCAGGAGATGAACCGACTGGTGGAACTGCGGTCCGTATATCTGCGTACTTACCAGAATCGGAATTTCTCTCCAACGGGGGAAAGCAATGAGGATTATCAGGAACTGCTGGAACATTTGGATCATGAGCGATTGGAAGAGTTTCGGGTCCGGGCAGCAGAACAGGCCAGAACGGCTGTGGAGCATTTCAAGGATGACTTTATGTATAAAATCCGCAGTGCCATCAAGGAAGCTTTGCAGAGAAAAGAGGAGCTGAATCGGATTATCAGCCGCCTGGATTTTGGAAAAGATAAGTATCAGTTTTATATCGGCAAAAACAAAGGGCCGGAAGGCCGATATTATGATATGTTTATGGACGAGTCTCTGGAGGTCAATCCGTCGGATCTGGATATCGGACTGGATAATCAGCTGAATCTGTTTACCATGGAGCATGAGCATCACTACGGTGCTATGATAAATGACCTGATCAGTGTTTTTATTCCACCGGAAAATGCCACAGCGGAGGAGCTGGAGGAGGCCAGGCGCAATATGGAGCGTTATGCGGATTATCGAACCTATCTTTCCTTTGACATGCAGCAGCTGGTTCAGAACGAGGATGAAGTGATTAAAATCCGCTTGAGCAAGATGATTAAGAAAAATTCCGGCGGAGAGGGACAGAATCCTCTTTATGTGGCTCTGCTTGCCAGTTTTGCTCAGGCCTACAAAATTGATCTGACGCCGGGGCTGATCAGGAATCCCACGATCCGCCTGGTAGTTCTGGACGAGGCTTTTTCCAAGATGGACGCGGAAAAAGTGGCCAGCTGTATTCAGTTGATCCGGGGCTTGGGATTTCAGGCATTGATCAGTGCCACCAATGACAAAATTCAGAATTATCTGGAGACGGTGGACAAGATTTTTGTATTTGCGAATCCGAACAAGAAGTCTATCTCCGTTCAGGAGTTTGAGAAAAAGTCCTTTCAGTGTCTGCGGGAGAGTCTGGAGGATGAAGAGTAAGCGAAGCGTGATGTGTTTAAAAAGCCGTTTTTAAAATAAAAGAGAGGATGAAAAGGAGCAAACACATTTTATGAATCTCACAGTAGCCGTAAATCATAAACAGCTTTTGGATGTTTTGCTGAATGTAGGACTTATCCGTCCTGTCTTCATCTGGGGAGCACCGGGCATCGGCAAGTCCGCCATTGTCCAGGACTTTGCGGACAGCCTGGGACTGGCATGTGTTTCTCTCCTGGGCAGTCAGCTGGCGCCGGAGGACATTATCGGTGTACCACAGATAAAAGACGGATACAGCGTGTTCTGTCCGCCCAGAACCATTGCCAGAAAGGAACCCTATGTTCTCTTTCTGGATGAGCTGAATGCCTGTACATCCGAGGTGCAAAAGGCCTTTTATTCTCTCATCCACGAGAGGCGCATCGGGGAGTACTGCCTGCCGGAAGGTTCCATTGTGGTGGGGGCGGGCAACAGGGCTCAGGACAATGCCATTACCCGGCCCATGTCTTCCGCTCTGGTGAACCGGATGTTCCATGTGGAGCTTACTGCCAGTCCCAGACTGTGGCTGGAGTGGGCGGCCGGAAACGGCATTCACCCATATGTTTACGATTATATTTCCAATCGTCCGGATCATCTGTGGGCCAAGCCGCCCAAGAGCGAGGAGCCTTTTTCCACACCTCGTTCCTGGCATATGCTCAGTGATGCTATCCACAGTTATGGATCAGATATGGGGGAGGAGGCTTTGCGGATTTTGGCCACGGGATGCTTAAGTCCCAGGCATGCGACTCAGTTTCTGGCTTACATCCGCCAGGTGCGCAGCCAGTACGTCCTGGACAAGATCCTATCCGGAGAACAGCCCTGGCCGGAGAAGCCGGAAGAGCGGGATGTACTCTATTTCCTGGCGCAATCCCTTCGTGCCCGTCTGGTGAAAGAACTGCCCGGGGAGCGGGCGAAACTTAGCACCGACAGCAGGACTCTGGTTCTTCAGGCCAAGGACCGCATCACTGAGCTGGCCAATTTGAGCCTGGAGATCGCCCGAATGGCCGTGACTCCGGAGGACGGAAAGGAGCTGCCGGATTGGTTTGTGGTGGAATTGTTCCGGGATCTGCCGCGTCTGGCCGACAAACGAAACGGATGAGAGGAAAGCAGAAGAAGCCAAATCCGGCTCTGGAAGCTTTTCAGGGCGGGAGCGGACTGGTAAAGCAGAATCCGGTACTGGGTCCGCTGATGGAGCGTGCGGTTCTCCATTTTGATGACAGCTATCCTATGGCGAAGGAAGACTGGGCCTGGGTGACATCTGAAGGCCATATTTATGCCAACAGTCATCGCCGTGCTGCGCAGGGGGAGTGGGCCTATGTACTGGCGCACTGCCTGCTGCATCTGGGACTGGGCCATATCCGGGAAGACCGGGAGAAAGATTCTGTCTGGAATGCAGCCTGCGACTGCGTGGCAGTCAGGTATCTGTCAGATTTTCATATAGGGACGGTTCCGGAGGAACTGGCGTTTCCCCTGCCCTCCCGGGTCCGGGAAGAGGAGAAACTGTATGATTGGTTAAAGGAGCACAAGGATCCGGAATATTTTCGGTTCTCCACCATGAGCGGCGGACGGGCGGACATGTGCTGGCGGGGAGAGGGAAGGCTATGGCACTGGTGGAGCGGTCCGGTGGACTGGCAGCAGCTTTTTGCCGAGAGTCTGCGGGATGCTCTGCGAACAGCTGTTGACTATGCAGGAGGTGTCAGGTCAGACCCGGGAAGCCACAGGAAAATGGGAGCTATTCAGCGTGCAAGGGAGTGGTTTTTATCCGGTTATCCTCTGCTTGGGGGTGTGGCTTCCGGATTTCGGTTGGTAGAGGATCCTCTGGTGGCACAGCGGATGGACATTCCCATAGCAGCGATTTCTGTACAGATGCAGGAGATTTATGTGAATCCCGCTGCCCATCTCACCGAGCAGGAGTGGCGGTTCGTACTGGCCCATGAGTATCTGCATGCTGCTCTGTGTCATGAGGGACGGCTGGGCAGGCGGGATCCGGAGCTGTGGAATACGGCCTGTGACTATGTGATTAATCAGTGGCTCCGGGATATGGAGGTTGGGGCCATGCCGGAAGGTCTGCTCTATGATCCGGAACTGGCAGGGCTGTCGGCAGAAAGTGTATATGATATTCTGACTGCAAACATACGGAAATACAGACGAATGGCCTGGCATGACATTCTTTTCGGACCGCCGGACTGGCAGGGATCCAAAGATTTTGTGGATCTGGATACATGGTGTCGTTCGGCAATACAACGGGGACTGGATTTTCATGAAACCCATGACCGGGGGTATCTGCCTGCCGGACTGGTGGAGGAGATTCGGGCACTGTCCCAGCCGCCCATTCCATGGGATGTGGAACTGGCCCGTTGGTTCGACGAACGGTTTGAGCCTTTGGAAAAACGGCGTACCTACGCACGGATCAGCCGAAGACAGTCAGCTACGCCGGACATTCCCAGGCCTTCCTGGCGATATGAGGAGGAGGCTCATGCGGGACGGACATTCGGGGTGCTCTTGGATACTTCAGGTTCTATGGACCGGGGGCTGCTGGCTTCGGCGCTGGGAGCGATTGCAAGCTACAGCGCTGCCCGGGATGTGAACAAGGTGCGGGTGGTGTTCTGTGATGCGGTTCCCTATGACCAGGGGTATATGGAGGTGGCTGACATTGCCGGCAGCGTCCGGGTGCGGGGACGGGGCGGTACAGTGCTTCAGCCCGGGGTAGAGCTTCTGGAGCAGGCGAAGGATTTTCCCAGAGAAGCTCCCTTATTGATTATCACCGACTGTGAGTGTGACCGGCTGAATCTTTCCGGCAGGGATCATGCGTTTTTAGTTCCCCGGGGAAAAAGCCTGCCTTTTCCGCCCAGGGGGCCGGTGTTTTATCTGGAATAGCGGCCTTATACTATTGCATTTTGTACAGGGGCATGTTATACTTTTAACGATGGAAAATACTTCTGATGTATTTGGAAGATAAGGAAAATACCGGTTATATGCTATTAGGCGGGCGGTAACAAGAACAAGGCCCGGAAGGGGCGGAAAGGGAGAAAGTACGAAAATGAAACAGGGTTTTGATGACATTATGGCAAAGGTGAAGCAATGCGGAAAGAAGACAGTGTCTGTGTCTGTGGCACAGGATTCTGCAGTGCTGGAGGCCGTGAAGGAAGCCAAGGAGAGAGGCATTGCCGACGCAATTCTGGTAGGGGACGAGGCGAAGATCAGGGAAGTTGCCGCTTCCATCGGAATGGATTTGACAGGCTATGAGATTATAGATGAGCCGGATATGATTGCTGCATCGTTGAAAGCGGTGAAGCTGGCCCATGAAGGAAAAGCGGATATGTACATGAAAGGTCTGATCGATACGAAAGATTTCCTGAAGAGCGTCCTGGATAAGGAAGTAGGCCTGCGTACGGGCAGTCCTTTGTCCCATGTGGGCGTATTTGAAATTGAAGGTATCGACAGACTTCTATTTCTTACAGATGTGGCGTTTATGACTTATCCTACCCTGGAAGACAAAGTACATATCATTCAGAATACAGTACCTGTGTGCAATGCCTGTGGTATTGACATGCCCAAGATAGCACCCATGGCAGCAGTGGAAGTAGTGAATCCCAAGATGCCTGCTACAGTAGAAGCGGCAGAGCTGACAAAGATGTGCGAGGAAGGCAAGATTACCGGCTGCATCATTGACGGTCCGCTTTCTCTTGATCTTGCCATTGACCCTGAGGCTGCAAAGCATAAGGGAGCTACCGGAAGGAAGATCTGCGGTGATGCGGATGTGTTGCTTTTTCCGGACATCCATGCCGGCAATCTTGTCTATAAGGCCATTGTACATATGGTAAAGATGCGTAATGGCGGAATCCTGACTGGTACCAAAGTTCCTGTAATTCTCACCAGCCGTTCTGACAGTTTCGAGACTAAGGTAAACTCCATTGCTCTGGCAGCAGTAGTGTCTGAAGAACTGAAGAAAAATGTATAAAAACGGTGAAGCCGTTTTACCACAGTGGCAGGGACACTGAAGGGAAAAGGATTAGGATGATACATAATAAGTGAAAATAGTATGAAGGATATACATGACACAACCAGAATAGGAGAATAGAGAGATGTCAGTGAAAAGCTTAATTATCAATCCAGGTTCCACCTCCACTAAAATCGGTGTGTTTGAGGATGAGACCCTGTTGTTTGAAGAGACCTTAAGGCATTCTACAGAGGAGATCAGTCAGTATGCGAATATTGTGGATCAGAAGGATTTTCGTAAGAAAATCATTACGGATCTTCTGGAATCCAAAGCGTTTGATATAAAGAGTCTGAATGTGATTGTAGGGCGCGGCGGTATGCTGAAACCGATTCCGGGAGGCACCTATGCGGTGACAGAGGAGCTGCTGGAGGATCTGAAGAAGGGTGTCCAGGGGCAGCATGCCTCCAACCTGGGGGGGATTCTGGCAAAGGAGATCGGAGATTCCATCGGAGTGCCTTCTTATATTGTGGATCCGGTTGTAGTGGACGAGCTGATGCCAATTGCCAGATACTCAGGTGTGCCGGAGCTTCCCCGAGTGAGTATTTTCCACGCATTGAATCAGAAGGCCGTTGCAAAGCGATATGCGAAGGAAATCGGCAAATCTTATGAGTCCCTTCGACTGATTGTAGTTCATATGGGCGGCGGAGTATCTGTGGGCGCCCATGAGAATGGGAAGGTAGTTGATGTATTCAATGCCCTGGATGGGGACGGCGCATTTTCTCCCGAGCGGGCTGGGGGAGTACCCAACGGCGCATTGATTAAAATGTGCTTCTCCGGTAAGTATACGGAGAAGGAAGTTTACGGGAAGATGGTGGGTAAGGGCGGTTTCAATGCATACCTTGGCACCAACGATATGCGAGAGGTGACGAAACTGGCCAATGAAGGCAATGAGAAGGCAGTGGAAGCCAAGCAGGCATTTCTGCTTCAGGTAGCCAAGGACATTGGTTCCATGGCTTGTGTTCTGAACGGTAAGGTGGACCAGATCATCGTCACAGGCGGGATTGCCTATGGTGCAGATGTGGTTGCAGCGTTGAAGGAGAGAGCGGAATGGATCGCACCTTTCACTGTGTATCCCGGTGAGGATGAGCTGTTGGCATTGGCCCAGGGGGCGCTGCGTGTATTGAACGGTGAGGAAGAAGCGAAGGTATATTGACGAAAAATGAAGACAACGGATATCTCCCCAAGTCCTTCTTCTTTGGGAAAGACAGACTTTCTGGCTGGGCGGGGAGAGCCGTGAAACAGCAGTAAGCGGTCAGAATGTGCGATGTCAAAAAACTGGCGCAGGAAAGAAGCAGATCATATGCTTCGTTTCTGTGTCAGTTTTTTGCAGCTCATGAAAGCCGGAATAACGCTCTGCATTCAATTATAGGAAGCAATACTTGCTTCCTATAATTGAAGGAACAGTTGGGGGGCAGGGAGTCAGATTTCAAATTTAAAATATCTCTTTGCATTATAATATGAGATATCCCTTACAATCTCGGAAAGAGTCTTCATATCTGCCGGGAAGCCGCCTTCTTCTACCCAGGTACCAATGAGATTGCATAAAATTCTACGAAAATATTCATGTCGGGCATAAGACAGGAAACTTCTGGAATCTGTCAGCATGCCTACAAAGCCGGATAGATTGCCCAGATTGGCCAGGGAGATCAGCTGTTCTGTCATACCGGTCCTGTGATCATTGAACCACCATGCACTGCCCTGCTGGATTTTTGCTATGGCGGATGAATCCTGGAAGCAGCCCAAGATGGTACCGATGGACTGGTTGTCATTGGGATTCAGGCTGTACAGGATAGTCCTGGGCAGTTCATCTGTTTTGCACAGGGCATCCAGAAAATCTGCTGTCTGGGCAGAGGGAGTATCATTGTTGATGCAGTCAAACCCAGTATCGGGACCAAGCAGTTCGAATCTTTTTGTATTGTTGTCTCGTTTGCAGCCAAAGTGGAGCTGCATGGCCCAATCCATTCTATGATATTCTCTGCCGAGAAAGAGCATAAAGGCAGTTTTGAATTTCAGCTGTTCTTCTCTGGTAGGAGTCATTCGGTTCAGCCGTTTTAAAAAGATGGCTTCAATTTCATCATTGCTGGCCGGACAGTGCATGACATATTCCAGGCCATGGTCTGAGACACGGCAGCCCATGGAGGCAAAGTACTCCATTCGCTGCTTCAGGGCTTTCTTTAAAGCTGCAAAGCTGCTGATTTCGATACCGGTAACCTGGCAGAGTTTGTCCAGATAGTCCAGATAATCAGCTTTCTCAAAGTTCATGGCTTTGTCAGGCCGCCAGGCCGGCAGGACTTTTATATTAAAGCTGCGATCTTCAGCGATTTTCTGATGCCATTCCAGAGAGTCCACAGGATCATCAGTGGTGCAGATCAGAGTAACATTGCTGCGCCTGATCAGACTACGGACACTCATGGAGGGCTGGGCCAGCTTTGTATTGCAAAGGTTCCAGACTTCATCTGCCGTCTTCCGATTCAGCACACCATGATAATCAAAATACCGCTGCAGTTCCAGGTGACTCCAGTGAAAGAGAGGATTGCCAATGGCTTTGCCCAGGCATTCTGCCCATTTGCAGAATTTTTCGTAGTCTGAAGCGTCCCCTGTAATATATGTTTCCTCTATACCATAAGAACGCATTAGACGCCATTTGTAATGATCACTGCCCAGCCAAACCTGAGTGATATTGTCAAATTGACGATCTTCAGCGATTTCTCTCGGATTGATATGACAGTGGTAATCCAGAATAGGTGTGTTTTCGGCAAAATCGTGGAATAATTTTTTTGCTGTCTCGGATTCCAACAGGAAATCCTTGTCCATAAATTCTTTCATATTTGTTTCCTCCGCTATTGAAATATAGGATATACTTAACGTGTCGTTCCACGTCTGATAATTTCTCCGGTAAAAATCGTTTTTTGAGGCATTTTTTTCCCCTCCAATACTCCCAGAAGAGTGGTGATCAGGTGGCGGCAAAGGGTTTCCAGCTTATTGTCTATACTGGTGAGCTCCGGATCGCAGCAGACAGTCAACATGGAATTATTAAACCCCACTACAGCAAAATCTTCGGGAATACGGTAATTCATTTGTTTGGCATATTTTACAGCAGCCAGAGCCAGGCAATCGTCTTCGGCGATGATACCATGAAACAGGAAGTCACCGCTGCTGTCATGCAGCTGCTGTAAGCAGGCAGTCATAGCGTGAATATCCTCGTGAGAACCCTGATAAAACCGGGTCATAACACTGTTTTTCCGTGATTTATTGGATATGGCTGTGACCTGTTTCTGTGTATTGCCGGATTCAGAAGCAATATTCTGATCGGAGAAGGCAGGAACGGAGAGGGCCAGCGTTTTGCAGGCGTCCAGGAAGCCTGTCAGCTTGCGTATGCCGCTGTACGAGCAGGAGTTATAGAAGTACAAGAGGTCCTCTATCCCATTGTGAAACATTTCCAGGGTGGCATTGTATATCGCTGTGTAATAGTCAGGAGCCACACTGTAGACATTTGGGATATCCAGTTCCGCATTCAGCAGCATTACGGGAATGTGTGCGGAGGCCTCGGCAATATATTCGTTTTCACTTGCCTTCTTATGGACGAAATTAGAACCGACCAGGATGATGGCATCCACTTTTTTTGTGCGCAGCAAATTCATGGAGGCAGCTTTCGTTTCCGGTGTATAACCTGTACAGCACAGAAGACTGTCGTAGCCGTTGATACGCAGGTTCTGTTCGATATGGTAAACGGCTTTGGCCAAATAAGGATCAGAACTGTCTGCGCACATGATTCCGATTGTCCGCATGGTATTTAATCCCAGCCCCCTGGCGAAAGCATTTGGCGTGTATCCGCAATGCTCAATTACATCGAGGACTTTTTTGCGTGTTTTTTCGCTGACATTTCTGCTGCCATTCAGTACACGGGAGACTGTGGCAATAGAAACTCCGGCTTTCTCGGAGATATCGTAAATTGTCATTTGTTTTCCTCATTTTCAGACTGCCTGATGTGTCATGAACAGGAGGTCTGACTGGTACAGACTTATAATGTAAGCAGTTTCACAAAGCCCTATCTGCATTATAGCAAATGGATATTTTTTTGCAAGATATTTTTTAGATTGACTGACGGATGTTGACAGCAGAAATTTGTATTGGTCTATTAATAGAAGAATTCGACTCCGAAATTTGAGAAAGCCTGAATATGGAACCTTGTGGAAGTAAATCTGTGATAAGAGAGGGATTTTGAGAGGCAATGGCGCCATGTGGATGCGGGAAATGCTGAATTGTGTAGAGACAGATGGAATCGGCATGTCAGAGTTGACTGGCGGATAAAAGGAGTTTGTATATAAAAAGTTCGCCTTATGTACAAGTAAGGCGAACCTTTTTTCATAACTTTAATTATTCTATACCTTTTGCCGGTATATTGCAAGCAAAATTTTGTCTTTTCCGTTTTTTGTCAAAATTGCTGTTTCAAAAGATGTTTTCCTATTTTATTTTATGACAAGTTATCAACTCGAAGCAAAAATACGCAGGAAAAGACAGGAAAGCTATGTTACATACTCTTGCATAAAAAAGATTCTTCCAAATTAAAGGGATTTGTGCCAGTTCATCCCAACTGTATTGTAAGCGGCCTTTACATGTTTGCGGAATATGATGGAAATGGAGGAAAATCAGAACATATTTAGAGGCACAGTTATGATGAAAGGGGGTATTATTTTACCTTAAATTTAGAAAATTATTCGCAGATTATTGAAAAAGGTTCGCCTTACTTGTACATAAGACGAACCTTTTGGATAAGGAAAAATACATACGTCTGCATATTTATGCTATGCAGCCGGAAACAGCAGAATACGGCACAAAACCGAAGGGAGGCGGAAAAATGATCGACTATAAACCTTTCTGGGAGACGCTGAAGCAGTCAGAGGAAACCACCTATACACTGGTGACCAGACACCGGATCTCCGGTGCCACCATAGACAAACTGCGGAAGAACAGGCCGGTGAACACGACCACCCTGGACGGTTTGTGCGGCATCTTTGCCTGCACCCTGCAGGATATTGTGCGGTATGTACCGGACGGAGAGACGGTCAGAGGGCAGCAGAGGAAAGAGACAGTCCCCCTTCTTCCGGAAGAGACAGGAGTAAAGAGATGAAAAAACAGAAAGTTGACAG
>CAJTXE010000066.1 GCA_910580225.1 uncultured Acetatifactor sp.
CTGGCTAAAGTATAGCAGGCTTTTGGAGGAATTTCCAAAAGCCTAATTGAAGTTAATTTTCATCAGTTCTTCCCGTCCTGTTCATTTCATGTTATAATTTGTTGCAGGTTTTTCTTTCCCTTATTTTTGTCTTTATGAGGACTATTAACATGAGGGAAAAGGAGCTGCATAGAAAACAAATGATTTTATGGGGAGAATATATGAAGAACTTAGACAAATTAAGTAAGTTTATCAGCCTGGTATTAAGACATAAACCAGATGCTGCGGGGATTACTTTAGATGAGCATGGTTGGGCCAATGTAGATGAATTGCTTGCCGGCGTGAACCATTCGGGCAGAAAAATCAATATGGAAATATTAGAGGAAATTGTGAAAACAGACAGCAAGCAGAGATACAGCTTTAACCAGGATAAAACGTTGATTCGGGCAAACCAGGGACACAGTGTTTTGGTGGATGTGGAATTAAAAGAACAGGAACCGCCGGAATTTCTGTATCATGGAACGGCTGCCAGATTTCTGAAAAGCATTGAGGCAGAGGGCCTGAAACCAATGAGCCGTTTATATGTACATTTGTCAAATGATGTTGGAACAGCTTTAACCGTTGGAAAACGTCATGGAGAAGCCGTGTTGCTGAAGGTATGCAGCGGAGATATGTATCGGGATGGAGAGAAGTTTTATCTGTCCGAGAACGGGGTATGGTTGACGAAAAAAGTAGATTCAAAGTATTTTGTAATCGTAAATGATTGAAAGATCTGCCCTGAAAGCAATCAGTGCGAAAGCCAGGGCAATGCAGAAGATTCTGGAACTGATTCAGGCTGCTGCGAATAAGGAATACCGTTTGGTTCGGGGGAGAACAAAAGGCCAAAGCTGCACAGGAGAAGACGGTCTTGCTATTCTCATGTCGTAATAGTATAATAGAAACAGGCAGGAAAGGAAATAATACCACATGGCAAGGAATCAACGGAATCTAAAGCCGGATATCATACTGAAGAACTACTGGCGTGACAATGCGCGCTTCGCTGATCTCTTCAATGCAGTTCTGTTCCAGGGAGAGCAGGTAATACAGCCTCATGAGTTGGAGGATCTGGATACGGAAAGCTCCACCATACTGGAGCATAAAAAGCAGGCAGAGGGAATCGCGGCATCCAGGGACAACATAAAAATAAGGAAGAAATCCACCGCATACGGGATAGAGTTTGTGATGTTAGGGAACGAGTCACAGGAGTATATCGACTATGCCATGCCAATGAGGATGATGGGCTATGACTACAGTGCCTACAAAAAGCAGTATGACAGCAATGCCGCAAAGTATAAAAAAGCAGAAGGCATGGAAGAGGATGAATACCTGTCCAGAATGAAACGCACGGATAAATTTATGCCCGTGATTACAGTGACTGTATATTATGGAAAGAAGCCCTGGGACGGGGCGGCGAGTCTGCACGGCATGCTGAACATTCCGGAGGCGTTAAGGAAGTATGTGAACGACTATCGGATGCTGTTGGTGGCGGCGAGAAAGAATAACCTTGTGCTGCACAATATGAACAATGTAGACCTTTTTAATCTTCTGGAGATTCTGTTGGACAGCAGCCGTCCCGCAGGTGAGATTCGGAGCAGGGCAATCGGATACACCAAAGAACGCCGGGTGGACAGAGCCGTCATTCTGACAGCAACAGGAGCGTTGAACAATCAGATTGACTACAATGCACTGGAACAGAGAGGAGATGTGAATATGTTTACTGTATTTGAGGAGACCAGGATAGAAGGCAGAGAAGAGGGCAGAGAAGAGGGCAGAGAAGAAGGCAGAGCGGAAGAGATTATCGAGACCGGCTATGAGTTTGGCCTGTCCGATGATGATATTCTGGGGAGACTGCAGAAAAAACTGGACATTTCTTCGGAGATGGCACAGAGATATTTCAGAGAGTTTGGAAAAAGGACTGTATAGGCCCGGGGCTGTTGGCAGAGGAAATGCAGGAAGCACTTTCCTGAAAGGGAAGCTGCAGATAACAGAAAGGGATTTGGGAAAGATAAGCAGCGATGCCTGACTCCATGCAAAGTCGGTTAGCGATATTTGCATGGAGTGGTTTTCAGTTGCAGGAAAGCAAAGGGCTGTCAATGGTCCTTTACAGGGGCTTTGACGAGAAAGACGGCGTGATATTGCATTTTAAAGTAGCTTATCGTTTTGCAAAATAAGATAAGTTCCCATTTGTTCATTATATCTTGAATAATCTAAATTCATCATGTTATATAAATATTGCTTTACTTCATCGGTAGAAGAAAATTTTGCTGCCGAATAGGGGGATTCCGGATTGGTTTTTTCAAACAGCAAATATCCATTCTCTGTTTCAATCAAAGTGGCGGCATGTGAAGCGCATATTCTGTCACCGCTTTGCGTCCAGAAGGTAATTAAAGAAAACGCACTGTCTTTGAAGGAAATTTCCTGCTCGTTCCATTTTTCCTGAATGGCCTGCAGCATTTCCTGTTCGTTGCATTGCTCTGTAATGTGAACCGGATTAAACAGGGTAAAATATGCTGCCTGTACATCCTTACTCCAGTCAATCAGCGGAAAAGGAACATACGCCTTATGTTCCCCCTCTACGGCTTCCCGCCCGAACAGAATATCGCCGTCAGTATAAAGCCATGCCGTATTCTCGTCCCAACAATCAAAATCTTCTTCCTTGAGTACATTTTCTACCGAAATATTGCCTTGATTTAACTCATAAGCCGCAATCCTGCAAACAACATCATGGTAATTTCGACGATTGCGCTTATACCATTCCGTAGACATGTCGTAGTATTCCCCATAGTCAACCGCCATTTCGTCTATTGTAACAAAATCCCCGACTAATGAAAAAGACGGACATTCCCTCATGCTGTTATTATAGTCCGTCACCCAGTTCAATACCGTATCAACGTGATTTGTCGGAATCCCGGATTTCAGCAAAATATCCCGGACTTCATTCATGGATAATTTACTGTCCAAATTGGAATAGGTCAATTGGTTTTGGAGAACAGCATCTATCTTTTCATTACCTGGAACTTCATCACCCGTCCGGCTGCTTTCCTGCGTATCCTCTGTTGTAAATGGCGCTTCTGTATTTCCGCAGGCGGAACAAAACATCAAAATCAATAATACACATAAACAGGCAAATTTTTTCATATTTCCCATGACCTCCTTATTGCTTTTCAATTGATTTATTCTATCACAGGTCATTTTGTAATTCCATTAAAAAATGCTTAAGATTTCTGCCCTGCCTGTTTCCTGTGTTTTCGGAAAAGAACAGGTTTTGTACTGCAAATTCAACCGGTGCGCAGTATAAGTAAACCCCAGGTTGATTTTTTGTTTTCTGCATTAACGCGGTCAGTATGGACAGCGGGGCGCTTTTCCCTTATCATAAAAGGCATATGCTGCGCAGCATTGTGGAGGACAGATTTCCGGACAGACAACTTTTATTTTGCTAAAACGCAGGCGAATCCATAAAAACGGAAGCCTGTGCCGTCTGGTGAAATGGGGACTGAAAAATCCGGAAGGCCGTGAAAAACAAGGAGGTTTATCGAAAATGAATCGAGTAGATATAGAAAAAACAGGTAAAAGAATTGCGTTTTTGCGTAAGGAACGGGGATATACAGGGGAAGCTCTGGCGGAGCGGCTGCAGGTGAGTCCCCAGGCCATATCCAAATGGGAAAATGCCAGATGTCTGCCGGAGACCAGTGTGCTGCCTGCCCTGGCGGAAGCGCTTGGCTGCAGCATTGACAGCCTGCTGTGCCCGGGAGAAATCCTGATTTTGGAAGCGGTTTATACGGACGGGCAGACGGCGGTTCCGGTAACGGGATTTATAAACGGACTGGTGTGGAATCAGGATATCAACATTCCTGTCAACGGGGCGTTTCTGGGTGTGTCCATTCCCGGAGAACGGCTGAAGGTACTGACCATAAAATATCAGACGCCGGAAGGAATCTTTTACTCCTATGCCTTACAGAACAGCAGCCTTGTCCTGAACAGGGGAAATGACAGGAAGCAGAAAAGCGCCTGCTATGAGGACGGACAGTCCTTTCAGATTGTGGGCGCCTGGTACGGAAACGAGAAGGCCTTTTCCTCTGCCATGGAGAAGATGGCGCATTATGCGTATTTCAACTGGGACAAGATTCCGGTAAACCAGGAAGCATTTCCCAGTGACACGGCAAGCGACGATACGGAATATCTGACACTGGTGTATCTGAACAAAGAAGGAATCCATGTGATCAGTTGTCCGGAGAATGAGGCGATTTATTACGGGAATCACCGCACCAGTCTCTTTCTGGAAGACCGCACCAAATGTATTCTGAAAGGAATTACCAGGCTGTCCTGGGGAGAGGGGATGGATTGCCCCTGGGCCGGGTCCATGTATGCGGCGCTGCAATATATGGGAGAAAACTATGCCTATCATCAGATCATGGGCATGAGCGGCGCCTGTTGGAGGCTTTGCTTTACGGAAGTCTGGGACTATAGCTGTACGGACGCCCTGGTGGCCTTTGACTATGCTTCGCCTTTGTTCCAAAGCCTGGGATATTCTTTCCGGATGGCGGACAGGGTGGAAAAGCAGGAGAGGAAGGCGGAACGTCTGGCCGTCATGGAGGATATCCGGCAGGGAAAACCGGTTCTGGCCATCAACCTGCGGGTTGCCCCAGAGTGGGGGGTCATAACGGGATATACGGAAGAGGGCGGCCGCTTCCTGTGCCGCACCTATTTTGACAGAGAGATTTTCCGGGAACTGGAACAGGCGGATTCCGCTGCGGACAAAGAAGACAGAAGAATCGTATTTGAGGAAAATGAAGGGTATCTGTTTAGTGATTTCTGGCCTTTTCTGCTGCTTCATTTCGGGCAGAAAGAGGATGCGCCCTCCCCTCTGGAGACGTTGAAAGCATCCCTTGGGACGCTGATCTCCTCCTTCCGGGCAGAGGCATCCAGGGGTTATGCGCAGGGAAAGGGAGCCTATGAGGCATGGATCAGAGGGCTTGCGAAAGACGCAGACTTCCGGTTGGATTCCGACAGGGAGAATGTGCTCCGGAGGCTGTGCGTCAACGACAGTATGCTTGTGAGCCTCATCGACGCCAGACAGTCGGCGGCATGTTATCTGGAGGAAACGGCTGCCCTGCTGCCGGAATGCAGCCGCCGCCATCTGGAAAAGATCGGGGCAAATTGCCGGGATATTGCGGGGATGTTTGCCGATTTCCGGGACAAAACCGGCGGGACTGCGGAGGCCTGTTCCCTGACCTATAACACGGATTCGGAGTTCCGTATCGCGGTTTCAAAGTTGGCGGATGTGCGCAGGGAACAGGCAGCCCTGCTTCAACAGGCGGTGCTTCTGGAGGAGGAAAACTGCGGCCTGGCGCAGTTAATTCTGGATGGACCCTGGGAGGAATGGTAACAGTTCAGCGCCCTGTCTGAACCGAAACCGAGCAAATCTTGCTTACGGCGGCGAAAGACTATCTCAAAGGTGTGATGAACGGCAAGACCACAATCCCAACAAAGACATGGAAAACGGAGTATGCAAAACTGACCGCCGAGAGGAAAGCACTCAATCAGCAGTATGTTGCATTGAAAGAGGAAGTGAAAGAAGCGGAGAAAATCAGAAAGAGCGTTTACAGTATCTTGCGGCAGGAACAGCGGGAACAACAGCCCCACAGAAAGCAGGATATGGAGCGATAACAGACAGGGCGGCGGGATAGTCAATGCTTATCACCACCGCCCTGTTTTAGACTTTTATGAGAGCGATAAACTGTGATTTGATTTCGCACGTTCATCGGCTCTGCGTCTGGCTCTTTGATGCTCTATTTGTTCTTCCCTACAAACAGGAAGTTATCTTATCAAAACATAAACAACAATAAATCCCACCAGAAATGTAGAAAAATAGCTGTCCAGATACTTTTGGTCTTAATAAAAACAAAGCTGAAAATACAGCTTACCAGCAAAACGGTGATGAATCCTCCACTTGTGAATACCGAAATAAAAATATCGCCTTGAATCCACGCAGGAAAATGAATAACTAAAAACATCAAAGAATTGATAAACACAGCAAGATACTTTTTGTTATCGTTCAATATAGCATTCAAAAACAGTCCTCTAAAAACCATTTCTTCACCGATAGCTATAGAAAGAACCTCTACTACAGTGTTTATTCCAAAAGACTCGCTTATCGTAATCTTACCATTGGTCAAGTATTCACTTATAAAAATATAAATTGTAAATAATAGCATTATTGGAACAAATATCCAACAGTTTTTCCTTAATAGATACATTTCTTCCTTTTTGATGAACATATTGTCACTAAAACGAAAATGAATCACGATTGCAGGCAAAAGCCAGAACACAAGCTTGATATATACTTCCTTTGTAAATTCGTCAAATCCAATTTGGGTTTTCAAGTACAATTCTAATAAGCTCCATAAAACATAAAGTATCATGGCATAAATAATAAGCGAAGTACGCAATTTTGAATTTGTTTTCATTCAGTGTTCTCCTAAATCTATATAGTTTATTCCAGTCAACTTTTCAATAAATTCCGACTTATCGGTTTGTACTGGGGAAAATTATACCATACCCAATTACGAAAAACAATCCCCGTTCTACGTCTGTTCCGACTATCCAGACCGTCAAGGGACGAGTAGTATTTTTTCCGCACAGGGCGCGAAAAAATCTCCACTTTTAAACCTTTGACCGTCTGGATTTTTGCCGTTGCCATTTCGCCGTCAAAAACGGGGAACAGGATAAAAATATCCTGCTACGTTTTCCGCCGGGCTGAAAATTTTTCCGTCAATAACTCAAAAAAGCACTTAACAAAACGCTTCATGTGGGGACTTGCCATGTCTTCCGGTTGATGTTAGAATGGGGTTGCCTGTTACCCTGGGAAGACCGGTGGGCAGAGAGTGATGAAGAAAAGGGAATGATACGCATGGAAAAACCAAATTACAAACGAACAAAACGCGCCTGCTATTTTGCAAACCTGGCAATGTCCTCTGTGTTCAGCCTGCCGCCCCTGCTGTTTGCCACATTTCGGGAACAGTACGGAATCTCCTATACGCTGTTGGGAACACTTGTTCTGATCAATTTCTGCACACAGCTTGGAATCGACTTGATTTTCAGCTTTTTCAGCAGGCATTTTAACATTCACAAAACCATCCGCCTGATGCCCCTTGTGACGGCAGCAGGGCTGTGCGTATATGCGTTGATTCCCATACTGTTTCCCGGGCATGCCTACATGGGACTTGTGGCCGGTACCTTTCTTTTCTCCGTGGCCGCGGGACTGGGGGAGGTGTTGGTAAGCCCTACCATAGCGGCGCTGCCTTCGGATACGCCGGATAAGGACATGAGCATGCTTCATGCCCTGTACGGTTACGGGTTTGTGGGGGTGGTCCTGATCAGCACTCTGTTTCTCCGAATTGCGGGAAATCAATATTGGATGTATCTCACTTTCTTCTGGGCCATGCTGCCGGTGATCGCGTCCGTATGGCTAAGGATGTCACCCCTGCCGGACATGAATATGGAGCAAAATAAGGTAAAGTCCGCGGGTTCCGGGTCCGGGACAAAGGGGCTTCTGCTTTGCATGGCCTGCATCTTTTTGGGCGCCTGTGCGGAGAATACCATGTCCAACTGGGTTTCCGTGTATGCGGAAAAGGCATTGCGGATACCCAAGGTATGGGGGGATATTTTAGGCATGTCCCTGTTTGCGGGACTGCTTGCGCTCACCAGAACGATATATGCGAAATATGGGAAAAATATTTTTAAAATATTGACAATCAGCATGTGGGGGGCTGTGGTCTGTTATCTGACGGTGGGACTTTCCTCCAATGGGGCATTGTCCCTGGCCGCCTGTGCCGCGGTGGGAATCTGCACCGCCATGCTCTGGCCGGGAACCCTGATTTTTATGGAAGAGAAAATACCTGCCGCCGGTGTTGCAGCCTATGCGCTGATGGCGGCGGGGGGAGACCTTGGGGCCTCCGTTGCGCCCCAGGCCCTTGGCATCGCTGTGGACAAGATTGCCCTTACGGAGTGGGCAGGGACCTTGGGCACCAAGCTGTCGCTGACCCCGGAACAGGTGGGATTTAAGGCAGGCATGCTGATGGCGGCGGTTTTCCCGGCTTTGGGGATCCTTCTTCTTGCATATATGAAAACCTATTTTGGAAAAGAGAAGTAGACAGGCGTTTTTTTCGGTTGCGCCGGGAGGGAACCATGGTACAATGTCGAAACAGAAAGGCGCTGATGGGCACAAATGCATGGTAAAATGGCATTCCAATGCCCGGGAAAGAGAAAAGAAGAGGGAGAAAAGAATATGAAACATGGGAGAAGTAGTTTTTCCAACAGGCTCGGTTTTGTACTGGCGGCTGCAGGCTCGGCGGTGGGACTGGGAAATATCTGGAGATTTCCCTATCTGGCGGCAAAATACGGCGGGGGTATCTTCCTGTTGGTTTATCTGATTTTGGCTGTAACGTTTGGATTTTCGCTGATGATAACAGAGATTGCCATAGGAAGAAAGACAGGCTTAAGCTGTATTGACGCGTATCAGAAATTGAGCAGGAAGTTCAGCTTTCTGGGATGGCTTGCCGCTTTGGTGCCTGTGATTATCGCGCCGTACTACTGTGTCATCGGCGGATGGGTTATCAAGTATTTCTTTGAGTTTTTAAGGGGACATGCCGCCCTGACAGCACAGGAAACCTTTTTTTCACAGTTTATCAGCGTGGCAGAGGGCGGAATTTTGGGAAACCCGCTCCTTTGGTTTGCGGTTTTTGTGCTCCTTACCGCAGCGGTAGTGCTCTTCGGCGTGGAGAAGGGGATTGAGAAGGCAAGCCGGGTTATGATGCCGTTACTGGTGGTGTTGTCCGTGGTGGTGGCGGTTTATTCCTTGACTCTGCCCGGAGCGGTTGAGGGCTTAAAATACTATCTGCTCCCGGATTTTAAGGATTTCTCCACCACCACGGTTCTGGCGGCTATGGGACAGCTCTTTTATTCCATGTCCCTGGCCATGGGGATTATGATTACTTATGGCTCTTACATGAAGAAGGAGGAGCATCTGGAGAAATCCGTGGGACAGATTGAAGTGTTTGATACGGCCATTGCCTTTATCGCGGGCCTGATGATTATTCCCGCGGTGTTTGCCTTCTCCGGCGGCGCGGATATCAATGCCGGCCCGGGGCTGATGTTTGTGACGCTGCCCAGGGTCTTTGGGTCCATGACCGGAGGAAATGTGATCGGTATGGTATTTTCCTTCTGGTGCTGTTTGCGGCGCTGACTTCCTCCATTTCCCTGATGGAGACCGTGGTATCCATGTGTATGGACAGGCTTCACTGGAACCGGAAGGTTTCCGTGCTGGCGGTGACGGTGGGAATCCTGGCATTGGGGACGCTGTCCTGCCTGGGGTACGGGCCGCTTTCTGCCGTGACGGTACTGGGCATGGCCTTCCTGGATTTCTTTGATTTTATCTCCAATTCCATCCTCATGCCGGTGGTGGCGTTCCTCACCTGTATCCTGGTAGGACATGTGGTGGGAACCAAAGTGGTTTCCGATGAGGTGGAGGCTTCCGGCTCTTTCCGGAGAAAAAAGCTGTTTGAAGTCATGATTCGTTGGATTGCACCTGTGTGCCTGGTGGTGATTTTGGCGGGAGAGATTTTGAAAATATTGGGTGTGATTTCCATCTGACCCGCAATCCCCATGACCTGCGCCCCTGTTTCCGGATCGTCTTTTTAGGCTCCTGCAAAGGGAATGGAAGTTTGTTTGCATTTGTGGTAAAATAGCAGAAAAACAGCAGTTGCAACCGGCTGTTGCCGTATAGTTGCCCAGAATTTCCATATGGTTGGTAGCATGCAACCGGATAAAGCGGTATATTATTGCCATCAAAACAAACGGAGGTTCCTGATATGAACGAAAATCAATTTGCAGAAAACCTTATGTACTATCGAAAAAAGAAAGGACTGTCACAGGAAAAAGTTGCCGAATATCTGGAGGTCAGCCGCCAGGCTGTAACCAAATGGGAAGCGAATGCTTCCAGACCAAATTCCGACAATCTGATGAAGCTGGCGCAATTATTTGAAGTTGAGGTTGACACATTGTTGGGCAATGGGGACAGGGAAGAATCACCAATCCAGGAAGAAGTATCAATGGGAAAAATGCCCTGGGTTTTGATGGGAATATCGGCCTTATGTATTCTGGCCTATATCATTCACGCTGCATTTAGGGATACTTTCAGCATTGGGACATTCCTCTGTATGTTTATGATCTGCATCCCAATCCAGTTATTCCTGCATATGTATCTTTCCAATGCAGTCAAAAACAATTCCTTCAATGGGATTGCAGGATTTGATGACAGAACAGAGTACAATATGGGCGAAGTGAAGAAACTGCTGATACAGATTGATTTGCATGTTGGAATTTTGTCTGTTGTAGCTATTTTCCTGTTTTGCGTGATAAACGGAGCAAATTTGAAAATACCTTGGTTCAATGGGCTTCTGCTTGTTGTGTATGTGTTCAATTTTATCGCAGGCATACTGATGAGCAACTACAAAATGATAGACAAAATCTATTGCAGAGAAGAGGACAGGAAACGGGCCGGACGAGGTATTCCGGTAACTGCGGTGTACGTTTTGCTGTTATGCGCGGGAATCGGATTAACGGGTATCGTATTTGAAGTAAAAGGAATTGAAAATAATACACTGCCCGCAATCAAAATAGGCGGCTTGCTGATTGCGGGCATAATAAGCGCAACAACAGGATTTATAGTTGAAAACAGCAAAATAAAAAAATGGAATCCCGCAAATACAGATTACAAAACAAGCAAGGCATGTATAATCGGTTTGGCGATCTGTGTAATCATGTATGGACTGATGTGCGTAGTATAAGATGTGGGGAGCATTTTTCAGATGCCTCTGTGAATGGAAATAGAGATGCCATTTGACGGAAAGAATGCTGTTCAGGAAATTCTGACGCCCATTCAGGAAATTTTGGCCCCGGGGTCCTGGCTCTGTGGTATGGTTGTGTTGGCAGACAGGCAGACGGCAGGATGGGAAAGGAGCGTGATCATATGGCAAAAGAGCGTTTTGTGGAAGTTTATTCACAGGGACTTACCAATGTGGAAAAGATTATTGTAGATACGGAAACCGGCGTGAATTATATACTGGCATCTTCTGCCCTGACAGTGGGCTGCGGGATGAGCGTTTTGGTGGACCAGGACGGAAAGCCCGTTGTCACTCCCATGGAGTAGGGGGCAGACTGCGGATTCTATTCAGATGCATCCTGTCAGTCTGCAGGGATGCTGCAACAGTTCAGACCCCCTCTCGCGAAGTCAAAATTGCGTTCTGTGCAAAATTGCGTTCTATGCAAAATTGCGTTCTATGCAATTTGCGCTCTGTGCAATTTTGCGAGACTTGCGGGATGCTGCCTGTCCCGTTTCCGGCGAGGCCCGGTTTGCGGGGCAGCGAGGCAAAAGCTGCTTGACAAAGCTTTTCCATCGTGTTATACTTCCAACTAATTTTAAAACAAAAAGGCTTTGACGAGGAATAGTACGTATCAGGGAGTTCACAGAGAGAAGATGGTTGGTGCGAATCTTCAATGAACTGATAGGGAAGCAGCCTCCGAGCTGTGAACCGAACGGACCGGGCGGACCTGTCTTAGTAGGCTTCAACGGAGTTCCCCCGTTATCCCAGGAAGCAATATCGGAGCAATCCCGTATTGACAGAGTGCAGAGAAATCTGAAATTAGGTGGTAACACGGACAGAAAGTTCGCCCTAAGTTGATATTATGTCAGCTTAGGGCTTTTTTTATGCGCAGGCCCGTGTACAAAGTGCGACTTATCGCATTTGTAAGTGTGCCGCTAAAGCGGCACACGGGCCGCGCGGCGAGCAGGGATAAAATCACCCCTGCTCGATTTAGAAAATTTCAGAAAGGAGAATGAAACATGACAGCAAATGAATTAAGAACCATGTATGTAAACTTTTTTAAAGAAAGGGGGCATAAGGAAATCGCGTCTGCGTCACTTCTTCCGGAGAACGATCCCACGGTTTTGTTTACCACTGCGGGAATGCATCCTTTGGTGCCCTATTTACTGGGGGAACCCCATCCCGGCGGAAAAAGGCTTACGGACGTTCAGAAATGTGTCAGAACAGAAGATATCGATGAAGTAGGAGACGATACCCACTGCACCTTTTTTGAAATGTTGGGGAATTGGTCATTGGGGGACTATTTTAAACAGGAATCCATTTCCATGAGTTTTGAATTCCTGACCGAATATCTTCATATTCCCTTAGAGAGACTGGCGGTGACGGTATTTGCAGGCGATGAATCAATGCCCGCTGATGTGGAGGCAGAAGAAATCTGGAAAGGCCTGGGGCTGAAAAATCACCAGATTTTCCGATACGGAAGAGAAAATAACTGGTGGGGACCTGCCGGACAGACCGGACCCTGCGGACCGGACACGGAAATCTTCTATGTTATGGACAGACCGGAATGCGGACCCAATTGCGGACCGGCCTGTAACTGCGGAAAATATGTTGAGATCTGGAATAATGTTTTCATGCAGTTTAATCAGGAGGCCGACGGTACTTTTACAGAGTTGAAGCAGAAAAATGTGGATACGGGAATGGGCCTGGAGCGTGTTCTGACGATTTTAAACGGGAAAACCAATGTGTACGATACAGAAATTTTTCTGCCCATGATGCAGACCCTTGAAGACATTCTGGAAAAGGAAGGAAAAATCGTCCCTGAACGCGAGAAACGAATTATCTGTGAACATACCAGAGCCGTTACGTTTATGTTGGGCGATCCCATGAAGATCAGTCCGTCCAACACAGAGCAGGGATATATTTTGAGAAGGCTGATTCGAAGAATGATCCGCCTGTTCAGGAAAGCCGACATTCATACAAATTACCTGTGTGAACTGTCCGGCGTGGTCATTGGACAATACGGTCCGGTTTATCCGGAGCTTGGAGAGAACAGGGAGTTCATTCTGGAGCAGCTGCAAAGGGAATATCATCTGTTTTCCAAGACCCTGGACGAGGGGTTAAAAAAGGCCAACCGCTATCTTGACCGTATAGAACAAAAAGGAATTCTAAGCGGGGAACTGGCGTTCAGGCTGTATGACACGTTCGGCTTTCCCATTGAATTCACCTCGGAACTGGCTTCGGAAAGGGGCATTCAGGTGGATATGGATGGATTCCGGAAGAAGTTTGATGAGCATCAGAACAAATCCAGGCAGGGAGCGGCAGGCAAGTTTGCGGGAGGTCTGACCACCAACAATGAGCATACAGCCCGCCTTCACACGGCAACCCACTTGCTGAACGGGGCATTGAGAAAGGTTCTGGGTGAAGAGGTGAGCCAGAGAGGCAGCAACATTACCTCTGAACGCCTAAGATTTGATTTTTCCTTTGGACGGAAGGTGACGAAAGAGGAATTGGAAAAAGTCGAAGCCATCGTAAATGAAGCGATTCAGAAAAAGATTGATGTGATTCTGGAAGAGATGACGCCGGAGAAAGCCTATGAAGAAGGCGCCATGGGTGTTTTTTCCGAGAAGTACGGCGAGATTGTAAAAGTGTATACAATCCCCGGATATTCCAAGGAAATCTGCGGCGGCCCTCATGCCCAAAATACCGGAGAGCTTGTCTCCTTTAAAATCAAAAAGGAAGAGGCCTCCTCTGCCGGAGTCCGGCGAATCAAGGCTGTGATTCAGGAATTTTAGTCAGCAACGCAAAAACTACACACAAATCACAAAAAACTGTGTTATGCTGTTTCCCGGAGGTGTTGTTATGCAGAGAATTTTGGTTGTGGAGGATGATTTGGACATTCAGGAGCTTTTGAAAAACTTTCTGCAGGAGGTTGGCTATGAGATCATGTTGGCCGGTGACGGCGTGGAGGCCCTGTCCATGTTTTCCGCCATGCAGTTCGATTTGGTTCTGTTGGATGTGATGCTGCCGAAAATTGACGGCTTTGCTGTCTGTGAACTGATCCGAAAGCAATCCCAGGTTCCGGTCATTATGCTTACCGCATTAAACGGCGAGGAAGAACAAATCCGGGGGTTGGATTTGCAGGTGGACGACTACATCACGAAGCCCTTTTCCGTACCGATCTTAATTCGGAAGATTGCCGCTGTGCTGCGGCGGAGCAGCAGGATGCAGGAAGACGGGCACAAAACGATTGTTTACCGGAACCTGATTCTGGACTGCGACAATTATACGGCCGCGGTGGGGGAAAACGTTTTTGAATTGACGCCCAGGGAATTTGAGGTGCTGAAAGAACTCCTCACCAATCAGGGGCGCATTCTAACCCGGCAGAACCTTTTGGATAAGCTGTGGCGCTATGACTTTTACGGGGATGAACGAGTGGTTGATACGCATATTAAAAACCTGCGGAAAAAACTGGGCATCGATTTTATTCAGACAATCAGAGGGGTGGGATATAAAATTGATAAAGAGCATTAAAGGCAGTCTGTTTGCAAAAGTATTTCTCATTACTGTGGTTATGCTGCTGTGTATATCGCTGTTAGTGTTCGGAATCCTGGCATGGCTGATGCCCCGGACTTATTCCAACAAGCTGAACACCATTTTAGATCAACGGGCGCAGAACTTTATTTCCGAACTGGAACAGGTGCCTTTTTCGGACAGCGGCGGTTTGTTCGATCAGTTTCTTGCGGATATGGCAATCCATTCGGCCGCGTTATACGACAGCAGCGGCCACTGGGTTGCGCTGCCCACAAAAGAAGTTGAGAATGGATGGGAGGGGACTAATGCGGTAACGGCAGTGGATGACTCTGGTGAATCTTCTCCCGTCCTGTCAAACCAGTACTATTTTTCTTTCTCCGATGGCAGTGACCGCTATACGCTTGTTGTCTACGGTGAGGCAGAACAGATTTTGGAACTGCAGCAGTCCTTTGCCCGTGTTTTTCCGGTTATCCTGATCATGGTTTCGGTCAGTGCCCTTGCGGTATCCTGGCTGTATTCCCGCATGATTACAAAACCCGTATTGGAAATCAGCCGCATATCCGAAAAAATGTCTGACCTGCAGTTGGATTGGAGGGTTGACGGACAACGGACGGATGAATTGGGAACACTGGGGAAAAGCCTGAACAGGCTGTCGCGCAGTCTTTCAACCGCCCTGTCCGATTTGCAGAATGCCAACAGGAAACTGGAAGCCGATATTGAACAGGAAAGGAAACTGGAACAGGCCCGCACAAATTTCTTTTCGGCGGTGTCCCATGAGCTGAAAACGCCGGTAACCATCATCAAAGGCCAGTTAGAGGGGATGCTGTTGGGGATTGGCGCATACAAAGACCGTGAGAAATATTTGACAAGATCCCTGGAAATTGCCAACACCCTGGAGACAATGGTACAGGAGATCTTAACCGTCTCCCGACTGGAAACTGCGGGCACGGATTTCAAAAAAGACCGTCTGGACTGCGTTCAGGTTATCAAATCCTATTTAAGCGAAACCGAAGATTTGATTGCCGGGAAGGACCTGCAAATACAACTGGATGCTCCGCCCTCCGCTCTTATAAGCGGAAACAAGCTGTTGATGGAGAAAGTGTTTTCGAATCTGATGGGAAACGCAATCAAGTATTCCCCCCAGGGAGCCTCCATTCGCATTTCCGTCCGGATGAATCGGCAACAGATGGAGCGGGAACAGATGCAACAGGAACAGATGGAGCGGGAACAGATGGAATTTTCTGTTGAAAACACAGGGGCGCATATTCCGGAGGACAGTCTGCCCAGACTGTTTGACCCGTTTTATCGTGTGGAACAGTCCAGAAGCCGGAAAACAGGCGGAAGCGGGCTTGGATTGTATATTGTGCAGGAGATACTGCATCAGCATGGAAGCCAATGTACGGTCTGCAATACACAGGCTGGGGTAAGGTTTTCCTTTATGATCTGAAACATAAACAACACAGAAATCACAAACAAATCCCACATGTATCACAAACGGGGGTGGTATTCTTTAGATACACTCAAAGAAAGGATGGTGTTATCTAAATGAATAAAAAGAACAAAACAAACAAAATGAACAATAGGAACAAAAGGATTAAAAAGAAGCTGCTGGCGTCGGTCCTTGGAGGGGTACTGCTTGTGGGATGCCTGGCCGGGTGCGGTACCCCGGCGGCATTCGGGGGCGGAACGGCATCCGGGCAGTCGGAAAGCACATCCGCCCGGATTGCGGATGCATTTGCGGAAGATCATGACCCTTCCGACGAAATTTCCGATGAAGAACTGTTTCAACCCTAGGAATGAGTTTTAATAGGAACACTGTAATATCAAGGCTTTTCGGAGCCTGCAACCACAAAAAAATAAAATTAGAGCTATCACATTACGCAGAAAGCCGTCCGGCATGAAAAAACGGGCGGCTTTTTT
>CAJTXE010000067.1 GCA_910580225.1 uncultured Acetatifactor sp.
GAAATTCCCTCTTTCGCTTTTATTTCAGCATGGCAGTGCTGATAAGAGGATTATAGCAGACAGGAGCGGGGGATGGCAAGCCGATTGAGTATTTTCTGGAATAGTTGGTGACTTGGAGGGGAGGTGAGGAAGGGAGCTACATGAGAATTCTGATCAAAGAGAGACATTCCTTTGTGATAACTGAAATTACAGAGGTAGAGATGGATAACGATAAATCTACGCTTTATATCCCAAAGTATGGGATGAAGTATCTCACAAATGATAGGACAGAGGAATTGTTCCGAAAAATTCTTTTTGAGGGATATGCGGATTTGTCGGAATTCAATCGCGAAAGGTGTAAGAGAGAAGTTCTTCTCTGAAATGCATCGCACGGGTATTGAGATAGGAGGTGGTAGGGTGCCGAGGACAGCACTTTCTCCGGAGCAGAAAAAGGATTACATGGTAACCGACCTTCCGTATTGGTTTGAAAAGGAAGCGCGAAAACAGAAGATATACATAAAAGACTTGGCTAAGGCATTGGGCATTACTCCCCAGGCGTGGAACGGGCGCAAGAAACCAATGGTAAATGGCAAGCCAAAAGATTCCTTTAGCTATGGGGACATGCTTATCCTTTTTAATCTCCTGGATGTTCCGAAGGATGAAAGACTGAAGATTATGACACTGTAACAGTTGCGACGTCGCAACAGGAAGGAGGAAGGCATGAAGGAATACAGGGTGAGGTTCTGGCGTGAGGATGGGTCGGGGGATTTTCTGGAGTTCGATTCCATGGAGCAGGCGCAGGTCTTTTACAACAGCGTGTCCGGGCAGGCGGAGATCCAGAGGTATGTGGAGGAAATCCACGATTATGAAGTGGTGGTGTATCCCACGTTTGAGGTTTAGGAGGGAGGTAATGCTACACAGGATATTTAATGCCAGCAACATATTCGGGGCGATTGCCTTCCTGGCAATGATTGCGGCTCCGGGAGCAGTAGAGAGCGAAATGTACATAACTGCAGTTGTGCTGGTGGCGATCTTTGCGGTATGCGCGCATCTGTCCATCCGGGAGGATGGCAGGGGAAGTAAGGAGGACTGAGATGGGATCAAGATGTACTAATAACAAGAGAGTGCTGACAAGGGAGGAAATACTGGGTACAGTGGCTTACCGTATGATGAATAGGGATGCAAATGCGGAGCTGCTGAAGAGGATACCACATATATGCATTCTGGATCTTGCGGCGGCTTACTGCTGTACACTCAGACTGGATAACGGGTGTTGCTCTGGCATGCTTATAACCCACGAAAGCTGCCAGTATTACGGCATCAGGGCAGAGGAGCTTGACGCTGCGGCGAGAAGGAACACGGAAGCCGGTGGCTTTATTACCCGGAAATCCAGTGAGATTCTGGAGCTGCCGGAAGAAATCCGCCCTGTCCCGGATCTGATGTATGTACTGACAAACCAGGCAGCATTGTACGGCGCCGCCATTATCCTTTATGAGGAATATTTCCTCAGCCTTGCAGAACAGACAGGCGGGGATCTGTATATCCTGCCGGGCAGTATCCATGAGCTGATTGCTGTACCGGTAACAGATGGGGACCTGGCGGGTTTACAGGATATTGTGAAAGAAGTGAATGGCAAAGAAGAGGCGATAAGCCCGCATGAAGTGCTGTCAGATAACGTATACAGGTACAGCCGGGACGGGGGGCTGATGTGCGTTACACGGGATGGCAAAAGAAAACAGGCTCCATCTGCCGACCAAAGCATGGAGCCTACCAAAGCGTTAAAAAATAGCTATGCATCCATTATACGGATGCGGGAAGGAGAAGTCAATGGAAGCAATGAAAATTAATAAACTGGAGATTGAAAATGTAAAGCGTGTCAAGGCTGTAAAGCTTGAGCCCACGCAAAATGGTCTTACCATAATTGGTGGAAATAACAGGCAGGGGAAGACTTCCGTTTTGGATTCAATTGCCTGGGCCCTGGGCGGAGACAGGTACCGTCCGTCGGAGGCGCAGCGGCATGAGTCCGTTATCCCGCCGACACTGCATATTGTCATGAATAATGGCCTTGTGGTGGAACGGAAGGGAAAGAACAGTGACCTGAAGGTTACGGATCCCACAGGTAAAAAAGGAGGGCAGCAGCTCCTGAATGAGTTTGTGGAGCAGCTTGCCATTGACCTGCCGAAGTTTCTGGAGTCATCCAGCCAGGAGAAAGCAAAAACTCTCCTGCGGATTATTGGTGTTGGAGATAAGCTGGCAGAACTGGAGAAGAAAGAAAAGGAGCTTTATAACCAGAGGCTGACAATCGGCCAGATTGCTGACCAGAAGAAAAAGTATGCCAAAGAGCAGCCCTATTATCCGGATGCACCGAAGGATATTGTATCGCCAACGGAGCTGATCAGACAGCAGCAGGATATCCTGGCAAAAAACGGAGAGAACCAGAGAAAGCGTGACAAGGCTGACAGGTACAGGCAGTCAGTAGCGCTCATCAGCAGAGAGGTGGAGTCGCTGCAGGACCAGCTGGCAAAGAAGAAACAGGAGCTGGAAGAAGCGCAGCTTAGCCTGAACACTGCGACAATGGAGGCACAGGACCTCAAGGACCAGTCAACAGCGGAGCTGGAGCAGAGTATCTCCAACATAGAAGAGATCAACCGCAAAGTCCGTGCGAACCTGGATAAGGACAAGGCGGAAGAGGATGCGCTGACATATAAGAACCAGTATGACAGCCTGACTGCACAGATCAGCCAGGTAAGGCAGGATAAGACAGCCCTTCTGGAGTCGGCTGAGCTTCCGCTTCCGGGACTTTCGGTAGCAGATGGAGAGCTGGTTTATAACGGCCAGAAATGGGACAACATGTCAGGATCCGACCGGCTGAAGGTGGCGACTGCCATTGTGCGGAAGCTGAACCCGAAATGCGGTTTTGTATTGTTGGACAAGCTGGAGCAGATGGACCTGCAGACGCTGCGGGAGTTCGGGGCATGGCTGGAGCAGGAGGGTCTGCAGGCAATCGCCACAAGGGTCAGTACAGGGGAAGAATGCTCAATCATTATTTCTGACGGGTATGTTGAAGGGCAGGAGCATCCTGTCATGGAAGATAAGAAAACAGAATGGAAGGCAGGCGAGTTTTGATGGAGATTATCAGAGGGAAAAGGCCGGGGGCAAAAAAGGTAGTCGTGTACGGCCCGGAAGGCATTGGCAAGAGCACATTTGCCGCGAGGTTTCCGGAACCGGTATTTATCGATACGGAAGGAAGCACCAGGGATATGGATGTGGCAAGGACACCGTCCCCCACATCATGGTCCATGCTGATGGACCAGGTGGAGTACATACGTATTCATCCTGATATCTGCAGGACTCTGGTGGTGGATACCATAGACTGGGCGGAGCAGATGTGTGTAAAGCATGTCTGCGACCTGCACCAGAAGAGAGGAATTGAGGATTTCGGGTATGGCAACGGCTATATTTACACAAAGGAAGAGTTCGGGCGTTTTCTGAACAAATTATCAGAGGTGATAGACGCAGGTATCAATGTAGTACTCACTGCCCATGCCATGATGCGGAAGTTCGAACAGCCGGACGAGATGGGGGCATATGACAGGTGGGAGCTGAAGCTTGGGAAGAAAACAACTTCCCAGACTTCGCCCCTGGTAAAGGAGTGGGCGGACATGGTGCTGTTTGCCAATTACAAGACCTATTCCGTGGCGGTGGACGACAAGGGGAAGAAACGGAAGGCCCAGGGAGGCTCCCGGGTGATGTATACGTCCCACCATCCCTGCTGGGACGCAAAGAACCGGTATGGCCTTCCGGAGGAGATGCCTTTTGATTATTCTGGTATCGCGGGCATTATTGAAATGATGCATCCTGCAACGGAAACTGCTGTTTCGCAGCCAGCAGACCGGAAGCAGGAATCCTATTTGGACAGATTTATGGATGTTCCTGATGATTCCGGGGATTCGGGTGGCCAGACAGCAGGCAGTTCCGGGAACAGCTCAAAACAGGATACGGCTTCAGGGGCACCGCAGGGTGGGCAAAAGTCCCTGGTCTGGGAGAGCAACCCGGATAACATTCCGCAGAACCTGAAAGACCTTATGATGGCAAATGGTGTCTGCGAGTGGGATATCCAGAATGTTGTCGGGGCGAAAGGATATTATCCTGCCGATACCCCCATTGAAAAATATGACCCGGGGTTCATCCAGGGGGTCCTTGTAGGCGCATGGCAGAAAGTATATGCAATGATAAAAGAAATGAAAGAGAGCGGGGAAATCCCGTTTAACTAGGAGGCTTTGTTATGGAAAATATAAATGAAAGAGAGCTGGACTGGAATGACACGATAGAGAAGGATGCCAGTGAATATATCCTGCTGCAGGAGGGGGACTATGATTTTACCGTGGAAAGCTTTGACAGGGCAAGGCATCCGGGGAGCGAAAAACTCCCTCCATGCAACAAGGCGGTGTTAAAGCTTAGGATCAACACAGAAAAGGGGACGGCTTATATCACCCACAACCTGTTCCTGCATACCATCACGGAAGGTATGCTCTCCGCCTTTTTTACCAGCATCGGGCAGAAAAAGAAAGGGGAGCCGCTGCGCATGGACTGGGGGCGCGTCCCCGGTTCCACCGGGTGTGCAAAGGTAGGGGTTCGCTCCTATACGACGCAGAACGGCGACCAGCGCCAGGCAAATGAAATCAAGAGGTTTTATCCCAAGGATAGCAGCACGGCTCCATCATTCAAGGCAGGTGAGTTCTGATGGAATTAAGACCATATCAGGAAAAGGCAAAAGAAAGTATTTTCTCTGAATGGGGAAAAGGCATACAGCGCACCCTCCTTGTCCTTCCCACGGGGTGCGGGAAAACCATAGTCTTTGCAAAAGTGACAGAGGACTGTGTCCGCAGCGGTGACCGGGTGCTGATCCTGGCCCACCGCGGGGAGCTCCTTAATCAGGCCGCCGACAAGATTTATAAGGCAACAGGCCTTGGATGTGCCACGGAGAAGGCGGAAGAGACATGCCTGGGCAGCTGGTTCCGGGTGACGGTGGGCTCAGTCCAGACCCTCATGAGGGAGAAGCGGCTGGGGCAGTTCCCGGCAAACTATTTTGGGACGATCATCATTGACGAGGCGCACCACTGCCTGACAGACAGCTACCAGCGTGTCCTTGGGCATTTTGACGGGGCCAGGGTGCTGGGGGTAACCGCAACGCCGGACAGAGGCGACATGAGGAACCTTGGGGAGTTTTTTGAATCCCTGGCATATGAGTACACCCTGCCGAAGGCAATAAAGCAGGGGTATCTAAGCCCGATAAAGGCCCTTACCATCCCGCTGAAGGTTGACCTGACAGGGGTGGGCATACAGGCGGGTGATTTTAAGGCAGGTGACATCGGCACGGCCCTGGACCCGTACCTACATCAGATCGCTGAAGAAATGGCGAAGTACTGCATGGACAGGAAGACAGTGGTATTCCTCCCCCTGGTGAAAACCAGCCAGAAGTTCAGAGACATCCTCAATGGGAAGGGCTTCCGTGCGGCGGAGGTGAACGGGGAAAGCAGTGACAGGGCAGAGGTACTGGAAGCATTTGACAGGGGCGATTACAATGTGCTCTGTAACTCCATGCTGCTGACGGAAGGCTGGGACTGCCCGTCTGTTGACTGCATCGTGGTGCTCCGGCCTACAAAGGTGCGGAGCCTGTACAGCCAGATGGTGGGGCGCGGTACCAGACTGCATCCCGGAAAGGACCATCTGCTGTTACTGGATTTCCTGTGGCATACAGAACGCCATGAACTGTGTCATCCGGCGAGTCTGATCTGCCAGGATGAAGAGGTGGCGGAACGGATGACGCAGAACCTGGAGGAAGCGGCAGGCTGCTCTGTGGATATTGAGGAAGCGGAAAAAACAGCTTCCGAGGACGTAGTGTCGCAGCGGGAGGGAGCACTGGCGAAACAGCTGGATGAGATGAAAAAGAGAAAAAGGAAGCTTGTGGATCCTTTGCAGTTCGAGATGAGTATACAGGCGGAAGATCTGTCAGGGTATGTGCCCTCCTTTGGGTGGGAGATGGCGCCGCCTTCCGACAAACAGAAGAATGCCCTGGAGAAGCTCGGCATCCTGCCGGATGAGGTGGGGAACGCAGGGAAGGCGGCGAAGCTCCTGGACCGGCTGGACAGGCGCCGCATGGAAGGGCTTACCACGCCGAAACAGATCCGTTTCCTGGAAAGCCGCGGCTTCCAGCATGTAGGCACCTGGCAGTTTGACGATGCCAGAAAGCTGATAGACCGGATCGCGGCAAACGGATGGCATATTCCCGGTGGAATAAACCCGAAGACATTTATTCCGGAATAACCAAAAAGGAAAAGACATAAATGGGACAGACAGACCTTCTTGAATTACTGGAATACATAGACCCGGCGGGACTGGATTACCAGTCGTGGGTGAACATAGGGATGGCCCTGAAGCAGGAAGGGTATTCCGCAGCGGACTGGGAAGCATGGAGCCGCAGGGACAGTGCCAGGTACCACCAGGGAGAGTGTGGGCGGAAGTGGGGCAGTTTCAACGGATCTGGCACCCCGGTTACCGGCGGCACCATCGTGCAGATGGCCATGGAGCGTGGGTGGAAGCCAAAGGGCGGCGGGCATGAGTTGGGGTGGGAAGATACCATCTCAAAGGATGAATGCGTGGTTGTGGATAGGAACTGGATAGAAGGAAGGGAGATCGTGGAGCCTGGCGACGGGTGGGATCCCAGGAAGGACCTGATAACTTACCTGGAGACGCTGTTCGAGGCTTCCGAGACCGTGGGGTATGTCACCCATTCCTTTGAAAAGGACGGAAAACACATGCCGACAAAAGGGGTCTATGACAAGACTGCCGGGCAGCTGCTCCGCGAACTGTATAAATACAAAGACATTGGGTACGCAGTAGGAGATTATAATGAGGAGGCGGGTGCCTGGATCAGGTTCAACCCGCTGGACGGGAAGGGTGTCAAAAACGAGAATGTAACGGAATTCCGATACGCACTGGTTGAATCGGACGACATGGAGATCGAGAAACAGAATGCTGTCATCAGGGAACTGGAGTTGCCAGTAGCATGCTTAGTCCATAGTGGAGGCAGGAGCTTGCACGCCGTTGTGCGTGTAGATGCAGCAGATTACAGGGAGTACCGGAACCGTGTCGACTATCTTTACAGGGTGTGCGAGAAAAACGGGATCAGGATCGATACCCAGAACAGGAACCCCTCCAGACTCTCCCGGATGCCGGGCATCATGAGGAACGGCAGGAAGCAGTTCCTGGTGGACACCAATATCGGGAAGCGCAGCTGGGACGAATGGTATGAATGGATCGAGAGCATTACCGACGACCTGCCGGATCCGGAAAGCCTTTCCGGTGTCTGGGACAGTCTGCCGGAGCTTTCGCCCTGCCTGATTGAGGGCGTGCTGCGCAAGGGCCATAAGATGCTCATTGCGGGCCCGTCAAAAGCCGGAAAGTCCTTCCTGCAGATCGAGCTGTGCATTGCCATCGCGGAGGGGAAGGATTGGCTGAAATGGCACTGCGCCCAGGGAAAGGTGCTGTATGTGAACCTAGAACTTGACCGTGCCAGCTGCCTGCACCGCTTTAAGGATGTATATACGGCATCTGGGTGGCAGCCGGAGCATCTGGGCAACATTGATATCTGGAATCTCCGCGGGAAATCGGTCCCCATGGACAAGCTGGCGCCGAAACTTATCAGGAGGGCGGCGAAAAAGAACTATACAGCTGTTATCATAGATCCAATCTACAAGGTCATTACCGGGGATGAGAACAGCGCGGACCAGATGGCGGCCTTCTGCAACCAGTTTGACAAGGTGTGCACGGAGCTGGGGTGCGCGGTCATCTACTGCCATCACCACAGTAAGGGCAGCCAGGGAGGCAAGAAGTCCATGGACAGGGCATCAGGTTCCGGGGTATTCGCCCGTGACCCGGACGCACTCCTTGACCTGATCGAGTTGGAAACCACGGAAGCCCTGATGAAGCAGGAGGAGAACAAAGCTGTATGCAAAGCCTGCAGGAATTATCTGGACAGGCATTTCAGCGGATGGGAAGAGGATGTCTCCCTGGACGATATGCTGAGCAGCGTGCAGATGCTGGATTACTGTAAAAAGAAGCTTGCTGCGGCACAGTATGCGGATTTAGATGTCCTGTGCTCTGCGGCGGTGGAAAGGGTGAAGACGCTGACTGCATGGAGGATTGACGGCACACTCCGGGAGTTCCCGAAATTTGAGCCTGTCAACCTGTGGTTTGACTATCCCATACACAGGATGGATGATGTCGGGGTTCTGAAGGATGTTCAGCCGGATGTGGAAAAACCGTACTGGCAGAAGGGAAAAGAAGCGCGGAAAAAACAGGGGGCAGAGGAAAGGAAAGATAAGCAGGCCAGATACAGCATGGCGATTGAAAATTTCAGGTTTGATCACGATGATACATACCCGACTGTGAAAGAACTGTATGAACAGATGAAGAGCGATGCAGAAACAGTCGGCGAGAAGTATCCGGCAGAAAAAACGATCTGGAATTCGTTAAAAAAATTAGGATATACAACAGACCGGGATACGAAAAGGCTTGTTCCGTCTTCCCGGATTACTGGTGCCGGGAAGGAATAAGCATATTCCCGATACCAGAAAAGCACTGGTGCCGGGAAAGAGGAACCGGCTTCCCGATTTGCTTCCCGCCACCAGAAATTACTGGTAATGGGAACATTCCCTCCCGGCACCTATATATAAATATATCCCTTTCGGGAACGGGAATCGGGAATGTGCGGGCACCCACCCACAGTGTGGGGGCGATAACTGCACGCCCCACACATGGGAGGGAGCCCACCCAGCACAGCCGCGCAGGAAGAAAGAAAGGAAGGAAAAGATGGCAACTGAATTTTTCATGGCGATGGATCCGCCGACATGCACGTACCAGGAGAAACAGGTGGCGGTCATAAAGGGTAAGCCTGTATTCTACGACCCTCCGGAAGTGAACACTGCAAGGCTGAAGCTGACAGGGTATCTGACAAAACATAAACCGGAGAAGCGGTATGAATACGGAGTCAGGCTGGTGGTAAAGTGGTGTTTCCCGAGGGGGAGACATGGGAACGGTGAGTACCGTACCACGAGGCCGGATACAGACAACCTGCAGAAGCTCCTGAAGGACTGTATGACTGCAGCCGGTTTCTGGAAGGATGATGCCCTGGTGGCATCGGAGATCGTGGAGAAGTTCTGGGCAGATGTCCCGGGGATATATGTCCGGATAGAGGAGCTTGGATGAAGGATAAAGTTTACAGGATTGTGGTGGATACATGGAGGCTTGCTTTAAAATATAATTTCCGGAAAATGGGAGACAGGGACTGGGAAGATTTTATCAGGAACGGACAGAAACTGGTTTTAAGGTACCGTGCAGATAGTGCTGCAATGGAAAGGCTGTGCAGGGATATCCTGGATGCATTCCAGAGATTTTATATCAATACAACGGAGGAAAGACGATAAAGCAGGAGCAGGAAAAGGCGCCCGGCAGCGGGACATACCAGGAACGTTTCAGCCGGGAATGGGAACAGGCAACGGAAAGCCTGAAAAGGTCCGGCGCGGACCTTGGGAGGATAAGGCTGTCCGGAGTGCATAGAAATTACACGAAATATGCGGGAAGGCCTGCAGGCCGGAGGGCAGAGAGACAGGAGCCGGAGGAGGAGATTTAGGATGGATGTTGTGGACAGACTAAACGTGAGGAGCGAATACCAGATCCTCAACGACGCGATCAAGGACGCGATAAGGCGGTCGGCCAGTTCTGTGGTGATGCTGGGCCACATGCTGCGCAGGATGATGGACGAGAAGCTGTGGGAAGGGCATTACAGCAGCCTTGACGATTACCTGCGGGCAGAACTGCATATGGATTACACCATGGCATGCAGGTTTGAAGCGATCAACAGGAAATACTCTATTGGCGGAAGAAGCGGACACATTGACGAGAAGTGGGAGGACTATTCCCAGGGCGTCCTGATTGAGATGCTGAACATGCCGCCGGAGCTGGAGGCAGAGGTGACTCCGGATATGACGGTGAGGCAGGTCAGGGAACTGAAGAGGCAGGCCAGGCAGAAGAAGGAAAACGAGAAAACGGAGAGGAAAGCATTTGAGGAGAAACCGGCAGAAGAAGTATCCCCGCCTCAGGCAGGCGTGGGATACCGGGAGGCGCCGGAAGAACCTGTTTGCGCCAGCCTTCCGGAGAGGAGATGCCAGGAGGAATCTCCACAGGGTGAAATTCCGGATGCGGAATTTCGTGAAGTGGAGATGCCCGTGGATGGTGCCGTGCAGTGTCCGGAACCGGAGATACGGGAAAAAGTTGCGACGTCGCAACCGGAGAAATCCGCATATGGGCTTGAGAAAACGGTGTATCCGGAAGGAAGCCTCCTTTCGGGAGCTGGATGTGGGAATAAGTACCACTGTTTCTCCTGTGCCCAGGACTGTGACATACGGCAGAAATACCGGTACTGCGTGTTTGCACCGTTAGGGAACTCGTTTGGGTGTGACAGGATGGAAGTTCTGGGAGAGATAAAAGCAGGGGTGGGGGAGCGCTGTCAGTTTATAAATAACAGCTTGGCAAAGCATAAGGCGGGAACCGGTGAAGCGGCTCCCTGCTGCACGGACTGTACGGAGGACTGTGCTTTCCGGTGCCGGAGATCATGCCGGATGGAAGCAGACAGGCTGCAGGAAGCCAGATGGGACAGTACGCAGGGGGAAAAGCAGGATGGCGGGATAAGGGGTGAGATGGCAGAAGTGAAGGGGATACTGGCCGGGGAGCAGAAGATGTTGGATGACTTCCTGGAGGCATCGAAGGAGGATGGAAGTGTCCTGAAGGCCCCGATGTACAGGCGGCTGGTCGTCATAGTAAGCGCCCTGACGGAGATGCTGCGCCGCATGGAGGATGCGGAGACCGGACCGGAGCCGGGAGGGCAGGGCCAGCCGCCGCTTCCGCCGCTGAAAAATAACGACCAGCGCAGGGAATGGCTGAAATCTTATAAGGACTGGGGCCTGTGGTACCGGGATGAGAATATCGGGGCGGAGTATTATAAGTTTGACTTTGATAATGGCGCCAGGCTGATTGCGGAAGTATATCAGGAAGAGGCAACGAAATACTGTGGCGCTTATGAGTCCTGTTTCCTGCACCTGGTAGGCGGTCCTGAGCCACCTAAGGGCCAGTCAGGCGCGGGCAAATGGGCAGGGCATACGAAGTACAGCAGGTATCCGAACAGCGAGACGGAGTTGGTGGAGTTCCTGAAGGAAGTGCAGAAGAAGTAGAAACAAAATGCACCTTGACAACCGAATATTGGCGAGTAGTAAAAAATTTGATTTTGCCTATTGACTTTGCACGTACAAACTGATATATTTAAAATGTCCAGATTGTACGGGCAAAGTGAAAGGAGATGGTAAAATGTCGCCCAAGATAGGACAAAAACTTACTGACAATCCTAGAAACGTGCGTTTGGAAATCCGCCTCACACAGTCAGAAAATAAAATGCTCGAAGAATGTGCGGAAAAGCTGAATATTACCAAAACAAAGGTAATAACCCAAGGAATAGGGATGGTTAGTAAGGAAATAGACAAAAAATAGAGGTTGCGCCCCTCGAAAAGCTGCAACCTCTACAACTACCACTCCGCAAAGGGAACGGTAAATCTAGTATACCTTCTCCTGCGCGGAAATTCAATAGGCAAAGGAGATTATTATCATGCGTAAAATGGAAATTAAAGCAGTGAATCAGCTCGGGGGAGTATTTCCCAACGAGGAAACATTTGAGGAATTTTACTCTGAATGCATAGAAAACCAGCCGCAGGCATCTGAAGCTGTCAGAAGAAACTATAGAGGGATGGTAAAAGCGTTTGAGGAATACCTAAATGCAGCACAGGAGGACATGTTCCGTTATGCTTACCAGTGTGGTTTTGAAGCGGCTGTGGAAGCTTTCGGGAAAGGCGGTGCAGCATAAGAAGAATAAAAAGGAGTATGACCATATGCAATTTGTAGAACAGATTTTAGACAGCCGTGAAGTGGCAGAAATGGTAGGGAAAGAGCATAAAGAGTTGCTTCGGGATATTAGGAGATACTGCGGGCAGTTAGGAGAGAGCAAAATTGCGCTCACCGATTTTTTCACAGAATCAACATATGTTACGGAGCAGAATAAGACGATGCCGTGCTTCATGGTCACCAAGAAAGGCTGTGAGTTTATCGCCCATAAGCTGACTGGCCAGAAAGGTACGGAGTTCACTGCCCGGTACATTAACCGATTCCACGAGATGGAAGAGCAGCTTATGAAAGAGAACCACATGGACTGGTTCGTGAATGACATACGGGTATTCCAGCACAGGGAATTCGGGATTCTCCGGACGCTAAAGCTTGACGGGCAGGATTACTTTGTTGGGGTTGATGTAACAAGGTCGCTTGGGTATGTGAACAATACGGACACATTGAGGAAGCGGGTAAGCGAAGCTGAAAAGTGCTATGTCGGAATCTGTGACGGGAACCGGTGCAGAAAAATGGTGGCAATAACTATCGGCGGGCTGAATGAGCTGATCCGGACAGGAAAATTGCCGTTAAACCAGAAATATGGCGACTGGATACAAAAACAGGTGCTTCCGGTATTGGGCGGCAGAAAAGAAATTCAGGATGAGGCATACTGCGAAGCCGCAATCCAAGAGACGTGCTGCACCAGTGAAGCGGCAGAAGAAGGCTATGGCAGTGTCCCAGTTTTCCAGGAGATTATTTCACTGCTTCCGTTGGAGGCATTGGATGCAATGGAGAAAGGGTTACGTGAGGATAAAAGCCCTAAAATAAAACAGGTGACTGCCAGTATACTGGTAGAAAAGATGAAGAGACAATTTATGTAAGGTGAATAAAACTACTAGCCAGTCAGACGGTTAGTAGTTTTATTTTTAAATTTTTGGAGGAGCGTTGTTATGGGAAAACTGACACAGAAAGAAGCATCAGGCCGATGGCAGGTAAAGGGAATCTCCTGGAAGGAGCTGGAGGCAGGAGAGGTGATCACAAAAGAAACCAGCCAGCTCCTGTACGGAAGCCTCTGTAAGCTGAAGGATTATGAGGACAGCGGGATGAGTCCGGAGCAGGTAACGGGCCTGAAGGATGAAGCGGAGGACATGGCTGCGCATATATGCGACAAGCTGTGCCGCCACCCGCGGGAGATAACGGAGCAGGAAGAGTTGGATGAAATCTGTGAAGAGTGCCCGGTAAGCGGGAGCAGACAGCACGTGTGGGCAGGGACAGTATGAAGGCGGTTATGAAGTATCCGGGCAGCAAGTGGTCCCTGCTAAACGGAAGTGATGAATGTGTCATGCAGGATGAGGATGCGAATATGGATGCAGACACATGGAGTGACTTGAAGAATGGTTGTCCTCTGGTGCCGATACCAGAACGGAAGCAGAATGCTTGCAGTCACGGATTTGCGGGAGGCTGGAACGCCTGCCTGGATGAAATAGAAAATAAAAGGAAATGAACAGAAGGGAACTGAATTGGCGGTAAAACAGAATCCAGGCAGGAGAAGGAGAAGGACAGGGAAGTGAATGTTTATCGACTAATAGAAGATGTTGACAGTGAATATAATGCAGATTTAGTGGTTTCAAGGCTCATTAGCGAAGTGCATAATGGAAATTCCCGGTTAAGAAAGTACTTAAATGATATCGGCATATCTTCTGATGCTTTCGCAGATATTTTAGAGCTTGGATTGGATGCAGTAAAAACAAGGGAATTGTGGTTTAGACGCTTAAGAAATCATCATGTAATGTGCGGCGATGCCGACGAATAATTTGGTACAACCTGTTAATGGAAATATCAATAAGTTGCACCGGTGTAGCTTTAAGAAGTGTGAAGGGAGGAACCAGAGTTGGACAAAGCAATACTTCAGGAGTATATAGATGCATGTGAGCTGGTAAAGGAGACAGAGAAGGAAATCAGAAAGCTGAATCAAAAAAAGAAAACCATTATTCAGACAAATGTAAAAGGATCCATGCATGAATTTCCTTATGTAGAGCAGCACTTTAAAGTTCAGGGAACCACCTTCACAGTTAAGGACGACAGCCGCCTGCGGTACGAAGAGAAGCTGTTGGAGCGGCAGAAGGCCAAAGCGGAGCAGATCAAGCTGCAGGTGGAGGAGTGGATGCTGACGATTTCTTCCCGGATGCAGCGGATTGTGAAGTACAGATATCTGGAGGGGTTGTCGTGGGAGCAGGTGGCCGCGAAGATGGGACGGAAGGCTACAGCGGACAGCGTGAGGATGGAACTGAATAAATTTTTAAAGTAATTTCGTTTTTTTCACACTGTTCGTTTTTAATATGCTATAGTATAGACTGGGAATAGCAGATAAGGCATAGGGAATTTGGCGTGCTGTAATTGCATTTGTGATGATTGTGGTCAGATAGTACGTCTGTAAGGTGTGTGAATAACTTGCCAGTATATATTTATGGGAACATCCTGCTATAAAAGTGCAGGATGTTTTTCTGTGCAACTTTACTATGGACAAAAGAGAACAAATGTTCTATAATATATGCACAAATAAATTTTTAATATTTGTCACCATTTCCTATCGGCATATGTGGTATAATGAGAAAAATGTCGATAGGGGGATATTATATATGTCAAAAAAGGTGGAATTTTATACGGTTTCTGTAAAACAGAACAATGTTGTGACAGATTATGCAGTTAGTGATTTCTTCGAGAATTTAAATCCTTTTTTTGAAAAGTCTAAAAAGGTAAATATGGATAGAAAAATCGGAGAAAAATATATTAGGTTGTTTTCATATTATTATTCTTTTAACCATCATCAAATGGTGCTTCCGTTTGGAAAATTTAAAGATAAAAATAAACCCTATTGGCTTAAAAACAATGAGCATTTGGAAGAGGTTCCGGCAGACTTGTACGATATAAATTCATTGGCGTATGATATAGATTATAATGTAATGTTATTTACGACTAACAAAGAGGGACCAAGTGTTCGAAATGTAGAAGAGTATTTGAATACATTTATTCCAACAAATACAGGTCTTTCTTTAGAAATTAATCCTATAGTATATAATGCCGGGATAGAGAAGGTAAGGACTGCGGAATTTGTAAGAGAGATTACATTGGATCTTGACTTAGGAAGGGCATTGAATAATTTTTATAAACACGAGATAAGAGAGAACACAGAAAGAGGATTAATAGCTGCATTTAGGAAATTTGCAGTGAGTGCAAAAGATGATGGTGATGGAAGGGCACTTTCTTTAAAGTTAGGATTAGGGAAAAATGCCAAAAAGTATGATACATTAAATATTAATAGTATGTTACAATTATTAGAATATATTAATATTGGAGAGGACTTTGTAAGGGAGATAACAGTACATTATAAGGATGGAAAAGATGAGAAGATAGATAAGGCAAGACTGAAGGATTCAAATATGCTGTTATCATATTCGTGTAAAAGCAGAGAATCACAGATATCGCCAGAAAGGCTGCTTGAAAATATCAATGATGCTATTGCGGAAAAAGTTATCATAATAACAAGGCATAATGACGAGTATTTTGCGAATAGAATTTCGTATAATGGAGGAACCTTTGAGATAGTTGCAAACTGGGATAGTAATTGATGTTAAAATAAGGTGGGCTGTATATGAAAGGTATTATAGGTACTCTTCGTAATTTAAAAAGCGAAATAGTGGCGGCGATAGTACTAAGTGCAATATGTATATGGAAAGAACATACTTCTTTAAACTTTCTGTCGAGCGTAAATTTATCCTCATATCTTAGCCAGGATAGGTTAAATGGAATTGCTGCTTTTTTTGCTATAACGATAGGAGTTTATATAGCAGTGATAACAGTATTGGCTACTACTGAGATTGGTATAACCAAGGAAATGTTAAAGAAAAAACTGGACAGACCACTTATAGATGTAATGATAGTGGGGATTATTGAAGACTTTATTGCGGTAGGATTGGCAGTATTTATTCCGTTGAACACAATTACAGGATATGTTTTAATAATTTTTTTGTCCGCATCCATTATTTCGTTTCTGAAGTTTACTGTTTTGCTAGTGTAGTGACATGTTGATATATAGACAAATTATGCTGGTAAATACAGCCG
>CAJTXE010000068.1 GCA_910580225.1 uncultured Acetatifactor sp.
TAGCGCATGGTGGACACATAGCCGAAACCCAGGCTGCGCCCCGCCTCCATCTGGCCCGCGTCGATGGACATAATGCCGCCCCGGATGATCTCCGCTACATAGGCCCCGGAATTGATGCCGAAAGAAATGGCGCCTACCAGGACTTTGTTTCTGCTGGAGGCAAAGATGACGAAATACATGATCATCAGCTGTACCACCATGGGCGTTCCACGGATTACTGTAAGGTATACTTTGGCCAGAGCATTGAAGAAGCCAAGGAAAATTTTGCCGGGTCCCTGCATTTCCGTATGGTTTTTATCCCAGGAGACCCGGACCAGGGAGATCACCACCCCCAGAACCACGCCGATGAGCAGAGCCAGAAGGGTGAGCAGCAGGGTATTCCCCAGGCCTTTTATGTACATTTGGTATCTGTCATCGAAGACAAAACTTTTGTAGATGTCATATCCGATGTTATTCAGCCATTCGGGGCCGTTCTGTAGCCAGTCCGGCGCCACCAGGGGCCAGCTTTGTGAGGCGGATGGTCTCATGGATCTTTCTCCTTTTTGTAAATATGGAAGTCTGAAATTTGGTTCGGTGTACCGTGAAACAAAATATGAAATACAGCACACAACCCCGCCGAAAACGACGGGGTATGTGACAGTTGCAACACCTGCAGTCAGGGGCTCTGAAACAGCAGTCCGACAGCTTCCGCTGCGGTGTGCTGTTTCAGGGACGGTACCCGGTTTCCTGGCAGGGGAAAATTATTCGGCTGAAATATACTTGTCGATAATTCCCTGCACGGTTCCGTCGGCAATCAGCTCCTGCAGTGCAGTATTCACTGCCTCATAGAGTGCAGTGTTGTCCTTGCTCATGGCTGCGGCATAATCCTCTGTGATGTATTCGGTGTCCAGGATCTTCAGGCCCTCTACTTCTGCGACGAAAGCCTTGGCGGGTTCATTGTCGATGACCACACAGTCTACTTTGCCGGTTTTCAGAGCCTGTACCGCGTCTGCACCCTTGCTGTAACGATCGATGGTACCAAGTCCGGCTTCCTCGATATCGTCGGTGGTGTAAATGTCCCCTGTGGTATTGCGCTGTACACCGATGACATGATTTGCACCTTCTGCAAGCAAATCGTCCACACTTGTGATATCGCTGTCCTCATTGACGATGATCACCTGTACGCCGGTAGCATAGCTGACGGTGAAATTTACTTCCTCCTGGCGGTCCGGAGTGATGGTCATACCGGCCAGGCCAATGTCTGCCTTTCCGCCCTTCACGGCTTCGGTGATAGAGTCGAACTCCATATCGTCGATCTGCAGTTCCAATCCAAGCTTCCCGGCAATGGCGCCTGCAATTTCCGCATCGATGCCTGTTACCTGGCCGCCTTCCACATATTCATAGGGCGGGAATGCCGCGTTGGTAGCCATGGTGAGCTTGCCTTCCACAGCAGTGGTGAAGCCTTCCTCCGAATTTCCGGCTTCGCTGTCTTCGGCTGGGTCTGTGCTTTCTGCATCCGCAGCGTCGGAGCCTGTTTCGTCTGTGGCATCCGCATCTGCTTCAGAACTGTCGGAAGCGTCAGCGCTGCTTTCCTCAGAAGTGCTGCTTTCTTCAGAAGAGCTGCTTTCCTGACTTAAATTGTCATTGGATGCAGGTGTGTCGCCGCAGGCTGTCATGGACAGAACCATAACGGAAGCCAGCAGCAGTGCTGTCAGTTTTTTCATTTTCATAATAAATCCTCCCAAAATAATAAAATCTGTCTATGAAATGCTGTCTCTGGGACAGCCTTCAGAGAACAAAGCAGATACTAGCACTTCATGCATAAAATGTCAATGGATTTCCCAAAAAAATCACAGAAAATTTCGATTAAATGCATATTCATTAAGAATATGCAGGTTTTTGTGAATAAAGTATAAAGTCAGGTGGTTGGATAGGTATTAATGGTTATTTCTGAACGTGCTGTTAACACTTTATGGAATCGATCATAACAGAATAACGGTAAAAATTGTAAATGTGGAAGGGGAGTGTTATAATGAAACTATGTGACAGTATTTCAGAATGACATCACAAATTCAGATTCTCTGCAAAATAGGAAGACTTGGAAAACAGGAGGTATCAAAATGGAAAAATTGCTGCTGAAGGCCTGCCAGAACGGACAGAAGGGTGTGGCGGCTGCATTTTTGAAAAAGGAAGGCATTCATGTCAACGGCGTGGACGAGTCCGGGCAGGCGCCTATTCATTATGCATGTCAGAAGGGTTACAGGGATATTGTGAAGATGCTCTTGGACAAAGGAGCGGATGCGAACCTGATATCCAACGCCAGTGTCACACCTCTGCACCTGGCGGCCAGATCGGGAAACAAGGAGATTATCGGGATGCTTGCGGATGCGGGAGCAGACCTTAATGCCACGGATAAACAGGGAAAGAGCGTGCTGATATACGGTGTGGAAGCAGGAAAGGCGGATGCGGTGAAGCATCTGGTTTCTCTTGGGGCAGATGTGACGCTGCAGGACAATTCAAACCGCACGGCATTGGACTATGCAACGGCTCTGGGAATGACCCGGCTGCTGGAGGATCTGTCTGCAGAGGGCATGGGGCACACGGATTCCCAGGGCAATACGGCGCTGCATCAATCCTGCTACAACGGGCAGAGCGAAGTGGTAAAGGCCATGCTGGCGGCAGGAAAAGAAGATATCAATGCCGTCAATGATGAAGGAATGACGCCGTTGTATTTTGCCGTAATGCAGAACAATCTTCTGATCACGGAACTTCTCCTGGATTCCGGGGCAGATGCCAATGTAGGGGACAACCAGGGGGATGCCCCGCTGCATCTTGCAGCGGAAAATGAGAACGAACATATAATGAAGAAACTTCTCGCGCATGGTGCAAATATAAATGAACGAAACGGAGACGGGGAAACGGCGCTGATCATTGCCGCCAGGGCAGGAAACAATTATATCGCAGGGGTATTGTTGGAGAACGGGGCGGACTATACCTGTGCGGATATGGAAGAACATACGGCGCTTTATTATGCCACCGAGGCCGGAAGCAATGACATTGTGGAAAAGCTGATCATGGCAGGGGCGGAAGAGTAGCAAAACACAAAAGGGAAAACAGCCAAAAAACCGGGAAGAAGATCGGCAGAAGTATATAGGAAGGTGCAGAAGAGGCCTGGCAGAAGCAGCGGGGAATTCACATAAATAGCAGGAACCGGGACAGCAGAAGCAGATGGAACCTGTGGTGACGGTAAGGAGTTGTGAATATGAATGGTGGAGAATTAGTAAAATTATTGACGGAATATAGTAAATGGAACGGAGGGAAATGCGATCCCTGGTGGGAGGTGGACAGAGAGAATTCCATGTATAGATACAGCCTTCTGACCCGGGAGGAAATCGAAGCAGTGACAGAGGCTGTGGAAAACTGCGGACCGGAGGAACTGTCCGCGGCAGCAGGATATACGGGGCTCACCGTATTTCATCTGCTGGTCTGGTGCGGCCTGTATGAAAGTGTGGAATGGGTACTGAAGAAAGGAATGGATGCGGATCTTCCCGGGGCGGGAGAATGTAAGGGCGTGACGCCGCTGATGATGGCCTGCAGCCAGGGCAATGAGAGAATGGCAGGGCTTCTTCTGGAAAAGGGCGCATTGGGCAGTCGGATAGATGCAAGGGGACGGAATGCCTGGCATTATCTTGGGGGTGCACGTATCCATAAGGAAATGGTGAATTCTTTTGAAGCAAGGAGACACAGCCTGAAACAGCGGAGAGCCATAGCCAGAATGCTGTCCGGGGACATAAATGCAAGAGATCAGGAGGGACTGACTCCCTTTGAAATTCTGCTGAAAGCAGAGGGAGGAGATTTTTCCTGGGCCCTGTCAGAGGAATACATCAGAAAGGGTGCAGATGTGCACCTTTTGGACCAGGAAGGAAATTCTCTTCTCATGAGGGCTGTGGAAAAGAACCATTTTACGGCGGCGCTGGCGCTTATGAAGGCGGACGCCGAACTGGTGAATCTGCCAAACCGGGAAGGAACCACACCTCTGCACCTGGTGGCCCGGTACCGGATTGAGCTGTGCATGGCGCTTCTGGACAGGAAAGCGGATAAAAATGCGGCGGACGAAAGCGGAAAAACACCAAAAGATCTGGCATTGGAAAGCGGAGATAATGACTACAGACAGCTTTTCACATCCGGCAGGGTGAAGCTGAACACCTTGAGCAGACTTACAGGAAATGCCTTTGCGGGAGCCGGAGAGGAGAAGGACAGATTGTCTATGGCGCTCTATCTGGCAGAAAAGCTGATCCGGGAGGTGGACCCGGATGACGACGAGGAAATGGGACTGCTGCAGAGTATTCTGTACAATGCTTTGACCAGTGATGAGGAATGCCATGTGCTGGAGCTCATGGTGAAAGGCGGTATCGACCTGGGGGCGCCCATCCACAGGGGCGGTTCGGTGGAATGTATTCGGGACAGCTGTCTTACCGGAAATGCCGGAGTAAAGGCTATCCGGAAGCTTATGGAATTGGGAATGGACATGGACGAGGCTCTGATTCAGGGGAGGACACCTGCAAATATTGTGGCCTCCGGACAGGAAAGGAATATGTTCGGCCATAAAAGGGATGATTATTTTGAGGAAGCTGCAAAGCTTTTTTCCAGAGAGTCTATGGAGCAGGTAGATAATGCAGGAACCACGGCGGTGCATCAGGCTGCAAGGTGGAATCATGTGGAAATGCTGAGAGTGATGATTGGGAAGGGCGTGGATGTGAATCTCACCCAGGACGCGCCCGCAGAGGCAGGCAGTACGCCCCTCCACCTGGCCTGTACCGCAGGCAACTGGAGTGCGGCTGCGCTTCTGATGCAGTCCGGTGCCGACGATACCATTCTCAATGTGAAGGGGGAGACCGCAGCCCATCTTGCTCTTACGAAAAGGATATTCGGCGGAGATATGCGCGTGGAGGACAGGGTAAAGGTTTTGGATGCCCTGGAACATGTGGACATACCTGGCCGGGGCGGGTGGACTCCGCTGATGCAGATGCTTCAGCAATTGGATCTGAATACGAAGACGGAGATTCTTCCCCTGCTGTTGGACAAGGGCCTGGACGTGAACCGGAGAGACGAAAGGGGCAATACGGCGTTAATGGTAGCCATGGACAATCAGGGCCACAAGGGCATTGTAAAAGAACTGTTCCGGGCCGGGGCAGATGTGAATGCAGAAAACAAAAACGGCAGTACTGCTCTGCACTTGGCGCTTAGGTGGGGTGACCAGGAGTCGGCTATTTTCCTGATCAAAAAAGGTGCAGACTATAACCATGCCGACAACGCTGGGATCACTCCGGCCCAGATCGCCGCGGAGAAGGGGTATGACACGGTGCTGGAGCTTATGACGGATCTGCGGTAAAGCAGGTTTGGCCGTTGCTGCCCGAATAATCGGCGTAAAATTACAGGAAATGAATACATTATGCTTCGGCAGGATCAGGCAAAGAGACAGGATAAAAAGGGAGCAGAAAGTGTATGATTCAATATCGCAGAATGAATAACAGGGAAGAAATAACTCGTGAACTGTTTGCGAAGTTTATCCGCCATCAGAAGGTGACGGACTGTTGGAGGCGGGAAAAGGATGAGTGGGTGGTCCGGGAGGACCCTTTTATCGATGACTGGACAGAAGCTGATTATGAAAAATTAATCGCGTGCTTAAGAAATACGCTGGATACGGGAGGATTTGTGTTTGGAGCGTTCCAGGATGGAGTGCTGAAGGGATTTACATCTGTGGAAGCCGGGGCATTCGGCGGAGAGCAGGGTTATCGGGATCTCTCTTCTATCCATGTGTCTGAAGATATGCGGGGGAGAGGAATCGGAAAAGCTCTGTTTTTGGCAGCCGGGGATTGGGCAAAGCGTAACGGTGGGCGGAAATTGTATATATCCGCCCATTCTGCAGTGGAAAGCCAGGCCTTTTACCGGGCCATGGGTTGTGTGGAAGCGGAAGTTTATCATCAGGGCCATGTGGAAGAGGAGCCCTATGACTGCCAGTTGGAATGCAGGCTTTGACCGTAGGGAGAGCTTTCTCCGATCCGCAGAAATTTACGGTGTTGGAAAAGGAAATTTTCGGACATGCTTTAGCCGGAGACGGAGGGCAGGCTGCTCAGGTTGTTGTCGTCGGAGCCGTCGGGGATGGATTTGAGATATTCCGTGTCGCCCCGATGAGCTACGCCGACTCCCTTGATTTCACCGGCTTTTGCCATCTGAACGCCCTCTTCTTTGCTTATGGTGGAGCCGTCTGAGAGCTGGTAACCGTCTATTTTGCCGCTGTGTTTTACCAGGCCCGTGATATGCCTGGCATCAGATTTCGGCTGTGGGATTTCATCCAGAGTATTTTTCGCCAGAGCGGCAGTGAGATTGGTATCTTTCTTTTTATTGTTCATATCGATTCCTTTCTGTCTGTTCAAAGACCGGTCAGACATCCCTGCATCTGCTCAAGGTTCCAAAGGACAGGAATGATTTCGGGAATCCTGTCATCAATTCGCCACAGAGAATGACTGATCATTTGTTTTCAATTGCGTAAGCCTGTGGCTTCAGGTATAGTTTTGCCGCCGCGAAGGGAAAAATACCTGCCAAGCTTAACCAGGGCATTTTGGCATTCCACTATAATATTTTCGAAAAGTTATGGAAAAACAGGTAAAAAGGAGTTATAATTTATGACAGAGTTTTACAACTACAGATCAGGAGGTTGATAACATGAATATTTTAACAGGCAGTAATTTGCCCCAGGTAAAAATCGGCATTGTGGCCGTAAGCAGGGACTGTTTTCCGGAAAGTCTGTCTGTCAACAGAAGAAAGGCCCTGGTGGAGGCCTACACTGCAAAATACGGCACGGACTGCGTATACGAGTGTCCCGTATGCATCGTGGAGAGTGAGATCCACATGGTACAGGCTCTGGAGGACCTTAAGGCCAATGGCTGCAATGCGCTGTGCGTATACCTGGGAAACTTCGGACCCGAGATTTCAGAGACCCTTCTGGCAAAGCATTTCGACGGACCTGCCATGTACATAGCGGCGGCAGAGGAGAGCCAGAACGATCTGGTAGGCGGCCGGGGAGACGCATACTGCGGTATGCTGAACGCAAGCTACAATCTGAAACTGCGCAATGTTAAGGCATATATCCCTGAAAATCCCGTAGGCACTGCGGCGGAGTGTGCGGACAGGATTCATGAGTTTATTCCCATTGCAAGGGCGATTGTGGGTTTGAGCAGTCTGAAGATCATTTCCTTCGGACCCCGTCCCCTGAATTTTCTGGCATGCAACGCGCCGATCAAGCAGCTTTACAATCTGGGCGTGGAGATTGAGGAGAATTCCGAGCTTGACCTGTTTGAGGCATTTAAAAAGCATGAGGGAGATCAGCGGATTCCGGCCAAGGTAAAGGAAATGGAGGAGGAGCTTGGTGCAGGCAACAGGAAGCCCGAGATTCTGCCCAAGCTGGCGCAATATGAGCTGACGCTGCTGGACTGGATTGAGGCCCATAGGGGTTACCGCAAGCATGTAGCCATTGCCGGCAAGTGCTGGCCCGCATTTCAGACCCAGTTCGGCTTTGTTCCCTGCTATGTGAACAGCCGCCTGACAGGTATGGGCATACCGGTATCCTGTGAAGTGGACATCTATGGCTGCTTAAGTGAGTTTATCGGCACTTGTGTCAGTGAAGATATCGTGACTTTGCTGGATATTAACAATACTGTGCCGGATGATATGTATGCGGAGGCCATCAGCGGAAAATTTGCCTATACGCACAATGATACCTTTATGGGCTTCCATTGCGGCAATACGAATACGAAGAAATTGTCTTCGTGTAGCATGAAGTACCAGATGATCATGGCCCGTACGCTTCCCGAGGAGGTGACCCAGGGGACATTGGAGGGTGATATTATGCCCGGCGACATCACGTTCTACCGTCTTCAGTCCACTGCGGACAATAAACTTCGGGCTTATATCGCCCAAGGCGAGGTGCTTCCGGTTGCAACCAGATCTTTCGGCGGCATCGGCATATTTGCCATTCCGGAGATGGGGCGTTTCTACCGCCATGTGCTGATCGAGAAGAATTACCCTCATCACGGCGCAGTGGCTTTCGGACATTTCGGTAAGGCTTTGTATGAGGTATTCAAGTATATCGGCGTGCCTGTGGAGGATCTGAATTACAACCAGCCTAAGGGTGTACTGTATCCTACGGAGAATCCCTTCGCATAGAAAAGAGAAATTTACCGGGGCTGTTTCCTGGGAGCTGGACAGGGTAAGCAGATGATAAGGAGATAGAAGGAAAGGGGCGGCAGGCATGATCTTCCGCCTCTTTGCATGTCTCTTCCATGCCGTGGAGCTGCTGCAGAGAATGGGTGAATAAAAACAAAAGGGGCTGTCGGGAAAGCCGTTATCTCACAATATATAGTGTGAATTCCAATGCTTCACAGCATATATTGTGTGAGTACAGCCATTTCCAGACATCCCCGCTCCGTTCAAAAGGTTCCGGCCGATTTGCCGGGGGAAGCGCTGCATTCAGGACTCTATATCGGAATCTGCCGCAACCGCAGAAACTACGCTGGAGATCACTGAGACAATTACAGCAATAATAACAATCAATAATCCGCCGCCCAAAACAATAAACATAGATAATATCCTCCTGTCAGGTCATAAAATCACTGCCGCCTATAAGGCACAGTTCCATCGGAGGCAGGAATGCCTTCCGACGAGTTGTATTATAGCACATTTTTGCTGAAACCACAACCTAAAAATGAAGTTTACAAAAAAGTACTTCGTTTGTGGTTGTACCATTGCCTTCTTTTTGGTATGATCTTATTGGTTGTTATTCAAAATAAGGAAGAAGGTGTGCTGATGATTACCATTTCATTGTGCATGATTGTGAAAAACGAAGAGAAGATATTAGCCCGGTGCCTGGACAGTGTGGCAGATCTGGCAGATGAGATTATTATTGCAGATACCGGCTCTACAGACGGGACAAAAGAGGTGGCCAAGCGCTACACGAAGCATGTATATGATTTCAAATGGACGGAAGATTTCAGCGCAGCCAGAAATTTTGTGTTTTCCAGGGCTACAAAAGAATATATATATTCTGCAGATGCGGATGAGGTGCTGTCGCCGGAGAACAGGGAGCGCTTCCGTATCCTGAAGGAGACATTGCTGCCGGAGATTGAGATTGTACAGATGAAGTATGCGAATCAGCTGCAGTACGGCACGGTCTACAATTTTGATGAGGAATATCGTCCCAAATTGTTTAAGCGACGGCGGGACTTTGTCTGGGAGGCTCCGGTCCATGAAACTGTGCGGTTGATGCCGGTGGTATACGATAGCGATATAGTCGTTACGCATCTGCCGGGAGAAAGCCATGCAAAGCGTGACCTGGCTAATTTCTACAGACATTGTCAGGAAGGATATCGGCTGCCCAAGAGGCTTCATGGACTCTATGCAAGGGAACTGCTGCTGGCGGGGGATGAGGAAGATTTTGCCCAGGCAGCAGAGATATTCATGGCATCGGCCAGGGACAACGACAGGGATGGTGAGGAACTGGCCCAGGCCTGCTGTGTAGTGGCGAAGGCGGCCCGGCTGGCCGGGGATGTGGTGAATTTTTTGAAATATACTTCGAAGGTCATTGCAGAAGAGGCCTGCTCGGAGATCTGCTGCGAGATGGGACATTTTTATGAGGAACGGGAAGATTTGGAGGAGGCCGCAGTATGGTATTACAATGCAGTCTATGAGACTCGTCCGATTTTGAATCTTCAGACAGGAGGCAGAGAAAGTCTGGAAGGATTGATCCGTTGTTATGAGATGCTGGAGTGTCCGGAGCAGGCGCAGATTTACAGGGAAGAGTTGGAGCAGTGTGTGTGAGAAATGAGAGCAGGCGGAATCTTTGGCAGAAGGCCGCAGAGGGGAAGGACACAGTGCTTTCGGAGAAGCGGCGGGCTTATTTAAGGGTAGAAACAGAAAGGCGGAAAATACTGTGAGTTGGGAACAAAATGTAAGGAAAGCGGTGCCCTATGTGGCAGGGGAACAACCCCGAAAGCCGGATATCATCAAATTAAACACAAATGAATGTCCCTATCCGCCGGCACCGGGAGTGAAGAAGCTGGCGGAGGAACTGGACTGGAACACGCTGCGTCTGTATCCGGATTCCCACAGTACAATTCTGGTGGAGACACTGGCGGAATATTACCGGGTGAAACCGGAGCAGGTGTTTGTGGGGGTGGGTTCAGACGATGTGTTATCCATGGCCTTTATGACCTTTTTCAACAGCGGCCGCCCCATTCTATTTCCGGATGTGACATATTCCTTTTATGATGTCTGGGCAGATTTGCACAGAATACCGTATAGAACATGTCCGCTGGACGACAACTGGCGTATTCGTCCGGAAGACTACAGGCAGCCGAACGGAGGGGTGATTTTTCCGAATCCCAATGCGCCCACCGGTTTGGAGGAGAGCCTGGAGACAGTGGAGGAGATTGTCCTGGCCAACCGCGACGCAGTGGTGATTGTAGATGAAGCGTATGTGGATTTCGGCGGAACATCTGCATTACCGCTTGTGGAAAAGTATGATAATCTGCTGATTGTGCAGACCTTTTCCAAATCCAGGGCCATGGCGGGGCTGCGGATCGGTTTCTGTATCGGCAGCGAGAAACTGATTCGATATCTGAATGATGTAAAGTTCTCCTTCAATTCCTATACCATGAATCTGCCATCCCAGCTGTTGGGGGCGGAGGCGGTACGGGATGACAGGTATTTCAGGGAAACCACATCGAAGATTGTGGCTACAAGAGAATATGTGAAGGAAGAACTGAAAAGACTGGGGTTTATCTTCCCGGATTCCAGAGCGAATTTTATCTTTGCTGCCCATGAGACCGTTCCGGCAGGACAGATTTTCCGGGCACTGCGGGAGGCGGATATCTACGTGCGCCATTGGGATAAACCCAGGATTGGGAACTATCTGCGCATCACCATCGGAACAGATCGGGAGATGGACAGATTGCTGGATTTCCTGAAAGATTTCCTGTAAGAGGCAGGATGCCTGAAAGGATTCACGGCAGGAGACGGGTTGTTGAATCTGATAGAAAATAAAGAAACGGAGTTTATTATGCTGAAGGAATATTTATTTGTGTTTTTTATTTCCATGGTTCCCCTGATTGAGCTGAGGGCGGCAGTACCCATTGCATTGGGGATGAATCTGCCGGTGGTTCCCAGCTACATTGTTTGTATTGTGGGCAATATGCTGCCGGTGCCTGTTATTTTTCTCTTTGCCAGAAAGGTCCTGGAGTGGGGAGCAGACAAGCCGGTAATTGGAAAATTTTTCACCTTTTGTCTGGAGAAAGGGCATAAAGGCGGCATGAAACTGAAGGAAAAGGCAGGGAAAGGATTGTTTGTGGCCCTGCTGCTATTCGTGGGGATTCCGCTGCCGGGAACCGGGGCATGGACCGGGACACTGGCTGCCAGTCTCCTGGATATGGATTTTAAATCCAGTGTATTTGCGGTATTGTTTGGCGTAATTCTGGCAGGTATTATTATGGGTCTGGCCAGTGCGGGAGTCTTCGGAGCGCTGGGGGTGCTGTTCTGATTTTTCGGATTCTGTGTCAAAGAAATTATTTGAACATTAAGGTTGGGTGTTTTGGATGACAAGGTGTGCAATGGGGAATATGACATTTTGTAAGGGCATATCCCCGGGCAATCTCCTGGGAATGCGGCGGAAAGGGATGAAGAATGACGGAACAATACGGCGATTTCGCGGATGTATATGATGAATTGATGGATAATGTTCCTTATAGGCAATGGGCGGAGCGGCTGGATGTCCTGATCAGGAGATACGGTGTGTCAAAACCGGAGCGAGATGCAGATGATCTGTTGGATTCCGAACGGAATCTGGTGGTGGACCTGGGCTGCGGGACAGGGACGCTGACGGAACTGTTATATCAGAAAGGATACGATATGATAGGGGTGGATTCTTCGGAGTCCATGCTGAATATGGCCATGAATAAGAGGGAGAGATGCGGTGCGGAGATCCTGTATCTGCAGCAGGACATGCGGGAACTGGAACTGTACAGTACAGTGGGGACGGTATACAGTGTATGCGACTCTTTGAATTATATCCTGGAAGAAGAGGAGCTGCTGGAGGTATTTACTCTGGTGAATAACTATCTGTTTCCAGGGGGGATTTTTCTGTTTGATTTCAATACAGATTACAAATACCGGGAGGTTATTGGGGATGCTACAATTGCGGAAAATCGGGAGGACTGCAGTTTTATCTGGGAGAATTATTATCATCCGGAAGAAGGGATCAATGAATATGATCTGACAGTATTTGTCCGGCAGAATGATGGTGTTTTTCGCAGATTTACAGAAACGCATTTCCAGCGGGGATATACGGTGGAACAGATGCTTGCACTGGTGTCCCGGGCAGGGATGACGGTGCAGGAAGTCAGAGATGCGGATACTGGCAGAGAGGTTACGGACAGAAGTGAAAGGGTATATGTAGTTGCGAAAGAGAATGGAAAGTTCTGTCAGGTTGGAGCACAGAGGAGGAGAAAAGATGGCTGATTATATTGTGCGTGCCACTGCAGCGGGGGCACAGATCCGGGCTTTTGCCTGTACCACAAGAGAGCTGGTGGAACAGGCAAGGCAGGCGCATAATACAAGCCCGGTGGTAACGGCGGCGCTGGGGCGTCTGCTGAGCGCGGGAGCAATGATGGGAACAATGCTGAAGGGAGAGGAAGACCTGCTGACGCTGCAGATGAAAGGCGATGGACCCATGCAGGGACTGATGGTGACGGCAGATGCCAGGGGAAATGTAAAGGGATATGCTTATACGCCGGATGTGATCATTCCGGCCAACAGCCTGGGTAAACTGGATGTGGCAGGTGCCCTGGGAAAAGGAACGCTTCGGGTCATCCGGGATATGGGTTTAAAAGAGCCTTATGTGGGGCAGACTTTGTTACAGACCAGCGAAATTGCGGAGGATCTGACCTATTATTTTGCCACTTCCGAACAAGTACCCTCATCCGTGGGCTTGGGTGTACTGATGGAGCGGGATAATACTGTCAGACAGGCTGGCGGTTTTCTGGTTCAGCTGATGCCGTTTGTGGAGGATGGCGTGATCGACAGGCTGGAACGGAACCTATGCGGAATTTCTTCCGTGACAGCCATGCTGGATGCCGGAAATACACCGGAGCAAATGTTGGATATGCTGCTGGCAGGACTGGATTGTGAGATTCTGGAGTCCAGGCCTACGTCTTTTGTGTGTAACTGTGACAGGCCGCGTATCGAAAAAGTCCTGATCAGTCTGGGAAAGAAGGAGATTCGAGACATGATAGAAGAAGGGCAGGAGATCGAGGTCAATTGCCAGTTCTGTGGAAAGCATTATAGATTTCAGGTGGATGAATTAAAAGCATTGTATCAGAAGAGCAAATGAAAGAGGAACAATATGAAGCAGGGATTTATCAAGGCAGCGGCAGTGACGCCGAAAATCAGAGTGGCGGACCCTGCCTATAACGCGGAAGTGATCTGTGCAGGGCTGGAGGATGCCTGCGCAAAGGGAGCAAAAATCATTGTATTTCCAGAGCTGTGTATTACAGGCTATACCTGCGGGGATCTGTTTCTGCAGCCTCTGCTGCTGAAAGAAGCTGCCCGGCAGCTGGTGAAGATCATGGAACGGACGCAAAAGAAGGATGCGCTGATCATGGTGGGGCTGCCCATGGAACGGGATGGGCGGCTGTATAATGTGGCTGCAGTTCTTTGCCGGGGCAGACTTTTGGGGCTTGTACCCAAGGGGAATATCCCATCTTATGCGGAATTTTACGAGGGGCGGCACTTTGCAGAGGGCAATGAGAAGCCGGTTCCGTTTTTGTTTGCCGGAGAATCGGTTCCGTTTGGAACGAATCTCCTCTTTTCCTGTGAAGACATGCACGGCCTCATCGTGGGGTGTGAAATTTGCGAGGATTTGTGGGTGGCGAGCTCACCGGGAACAAATCATGCCCTGAAAGGGGCCACCATTCTGGCTAATCTCTCTGCCTCCAATGAGACTATCGGAAAAGATGAATACAGGGAGCTCCTGGTAAAATCTTCCAGTGCCAGACTGATCTGCGGTTATATTTATACTTCTGCAGGTGAAGGAGAGTCCACGCAGGATCTGGTTTTCGGCGGTCATAATCTGATCGCGGAAAATGGAATTCTTCTGGCTCAAGTGAAACGCTTTGCCTGTGAGACTCTGTATGCGGATATTGATATAGAGAGAATTCTTTTAGAAAGAAGGCGGATGGGGACTTTCGGAAAAGAACCCCAGGGGGAGTATGTAAGGATTCCTTTTCGGCTGGAATCCGAAGAAACCAGGTTGGACAGACGCTTTGGCAGCATGCCCTTTGTGCCCGGAGACGAAGGGCAGCGAAATCGCCGCTGTGAGGAGATCCTGTCCATCCAGTCCTACGGACTGAAGAAAAGATACGAACATACGGGGCTGAAAAGCGCTGTGATCGGTGTTTCTGGCGGACTTGACTCCACGCTGGCGCTGCTGGTGACGGTACGAACTTTTGACTTGCTGGGGCTGGACAGGAAGGGAATCACGGCGGTAACCATGCCCTGCTTCGGAACAACGGACAGAACTTATGAGAACGCATGCCATCTGGCGGACATCCTGGGAGTAACTCTGGAACAGGTAGATATCCGGAAGGCTGTGGAAATCCATTTCCAAGATATCGGTCAGGCGCTTTCCGAGCATGATGTCACCTATGAAAATGGTCAGGCGAGAGAACGAACACAGGTACTGATGGATCTGGCAAACCGCAGAAATGGCCTTGTAATCGGCACAGGGGATATGTCGGAGCTTGCGCTGGGCTGGGCCACTTATAATGGGGATCATATGTCCATGTACGGCGTCAATGCAGGGGTGCCTAAAACGTTGGTGCGGCATCTGGTAAAATACTATGGGGATACCTGCGGCAACACGGAGCTTACAGATCTGCTGGCGGATATTCTGGACACTCCGGTGAGTCCGGAGCTGCTTCCCCCAGTGGATGGTGTGATTTCCCAGAAGACAGAAGATCTGGTGGGTCCATATGAATTGCATGACTTTTTTCTATATTATATGCTGCGCTGCGGTTATTCTCCGGCAAAAATATACCGTGTGTCGAAACTGGCATTTGCAGGCCAATATGATGACGGGACGATTCTCAAATGGCTGAGAATTTTTTATAAGAGATTTTTTACACAGCAGTTTAAACGTTCCTGCCTGCCAGACGGTCCGAAAGTGGGAAGCGTGGCACTTTCGCCCCGAGGCGACCTGCGGATGCCTTCTGACGCAAGTGTCAGATTATGGCTGTCTGAGGCGGAGAAACTGGTTTAGGCAGATGCAAAAAGTGAATGAAATGACGTGAAAGACAATAGGAAAAACCAGCTTTCGGGCTGTTTTTCTTATTGCTTTCATTGTTTTTTTGCTATGTGTGCATGGGTTCTGCAACTTACTTGTCGGAAGCCGCATTACATGAAAAAAGGTTCGCCTTATTTGTAAGTAAGGCGAACCTTTTTTTATAACTTTAATTATTCTATACCTTTTGTCGCTATATTGCAAGCAAAATTTTGCCTTTTCCGTTTTTTGTCAATTCTGCTGTTTCTGACAGTTTCTTTTCTTTCGGAAATACTGCAAAATGCTGTTCCAAAGGCAGTTTCCTGTTCTGTGTCTGCATAATAACAGTCTATGTCAGAGGACTTCTATAGATCTTCTATCCAGGTTAACTATTCGGAATGTTTTTCTTGTAATTTTTATAAGTGATTTATTATCGGGTATTCCACAGTTTGCAACTTCTTTAATCTGTTTTTTCATTCATAGTGAGGAAAAAGATTTTATATTTATGCTTCCATGAAAGAAAAGGTTCGCCTTACTTACAAATAAGACGAACCTTTTGGATAAGGAAAAATACA
>CAJTXE010000069.1 GCA_910580225.1 uncultured Acetatifactor sp.
CGCAAAGTACTATCCTTTGCAACATTTTTGGTCATTTTTTTCATTTTATTTCTTATTTTTGTCCTGGTTCACTTTCATGGTCAGACTGATACGCTTCTTGGCCTCATCCACACCAAGCACCTGTACTTCTACAATATCTCCCACGCTGACCGCATCCAGGGGATGTTTGATGAAACGGTCTGTGATCTGGGAAATATGCACCAGTCCGTCCTGGTGTACCCCAATGTCAACGAACACGCCGAAGTCAATGACATTGCGGACAGTTCCCTTGAGAATCATGCCGGGCTTTAAGTCCTTCATGTCCAGTACATCGCTGCGCAGAATGGGTCTCGGCATATCGTCTCTGGGATCCCTGGCAGGCTTTTCCAGTTCCTTCAGGATATCCGTCAGGGTAATCTCCCCGATGCCCAGTTCTTCCGCCAGCTGTTTTCGGTCTTTTACGCGGTTGGCAAACCTTGCCAGCACACCTGTGGCCGCGGATTCTTCCGGCTGTCTGCCGTCATCCTGCCTTCCGGCTTTTTCCACTGCAGAATTCTTCCGGTTTCCGCCGGCGGAACGGTTTTCTCCTTCCGCAGCCTGCACGCCCCCCATGGCCGCTGCAAGGGCCTTTCCCATGGCCGTGTTGGTGTTGGAGATGCGGATCTCCTTCTGGCCCGGTTTCTTTCGGGATCCACGCCCGGCATCTGCTTTTTCTCCGGAAACCTTTCGGGCATCCGCTAAAGCAGCAGGCTTTCCTGCACCTGTTTTCTTCTCCTGTGCAGCCTTTCGCTGCAGCTCCCGTATGTCCTCCATGGTGAGGCCCAGTTTGTCCAGAAGCTTCACGGCAGCCTCATAGGATTCGGGATGTACACTGGTGGCATCCAATGGGTTGTCCCCATCCAGAATCCGCATGAAACCTGCGCACTGTTCAAAGGCTTTGGGCCCCAGTTTGGCCACCTTCAGCAACTGCTTTCTATTGGTAAAGCGTCCGTTGGCTTCTCTGTAATCTACGATATTCCGTGCAATTGTCTTGTTGATGCCGGATATGTATTCCAGAAGGGATGCAGAGGCGGTATTCAGATCCACACCCACTTTATTCACGCTGTCCTCCACAACGCCGCTTAATGCTTCGCTCAGCTTCTTCTGGTTCATATCGTGCTGATATTGACCCACACCGATGGACTTGGGATCAATCTTCACCAGCTCCGCCAGGGGATCCTGGAGTCTTCTGGCAATGGAGGCCGCGCTTCGCTGACCCACATCAAAGTTTGGGAACTCCTCTGTGGCAAGCTTACTGGCAGAATACACGCTGGCGCCGGCTTCGCTGACAATAACATATTGCACCGGACGATCCAGTTCCTTCAGCAAATCCACGATAATCTGTTCGGATTCCCGGGAAGCGGTGCCGTTGCCCACGGAAATCAGGTCCACATGATATTTGGCAATGAGTTTCTTCAGCTCCCGCTTGGACTCTTCCACCTTATTCTGGGGTGCAGTGGGATAGATTACTTTGGTGTCCAGGACTTTACCGGTCTGGTCAACCACAGCCAGTTTGCAGCCGGTACGAAAGGCCGGGTCCCATCCCAAGACCACTTTTCCCGCGATGGGAGGCTGCAGCAGAAGCTGCTCCAGATTCTTGCCGAACACAGAGATCGCACCGTCCTCCGCCTTCTCCGTCATGTCGCTGCGGATCTCCCTCTCAATGGCCGGGGCGATGAGACGTTCGTAGCTGTCCTCTATGACCTCTTTCAGCACCGGGGTAGTGTAGGGATTTTCCGAAGTGACAGTCTTCTTCTCCAGATAACGCAGAATCCGCTCCTCCGGAGCATTGACTTTTACAGTCAGCACCTTTTCCGTCTCGCCCCGGTTCAGGGCAAGCACTCTGTGGCCCGCCACCTTTCTCACCGGCTCTTCGAAATTGTAGTACATCTCATAGACGCTCTGGGCTTTTTCGTCTTTTGCAGTGCTGACTATGATGCCCTCTTCCACAGTGGCTTCCCGGATGTAACTGCGGTGGTCCGCATTGTCGGAAATGGCCTCCGCAATGATGTCCTTTGCCCCCTGAAGGGCTTCCTGGGGAGTGGACACCCTTTTCTCTTCTTCCACGTCGCTGCCGGTGACATACTTTGCCGCTTCCTCCAGCACAGGTGCCTGGGCATTCTGGGCCAGGATGTACTCTGCCAGTCCATCCAACCCTTTGGCCTTTGCCACACTTGCCCGGGTCTTCCGCTTGGGACGGTAGGGACGATAGAGGTCTTCCACCACCACCAGAGTCTGGGCCGCCAGAATCTTCTCCCGCAGTTCCTCCGTCAGCTTACCCTGTTCTTCAATACTGCCCAGAACCTGCTCCTTCTTCTCCTCCAGATTGCGCAGGTAGGTGAGACGCTCGTGGAGATCACGAAGCTGCTCATCGTTCAGGGAACCTGTCACTTCCTTTCTGTATCGGGAAATAAAGGGAATGGTGCAGCCTTCGTCAATGAGCTTGACCGCAGCCTCTACCTGCCACTTTTCCACCTTCAGTTCTTCTTTGATCGTCTGAAAAATGTCCATTGTAAACCTTGCCTTTCTTTTCGAAAACCCACTCCGGGAACCAATTCCCGAAGAAATGTTTTTTCGTTTATTTCTAGCTCATAAAATCTATCTGCCTGCCGTCAATCAACACATGCTTTACCCTGGAGGAAACTTCAAAAGGGCATCCGTCCATGATGACTATATCTGCATCCTTCCCGGCTTCCAGGGAACCTACCCGGTCAGCAATCCCGGCATGCCGGGCCGGATTGATGGTGATGGCCTGGAGTGCTGCGAAAGGGTCCATTCCGGCCTGTACCGCCAGTCCCGCACAGAGCGGCAGATATTCCTGCGGAATCACCGGCGAATCCGTGATAATGGATACCTGGCATCCCGCGGCTGCCAGACGTCCCGGTGTCACCCAGCTCTTATTCCGCAGCTCAAACTTGGAGGCACTGGTCAAAGTGGGCCCCACTGCCAGAGGCACGTTCTCTGCAGCCAGCTCTTCTACAATCAGGTGTCCCTCAGTGACATGTTCCAATGTTATTTTTAATTGAAACTCTTTCGCTATCCGCAGAGCGGTAAAGATGTCTTCTGCAGCGTGAGCGTGGGCCTTTAAGGGAATCTCCCTCTTCATCACGGGAATCAGCGCTTCCATCTTCATATCGAAAGCAGGCCTTTTGGACAGGTCATCCCCGGCTGCTTCCTTCTTCTCCAGATATTCTCCGGCCTTGAACAGCGTCTCCCGCAGAAGCGCTGCCGTAGTCATGCGGCTGGAATCCTTTTTATCCCGATACACCCGTTTGGGATTCTCCCCGAATGCACATTTCATGGCAACATTATCCCGCACCACCATATCGTCCACTCTTCTGCCCACAGTCTTGATGGTGGTAAATGTCCCCCCCAGCACATTGGCGCTCCCAGGTCCCACACAGACACAGGTAACCCCGGCCGCCGCAGCCATGGGCAAGGCTGGATCCAACGGTTTCACCCCGTCAATTCCTCGCATCTGAGGGCTGATGATATCATTCATCTCGTTGTAATCCATCCCCTCATAGCCGATGCCGTATCCATCCAGCCCAATGTGTCCATGAGCCTCCACAAATCCGGGATACACCTGCAGGCCCTCTGCCTCTATGATCTGCGTCCCTTCCGGAATCTCCAGGCCTTCTCCCACCGCCCTGATCTTTCCGTCTTCCACCAGGATATCCCCCCGAAAGGGCTCTCTGTGGACAGCATCATAAATCATTCCGTTTTTCACACATAACATCACATAATCCTCCCTTTTCTGATCTTCTCCGGAAACGTTCAGCCGGACCGCTGCTTCCCGGCCATTGCCTCCAAAAGATTACCCGCTATCTCCCGCATTTCCTCCGGATCCACCTTACATACCTTCCTGTCATAAGTATAGAAGCCATTGACCTCGTCCTCTACATCGCTAAGCTGAGTATAGATACATCCGCAGAGCCCTTTCGGAATACCAGGTAAAATGGTTTCCTCATACAGCCTCTTCACCCGTTCTGCCAGCTCCTGACAGTCTCTGCATGCTCCATACCCATACCTGGCATATTTTGTATAAAAATGGTCCTGTACGCGGAGTGAATAACCGCCGCATTCGGAAACCAGCACGGGCTTTTCGGGTCTCTCCGGAATCTCCAGCTTCTTAAAATAGATGTGCTGGCTGTCAAAATCACTTTCCGTCCGGGAAAACCATCCGGATGCAGCATCATAGAGCCTGGTATCGTCCAGCGCCCTTGCCCTTCTGTACATGGCATCACTCTCAAACTGCCCCCATCCTTCGTTAAAGATGGTATAGGCAATCACACAGGGATGATTGTGCAGATGCCGAATGGTTTCCTCCATATGCCTCACGAAAAATTCTCTGCGCTTCTTCCCCCGCCACAATCCCCCGTCCTTTTTCCGGCAGAATCCAAGGGTTGGCAGCGCCGTATCCCGGATCCAGGAATACCCCCCGCTGTTTACCATATCCTGCATCACCAGCATTCCGTGAAGGTCACAATAATAATAGAAACATTCCGGCTCGATTTTAATATGCTTCCGCAGCAGGTTCATTCCCAGTTCCTTCATACGCAGCACATCCTGTTCGTATTCTTCCGGTGCCGCAGGCAGATAAATGCCGTCACAGAAATAGCCCTGATCCAGAACTCCCTGGAGAAACACCGGTTTCCCATTCAGTAAGACTCTCGGTATCCCCTCCTCTTCCTTCACCTCTATGGTCCGCAGGCCGAAGTAGGAATCCACACTGTCCTCTCCCATTGTAATTGTCATTTCGTATAAATGCGGATGTTCTGTCGTCCACAAGACCGGACGGTACAGACTGCCGTCGGCGAGCCGGATTCCGGCCATATCGATGTCAATCTCTGTTCCAGCGGCATGGACGGTATACCAGCTTCCGTCATGCAGTTTCATTTTAACCGATATTTCCTGTTCCCAGGGATCTGAGACTTTCTGCCCAGAGGTATGCACCCGAATCCGCACCTTTTCCCTGTCGGCAGTAATTTCCAGTCCGGAGATATACACCCATGGTACGGCTTCCATCCATACGCTCTGCCAGATTCCGCTCACCGGCGTATACCACATACCTCCCCTGGCCTTGCGCTGCTTTCCATAAGGATAACGAACAGACAGGGCGTCTTTCGCTTTTACGATGATCCGGTTTGTCCCCGGCTTCACATATTCCGTCATATCAAAGGTAAAGGGCAGATAACCGCCCTCATGTTTCCCCAGTAAATGGCCGTTTACCCATACCGATGCAATCTGGTCCACAGCGCCGAAATGCAGTAAATACCGTCTTCCGGATTCTCTCTCCGGCAGGACGAAATCCCTGGAATAGTTCAGATATTTTCCTGCCTTCCCTTCATATCCGGACAAAAGAGCCTGTGGCGGAAATGGCACTAAAATCTCCCGACCATTCAGTTTCCAATGACCATTCAGGCTGTAAAAATGATCCCGCCGCATCTGAGGCCGCGGATATGCATCCCATGCCCGATCCCACCCGGGCACTTTCTTTCGTTCCAGCAGTTCTTCCCCGGATGCAGTGAGTATCCTGTGGTGGATACCGCGGATTTTCCGAAATCCCCATCGCAGCCCTGCCAGCGCACCGGCGGCCGATGCCATCATGATCCAATACTTTCGATTCCTTTTTTTGTTCATTTTCCTGTTCTCATCCCGTCGCTGTCTTAAAATAAAACCTTACTGTCCCGGCCCGTGTACACAGTTTGCCATCAGCATGGCAATGGTCATGGGACCTACTCCTCCGGGCACCGGCGTAACGGCGCCTGCCTTCGGTGCAACCGAGTCCAGATCCACATCCCCGCAGAGTTTTCCCTCCTCGTTCCTGTGAATTCCCACATCAATTACCACTGCCCCCTCTTTCACAAAACTTTCGTCCACAAATCCCGGTTTGCCCACTGCCACTACAAGAATGTCCGCCCGTCTGGTAATCTCTTTCAGATTTACAGTCCTGGAATGGCAAATCGTGACGGTTCCGTTCTCCCGGAGGAGAAGCATGGCCATGGGCTTACCCACAATATTGCTCCTGCCCAGCACCACACATTCCTTCCCCTCTATAGGAATATCGGAACGTTTCAGCAGCTGTATCACCCCGGCCGGCGTACAGGATACATACCCCGGCCGGCCGATGCTTAAATTACCCACATTTACAGGATGAAACCCATCCACATCCTTTTCCGGCGCAATGGAAAGCAGGATTCTATCCTCGTCGATCTGTTCCGGCAGCGGCAGCTGTACTAATATGCCGTTCACATCCGAACGCTTATTCAATTGCCCGATCAATTCCGTCAGCTCCGCCTCTGTGGTTTCTCCCGGCAGTTCATAAGAAACGGACTTTATTCCCACATATTCGCAGGCCTTTTTCTTGTTCCTCACATACACTGAGGACGCAGGGTCATTTCCCACCTGGATAACGGCCAGACAGCGCTCCCCACCGCCTGCCTTCAGCTCCGCCATCTCCTTCTGTAATTCCTCTTTGATCTCTTTTGAAATCTTCTTCCCGTCAATCCATTTCTCCATTCCATTCTCCTTCCTTCCGGTTCCGTTTCTTCGCTTCCGGCACAGCCCTCCCGGAAAAAAGCCTCCCCTGCAAAGGCCGCCTCGCTTCAATATACATAAGGCATTCTGCCGGTGATCTCTTTGTAGCATTCCAGAATTCCGTCCAGGGGAATACACCAAAACCGGACCGGATCCGTGGAATAGGCAAAAGCCATGCAGATCAAATTACCGTACCCATCCAGCACAGCCGATCCGGAATCCCCATGTATCAGCTCCACGGTCACTTCCGTATGGTCTGCATGGGTATTCCAGTCAAACTGTTGTTTGACCTTGATCAGCTGTCCTTTTGATATATGCAGAATTCCCCCTTCCCGGTCCACACGCTCCAGTCCGATCCCAATATCCTGCTGATTCAGACTTTCCCAATATGTCCTGTCGATATGTACGGTCATCAGTTTCTCCAGAAGTTCCTCCGGCACATCCTCCAGGGAAACCTCCGCCACACCCACATCATAGTTGCTGCTGGTGCCCACTGCCCTGCCCCGAACTCTGGTCCCGTCGAAAAAATAGACATCCCAGTCTTCATACTTGCTGACCACATGATGATTGGAACAGATGTAAATCTTATCCTCCGTAATCTCCATGATATAACCGGAGCCGGAGCTGTAGCCGCCCCTGCCCACACCGTGGTAAAGCTGTACCAGCGCCGGCCGCATGTATTCCAGCGTCTCATCCACATCCTCATGGGCCGAGGCACCTGCATCATAAATATTGGGCGCCCCCAAAATGGTATCTTCTCTGTAGTCAATTTCCCGCCGGCCGATCAATGCCTGGATCTCCTCCGCAGACGCCACCAGCACTCTGGCTTCCTCCACTGTCTCCAGCCCATACCTGTCTTCCGACACATAACACAGGGAATACTCTCCTGGCCGGTCCAGATCTACCCCGGAATCATCCACCCGTATCTCCGCCGTCAGATCCCCGTCCACATCGTCCCATGCCGTCACCTCATCCAGATAATCCGGCTCGCTTCCCGGCACACAGTAAAAATCGTGAATCCCTCCCAATACCGGCGCGGTATCCACGATAACGGACACCAGTCCCCTGGTTTCATTGCCGGAACCGTCCCTGGCAACCACCTCCACGTCATACTGACCCGTTTGGTCAAACTGCATCGTCTCCTGCTCGGAATCTCCATCGGCCAGAAAGGCCTTCGCCTGACTGTCCGCATCCGATATCCCGTCTATGAAATCCTCCGTTGTGCAGACCGCGCCCCTGGCCAGATAGATCTGTTTATCCTTCCAGACAATCTCCGGTGCTGTCGTATCCCGGATGGTCACCTCATAGATAAACTCTGATCTTCCGTGCCGCACCACTGCCTGATAAGTACCTGTATTTCCCTCATCCACCCCTGACAGGTCCAGCTCCCCCAGATGGACAGACCAGTCCGTGCCGGTTAGATAGTCTTCTATATTTTGACTGACAGGGTCACCATACTCACAGGTCATTTCATGGAAGGCAGGCACCACTTTGTAGATCTGAAAATAAAAGAAAAGCGATCCGCTCCCTAATATCAGAAAAAATGCAATATAAATCAGCGCCTTCCAGCGTTTTCCTTTTCCGCCCGTATTTTCCACAGGTTCCCCATCCTTTCGCTCTTCTGTCTTCCTATAAAAGCTTAGCATTGCTTTCCCCATTTGTCAACTGATGTATCCCTGCCCCTTTTCAAAAGAAGTGGTCCCGAGATTTTCGTGCAGCACACATTGGGGATGTCACCAGGCAAACAGCAAGCGGAATAATCAGTCTTGGATGATAGAACTCCCGAATATCCGTTCTGCCAGATTCCTGCAGTATTCCAATGTAAAAGTATCGTCCTGTGCCCGGATTCCGCTGCGCCCTGCCAACTCCTCCGTATAAGCATCCAGTGGATATACCGTTACACCTCCTACCCCCTCTTCCACATGGCAGACCAGCGGTTTCACTCCATAAGATGTAATCACGGCCTCCCCTCCATCATCCAGTCCGATCGTTACCTGTGCCATACCGCCTACCATCCGGTTGGCCACACCCTCCCCGGTACCGGACGTCCAGTTCACAAAATTTCCCAGAGAATAATAAACCAGGGCCCCTTCCTCTCCGCCGGTCCACGCTATGGGTTCTATCACATGAGGATGGGTACCCAGTATCAGATCTGCTCCGTTTTCAGCAAAAAATACAGCCCACTCTTCCTGCTCCGACGTTTCCTCCAGCACGTATTCCGTTCCCCAATGGGGGCAGACCACCACAAAATCCGCTATCTCCCGGGCTTTCTCCAGGTCCTTCGCCACTTTCTCCCGCTCCAACAGATCCACCGCATAAGGCATATCCCCAGGCAGAGGAATACCATTGGTTCCATAGGTATAATTTAGAATCGCCAATCGGATTCCATCCTGCTCAAAGAGATAGATTTCCTCCTGCCCTTCAGCGCTTCCATGGATTCCCAATACCCCAATCTCCGGATAATTCTCCTGCCAGAAGGACAGGCAGTTTATCATTCCCTGCTTCCCCTTGTCCAGTGCATGGTTTGTGGCATGGAGCACCACGTCAAAGCCGACCTGCGCCAAGGCATCTCCCAGCTCATACGGTGCATTAAAAGCGGGATATCCGGAAACGCCCAGTTCTGCCCCGCCGATGATCACTTCCTGGTTCACCAGGGCCAGGTCCGCCGATGAGATGTCCTCCTGCACCTGCCTGAAGACAGCACTGAAATCATAGCTTCCATCCTCCTGCAGTGCGCTCTCTGCCACCGGCGTATGCAGCAGAATATCCCCCACCATTACCAGCGTAATCTCCGGAACCTCAGGCTCCGGAATGGGTGTCTCTCCAGTGTCCTCCTGCGATATCTCCGCCTGTGCGTCATCCTGAAGGAGCTGTCGGTCCCCTGTCTGCGAAATATCCCGCCCTTGTAATGAGTCCGTGTTATCATCTGGGATCTGGCCGTCTCCCTCCACCCAAATCCCTCCATTTTCCGCCGCTGCAGAACTGCCTGCCTCCTTCTCTGTCCGTGTCCCGTCTCCGCCGAACACCAGTACGAAAAAGGTAACGGTGCACAGTAAGGCTGTAAAGCCATACATCATATAATCGATCCTGCGGCTCCTGCTGATATTTCTTCTCTTTCTCATAATATCACTCCCAAAATATGCCGTCACTTCCGGAGATCCTACGCGGATCTGGTCAGTCGGCAGTGATTGTCATATACTGTCGCTTTCTGCACTGTGTACGGATACTTCCGCTGCTGTGAACAAAATGAACAGTCATATTTATTTATCATATCGAGGCCCACAGAAAATGTCAAGAAGACAGTAGAAAAGTCCGCTCCGTCATGTTACAATGGACTGGAAGGAAAAAGGAGGAATTGTCATGGTGATAGAAAAAGAACAGAAATCCGCCCTGATCACCGGGGCATCCCGGGGCATCGGAAAAGCCGCGGCGGAGCTTTTTGCCGAACATGGATATGACCTGACGCTCACCTGTCATCGCTCCATGGAAAGCCTGGAATCCCTGGCAGCACGTCTGCAGGCTGTTTACGGCATCCGTTGCCGGCCCGTTCAGGCGGATATGGGGCGGGAAGAGGATGTGGAGCGGTTATTTTCCCATATCCGGGATCTGGATGTGTTGGTAAACAATGCCGGCATGGCCTATTTCGGCCTGCTCTCCCACATGACTGCCGACCAGTGGCACCGGATTCTGGCAGTGAATCTGGATTCCTGTTTCTACACCTGCCGCGCGGCGGTGCCGCTGATGCTGAAAAACCACAGCGGCCGGATCCTCAATATATCCTCCGTGTGGGGGACTCAGGGTGCCTCCATGGAGGTGGCTTATTCCGCCTCAAAAGGCGGCATGAACGCCTTTACCAAGGCTCTCGCAAAGGAGCTGGCCCCCAGCAACATACAGGTCAATGCCATTGCCTGCGGCGTTATCGATACCACCATGAATGATTGCCTGTCTCCGGAAGATCTGGAAACTCTTCGGGAAGAAATCCCCGCCGGAAGAATCGGTCATCCCAGGGAAGCCGCCGAACTGATCTTCCGCATGGCCCAGGCGCCCCCTTATATGACCGGCCAGATCATCACAATAGACGGCGGATGGTATACCTGATTGGATCCGCCGCATTCCTTCTGCACTTCCCCGATCTATTAACCATACGCCGTCTATCTTCTTACGTCATTTGCTCTTTTTCTTCTTCAAATACTTCCTGTACATCCGTACCTGGTGCCAGCGAATCTACAATCTCCTGCATCTGCCCTTTGGTCTTGGCATCTCTGCAGCGCAGGATGATTTTCTCTTTCTCCGCCTCGGTGAGCCCCGCATACCCTTTCATAGCCGCCTCATTCGTGGCAAGGGACATGCCGAATCCCACCGGCAGTTCCGCAAACGGTGTTCCGTTGGAAAGCAGGCCGTTTCCGCTGATTCCGTCCAAATCCATCACTGCACGCTCCTTTCGTATGAATCGGATCCAAACTCTGTCCCAAAGCCGTGCCCTGGACAGGCCTCATCAGGCATATCCCTGATTCGCCCGGGCAGAACAAAATTTTGATCCTGATACAGCGTGTGCAGTTTTTTTGATCTTTATACACGTTTGGATTCGTATTCCGTAATCTCCTTCTCCGCCGTTTCCACGTCCTGATAACCGTACATTTTTACACTGTTTTCCATAATTTCATATGCTGTATTCCTGCCGGAACGGGCGTATTCCACCACATAGCGGCCGTAGAGTTCCAGCATTTTATCGGAATAAGTACTCAGCTCGCCCCGCAGATACGTCTCATAAGAGGTATCTTCCGCCGTATCCTCACTGGTATGAATTTTCCTGGCATTCCCTGCCAATGCAGGATACTGTGCTCCGAACTCCTCCATCCAGGCAACCTGCATCCCTACAATATGCTCAATGATGGCTTTCTTCTCCTCGGAAAGCTCGGGAAAATGGGTTCTGATCTCCTCATACTTCTCCGGAGCGGTACTCTCCATCATACGCCCATATTTCTCCTCTATGAGATTATGTCCTCTGTGATATTCTCTGTTGAAATCGTAGAGATACTGCTGCAACATCTCCCGGTTCCAGGTCAGATACTGACTTTTACGCATGATGGAAAATGTGGACCAGTCATTCTGGCAGCTGGCTCTGCCGCCCTCGTTCTTTACCTTGTCAAAGGCCCGGAATTCCAGTCTGGCAATCTCCTCCACCAGCGCTTCCCTCTCCTTTGCTGCCAGAGAGGCCTTGTAGACCAGTTCCTCGCTGTGGGCATCCAGATAGCTCTCAGTGTCGCTGATAAAGCCCGCTCCGTACATTTCCATGGCAAAATATGCCCCCAGCCGCTCAATGCAGGCCTGGGTATTCTCCGCCGTCTCATGATGCAGACTGTCCGCAATCTGCTCCGTCAGTTCCGCCACACGCCTGCCCTCTTCCGTTTCCTGCAGACTGCGCACAAGCCACTTCTCGTGGGGCGGATATTTTCCTTGTATATAATGTTGGAGTTTCATGGCCTCCCGCAGGCCCTCCCATACCATCAGACGGGCCGTCAGCCTGTCTCCCCTGCCAAGCATCCTGGGATAATTATACTGTGCCGCCTGAGAAAAACGCGCCGCACTTTCCGCCATCTTCAAATAGCGAATTTCCTCCGGCCAACCCTTGGCCAATTTCTCGCGGAAGGCGGTAAAGATTCCTTCCTCATCCCTGAAAACCACGCCATTCACCGCCGCTGCCAGAGAAGCGTCTGCTGTCTGCCTCCAGTCAATCTCCTCATAGGTCTCCCCGCCTGTAAGCTCTCTGTAAAAATCCGAAATGCGGATTACCCCCCGCCTGTTCCGTGCGTTCACATGAGCGGCACGGGTATATCCTGCGAATTCCTTCGGAAGTTGCTCATAGGCCCGCTGCAGCGACTCTCCGATTTTCTCATAAGTTTCGTCCGTGACCCACATACAGAAGTCCGGCCCCCAGTCATGGTCCCTGGATGTCTCATCGTCATAGCCGAAACAGTCGGAGCCCCTGCCCGCCAGCCCTGCAGCTATCCTGTCGGCATACTCCGGAAAACATTCCTGTATCATCATTTTACCGAATGTTTCATAATATTTCTCTGCCAGGAACAGTCCTGTATCCGGACTTCCGCTTCTGTCTTTTGCGCCGGCATCCGAATTGTCAGTCTCCCACCTGTCCCCTGCCTCCGGCTCTGCTGCCTTCTCCGTTTCTCCGTTTCCGGATTTTTCAGCGGCATATGCTTTCCTGCAAATCTCAAGATCCGCCTCCAGTTTGTCATAATTAGCATTCTTTTCACGACACCATTCCAGAACGTTCAGCGCAGATTCGTATTGCTTTATGGCTTTTTCATACTCTTTCTCCCGGAAATAGCACATTCCAAGCGTACTCATAGCCGCCGCACAGTGACTGTCCATCATCCCCGCCTGAAGGAATATGTTCACGGCCTTGGCGGCATACTCCCCGCCCTCCTTATTCTGTCCCAGCTGGAGACAGGTATTGGCCAGATTGGTATAGGTCACCGCAGTCTCATATCGCAGGCCGTTTGCCTCCGCAATGGCCAGGGCATCCAGCTGGTTCTTCTTTGCCGCCTCATAATCTCCAAGCTCCTGAAGCAGCAGGCTGAGATTGTTTTTCAGACTGGCCACCAGCATATCATTACTGTCCAGCTCCCTGTCATAGATTGCCTGTGCCTCCCTGTAAAGCGCTTTTGATTCCTCCAGTTCTCCGCAGGCACGGTAACCTGTGGCCACATTTAAAAGCGCTGTCCCATAGGCAACAGATCCCTGAATCCCCATTCGCTTCAACTGCGCCATGATTTGATCTGCTGTCTCGCGGATCCTTTCGGGCTGACAGTTCTCCCGGTAATAACCGATCAGCTCATTCAGAAAAATCAGCCTGGCACCTTCATTCTCCTCTTTCCCGGCTGCTGTCACGGACTCTAACAGGAGCTTTTCGGCATCTTTTCCTCTGTTCTTCCGGAATAAATCATCTACCTGATCCAGAATTTTCTCTGCATCCATTTCCATCCCCCACTTTCTCTCTTCTCATACACTCTGCTTCCCGAATCTGTCAGTTACCGCCCTGATCAGCAACAGCGCTATATAGCCGCTTCCGATTCCGCTGATCACGCCGAAGCATACATCCGTAGGATAATGTACCCCCAAGTACAATCTGGAAAAACCGATGGCCCCTGCCAGAACAAGCGCCGGAATACCGAATCGCTTCGGCAGTTCCCTGTAAAAAACCCACGCCGCTGCAAAGGAACTGCCTGTATGCCCGGACGGAAATGAATACCCCCAAGGCTTTGGAATCAGAGCCTCCAGCCCGACGACCACCTCATATGGCCTTATGCGCGCCACCAGATTCTTCAGAAAAAGATTGTTAATCAGCAGAGAGACCAGCAGAGCCGCAATGGCGGCAATCCCCGTCTTTCTGGTCTTATCAGGAATCAGCAGTACAAGAGAGGCCAGAATCCAGAACACCCCGCCGTTTCCCAATACCGTAATCATCCTGATCAGGGGAGTGAAAACCGCATTTCTAACGTTATTTTGTAAAAAAATCAATATTTCTGCGTCTATTTCTATCAGCCATTCCATCCTGCTTTCCTTCCTCACTCTACTTTTCAACCCTGTACATCTGCTGCACTCCCTGTACCTGTTTCATCAATGGCAGCACACCCGCAATACACCTGTGTCCGACCCGGACACCTCCCCGTCGTTTCTGCTATTTTTTGAGAAAACCTTTTAGTGCGTTTACGGTATCCGATACCGTGTCCGCTGTAAGTTTTGCCTTCACTCCCTGTATCACCTGGTTGATCACATCGTCCGGCAAATCCACCCCCAGGATGCCCTCCAGCGCCTTTACCGGCTCCTTCTGAAACTGCTCCTGAAGCTTTCCGTCCTTTGTAATCTTCTCCACTGCAATCTTAATCTGTTCCTTTACATCCATGTTATATTCCTCTCTTTCTCCGTAATTATGGTAAATCCTCTTTCATTATAACCAGTCAGGTAAAGGAATGTAAAGTCCAAATGTGGAATCTTCGGCAAAAAGCATTTTGAAATCTACCTTTTTGTCTGAAGTCATCTTTCCATCTTCGTATCGGTAATCTACCCGTTCTTTTGCCGTCCTCCGCCAGAACATTCTGCTTATTCTGTTCTCAATCGCTCAACAATGCTCTGCTTTTCCAAGTTCTTGAAGCAGAGGAACGGGATAAGTACCGCAAAAGCCAGGAGGACAGGGGTACAGATCATCAGCGGCATCAGGGTAAAATGGAACGTACTGAACTCATTGGCTGTCATGGCGCGGACACCGATCCCAACGGCCAGGGCGCTGA
>CAJTXE010000070.1 GCA_910580225.1 uncultured Acetatifactor sp.
TTTATCAACCACCTTTCTTGGGATTCCCTATGTTTGTATTATACAGGAAGCTCCTATTATTTTGAATTTGTAAAAAGAAATAGGACTAAGCTAGTTTTAACAGCATTTCTGCCATTCACTAATTTAGTCCTATCTAAATCATCAATATGAAATTGTTTACCTTCTACCCTCCTTATGCTATACTAAAACCAGTAACTCATTGCTTTCAGGCACTTTGAGTTACATTACTGACATTTCTTCCTATTTTCTTTTGAATCGGCGCCGTCCAAATGAAAAATCAGAAATGCTTTGATGCAAAACTACATTTTTTCATTAGGACTAAATTCGGCGGAAACCCTTGATTTCTCAATGGATTTTTCAACCTGTCATTATAATAACTCAAAGCCCCGCCGGCGTACAGGCCCAGCCCAGTCCCAACACGTTAGCAATCATGTTCGTTGCTATGTAGCCACGGGCAGGATGTCTCTCCGGAATCCGCGGAAACAGAAACCGCAGAAACGGAGAAATCCCTCTTGTCAGTTTAGCCACCAATCCTGCCTTTGTCGCAATCTCCATCAGCCCCATCCACAGTGCCACCACTCCCGCCATTGTAATACACAGCGAAATTGCCTCTCCCGCACTGTCCAGTGCGGCGTTTGTAACCTCCGCCATTTGTCCTGTAATTGCCCCATAGACAACTGCCAGCAGTATCATCACTGCCCATATCACATTTAACATTTTTGCTCTTTCCTGCCTGAGATTATCCTAATTATATGTAAAAACAGCGCCGCAAATACCTTCCGCGGCGCTGTTCCTATGATACAAAATATAAATTTATCTCAAGCCTGAATCTGCAATAGTGTCATTCCTTCTTCCTGATGGAAACTGAATCTTTCGTTTGCCACATGGATCAAATCTCCATCCTGCAACGTATATTCCTTCTCCGGTTCTAACTGCATACCATTTAAAAATGTCCGGTTTTTAGAATGCTTATCAATAATGGCATACTGGTTTTTCTCTGCTACAATGCAGGCATGCATCCTTCCCACAGTACGGTTGCCTGTAATAACATAGTCATTCGAGGGATCTCTGCCCAGTTTAAATTCCCCTTCCCTTAATTCTATGTATTCTCCTGTTTTTATCCGAATAAGCCAGGAGCGCAGTATATTCTCTTCCTCTGCCAATATCTTCTCCTGTTCCATTCTGCATTCCGTCAAAATTTTCGCTCCACAGAGCTTTTCGTAAAATGCTTCCTCATTCGGCAGCAGGTATTTCAATACAAACTGAGTTGCGGAGAGCTGCATTTCCATGCCCAATGACATTTCCACAGGTTCCAGTACTACGGTAACGAGGGATTTCTCCTTACGAAGAGCAAAATTAATCTCTCTCCTGCAGTTCGGGGACTCCAGGTAATTTTCCGACAGAAAAGAAATACATGCCTCACAGTTATTCAAATGCTCCGCGATGATTTCCGGCCACTCCTCTCCAGGCTCTATCCCCTCATCATACCAAATACGGTAGCCCTTTTCCGCCAATCCCTCCACAATCGAATACACCTGTTCACTGTCCCGATGTGCATAACTGATAAAAATAAATTTTTCCCTGCCCTCATAGGGTTTTATCGAACATCGTATCATGCGTACTACCTCCTGTGCAGCCTAATCCGCATTCCGCTCAACAGACATTCAAAAATCCAAATTCAATTATACGCAAAAAACATATAAAAGTCAACAGGCAAGAAGGGCATCGCCTGATAAAGGCGATGCCCTCTGATGCATTACAGTGTTCCCTGGGTAAACAGCCCCTTTACATGGGCAACTTCTTCCTCTGTCGCTTTGCTGGCAGGAACATAATAGGATTTTTCTCTGGCCAGCTGATACAATTCTTCCTGTGACTGCTCACAGGCGTTACGAATCTGCTTCAGTGTCTGCTTTAATTCTTTATTCTCAGATTGTGCGATCATGCCCGCATAGCGGGTCAGTTCTCCATTAATACCCGCAAGGGTATCCGCTACCATTGTTTTTTCCTGCATTCTTATCTACCTCTCATTCTGAAATCCGCATGGCTCATCGCCATAACAGCACACCTGTTTCGATATTTCCGCATTACACAGACCTCTGCCTGCTTCCTGTCAGATACGGCAGATCCACTTAGCTGAGAAACTTCATCAGCTGCTGCTTATTGTCCATAGCCGACTTTGCGCCTTTCTCGAAAAACTGCCTGATTTGAGGATCCTTAGCCTCCTGGGCATAGGCCTGCATCTTGCAGTGGGTGGTATCATACCCGCCGATCAGATGACGCAGATTCTGTAAGTCGAGTTCAGAAATATTGCTCATATCCATACCTCCTTATTCATCCCATTGAAACATCCAAAAATGGATCTTTCATTCTGTGATTACGAGGTTATTATTTGCTTTCTAAAAAATTATATACTGGCAATTCTTTCGAAAAAAACTGCCCGCTTACTTTCGAATTTTCTGATTCAAATGAGCATAAATCTCTCTCTTTCCCACACCTCTGTCTCTTGCTACCTGCTTCATGGCCGTTTTATTGTCCATACCTTGCCTCTCATAATAAGCCATATGTGCCTCTATACTCATAGACTCCCAGCCGGCAATCTCTTCCCTGCGCTGCTCCTGAAAACTCTTCCCCTCCAGCACCAGAACATATTCACCCCTGGGCTCTTCTGTCCGATACCGCTCCAGGGCCTGCTCCAGAGTCGTTGGCACCACAGCCTCAAACTTTTTAGTAAGCTCCCGGCAGAGCGTAATCTTCCTGTCTCCCAGGCAGCCCCGCAGTTCCTCCAGGGTGCCGACGAGATGATGAGGCGCCTCATAGAGAATCATCGTACGACTCTCTCTGCGGAGCTCCTCCAGCACCAGTTTCCGCTCCTTCTTATCTGCCGGCAGAAATCCTTCAAAACAAAAACGCCTGGCAGACAATCCGGAAAGAGTCAGCGCTGTAATACAGGCACAGGCACCTGGCAGACTGGTCACAGGCACCTGATTTTCATGGCACATCCGTACCAGCACCTCTCCCGGATCTGAAATGGCAGGTGTACCGGCATCCGTGATCAGTGCTACCTGTTTCCCCATCAGCATCTGTCCCACAAGCTGCTCCGCCTTTTCCACCTTATTATACTCATGGTAGCTGGTCATAGATGTATGAATACCAAAATGATTTAATAACTTAATACTGTTACGTGTATCTTCAGCCGCAATTACATCTACTGTCCGCAGAGTTTCCACTACCCGCGGCGTCATATCCTGCAGATTCCCGATAGGTGTCGCACATAAATATAATATACCTGTCATTTTCTCCTCCAAAGCTGTTCTTAAAACAGCTTTATCCCTGGCACACCCTTTTTCCAGCTGTGTATCTCATAGACGAGCCTAATACCCATAACGGTCCCTGATCTCCGGCATATACACCCCTGGTTCCCGGAAAATAATCAGCGGCTTCTCCACACGCATTCTTGCCCTGCCTCCGCGCACCGCCTCCAGCAGCACCATATTGGGTTCCTGATCCACAAAGGGATATACCAGCTGCATCCTCTTTGGTTCCAGTTTGCATTGCACCAGTACAGCCATGATCTCCGCCAGCCGAAAGGGCCTGTGCACCAGAAAAAAATGCCCGCCCGGCTTCAGAAGCTTTGCCGTCTGCCCGGCCACATCCGCAAAGGTACACAGAATCTCATGTCTGGCAATGGCTTTTGCCGCCTTCGGATTTGCTATTCCATGGCTCCCTATCATGTAAGGCGGATTACAGGTGATACAATCAAAGGAAGCAGTCGGGAAAATCCTGTCTGCCTCCTTTATATCTCCGTGAATGATGTCAATTTTATCCGACAGGCGGTTTAATTCCACACTTCTGCGGGCCATATCCGCACTGTCGGCCTGAATCTCCAGACCGATAAGATGCCTGCACTGATATTTCGCTTCCATCAGAAGCGGAATAATCCCTGTTCCTGTTCCCAAATCCAGCAGCAAATCTTCTTTTTTTGCATGGGCAAATCCGGTCAGAAGCACAGCATCCATTCCAAAACAGAAATTTTCTCTATTCTGAATGATACGGTAGCCATTGCGCTGCAGGTCATCCACTCGCTCATGCTCTTTCAGCACAGGTTCTGCCGCATCTGCCTTACTCGTCCTGAGCTTCTCTTGTATCACGCCGATTTCTGTTGTCATACTGGTTTCTACTGTTCTGGAAATCATGATTCTCCTGCTGCCCGTTCCGGCGATCTCTGTTATCCTGACGCCTTTTACCGTCTCGGCGGTTTCTTCCGCCCTGATGCTGCCCGGGCTGATCCTGCTTATTTCCCTCATAGAAGTCCTGCCGAACCCCTTCTCCGCTCTTATGTCCCTGTCTGTTTCCCTCTTCCCATCTGTGGTTTTGTCTGCGGTTCCTATCTCCCGCCTGGTCCTGTCTTCGATTTTCTTCCCCCATGGGACTTTGTCTGCGGTTCTCTTCCCCCTTTTGACCCTGTCTGCGGCTTTCATCGCTTTTATAGCCGGCATTCTTCTGACCTGTATTCAAACGCTGGCGGTTTCTGCCGCTCTGACGCTGTTCTTCCTCTGTCAGGGAAACAGGCTGATCTTTCTTCTGCCGCTCCTCTTCTTCCAAACGCTCCAGTTCCTCCAGTTCCTCCTGGGACAGTTCCATTTTCTCTTTTTTGCTGTGTTTACGCCGGAAATGCAGCTTTTCCACCGGATATTCCTTAATCTCCTTCTCATCCCCCGCATCCACAACCACTTTCACCAGCTGACGAAGTACATTAACGCTCTGTACCTCCCCTTTCAGCCCTCCCTCAATGGTAACATAATCTCCGATATTAGGAAGTCGGCGATTCAGCTCTTCATAAGTCTCTTCCTCGTTTTTGAGGCAGCACATCAGCCTGCCGCACACCCCTGATATCTTCGCCGGGTTCAACGACAGGTTCTGCTCCTTTGCCATCTTAATGGACACAGGGACAAAATCTGACAGATAGCTGTGACAGCACAGGGAACGCCCGCAGATACCGATACCGCCTACAATCTTGGTTTCATCCCGTACCCCAATCTGGCGAAGCTCTATCCTGGTCTTGAATACCCCGGCCAAATCCTTTACCAGCTCACGAAAATCGATTCTTCCGTCTGCCGTGAAATAAAACAATACTTTATTGTTGTCAAAGGTATATTCCGCATCGATTAGCTTCATTTCCAATCCATGATTGTGGATCTTCTCCAGGCAAATCTGAAAAGCCTCCTTCTCTTTCTCTCTATTGGCCGCTTCCTGCTCCATATCCCGTCGGTTTGCAATGCGGATAACCGGTTTCAGAGGCTGAACCACCTTCTCTTCCTCCACCTCCATGATACCCGCAACTACTGTCCCGAATTCGATCCCCCGGGCAGTCTCCACGATTACATGATCATCTCTTTTAATTTCAAACTGCAATGGGTCAAAAAAATATATCTTGCCCGCCGTACGGAATCTCACTCCTATTACTCTAACCATCTATCCACCTCGTTAACGTTAAAACGTCTTCTTTTCAATGCTGTAATGTTTCTGCTGTCCTTCTGCAAAACAGCAGCTGACAGGACCTTTCTACCGTCAGCTGCTATTTTAACATATTCTTCAGCAAAAAACCATAGATAATAATGGAATTGACCGATTTTGCTCCCTCACTGTGACCAGGCTATCCCCGACCGGAACCGCTATACCGCTCTCCGCCGCTGTTTTCCTGAATCGTCAGCATCAACAGCTCCATTACCAGCTCAAAGTTCACATTGGAATCCAGACGTCGCTTCGCCGTATCCAGCGCAGCTATGATATTCTCGATCCCCTCATAACTGCTTCTCTGTGCAGTCCTGCGCAGCGCCTGCAGCTCTTCCCTGAATATCAGATGATTCACATCATTTGTCGCCTTAAACAGCAGTGCATCCCGATACCAGATGGCACAGATATCCAGATAATCATTTATTTCCAACTTGTATTCCGTAATTTTCTTCACGGCAATGACGATTTCATTCAGATCCATATCCTGTATGTATTTTAACAGAGATAGGGCCTCCGCCTTAATCTTCTCAAAATCCTCACTGGAGGCCAGCGCCTTCGCCTTCCCGATATTTCCCCGTGCAAAGGCAGCACATACTTCCGCCTGGTAGTCGGGCACATGCAGCGCTCCACAGAGATACCCTTTTACCAGCTCATCAGACACCGGCTTCATGTTCAGCACCACACTGCGGCTCAAAATTGTCGGAAGCAGGCTATTCACATTCGCAGTGAGCAGCAAAATCACTACATACTCAGGCGGTTCTTCCAATGTCTTGAGAAGTGCGTTCTGTGCCTGAGGCGTCATCTTCTCTGCTTCCCCCACAATATAAACCTTATATGGACTGCTGTACGGTTTCACTGCCACATCCGTATTCACCTGTCCCCGAATATCATCCACACTGATTGTATTGGGCTTCTCGTGAACTACCCGGATGATATCCGGATGGTTGCCGGATAATGCCTTTTTGCAGGAAGCACACGTCTGGCAGGGTTTCTCCCCATCTCCCTCGCACTGCAGTGCCATGGCAAATATCCTGGCAATAAATTCTTTTCCAGATGACTTTTCTCCATTGATAATATAAGCATGAGACACCTTGCCTGCAGATAGTGCATTGCGCAAATGCTCCTTGATCTGCTCCTGTCCGATAATGTCCTGAAATCCTGCCATGTCTGCACTCCTCTTCTTGTTTTTTAGCGATTCCTCTCTGTGTAGCCTGCCGCCTCTTTTCCGGCCAAATAACCGGTGCCCCTTCGTCAGGTGAAAATATCCAGCAACAGTCCCCGAATCTCCCCAATCATATTCAAAATCGCCAGATTATCCTGTTCGTCTTTCATCAGCTCCTGCGCCAGCTGATCCAGGTTCTCATCAATCAGCCGAATAATACCGTATACCCGATGCCGTCCCCGCCTGTCCAGAAAATTTTCTCTGGAGAAAGAATGGGAATGCGTCACTACCTCATTCATGAAATCCTTTACCAGCCTGCGGTAATGCCACATGTCCCGCACGTCTCTGCGTTTATAGAGACGCTCTCCCTGCATGGTGATCTCCTCCATCAGACTCTGCAGCCGTGCCTGCAGCTCTGTGCCCTCCACATGACTGGCAAGCATAAATTTAAAGCTGCCGTCCGCAGGCTGTACATTCTGTACTGGCTCCACCGGAGTACTGTGACTGACCTTATCTACCTTGATATCCATTTGCCGCCTTCCTTTCCCTGGCCAGTATTCCATCCATCTGTCATGGTTTCCTGACAGCAGTCCATGTCGTCCGCGCCTGTTCTACAGAAAGTGTTCGTCGAAACTACAGGAAAATGTACCTTCGCTGCCAATGTGTCTTCACCACATGACAATTGCGGACTTTCTGGAAGAATTACATCTCTCTTATGAGATAAAGCCGGATTTCATCCAGACATCTGTGCAGATCATCGTTCTGAAAACGTCTGTCGATTCCTGCTTCCGCTATTTTTTCCTCTGAAAAGTCCTCGCTGTCCGCCAAAAATCGGCGGCACATTTCTTCATATTTCGGGCACTCCTGCCCCCTCTCCCGGTCAAGAGCCCGCTGTAGCCGAGTGCCGTCCTCTAATTCTACCATAATGGGCAGCATACGTTCCTTTCCAAAATAATCCTGGAGTTTTCGGTATGCTTCCAATGTCCCTATGATGATATAATTCCGTCGCTCGTCCTGCAGCTGTCTGTCATTTACCGTAAAATAACGCCATAGTCCATGGCAGGTATGATAAGCCCTGCTTTCTATTACCTTTCCATCTTCCTGTAACTGCCGAAATGCTGCTTCCTCTGTAAAGAAGTATTCCACTCCGTCCTGCTCTCCCTCACGGACAGGTCTGGTGGTGTAAGGAACAATCCTTGTCAGATCCAGTTTCTGATCTGACATCAGCTCTTTGAAAATAGTATCCTTTCCCGCGGCGCTTTTTCCCATCAGGCATATAATTCTGCCCATCTGTTATGCAACCTCTACCACATGAATCATATTCGTAGTACCGGCCATTCCCAGGGGTACGCCAGCCGTAATTACCACCACGTCACCTGTTTTCACAAATCCAGCGTTTCTCGCTTCTTTTACGGCATCTTCAAACAACGCATCTGCAGTATCTTCCTCGGGAATCATCAGCGGATTGACCCCCCACAGAATATTCATCCTGCGGCACACCCTCTCTCTGACCGTACATCCGATAATGGGGCTCTCAGGCTTAAACCGTGAGATAGCTTCCGCCGTAAATCCGGATAGTGTAACCGTAATAATAGCCGCTGCATGCAGATCCCTGGCAGCCGTACAGGTGGCATATGCGATGGCTGTGGTGATATCTGCTTCCCCTTCCCTGGCATCTCTCTTCATCCTGGAACCATAATCAATATCTTTTTCGGCACCTTCTGCTATTTTCGCCATTGTTTTCACTGCTTCCACAGGATATTTTCCCGCTGCACTCTCTCCTGACAGCATGATTGCGGTGGTTCCGTCGTAAATGGCGTTTGCAATGTCTGTAGCTTCTGCCCTGGTAGGTCTGGGATTCTTGATCATGGACTCCAGCATCTGTGTAGCAGTGATAACATACTTTCCCTGCGCATTTGCCATCTGAATCATCTTCTTCTGCAAAACCGGAACCTCCTCCAGCGGAACCTCTACCCCCATATCACCTCTTGCCACCATAATGCCGTCAGAAACTTTGAGAATTTCCTCCAGATTCTCAATGCCCTGCATATTTTCAATTTTCGCAATAATCTTCATGTCACTGCCATGCTCTTTCAGAATACTGCGAATCTCCAGCACGTCCTCCCTGCCCCTGACAAAAGAGGCGGCCATCAATTCATACCCCATCTCAATGCCAAAGAGGATATCCTTCCTGTCCACTTCACTGATATAAGGCATGGACAACACTGCTCCAGGTACATTTACGCCTTTATGGTTGGATACCGTCCCTCCGTTCACCACCCGGCAGATGATTTCCTCTCCCCGGATCGCTTCTACTTCCATCTCAATCAGACCATCATCAATGAGAATCGTGGTTCCTTCTGTGATATCATTTTTCAGATTCTTGTAGGAAATAGCAGCTCTTTCCGCTGTTCCCAGAATCTCTTCCGTTGTAAGTACAAACTGCTGACCGGCCACGAGTTCCGCTCTGCCGCCCACAAAATCACGCAGACGGATTTCCGGCCCCTTCGTATCCATCATCGCAGCAATCGGAAGCTTTAGCTCTGCGCTTGCCTGCCGTACTTTTTCCAGTTTCACCTTCTGCTCCTCATGTGTGCCATGGGAAAAGTTAAACCTTGCCACATTCATTCCAGCCAGCATCAGCTCCCGCAGACGCTCTACTGTGTCACTTGCCGGCCCGATGGTACATATAATCTTTGTCTTTCTCATGTCTGATTCCTCTCTCACTTTATTTTTTCAAGTTGTTCCGTTTTTATCACTTTTATCAGAAATTGTTTTCCTGCTCCATCCTGCACAGTCTCCGCAGTGATCCCCTGCACGGATAAGCCTGCTTCCAAATTCTTTCGTATTTTTAGATACAGCTTTTGTGATATCTCCTCCCCCGGTACCAGCAAAGGTATTCCCGGCGGATATAAATTTATAAATTCTGCCCCATATCTGCCAATGCTGTCCTCCAGCAGAATCTCCTCTGCCTCCATATCCCAGGCATCTGCCAGCAAAATGATTCCTCTCTCATCATCCCTGCCATCTGACTGTGAGCTTCTTCTGCTCTCCCCATCCTGGCCATCTGCCGGCGATATGATTCTCTTCTCCCCATTCCGACTGTCTGCCGGCGATATGATTCTCTTCTCCCCATCCTGCCCATCTGCCGGCAGAACTTCTGCTGTCTCCGCCACACAGTCCCCTGTTGTTGTCAGATTCCCAATCTCCACATTCGACAACGCCAATGAAGGATTTCCTGCTGCTTCATTGAGCGAAAACATGCTTTCATCAAGGGGCTTTTGATCCAAACTGCCATCGATCTCCAACAATGCCTCTGACATACGCCGATAAGCTTCTTCTCTGTCATTTACTGTAAACATAGCAAGTACAAAAAATTCGGATGCCATTTCTGTCTGCAGACCATAGCGCTGTAATAAAATATCATAAAGCTGTTTTCCTGAAATCGCCGTGTGTCTCACTAATATAACAAGTTTGCCAATATCTTGTTCGGATATATTTCCTGACAAAAATCTCAAGTGACGACACGCGGACAATACTTTCATCATTTCTTCATATTGTCTCAAAAAATGCTGGAATACCGTCTGCCCATACATTTTTATATAATGCAGAGCATTATCAATTCCGGCTATCAGGGGATAAGAAGGGCTGCTGGTCTGATAAATACGCAGGAACCGTCTTAATCTGTCCCGACAGACCAGGTCTCTGTTCACATGAAGCAGCGCTGTCTGCGTCATAGCCGGAAGTGTCTTATGCACACTGTGAATAACCAGATCTGCACCGGCCTGACAGCTGTTCTTTGCAAATCCCTCCGCCAGACCCAAATGAGCCCCGTGAGCTTCATCCACAATCAGAGGAATTCTCTTCTCATGAACAATGTCAGCAATAGCGGACACATCTGCAATTCTTCCTTCATAGGTAGGCGATACAATCAGTACCGCCCCTAAGTCCGGAATTTCTTCCAATACACTGCTGATTTGTTCTGGTTTCAATGCATCAGCAATTCCATAGCCTTCTACACAGGGCGGATCCAGATAATGTACCTTCAGATGCCGCAGATACACGGCATGGTATGCTGATTTATGGCAATTTCTTGCCATCAGAATTTTCCCGCCGAAGGGAATTGCACTGCTTACAGCGCTTAATATCCCGCAGGTGCTCCCGTTGACCAAGTAATAACTTTCTTCCGCCCCATACAGTTTTGCTGCTTCTTTCTGTAATTCCAACAGGATTCCCTCCGGTTGGTGCAGATTATCAAAACCTTCAATTTCAGTAATATCTGTTTTGTACATTGCCTCCGGAAGCATCCCCCAGCTCTGCCGCTTGTGCCCCGGCATATGATAGGGATAGATGCCCTCTTCGGCATATTGAAACAGTTTTTCATATAAATGTTTCAAAATTACTCTTCCCTCAGCTTCTGTAGGATTGCCCCATGTCCCCTGCGCATATGCAGTGTCTCCAGAATTGAACACCACTTATCAGCGGCTGTCACAATCCAGGCTTCCCTGCATAACGGCGGTACCATGGTCAGCGGCCACATATGTTTCCCGATGATATCCCGTTCCCGCTCCGTCAGCGGATACTCCTTTGCCGCATTCCGTAAAGCCACTCCCGGATGATAGAATCCATGCAGCTTATGCGGATTTTCCGTATCAGGTATATGCCAATCATACAGAAAATAATCGTGCAGCAATGCTCCTCGAATCAGTTCTCTTCTGCTGCATGAAATGTGCAGACATTCACTCAGGATAATGCTGTATCTTGCCACATTCATAACATGGGAATTAACTGTAACATTACCGTGCTGAATATACTCCTTTGTCCGGTTAAAATTTTTTGATCTCAAAATGTCCGGAGCATTTGCCTTAATCTGCTTCTGAATCTCCCGATAACGGATCAGCTTCCGCTGCCACCTCCATGCCTGTCTGCTATTCCTATGTCTTAAAATTCTTTCTGCCATCTTTCCTGTTCCATTTCATTTTTACTCTGTTATATATACGAAATAAAACTTTTCATAAATTCGAAATCTCATGATCCCTCAGTTGAACCTGCCGGTTCCGGCTCTGATGGTGTATCCGGGGCAGGCTCAGGCGTCTCTTCCGGCACAGGCTCAGGAGTAACCTCTGGAGTAGGTTCCGGTGTAGGTTCCGGTGTTGGAACCGGCGTCGCTTCCGGTGTTGGAACCGGCGTCGCTTCCGGTGTTGGAACCGGCGTCACTTCCGGTGTTGGAATCGGCGTCGCTTCCGGTGTTGGAACCGGCGTCACTTCCGGTACCGGTGTCGTCGGCGTTCCCGAATCTGCCGGCGGCGTCCAGTTGTCATCTTCGTCGTCTTCATCCTCCTCAGGTATCGGCTCCTCCGGCGCTACCGTACCTGTTGGCCCAACATAAGGTGCTCCCTGATAATAATAACAGATTACCGGAAATCCTTCTGATACATACTCATAAATCTCCTTCGCTTTTTCCGGCGGCAGATTTATACATCCATGGGAACCATTCGTTATGAAAATCTGTCCTCCGAAAGAGCCTCTCCATTTGGCATCATGCATTCCATAATTTCCATAAAAAGGCATCCAGTAACTGACAGGTGTCCGGTAAGTAGCTCCTTTCAGCACGGCATCCCTTGTCTTATAGGACAACCCGAAAATCCCTTCCGGCGTCACACAGTCATAAGTAGAAACCATGGTACCAGATACAAAATCTGACTCCAATACGATTTCACCGTCCTGATACAGATACAGATGCTGATTTGTCAGATCTGCCTCAACATAAGAACCGCCGATATCGTTTGCCCCTTTCTTCCTTGCTGTAATACTATATACAGGCTCTCTTTCCACAGAACTTCCCTGATAAATCAACTGCACCAGTTCCTTAGTCTCACCTTCTGTATCCGTTTTCCACCCGTAATTCCGGCTGGACAAAGTAAGCTCCACTCCAAGGGTGGTGGTAAAATTCTTTTTTCTACCATATGTATCGTATTCCGCCGCCTGTTGTTTTACAAAAGCTGCCGCCTTCTCTTCATCCAAAACCGGTTTCCCATTCTCAAGCGAGATCCACTCATGCAGTGTCTCATAATCCAGCATTACTTTTGTCCCGTTCCAATCATATGTAATCTTTGTGCTCAGCCATTTATTCACCTGATCTACAATTTCGGTCAGTTTTCTGTCATCCTGTTTAACAGCTGCCTCTTTATAGCATCCTCCTCCTTCCAGGTCAATCTTCTCATCCTGCCGCCTTACCGCATCCGTAATCAGCAGAACTGCCTTCTCCAAATCCAACTCTGTTCCCATGGTTTCCGGAATTATCTCATAAGTTCCTGATTCTGCTGAGTACTCACTTATATATGCATCCTGTGCCTTTACCATGTTAGTCTTTATACAGGCGTCCCATGTTCTTACTTCCTCTTCCAGAAGACCTTCGTCAAAAAATATCCCCTGCTCTAAAAAGTAAGGATAAGCCCCATTTAGATAAGCTCCAATCCACTGATACTCCTTTTGCTGATCCAGAAAACTCGATACCATAGCTTCTGTCTCTCCGAAATTCAGCCGAATGTCTTCTGATGCTACTGTCCCCAGCAAAGTACCTGACGCTCCTGTCCGACAGTCTCTCCCTGTGACCTCCAGCAAATAGTCCCTGCTCCGTTCATCCAACATTTTAACTACAGGTCCTACTTCCATATCACCGCAGTCGATTCCATTGATTGTTGTATTCGGGAAAAAGTGAGTTTTGTAATACATGACAGCCTGATAATATCCGAACCCGACTAGCCCCACGAAAATCACAACAAGCGCAAATATTCCGGTTAAAAGATATCTTTTTGTTTTGCTTTTTCCGGTTTTTACTGCTTTCTCTCTGCTTTCACCTTCCGCGGCCTTAACCGCATCCACTTCCATCTTCTTTTCTTCCTGTTTTTCTTTCATTGTTCCACTCCACAATAGTAGTTGCCAATCAGGCACATATTGTAATTATAGCATATTTCCGAATAAAAAAATAGCATTAAAAGGTGATTTTTCTGCCTTTTCATGCTATCTTTCTATCGTTCTTTCTATCATTACCCTTACTCGTAAAAAATGCCCAGAACCGGAATCGAACCAGTGACACGAGGATTTTCAGTCCTCTGCTCTACCAACTGAGCTATCTGGGCATATCGTCTTTTTATCAAAGACTTAATAGCGGGGATAGGATTTGAACCTATGACCTTCGGGTTATGAGCCCGACGAGCT
>CAJTXE010000071.1 GCA_910580225.1 uncultured Acetatifactor sp.
TGTTGAAATAAGAAAATAAAGGGTACCATTTGGGTACGCTTTCCCGAAAAGAGATTAAACAAATGGACAAACTGAAATATGGAGGATAAAAATATGCAGACAATCATTGTATTGTTAAATCCTGGAAAACTGGAAAATCCTGATATGGATTTGCGTTATTCTGTACCAGACCGCATTGAGAAGTATCTGCTTCTCTGATAAGAAGCAATGGATATGTGTCCCCATTAATCAAAGTATGGATATAGCAGGAGGATTTCGGCATGTCAATACAAACGTCTGCCCGGGAAACGATAAATGCACTGAATGCAATTTTCGATAAACATAAAAACGAGCGTATCTGTGTTTTGGCAACAACGTGCTGCGGCAAAACAACCTTGCTGAAGCAAATTCCTGATTGTGTAGATTTGGACGATGAATTATGGCCGCAATTAACCAGGGAGGAAGCGGAATTTATCAGCCAAAAACCATGGACGAAGGAAATTGGTGACTTTATTGATAAGCTGGTCTATGAGAAAATATCGGTAAAAGTCGGGCATCCGTTGTTCACTACAATTATTGTGGATTGTGATGTAGTAATATATCTTGATATCAGCGATGAATTGTTGGCTGAACATTGTAAAAAACGAGGAAATAATTTTTTGGATGCCCAAAATGTGAAGAATGCTATAGAAGAAGATTGGAATAACCACAGAAAAAAGGGCGGAAAAACATTTTATTATTTGACCATCACTGAATAATAAATGTAAACACCTGTTCATAAGACTTAAGAGGGGCGGATGCGGGTATAAGCGCTAAGGGTTTCCGCCCCCCCGATTCACTTAGAATCTAGCCGGAAAAGTTTCTATATTTTGAGAAAATACCGGAAGCAGCACAGGATAGAAAGATTCAAAATCAGGATAAATATCCCTGTGATTGTCGTAATAGCGATATTGCTTCAGTATCAAAGGTATATATCTGTAACCGAAATGCAGATCATTGTCAAGCATTTTGGCTGACATGTCTTCAAGACCGCATTTTTGCAGAAGATGAATGACCATGGCCCTGACAAGATGCTCATTTACACATTCATTCCAGTCGCCGTAGCCTGACCCAAATCCGGGCAGTTTGTATGGTTTTAACAACTCAAATGCATTTTCATACTCTTTGACGGCATCTGCAAATTTCTCCGTGAGAGGATTAATGAATGGATGCGAAAATTCATGGAACAATACGGATGGAGAGATGCTGTAATCATCCGTTGTAAAGACGGAAAATATGGACATTTTATTCATCTTCTCATCTAAAAAAGAGATTCCGAAATTTCCCACCATCAAAGAAGAGATAACGTAATTGTAGGAATTCTGTTCCTTTCCATATTCGTTTTCCAAAAGGGATATATAGGGATATTGATTCGAAACACTGTTTGCTCTGTCTATTATAGGTTTGTAATAATTCTTGGTTTCTTCAAAAAAAGCAAAATAACCAATGTCGTTTTCAAAGGTTTTCAGCATTTGCAATAACTGTTGGATTGCCGATAATCCCCCGCAGTATTGGATGCATAATTCTGACAGCGAATGCTGTATGGAAAAATCCATGCTGTTTCCAAGGGATAGCATGAGTTCCACAGGCCGGGAAAATGTGAAGCCGTTCGGGATAAGGCTTTCTATATAAGGATAGATCGGATGATTCAGATGCTTCTCAAAAAAGCTTTTGATCCGGTTCGTGTATGCATTGCTCTGTTCGGTCATTAATCCGTAGCCGATATATTTCTTTGTCATTTCATTGTACCTACTGGTCAGTAAAATGCTGTTCATAAATTCTAAATTTGGGTTTAATTGTACATTTATTTGATTCATACTGATTTTTCTCCAATTATTGATTTCATACTGAAGTCCGCTCATTTTTCTGCGAAAACAGCACCCATTTTACTCTGGTATCACAGACTCCTTTCCATATTCTTGATCTATATACTTCATCATAAATTCTTTACTGTTATTGCAATGCATATTTATAAGTGATTTTTCAATAGATACACAATTCCGAAAAGAGAGTTCTGTAATTAATTATACAAAATGGAAACAAATTGATTGTAGCATTTCATACAGCGGAAAGCAATATAATATGCCCCGCCTCAAGAAATCTTTTGCATTCACATTCTGCATCCATGTACTTTTCTCTGCTGAAATGGTAGAAAAAAGGGAATGGAAGTAGTATAATAAAAAGAAAAAATGCACCGTCCGATTCCGCAGGATGCCCAGATGCCAGTGTCAGTCTTTCAATGCCGGGCAAAAGGCGCGTGAAAGCTCTGCAAACCTGCGGATTTCAGGGAGGGACAGACATGGACAGGGAAAAGCGCAGTTGCCGGCAGGATGAAGAGCAGGCCGGCTGCTGCGGCATCAGCGGAGGAACATTATGGCAGTGATCGGAATTGACCTGGGGACCACCAACAGCCTGGGGGCATACTGGAAGGACGGAAGAGTACAGTTGATTCCCATGGAAGGGGAAAGTTTTCTGTTGCCCAGTGTGGTGGGATATGTGGAGGGAGAAGGCTTTCTGGCAGGGGCGGCGGCAAAGGAGCGGCTGATTCCCCATGCCGGGGATACCGCGGCCTCCTTCAAACGCTTCATGGGCACGGCAAAGGAGTACCATCTGGGCGGAAGGGCCTACACCCCAATGGAACTTTCCGCCATGATACTGGAGCGGATAAAAAGAAACGCGGAATTTTACCTCCAGGAAGAGATAGAGGAGGCCGTTATAACGGTTCCCGCCTATTTCAATGATAAACAGCGCAGCGACACCAGGAAGGCGGCTCAAATTGCAGGGCTGAAGGCGGAGCGCCTGATCAACGAACCCTCGGCGGCGGCCCTGGCCTACCGGCGGGAATACGGAGAGGAGGACAGGACCCTTCTGGTCTTTGACTTCGGCGGGGGTACCCTGGATCTGTCCTATGTGGAATGCTTTGACAATGTGATAGAGATTATCGCCGTGGCGGGGGACAACCATTTGGGCGGGGACGATATCGACGAGGCAGTTTCGGAATATTTCTGCCGGGAGAACGGGCTTCAGCCGGAAGAATTGACCAGGCAGGAGCAGGCCGGATTAAGGAAACGTTCGGAAGAGGCCAAATGTGCCTTGGAGAAGCAGGAAGAGGCGGCAATGGAGCTTACGGTGGGCGGCAGGGTTTGCAGGGCCGTTCTCAACGAAGAACGTCTGTTCGAAATCTGCATGCCCCTGTTCGGAAAGATAAAACAGCTCTTTCTCCGCATTCTGGAGGATGCCGATTCCAGGGTTTCCGGGATAGACGACTTGATTATGGTGGGCGGTTCCTCAAAACTGGGGGTGGTGAAGCGCTTTCTTCGGGAACTTCTGGGCAAGGAACCCATCGTCCTGGGAGAGACGGATAAGGTGGTTGCCTATGGCGCCGGCGTCTATGCGGGCATCCGGCAGCGAAAAGAAGAAATCAGGGATCTGCTGCTGACGGACGTGTGCCCCTTTACCTTAGGCATCGGCGTGAACAACAGGGCCAACCGGGACAAGAACATCTTAAACCCCATGATTGAGCGCAATTCCACTTTGCCCGCTTCCCGCAAAGACAGATTTGTCACCGTATACGATTATCAGAAGGAAATCAAAATCCGGATTTACCAGGGGGAAGAATACTATGTGGATGACGACGTGCTGTTGGGAGAGCTTTCCATAGAAGTGGCCTTGAGACCTGCAGGGCAGGCTTGGGTGGACGTGCAGTTTACCTACGATATCAACGGAATCCTCCATGTGGCAGTGGAGAACGAAATGGGGGAGCGCAGACAGATTCTCCTGGCCAATCAGACCTTAAGTGAGGAAGAACTGGAGCGGTATGCCCGGGAAATGGAAAAAATCATGCTGCCGCCCCTTCAGCAGCCTGAAAATCAGAAAATGCTGGCATGCCTTCTGGAATATTATGAAAAAAGCACCGGGCGCCGCCGGGAGACCATTGCCGCCCTCACCGACAGAATTCTGGCGGGACTGGCCAGCGGCAGAAAGAAAGAGGTCAGGAATGCCCGGGAACTGGCAGAGCAATGGCTGACCCGGCTGCAGCAGGAGACGGACATGCAGGAGGAAATGCTGTTTGACGGAGACCTGAAGTTCGGTGAGGAATGGGAAGAGGAGGACAAGGAAGGATGGATTTGAAAGAAAGGAACCAAAAGATCATAGATGCGGTTATGACAAAGGCAAACAGAGTGTGTCCGGGTTCCCTGGCATTGATCGGCATAAACGGTTCCTTTATGACAGGAGATTATTACGAAAAATCAGATTTGGACCTGTTGATTGTGATCCGTGATGACAGAGGATGGCAGTTGGGAAGCACCTTTATACAGGACGATTTGCAGGTGGGCCATGACATCTATTGCACCACATGGGAAAGACTGCAGCGCGACGCCGGATATGAACATCCCCATATTTCCAAGCTTATGGACGCTGAAATCGTATACTGCGCAGAGGAGAAAGAGAAAGAAAAACTGGAACAACTGCGGAAAACGGCAGGGGATATTTTGGATGCGCCCTTTTCGGAACCGGATTATGCCAAAGCGGAAAATCAGTTAAAAGAGGCGGAGCACGGCTACACGGCGGCCATGATTTCGGAGAACAGATCTGATGTGCTCAACGGGGCGGGCAGAGCCATTTACTATATTGAAAATGCAATTGCAATGTTAAATAAGCAGTATTTTCACTATGGGGTAAAGCGCACCTATGAGGAGCTGCAGGCAATGCGGAATAGACCGGAAAACCTGTGTGAATTGATAGAAAATGTGATCTCGGCGGACTCTGTTCCGGCTGTAAAAGAAGGGCTGTCTGCCCTGATGAGAGAGACAACGGCTGTGTTTTATCAGGTGAAAGAAACGCTTGCCATGCAGAAGAAAACGCCAGGAAAAGAGGAGCTGACTGGCACCTACGAAGAGATGTATTCCAACTGGCGGAACAAGATGCACGCGGCGGCAGAAACCGGAAACAGGCATCTGGCCTTTATGAGCCTGATCAGCGCAGGCGCCATGTTTGAGGAACTGGAAAGCGAAGTAGAGATTGACCGATATGATGTGTTGGGCGGGTATGATCCCCAGGATTTGCACACCACGGCAATGGCCTATGACAGGGTATTAAAGGAATACCGGAAGGAGTACCAGAAAGCAGGACTTGAGGTAACCCATTATGCGGATATCGATGCATTTGTGTTGGATTTCCTCGGGACCTGAAGCGCCTCTGCAGGCAATCTGAAGCGCTTTTGCAGGCAGAAAGTCTTATGTGAATTCAGGGGAATTCAGGTCTTTTGGGATTGGCGCGACATGAAAATGCGGAGCAATCCATGGCATCAATAAAATGAGCGTTGTAAAGGAGAAAAGATATGCAGGTTTTATTGCTTTTAAACTTCATTGTACCATTTGTCATGATTTTAGTGGGATATCTCATTAAGAAACATCCGGAATGGGATATGGAGTCACAGAATGGATATAACACACCCACTTCGCGGAAATCCCAGGCCCATTGGGACTATGCACAGAGCATTGCGCCGGACATTTTCATCTCTCTGGGGAAAAAACTGTGCGTTATGGAGATGATTCTAAGCGGAATCCTGTTTTTGCTTCATACTTCCATCCAGGCTGCGGTCAATGTGGGAATCTGTGTGGGAGCCGGCGTTCTGCTTTACGGATTTTTTAAGACCGAGTCGGAAATCCGGAAAAAGTTTTCGGAGAGTTGAAGGCCCTCCTGGAAGGGGTATCCGGGATAAACGAGCTTACCGGTATACTGCTGCAACAGGCACATATTTTTCATGATGGGAATTTGGAGGAGTATTTATGCGGAATTACGAAATCGAAGATAATATGTATCGGAAAGCGGTAGAACTGATAGAAAAAAGGTATCCTGCCGGTTGGGGCGGCGCGGGTGTGGTCCACACGTCCCAGGGGAATGATTATACAAGCGTCTCCATTGAAACCGCGAATGCATCTGCAGTCGTATGTATTGAATTGGGAGCGATGCTTGAAGCCCACAAATACAATGAAAAAGTAACCCATTGCATGTGCCTTGTCCGGGATGATGAAAATTCTCCGTACAGGGTATTAACACCCTGCGGCATTTGTCAGGAGAGACTGCGATATTGGGGGGAAGAGGTACAGGTGGCTGTCACAACGGAGGAGAATCAAATCAAATTTGTAGAATTAAGGGAATTACAGCCATACCATTGGACCAAAGCCTACCCCTCTGACAAACTGGAACACTGGGAAGAATAGGGTGGGAATACTTTTCGAAAAACCGAAACGCCTTTACGGCGAATCGGCAGAAAAAGATACAGAAAATGCAGGCGGGACAGCGGTGTGAGACAGGAGATTGCCGTCAGTCAGGAAAGGAGGGACGCCGGAGATGAGAAAACGGTTTAATGTGACAGGTCTGTGCATACCTCAAAAGCATTATATGGTTAATCTGGCACAGCGATTGGCCCAGATAAAGGAAATGGTAGACGAGGGAGCATATTTCACCATCCATCGTGCCAGACAATATGGAAAGACCACATTGCTTTATGCACTGGAATCTTATCTGAAGGCAGACTATGTGGTAATAAGCATAGATTTCCAGAAATTGGGTACTGCAAAATACGAAAACGAAAATCGTTTTGCGCTTTCCTTTGCTGACTTTTTTATGCGGGAACTGGCCAGAAACGGGCAGCCGGATGTCCCGGATGTAAACAGGGAAACGGAAACATTGCGGAAGATCTGTCAAAGCAGGGATAGTTCTTATTCGCTCTATGAATTGTTTGAGAATTTAAACCGGATCTGCGAGGTTTCGCCCAGGCCGGTTGTGCTGATGATAGATGAGGCGGACAGCGCCTCTGACAACCAGGTATTCCAAAGTCATTTTATCATACGGGATTTGGACATACTAGGGAAGTTCGGCAGACTGGATTTTGAATTGCCTGTAATCAGGGAATGAAGGAAGGGACAGAAGACATGAACGATATATGGAGCATATTGGAAATAAAGGCCACAGACGATAAAAAAGCCATTCGAAAAGCCTTTGCGGCGCAGTCCAGGCTTCACCATCCGGAGGAAGAACCGGAATATTTTGCGGCGCTGAACCAGGCCTACAAAGCGGCCCTTGACTATGCTGCAGGAGGAGAAAATGCCGCTGTTCCCACAGACAATTCCGCTGATGACAGCAGGTCTGCCTTGGACAAAAACAGCACATTTGTACCTGTGGGATTCAATGGAAAGACAGGCAAAGAGAAGAAAGAAATTCTTCTGGAAAAGGCACAAGAAAAAGCGGAAAATCAAATACAAAACAACGGAAAAATGAATGAGACGCCGGAGGAAAATGAGGACAAAAAACAGGGTGAGGGACCCCTTTCTTTACTGGACCGCCTTGACCAGGCAGCGGAACAGGCTGTAAAAAGAAGCAGGGAGACAGGCGCCCTTCGGGATTTCATTGCCCTTTTTGAGAATCCAAAACAGGCCAGGCAGGCGGATACCTGGAAACGTTTTTTCCTGTCAGAAGCTTTTCTGCAGGAGCAGTTCTCGGAGGAATTTGCAAAAGGCCTGCTTGCCTATTTAGCAGAACAGACTCTCTGCCCGGGGGATAATCTTCCCATGTACTTTCTGCAGGAACTGGCGGTGGCATATGCTTTTATTCCCCATTTTGCAGGCGAAGAATACTTTGACGGCCTGAAATATCCCAAGGAATGGTACAAGGTTTCCGTGGAAAATACCTTTCCCGCCAGAAGATATGCCGCCGAAATTTTTAACAGACAGGGGCGGGACTGTGACCTGAAATCCATGACAAACCGCATTCTCCGGCAGCCCGGCAACAAGGTGCGCCACAATGCTTTTTCCGACTATCTGACAATGAAGGAGATGAACAGGGACGGACGGCTTACGGACCGGGAGAAAGAAACCTGGCAGCATGTTTTGGGGGCTTGTCAGCCTTATTATCTGTATGAGCGCAATGGAAAGAAACCGGGAACCGCGGACTACGAGTCCCGCAGTGAATCCGTAGTTAAGCTTTATGTGCAATGGCTGAAGGATGAGCAGCCCCCCAGGGAGGTGCTGTTGTTTCTCTATAAAAAACTGAACTTAAAAGACCTGGAGCGAAGCAGTACCAGGGGACTTTACAGCGCGCTGAAAGCAGAAGTCCTGCGCCTGTGTCCCCAGGCGGAAGAGATTCTGTTCGGAGAGGACGGCAAGGAGCAGCGCATTGTAAAGCTCTACAAAACCTATGCTTCCATCATCAATGCCAACCAGAACAATTACGACAAATTCATCTATGAAGAGACGCCGGAAATCAGGGATAGGGTCAATGCCTTTTTTGCGCTGCCCGATTGGGAGCAGCTAAAGGGAGAGAAGGCGCTGTTTGAGCGGATTTACGGCACCTCTAAAAGGATTGTGATGCCCCGGACTGCGGCGGAAACCCTGGTCAGGCACCTGACGGAAGGAGACTTTCCGGAGCCGGAACGGACGGAGTTGATTGAGAGCCTGCTGCGCTCCCTTTCCACGGAAAGAATGTGCCGGGAACTGGATTATCGCTGTGAAATAACCTTAAGCTCCAGGGACCTTGGGGACATCGGGGGCAATCCGGATTTCTGGCAGTATTTTCTCATGCGGGGCTTTGGTTTCCGCCATGGAAACGTTCGGGGAAACTGGGAAGAGGACTTTGTTTATGTGATGGACGGTCAGTGCTATCTGCCCGCCTACATCAATTATATTTATGCACCGTCCCGGGAGTGGCAGAGGCGTTTTACAGGCTTTGACCCGGAGAAGGAGGAGACAGGGGAGCCGGTGAGCCTGGTCTGTCCCATGCCAGGAAACAGGAGCCTTAGGGTGGAATTTCATTATCGTTATTGCCTGTACTTTGTGGACGGAATACAGGCAGACAGTCCTGTTCTGACCTTTTCCCAGTTGCAGGAATATGCGGAAAGCCTGAACAAGCCCCAGGAATTTTTCTTTCTTCTGGCAGTCACCGCCATTGAGGATTCCAACAGAGGCGCTGCCCGGAAGCTGATTGAAGACTGGCTGAAACGGATTCCCCTGCATGCGTTTCTCGTTCCCACCGTGGCCCGACTGTTGGCCGCCGACAATGACCGCATCCCCGGCACAGTAACGGATTCCTGGGACCTGTCCGGCGGGGAGGGGCATGTTCTCGGAAAAAACATAGAGTGCTCTGCCTTGTCAGATGGGGAAACAGGAGAAAAGATGCCCACGGAAAATACCGCACCGGGAACCGGAACACAGGACCGGGGGGCGGAAGAAGAGAGAGAAGTAGACAAGAGCACACAAGACAAGAGCACAGAAGACAAGAGTGCAGAAGACAAGAGCACAGAAGATAAGAGCACAGAAGATAAGGTGGAGGCTGTCTTGTACAGCGAACAGGAACGGTTTTGCTTTCGGGCGGTTGTATCGAAAAAGGGATTCAGCATCTGGCGGCAGATGGATTACGGATGGCAGGATATCATATTCCGCAGGGGGGAATTGGGCTGGCGGAAATGGGAGGAATACACCTGGGAGGAATACAGGCTGTACTGTGAAACACAGAAGCAGATAGGGGAGAAGGCATCAGAGAGCAAAGGCCCGGAGAATGACATTCTGACAGACAGTGGAGATGTCATGCCTCTTCCTATATCATGTTCTGCGCTGTCTACAGATAGCCCCCAGGGAAGGAAGGCGGCCGCCATAAATGCCCTGCAAAATCTGCGGCAGCCCAAGCCCAAGGTGCGCGCCTCATATTCCTTAGAGGGCATGGATGTGGCACAGAAAGCGGCAAAAATTCTGGAAGTAATGGGCTGCATTGAAAACATGGAGGGATACTGCGTGCTTCGGTACGGAGCGAAAAAGGAAAAGCGCCACGACAGGATATTCTATGGTGTGCGCGCACCCTTTGGTTTTGATCTGAAGGCCCATTCTCCGGTATATGTGAGAAGCAGAGATTTCCTGATGTCGTCTTCTGATACCAAGATAAAGGAACCCAAGATTCTGGTGGGGCGTTTCGGATGGGGCTTCAAATATTCGCCCCGTTCCGATTATGGTCCCATGTATGTCTACCAGGGGGAAAGCGGCAGATTCTATGCCTATGGCGCCATTCGCATGCACCGGGCGGACAGCCTGGAACAGCTGTTGGAGGACTTTTTCCGGCAGGAATGGGAGGGCGTCACGGAGGTGGAGACATATGAAGGCTGTCTTACCGTGTCCCGGCTTGACCACAGACTGGAATACTGCTATACAGAGGAGGATATGCATCGGTCCATGGGCAGCCTGACGGACACTGCCGCGGATAAATTTACCCTGTTTGGCGGATATGGCATGTGGAAGGCGTTTGTCCGGTGGATGGATGAGCTGCTGAATCCGGGGCTGCCCGCCTGGGTGAACCTGATTGTGGTAGGCTTTGACTGGGAAAATGGCGGTGCCCTGACATTTACCGGTGTCCATGAAGAGGAAAAAAGGGCCCATAGGGCGGAGTTGCAGGAAAAAGCTGACATGGACTTTGAGGAATGGGCAGATGATGAGGATTGGGAGGATGATGAGGATTGGGAGGATGATGAGGACTGGGTGGATGAGGACGAACCAAAGTCAGACGAACAGGACATGAAGGAACCGGAGTTGGATGAACTGTATAAGAACGAATCAGAAGAAGAACCCCATGAGAATGAACCAGATATGAATGAATCAGACATGGATGAATCAGACATGGATGCGCCGTACATAAATGAACCCGCAGAGCAGAACAGCGGCCTGCAGAACAATGTATATCTTCCCCAGGCGCCCCTGCTGATATGGGCCAGGGGGATGGACAGAATGGAGAGAGGGGAGTTCCTTGCCAATGCCATGCAGTGGTATGTGGACTGCGGCAGATTTGCCGAAAAGACAGGCGGCAGAAACATTAAGATAGCGGTAAACAGATTTTAATAGTGTTTCATAGCACAGGCTGTGAGGAGGAAGAATATGCTAAAGTGGAAAGAAGAATATACATATGAGGGTGGCTGTCCGGCTGTATGCCTGTATAACACAGGTTCGATGGTGGCGGATGACAGCCGTGGTGCCACAGCAGATGACAGTCCCATGTTGTTGGTGACGGGCACTGACGAGAAGGAATATGGGGCATACCTTGATAAGCTGTGCAGAATGGGTTTTGTAAAGTCCTTTGAGAATCATACTGCTGCTGTGGACTGCTGCCAGTTAAGAAAAGATGGTGTGTTGCTTTATGCATATTATACGCGCGCGTCGGGAGAAGTGCGTGTCATTGAGGACAGGGCTTCCATAGCGCTTGATGATTTTTCCTATACCTGCGATATCAGGGACTCGGCAGAGATCTATCAATACGGGCTTTATTATGACCCCCAAAACGGCCATAGCCCAACTACGATCAACTGCGGGATGTTCTATATAATCCGGCTGGCTGATAACAAGCTGGTTTTAATTGACGGGGGACATTGCCTGCAATGTTCTGCGGAAGCAGTAGAGGGGATGTACCGTTTTCTGCACAGGATTACCGGTATTGCGGAAGGAGATAAGATCCATATTGCGGCATGGATTTTCACACATGCTCACGATGATCATATGGCGGCGTGCATAAGGCTGCTGCGGACATATCCGGAAAGTTTTGTACTGGAGCGGGTGATGTACAATTTTCCGCCTTTTACGGTGCATCCTGATGATTCGGATGTCCTTGTGCTGAAGGAAACACTGCGGGATTTCTGTCCGGGTGTTAAGTGCCTGAAGCTTCACAATGGTCAGGTCATCGCATTGGCAAATATTCGCTTTGATGTACTGTATGCTCATGAAGATGCAGTGACGCGGGAGAATCCAGAGGTATTTCCGTTTCGTGATTTCAATTGTACTTCCGTTATCTTGAAAATGACGACCGGAAATGGTACTGTCATGTGGCTTGGAGATACAAATGTAGAGACGGAGGAACTGGTACTTGAGACGGTTCCGGCCAGGCTGTGGAAGGCGGATGTGGTGCAGGTTTCGCATCATTGCTTTAACTGCCTTTCGCGCCTGTATCCTGCTATCGATGCGGATTATGCTATGCTGCCCAACAGCTATTATGGAGGACATACAGCGGAGAACATTGATAAGCTGGAGGACGTAGTGAACTGTTTGTCCTCTCCCGACAATATCTGGTATGGGGACAGGACAACAGGTTTCCGTTTTGAGGACGGAATATACCGGGTAATTCTGGAAGAGGCGTGCGTGGGCGGAGAGCATGACGGCACAAATCTTTATGGTGTACAGATTTAACATATTTTGATTATTTTCATAAGGATTTTGTAATACCCCTCTTTTGAATAAGAGGGGTACTTTTTTCCTTAAAATGTTAAAGTTTTTTGAATTAAAGATCAGCGGCTTTCTGTGTAAGTGGGAACCGCCTGTTTTTTCCGGTGCAGGTACCGTGCCAGATACACGAAGGGTGTGTCCGCAATGCTTGTGACCACAAAAATAATATAGCTGGCGACAGCAATGGAAACCAGTGTCTTTGTGTCATAGGTGCCCAAAAATGCGCCCCATGTGAACAGGACTGTGTTCAGAAGCTGGGATACCAGAGTGGAGCCATTGTTCCGGAGCCACAGGAATTTCTTGGAGTCTCCGAATTTGCTTTTGGTGAACGCCCACCATTTATGATAGGCCCACACATCGAAAAGCTGGACAATGACGTATACAATAATGCCTACCGCCATTAAGCGGGGGGTATTGGAGAAGACTGTGCGGATGGCCGGGGTTGCAAAATCACTTTCATTCGGCACATACAGCATCCAGGACTGGCTTAAGAAAATGAAAATGACTGAAGTGGCAATCCCAAGGTAAACCGCAGTCTGGGCGGCTTTTTTCCCATAAAGCTCGCTCAAAATGTCCGTTACCAGAAAAGTTGAGGCAAACAGGATATTGCCCAGCGTCATTTCCATGCCGAAAGCAGTTACCATAATCAAAACTTCAATGTTTGCCGCAATAGTAGCCAGCACAGTCCACAAATACAGCCCCTGCTCCCGAAACAGCCAGAATAGGAATACGACTGTGGAAAAAGTAAGGACTAAGGATACCAATAAAAGAATTTCATTCTGCATGTTCTACAACTCCTCCTACGCCGAATGCAGTATTTTCCATTAAAATATCTACCCGGCTGTTTTCTATGTATTTTGGATAAAGTTCCCTGGTGAAATCTGCAATGACACGTGGGTCTGGCTTGATGGGCTTTTTGTTTTCCTGCATAATGTTGATGCAGACCCGCTCAAAATAGGC
>CAJTXE010000072.1 GCA_910580225.1 uncultured Acetatifactor sp.
TAAACACTGAACACGGACGGAATCGAAAACGGGATAAGCAGCCTGAACATCACCAATTCCCATAAAACAAGAAAAGTCTTTTTCGGCAGCTTATGGATCGCCGCCCCGCGGATAAGCACTACCGCAGTAATGAAGACAGCCCCCGAAAAGCTCATTTGCAGCAAATTCATGTGCTTCACCTCTATTCCAAATCGTCCACAATCTGCCGGAGTTTCCGAATCTGTTCAGCAGAGAGCTTCTTCCTGCCTAACAGGGCTGCAAACAGCTTGTCCACGGAACCGTCATAAATCTTGTCGATCAATTCATCTGTTTCCGCCTCCTGCACTTCTTCTTTGGGAATAAGGGCATGGCACATGAAATTCGGTTCGGAACGCGCAATCGCCCCCTTTTTTATACATCTTTTTATCAGCGTGTAGGTGGTGTTCATGTTCCAGCCGATTTCTTTTTTCAGAACATCAGATATATGCTTTGCCGTGGTGTCGCCCTCGCTCCAAAGCACACACATTACCTTCAATTCGGAATCGAAAAGCTTGATATCCATTTTGATCCTCCTTTCCATAAGACCACAGTAGTTTCCGGTTGCTTCTACATTACACCCTTCTTGCCGGATTGTCAACACTACTGCAGTAGTGTTTAGAAAAAGTTCATAATTTCGGGATCTTGCTTCTTTACCGCATATAGTCCTCTATTTCTCCGGGATTTTTCCGGGCACAAGAAAAGCCTTTTGCGCCATGGGTATGCTGCGGGTCGTCTTGCCTGTTGCTGCTTGTCAAGGACATATTCATCATTTTTTTATACTTTTTCCTGGTCTGTACTGTTTCCCATGCTCTAAATCGAAGAGAATGACACGCTTTAGCTTGTCCTATATGCTTTGGGTACTGGTAGAAGAAAAATGTACCTCGACTAAATACTTTGTCTTGTCAATTTTCTGTTGTAAACAGGGCGTTAATCGTCCTGTGGTACCGATCAGGAATGGGAACAGATTGCATCTTTACTTCCTCCGGAAAAGACCGGAAAACCGGGGCGACCTTCAAAGGATAACTGTACCATGCTTAACAGGATGGTCTGGATCGCACACAGCGGGTTTTCGGCGGCGAAATGGCAACGGGCTGGATAGGCGGAACGGACATAGAACGCGGATTGTTTTCAGCGGGAAGGTGTGTTATACTTTGAATCGACAAATCGGGATATGAAATAGGAGAATTGAAGTATGAAGGATTATGGAAGATTATGGGATGATTACTCCAACGAGTTTAATTCAAAGTTAGTAGATTCAAACGGAGATTGGAGCAAACTGGACGAAGATGAACAGGAAATTGCTGCCTTATGGAAGCTGTTTGTGGACATAAATAATGGAGGATTTATCCAGTTTTTTTGCAACTGGGGATTCCAGTGTTTATGCTATGCCATGCGTGGGTTAAAGCGTATCGAAGATACCAGTCTCTATGAATTACTGTCAGACGCATATTATGATGTTCTGGAAAAATTCAAAGATGACACCAGATTAACAGAGTATTGGGACATACCGAAGTATCTAACGGATGAAGATGAGGAATGCCTTGACGCTGCCGATACACAGTTTTATGAAATAGAATGTGAACGTTTTACTAAAAAGGCTTATGAATATTACCATCAAACATTGAAGAAAACGGTAACACCAATTGATATTTAACACTTCCGGTTCGTAGGGCAAACGAAAAAGTCAAAACAGGTTCCCGCTGTTCTTGCCGCAAGATACTGTAAACGCTCTTTCTGATTTTTGGACGGTGTGATAATCACCTTTATTTTTATTCTAAACGGTTTTATCTGTCTCTTGTAATAGGATGCCGACAGGCTGGTGATACATGGCAGCTACCGCGGCCTGCCCCGGTTCCAGACCCTGGAGGGCTGGGCTTTTGAGGTGGGACGGCGGAAGAGCAGTGTACACAATGCCCTGCCGTTGAAGGGAAAAAGCGGCCAGAAATAGCTGAAGCCGCCGAAGGTAGGCGTGGTGGCTGCGGACAGTAGGATGAGGGCCGCACAGACCAGGAAGCCCGGCAGGCCGCCCAAGCCCGCTGCTAAAATCAGCAGGATCCGGTACAGCCGTATGGCATCGCTGAAGTCCGTGTCCGTGATGGCAAGAGAAGCAAGAAGTGTGACGGCAGCGTAGAACAGGACATCTGTGGATGCCCAGTTTAAAGTGACAGCAATGTCACCTATAATCAGACCGCCGACAACAGACAGAGAGCCGGAAAATTTCCCGGAGCTTAAAGAAGAGGAATATTTGAATAAGTCCAACAGAAATTCCACTGCCAGTACGTAAAAGAACAAACGTTCTGGTGTCAGCCCTTCCTCTGCGAGCAATCCCCAGGACGCAGCAGCGGCAGGGTAATGAGCGGTTATCAGCAGAAACAGGGGCAGCAAGAACAGGCTGACGGGGATGCAGAGCAATCGCACCATGCGGAAGTAGCTGCCCACGGCAGGGCTTTTATAGTAATCTTCCGGATTCTGGGTGAACTGGAAGATGGTGCAGGGGAGAATCAGGACCTGGGGGGAATTGTCAACCAGGACCAGGATATGGCCTTCCATTAGATAGCTGCAGGCCACATCCGGGCGTTCTGTCATCTGGGTGCTGGGAAGGGGATTCAGCCAGCGTTTGGGGAGCAGCAGCTCTTCCAGGCTCTTTGCACCCATTGTCAGAGAAGTGACCTGAAGAGATTCCAACATGGAAGTGAGCTTTTTCAGCAGTTCCTGATTTACGGCATTTTCCAGATAGGCCACGGCCACATCCGTTTTGCTCTCCGAGCCAACGGAGTGCATGGCGAAGACCAGACGGGGGGAACGCACCCGCCGTCGGATCAGGTTTGCATTAAATAACAGGGTTTCCACGAACCCGTCCCGGGCTCCTCTGGTAACCCGCTCCAGGTCAGGTTCTGCAATGCCTCTGGCAGGGTAAGTGCGTACATCGATTAAGACTGCCTGAGAAAAGCCGTCAATAAACAGGACAGCAGGTCCACTGAGCACATTTTGGAGTATATGGTCCCAGGAGTCGGACAGGGATACCTGGGCATAGCCGATTTTAGCATTCATATAGTGTTCGATTTCCTTCACACTTCCGTCTGACATATACAGAGGATTCTGCAGGTCGGAAAAAATCTGCTGAAGGATATCTGTCTTGCAGAAGCCGTTGATCCCCAGGAAGTAAGCTTTTGTTTCTCCCAGATACAGATGCCGTGTTATCAGATCAAAACTTTTCCCTACTGGCAGATGTGATTCTATATAATTGATATTTTGTTCCAAAACCGCATATAAAGCCATGACTCGTTTCCTCCGTCTGAAGTGATAAATATACTTTTTCCGGTTTTGGAGGTTTTATACAGGATTGGTTACAGAAAAAGCTGCACCAGGCCAAGCCCTACGAGCAGAAGTCCGGAAACCGGTTCTGCCGCACAGCCTGCCAGCTGTACCATAGGGCTGCTTCCCAGGCGGTTGCCGGAAAACAGGAAGAGCACGGAACAGACAAATGTGCTGGCAGCAGCGGGACCAGCAGGCAGTCCGGCCAGACTGGCGCTGAAGCCTGCGCTTAAGTTGTTCAGGGAGAGAGTCAGGCTTAAAGAAAGAATCTCTGCCGGTTTCAGACAGGTGGTATCTCTGTCAGGGACAGCTGCGGCTCTGCATTCAGGGAAGGAAGCGGGCGGTGATTTGGGCCTGCGCAGATGTGTCAGTATCCATTTGAGTATATAGTATAATCCTAAAAGGATCAGAACCAGGCTGCCGGCGTATTCACTGATCAGATCCGGAAGAACGGAAGCCAGCCGATGTCCCAGGCCAACGGAGACACAGGTTCCCAGGAGGGTGACCAGGCTGATGACCAGGTTCTGCCAGAGCAGGATCCGGACCCGGCGAATGCCGTAGCCGATCCCCACCAGCAGGGCGTCCAGACTGGCGGAAATTCCAAACAGGAGAGAAGGGATAACCATGGAAATGCTCCTGCAATCTGTCATTTTTATTTACTATATTCCAAAGACCGCAAAGAGTGTTGCTTTTTACGCGGGCTATGGTATAATAGCGTTATTCTTGGCATAAAGAAGCCGGATGGCTATCTAACCCTTACCGGAAATCCAAAAGGAGGTGCGGCCAAAATGACAGAAGAAATGACAATTACCAGTGGGGAAGCTTACAGCGCAGCAAAAGAACTTTTGGAGGCAGCAGCGCTGGAGCCGGGCGATATCCTGATTGTAGGCTGTTCCACCAGTGAAGTGGCAGGAGCCGGCATCGGCAGCTATTCCAGCCCGGAACTGGCGGAGGTGGTGTTCGGCGGTATCTATCAGGCAACTCAGGAGGCGGGTGTATGGCTGGCGGCTCAGTGCTGTGAGCATCTGAATCGTGCGGTTATTCTGGAAAAGGAAGCGGCGGATCACTACGGATACGAAATCGTCAATGTAATTCCGCAGCCAAAAGCCGGAGGTTCCTTTGCCACGGCCGCCTATAAGGCATTTGAACATCCGGCAGCAGTGGAACACATTCGGGCACATGCGGGAATGGATATCGGGGACACCCTGATTGGGATGCACTTAAGAGATGTGGCGGTGCCGCTGAGAATACGTACCAGGGAGATTGGAGACGCTCATGTAGTTTGTGCCCGCACCAGACCGAAATTCATTGGAGGAAGCCGGGCCATATATGATGAAAACGCCATGTGACACTAATGTCATATGGCGTTTGCCTTTTCTGCCATTTATGGCTTCGCGAGATGCTTTCCTGCATGCCGGGATGCGGGAAGGTACTGTGATTAGAGATGTCTTTCTACCTGCTTCCTGTCGGGAAAAGCGGTAAAGGCGTGTTTATGCAGAAGTGACTTCCCGGATCAGACCCATAATTGTCTTCACTGAGTCCATCTGTCCGCTGTCATTCATTGCACTGCGGTAGGTCTGCCTGGAGAAATAGAGCTCATGTACTTTATCTACCAGCAAATCCGTAGTTAGGTCATCTTCATTGATGACAATGGAAAATCCTTGAGATTCAAAGGATTTGGCATTGAGAAGCTGGTCGCCCCGACTGCTTGCAGCAGGGAGGGGAATCAGGATATTTGGTTTCTTTAAAGCCAGAAGTTCGCAAATGGCATTGGCTCCCGCACGGGAGATCACCAGGTCAGCCATGGCAAAGAGATCCTTCAGTTCTGCTTTGACATATTCGAACTGTTTGTAGCCGGCAGTATTCAGCAGGAGATTGTCGATTTTATCCTTGCCGCACAGATGCACTACCTGGAAATCTGTCAGCAGATGGGGCAGAGCCTCCCGAACTGCTTTATTGACATTGGCGGCACCCAGGCTTCCGCCGACCACCATGATGACGGGTTTATTGGCACTGAAACCGCACATATTCAGGCCTGCCAGTTTATTGCCCTGGGCGAGCTCGGAACGAATGGGAGAGCCTGTGAGTACGGCCTTTGCCGCCGGCAGCTGCTGCAGGGTTTCCGGGAAATTGCAGCACACTTTTCTGGCCACGGGAATGCAGATTTTGTTGGCAAGGCCCGGGGTCATGTCGGATTCATGGATGATACAGGGGATTCCCAGTGAGGCCCCGGCGCGGACAACGGGAACGGACACAAATCCTCCTTTGGAGAAAATCACATCTGGTCTGTATTCTTTTAAAAACTTCTTTGCTTCTCCAAACCCTTTTATTACACGGAAGGGATCTGTAAAATTCTTCAGATCCAGATACCGACGGAATTTTCCGGTGGAGATTCCTACATAGGGGAGATTAAAATCACTGATCAATCGTTTCTCTATTCCGTCGTAGGATCCCATATAAGTGATCTCAAACCCGGCTTCCTTCAGAGAGGGAAGCAATGCAATATTGGGGGTAACGTGTCCGGCGCTGCCCCCACCTGTCAATACGATTTTTTTCATAGATAAGCCTTTCCGGAATTAAAGCATTTTCTCCAACGCCAGTGCCAGCTGGTCCGGACAGGAAGTAGGCTTTGCACCGCAGCGGATACCCTTCAGTCTGGAAATCGCTTCTTCGGGCTTCATACCCTTAACCAGCGCACTGACGCCCTGAAGGTTGCCGTGGCATCCTCCCGTAAACTTGACGGAATCAATAACACCGTCTTTTAATTGAATATCGATCTCCCTGGAACAGGTGCCTTGGGTTGTGTATTTCAGTGAATCCATGGGAACATCTCCTTTTCATTTTGCTGTCCGAAGACGCTTTGCGTCTCCGGTATTTACTTATTACGATACATTCTAACAGATTTTTCCGGATTCTGCAATCAAGGCAAAGAAAATTTTTTGATGTATTTTCTGCGGTCCTTTTTATGTGTCCCGAAACTTTTTAGATTTTCCGCGTTTTTTGTCGGAAAAGGACAGAAAAATGCGACGGAAAATTCTGTAAAGTCAGGATATTTTACGCTATACTGGAACCACAGCAAATGGCCCGTGATGTCAGACCTGATTTCACTCACATATGGAAAGGCAGTTTTGACAGAAGGCAGGAGGAGCGGGGCCAAATAAGTTCCGACATATGGAAGTTTGGCAGGCTTTGTCAGAATCAGGAGAGGAGGAGCGATATGTTTCGTGTATTTCAGGAGGAAAAACTGATAACGATCTGTATGTTTGCCTTTCTGGGAAGCAGTATTCTGCTCAGAGTGTTTCTGGGGCTGCTTTACAGGAATATGATAAAGGAAGCCGACAATATGGCTTCCACAAGAAACCGGCTGCTGAAGCAGTGTAAGACAAAATTTGCCAGTTGTTATCAATTGGGCAACGGGGTAGCGAATATTCCAGTTTTTGTGGACAAGTTTCTGAACCGGATGACTTTGGGCCCTTTATCTTTTGAGACAATATACCACTTGTCAGGACAGCTGATGCTTCTGTCGGTCGTGTTTTCGGGAGTGGGAGTTTGTAAAAGCATCATCGGGGGACGGACGGTAGGAGAGGTACTGCCGTTTTACATTGTGAGTTTTTTTGGACTGTATTTTTATTTCAGCATATCTACGGTGGTGGATGTGCGGGGAAAAAGGCGTGTCCTCAAAATCAATCTGGTGGATTATCTGGAAAATCATTTATCACCCAGAATCGATGTCACAAGACAGGATATGGAGATGCTTTACGGCGAATCTGCTTTTGAAGAGAAAAGGCGGCCCTATGAACGCATACAGGGCGGCAGAAGCGGCGGCAGGAAGGGCAGGAAAGCTGGCAGAGGAATTCCTGCAAAACCGGAGCGGCGGCGGACCGTGGAATTGATGCCTTTCGACAGTCGGATTGCTGTGGGAGGAGAGATTCTTTCTGAGGAGTCCATGTCAGGACAGGGATATGCGGCCTTGCAGCAGACTCCCCAGTCAGCAGAGGTGCTCAGGACAGGACAAGCCCGGCCGGAGGGACGTGGAAACAGGCCGGAGCGGGTATGGCAGGAAGGACAGGTATCTGGAAACGTTTCAGGTGAGATGTCACGGTCGGAGCAGGAGACGGTGTCATCCTGGGCAGTGGAATCTGATCGGCAGGAGACCTCTCGGGGAAAAGAATTCCGAAGCAGCGAAGAAAATCGGGAAGAAAAATCCTGGGGAACCGGATTCCATGAGGAAGACTCACGCAGGAGTACCAGGGCATATCGGGAGGAAGAATGCCAGGGAACCGGGGTGCATCCGGAAGAAGAACTCCGGGACATGGGAATGACTGGGGCGGAAGAAAAAGACCTGGGGGATACGGGAAGACATGGGGCAGGAAGCCAGGAGGATACCGGAACGTCATGGACAGAAGGCCGGGAGAGACAGGGGATGGAAGGATACCGGGCAGAAGATGTCCGGGGAACCGGGAACTCACGGGCAGAAGGACAGGAGAGGCAGGGGATGGAAGGATACCAGGGAGAAGATGTCTGGGGAACAGAGAGCTCATGGGCAGAGGGACGGGATAGGCAGACGGGCGGAACAATACGAAGGACAGGACAGGGAGAGGGGCAAGAGGAGCAGGAAGCCTGGCAGCAGAGCAGCGGAATGGCACCAGGACAGCCGCTCACATCCGGTTTTCGTCCATCCGGTGATTCGCCTGAAGATTCTGCCGCAGTGACGGAGGAAGAACTGGAGGCATTGCTCAAGGAATTTTTAACTACATAATAGAATAAACTGGTACCCTTGCCGGCTGACATGGTACGTTTTTTCCGTCGTGCAGATAATTGACTTTTCTACTGGGAACAGGTACAATGGTATCTTAAGTAAACCAGCGAGGACAAGGATATGAAGATTGTAATTTTGGAGAGAAACAGTGTAGGGACGGATGTATCAGTGGACCGGATAGGAGAATTCGGGGATGTTGCAATATATGACAATACAGTCACTGTGGAGGAAGTATGTGAACGGGTAAAGGATGCGGACATTGTCATTGCTAACAAGTCGCCGCTTCGGGAGGAAACTTTGAAAGATGCTCCCAAGGTAAAACTGATCTGTGAATTTGCCACCGGATATGACAATTGTGATCTGGAATATTGTACGGCGAGGGGAATCAAAGTTTCCAATGTGCAGAATTATTGTACGGCAATGGTGGCACAGCATACCTTTGCCCTGGCATTGGCATTGAGTCAGAAGCTTTTTCATTATGACCGTTATGTCAAAGCCGGAGATTACAGTGCACAGGGGCGTTTCTCCAATTTTGATCTTCCCTTTTATGAACTGGAGGGTAAAATCTGGGGCATTGCAGGGATGGGAAACATCGGCAGACGGGTGGCGAAGATTGCAGAAACCTTTGGGTGCCGTGTAATCTTTCATTCTGTGACAGGGAAAAGCAGCTGCAGGGAATATTTGCAGGTGGACAAGGAGACACTGCTGGCAGAGAGTGATTTTCTGTCGCTGCATTGTCCTCTCAGTGATTTGAGCCGAAATTTTATAGACTACGAAGCTTTGAAAAAGATGAAGAAGAGTGCTTTTTTGGTGAATGTGGCCAGGGGACCGGTGGTGAACAATGGGGATCTGTATGAAGCCCTGGAAGCAGGGGAGATTGCCGGAGCAGGACTGGATGTGTTGGAGAAGGAGCCGTTGGAGCCGGGGAATCCGCTGAGTCGGATCCAGGACAGCACTCGCCTGATTATTACGCCTCATCTGGCCTGGGCAAGTGTGGAGGCCAGGAAGCGCTGTGTGGAGGAAGCCTGTCTGAATATTGCTGCCTTTTTGCGGGGGGAAAGCAGAAATGTGGTGAATTTGTAAGCCCGGTTTATAGATGCGGCAGAGTTTATGAGTTGATGGCAGGTGTATTTATCCTGACCTGGAGGGCATAAAAATATGTACTGTCTGTAGGATGTGTATTATAATTGCCGGGAGATTTTTGGGTATGTAAAGTACGGGACAGAGAATCAGGGATGTGTGATGCAAAACAGCCTGCAGGAAGCGGCGCCGGGGGCGGACCTGTGTACGCCGCTGATATTATGGATGAAGGATAGAAAGATATGGAAAAGATAAAAGAGCTTTATAAAAAGTACGAAGAGATTATTGTGTATCTAATCGTAGGTGTGATGACGACGATTGTTTCCTGGGCTGCAAAATTTATAGCCAATGCACTGTTGTTTGACAATACGATGTATCCTACCCCGGTGGAGAATGCCGTACTCAGTACGATCAACTGGACCACAGGGGTTATTTTTGCTTTTTTTACCAACAGAAGATTTGTATTTAAAAGTAAGGAACCTATGGGGAAGGAAGCGTCCAAATTCGTTCTTTCCCGGGTATCCACGTGGGTCCTGGATATTGTAGCCATGCAGGTGTTTACGGCTCTCAATATAAATCTTGTGGTGGCCACTGTGATTGTGGCAGTACTGGTGACAATTGCCAATTATGTTTTCAGCAAATTGTTTGTATTCAATAAGAAAGAAACGGAATGAGGCAAGGAAGATACCAGTTCCTTTACCAATGCCGCAGAATGTTTTGCAGCCGCTGTTTCGAAAGTCGGGTAATCCATTTCTGCACTGTCATCCGCTTTGTCCGAGATGGCTCGAATGATAACAAAGGGAATGCCGTTCAGGTAAGCGCCATGGGCAATGGAGGCACCCTCCATCTCTGCACAGTCACCCTGAAACTGGGTGATAAGCCGTTCTTTTACCTCTTTGCTGGATATAAACTGGTCACCGCTGATCACACGCCCAGACATGACATGAATGTCAGGATTGGCTTTTCGGCAGGCGTCCATTGCCAAAGTGACAAGTTGCTGGTCTGCTTTGAATTCCCGGAATCCCATCTGGGGGACTTCTCCCAACTGATAGCCGAAGATTGTGACATCCATATCATGATGAATCGCATCTCTGGAGACAAGGATATCACCGATGTCCAGCCCGGCATTCAGGGAGCCTGCCACACCGGTGTTGATGATATGGCTTACCCGGAATTCATCTGCCAGGATCTGGACGCACAATGCGGCGTTTACCTTTCCGATACCGCAGCGTACGATAACTACCGGGACATCATTCAAAGTTCCTTCAAAAAAATCCATTTGTGCCTTTTTCATCACAGACGATACTGTCATTTCTTTCTGCAATGCCTCTACTTCCAGTTCCATTGCACCGATAATACCTATTTTGATCATTTTTTCCTCATTTCTGTGGGGCCTGTTCAGCCTGCAGCGCGTGTCATGAAGCGCCGTCACTTTTCATCTGTTCCAAAACCTATTCCGGATAGATTAATCTACTGTCGTTAATGCGATACAAAACCTGATCCAAGTACCTCTTGGCCAGAAAATTTGCCATAGGCAGATTCATGTCCAGATAATTTCCGCAATCCCTGGGAGATGCGCCGGGTACCGCCTCCCGGAAATCCCGGATAAACTCATACATCTGTCGTATGAGTGGAAGGACATCACGGGAGGAGCAGTCTCCGGCAAGCAGCAGATAGAAGCCGGTACGACATCCCATGGGGCCGAAGTAGATGGTGCGGTCCTTATATTCCGGATGATTGCGCAGGAAGGTGGCACCCAGATGCTCTATGGTGTGAACCTCTGCGGTGTTCATGACAGGCTCTTCATTGGGGCTGGTCATGCGGAGGTCGAAGGTGGTGATGGTTTCTGCGCCGACTTTGTCCTTGCGGGAAACATAGATACCGGGCTGCAGTCGGATGTGGTCTATGGTGAAGCTTGTGATTTTTTCCATAATTACGGGTTCCTTTCTATTGTTTTCAGGTCTCACGATTTTATGTCCCCATGATGCAGGCGTGGCTTTCAGCGCGGACGGTATATTATACCTGCCAGGAGGAGAGATCACCGTCTATTTCCGAATCCGGATGGTATATTCCGTCATTATGCTCTGCCTGACCGCTTCACTGCCGCGGCGACTGAGGAACCTGCATCGTCCTTGCCATACTGTTATGATAATATAGACTTTCCGAAATGTCAATTTTGAAAAGCGATTATGGATTGCTTTTTGACGGGTTGTCCTGTAAACTATAAGGGAAGTTCCGGGGCCGCAATCGGAAATCCGTTCAGAGAGATCGGAGGAGAGATTTGGCACAGGGCCAAATGGTTTCGGAATAACGAACATACAGATAGAATGGACAATACGGGAGGAAAAAAGTATGAATGCCGCAACAATTATGAAGCTGATAAGTGCAAAGATCCATTTCAGCAGGAATCATCCCAGGTTTCAAGCCTTTTTAAAAAGTATATTATCCCAAAAGATAGAAGAGGGAACTATAATAGAAGTTACCGTGACCAGGCCCGGTGAGGAGCCGGTGACGGCAAATTTAAAGGTGATGCAGTCCGATTTGGAGATGTTTGATGAACTGAAAGGATTAGCGCAATGATTTACCTGTCACATTTTGCCTTTCCGGATATCGAATTGGAATACAGCTTTCTGATGGGGATAAAGCGTACCTGCTATGATACCGCATATCCTTTTCAGGTGCTGTCCAGGCATGGGCTGAGAATGCTGGATTTTGAACCGGTAACGATCCTGTACGGGGGAAACGGTTCCGGAAAGACTACCGCTCTGAATGTAATTGCGGAAAAGATTGGATTAAAACGGGAAAGTGTCTACAACAGATCCAATTTTTTTGAAGACTATACAGCCATGTGTAATTATGAAACGCAGATGGATATTCCTCAGAGAAGCCGAATTATTACAAGTGACGATGTGTTTGACTTTGTTCTGAATTTAAGGTGTCTGAATAACGGAATCAATAACAGGCGGGAGGAATTGTTCAGGGAATATCTGGAGAACAAGTATTCCCACTTCCGGATGAAGTCTCTGGCAGACTACGAACAGTTGAAGAAGAGCCATATGGCCCACACCAAAACTCAGTCAAGGTATGTTCGCAGCAATCTGATGGATAATGTGCGGGAGCATTCCAACGGGGAGAGTGCGTATCTGTACTTCTCCGAGCAGATCCAGGAGAACGGGCTGTATCTGCTGGATGAGCCGGAGAACAGTCTTTCCCCATTAAAGCAGCAGGAGCTGATGAAATTTCTGGAAGACTCTGCCCGTTTTTTTGGGTGCCAATTTATTATTTCGACACATTCACCGTTTCTTCTGTCTATGCGGGGGGCGAAGATTTATGACATGGATGAGGACGTTGTGGATGTAAAACGGTGGACAGAGCTTCCGGGGATACGGGTATATTTTGATTTTTTTAAGAGGCATGAGGAGGAGTTCTGAAGCGAATGGGCTTTTTATTTTTCGGCTGATGATATGGAATTCACACCTGTTATGGATGTGATATGTTGTGAACTGTAGATGTAAACATTTCCGGCAAAGGCAGTATTTTAGCGGAAATGTGCGTCTGCTAAAATACAACATATGCGGCTGGCTCATTTGTGGTGAATGGAAACTTGCAGATGTTGTAATAAAGGAAGAAGGTGGTAACTCTTTTTATTCGTATCTGTAAACAGTTTAGCACAAAGAAAGGCGGTTGTATATGGA
>CAJTXE010000073.1 GCA_910580225.1 uncultured Acetatifactor sp.
TCCTGTATTCAGACTGTTTATTTGATTTTCAAGGTTCTTAACTAACTGACATTGTTCCACCACAGTCACTTGGACTTCAGTGGTGTAAATATTGCCGTAAATATCAGTGATGCTGACAGGCAGCTTCTTTTTTCCAGCAGAAACAGTATTTGCAACTGTTATTGTCACCTCCATCAAAGAAGGTTCGATATTCATATCACCCAGCCCCAATTCAGACAAATCAACGGTGATTCTGGAAATTTCATCCTCACTGAGAACTTCTTCATTATAGTCAACACAAATGACATTATTATCATTGTAATCCATGGTATCATAATAAGACGACGCAGTAATAGAAACGTCCGAAATTTTCTTGTAAGTCAGAACATTTGCCGTACCGTTTCCGTTTTGGTTTTCATTGAAATAATCTAATACTGTTTCACCGTTTACGGTATAATAATATTCATATTCGCCGGTTTCACAATTTTGGTAATCATATTCATATCGTTCTGTTTCGGCATTATAGGTCATCTCATAGGATTCGTTTTCTACCACCACGGAAACCGTTCCGTCCAATTCTGCGAGGGAATCATCCAGCATTGCCATATCGTTACGGTAATAAAAAGAAATGGTATCCTCTGCCGCCTTTCGCTCAAAACCTATATTGTAGTCCTGTACAGAGGTAACACCTTCGCCCTGGGTAAATGTAGCTTTTACCACCTTCTGATTTGCAGGAACGGTGATGTAATGGTCTCCACCGTCCTTTTCTTCCCACAAAGATTCCCCTTCAGTTCTTCTCATGCAAAAACTCAAGGTCATTTCCTGCTCGGTTTCCACTACGGGGATGATCATATATTGCTTTCCGTTAATTACTTCCGGCCGGATCGTAACGGAAGAACCGTAACCGCTGTTCCATGTGTAAATGTTCCACCCCTCATAGTCATTCTCAGGACGAATATATTCCACGATTACATAACGCTTCTCCTGATCTTCGACAGAGGGAAGTTCCGTGTAGGTGTGGGCTTCATCTCCGTAGATAATATAAACTGTAACGTTTTTCTCCCGGGCGTTGTTGTCACAATAATGATTGCTTGTCTGCCATTCCCAGCTGCCCATGGAATGGGGAATTATGCCCAAATACGTAGCAGAGCTGCTAAATTCTGCCTTCATCCACTGTCTGCCGTCATCCAGTGTCACAAGCTCGGTAAAGGGAACGGGATCAAGATCCTTGCCTGCATCTTCATCCCATGCATGAATCTCAGTTGCATCAACAGACATATGTTCTTCATTGAAGTCATAATAGTAAACTGTATAGTTATACACAGGCTTTTCGTCTTCTGAAACGTCATCACCGCCGCTTAGAGCAACATTCACGGGCGGATTGCAGACTGCATCTACCCAGCCTTCAGGAGCTGTATCGGAAATGGTGGGGGCAGATCCATTAGTCGTATAGGCCAGCCAGTACTCCTCACTGTCTGAAGCTGTTGTTATTCCTATATCTCCGGTCTGCTCACCGGCATCATTATTGTTAAAAATAAATTTCAATTCGGAACCCTTTTCCACTTCAACGGTGAAGCTATACCAACCGTCATTGGCTGAATTGATTTCTACTGGGACTCCGGGCCAGCTGCCGCAGTATTCGTAATTTTTCAGTTCTCCCCATGCGCTGCCCTCACGAATGTAGACGGATACCTCATCCCAATCCGCACCATTGTCAAAATGAGCTGTAAAAGTAGTTGTCCCAGTTTCTGCTTTTACTGTCAGAACGACTCCCGGAATCATTCAGGACACATAAAAAAGCATCAAAACGATCAAAATAATACTTGTCAAGCGCTTAAAACTGTTTTGTTTCATAATTATTCTCCTTTGTTCATTCTTGACTTTTAAGTTAACATCATTATATTATTAGATAAAAGATAAACAACATCAAATTCGAAAGATATTGTTCGTTATCGAACAATATATTAAAAAAATGTATTTTATTTTAGATGAGGTTAGGTTATGAATCTAAAAGACAAGCGTGTAATTCATACCCGCCGTGTTCTCCGCCAGGCATTGTTGGATCTGATGAAAAAGAAGCCGGCAAGCCAGATTACTGTAAAGGAAATCTGTGTTCTGGCTGATGTCAATAGAAATACCTTTTATTCCCATTATGGAACACCAGTAGATATTCTCGCTGAGATTGAAAGTGAGTATTATGAGAAAATGCGGCAGATACAGGAATCTGCGATCCGCACCGGGGATGTTTCTTCATTGGTTCTTGGGATTATGAACATGTTACTTGAAAACAAAGACTTCGGTCTCGTATTGTACGGCGGCAATAACGACAAGAGGATGAATGACCGCAACTATAATGACGCTTATTCCAGAGTGATGCTTACATGGATTGAAACAGGTACGGCAACGCAGGCCGATCATCTCAGATGGCTGTTCACCTTTTTATCCGGCGGAATCGATTCCATGATCCGCAGCTGGGTACAAAACGGTATGCAGGAAGACCCTCATGTACTTGCATCTCTTGCCGGGAAAATGTGTGATGCCAGTTCTTCAAGCATCTTCTGAAGCAGATTATTTTTGTGAAAGAAAAATAGAGAAGAGAAGGGAAACCAGCGCGTTTAAGAGGAACAGGGAGTAAAAGGATAGAAGAAAAGAAGACAAACTATCTTATAAAAAGGATAGTTGACAAGGAACTGGTATCTGCAAAATGGAACAGATACCAGTTATTTTTTGGATGAAATTACAGAAATCCGCACTGGTTATAAATGCGGAAAGTGCTGCAGGAATATTTCCCTGGATGAAACGGTCCGGTTTAAAAACTGTTCTGTTTTCTGAAAACAGAATTTACAAATCTGATATAAAAGGAATCGGATGATCAATTAAATTGTTCAAAATTAGAATAGATCACTTTATATTCTCGACAATATCACATAGAATACGTTCCAATAAGATGATAAAATTTACATTATCAACAAATAAACACTTCATAAACCTGAAGGAGGGCGGGAATATGTTCAACAAAAAGTTCCTGAAGCATTACTACATAATGCTGATACCAGCAGTTGTCTGGCTGGTGCTTTTCAACATTGTACCTATGTTTGGTATTGTGATGGCATTCGAGGATTTCAACCCAAGTCTGGGCATGTGGAAGTCACCGTTTATCGGATTGGAAAACTTCAAATACATGTTCCAGATGAGCGATGTCAAGCAGATTATGGTCAATACCGTGGTGATCGCAGTAGGCAAGATTATCGCAAATCTGATTGTGCCGCTGGTGTTTGCCATACTGCTGAATGAGCTGTGCATACAGAAGCTGTATCGGCCGATTCAGACAATCGTATATCTTCCTTATTTTCTGTCCTGGGTTATCCTGGCGAAGATCGTACTGAATATTTTTGGTTATGTGGGTCCCATTAATGCGCTGATCAATTTCTTTGGAGGAGAGAGCGTGAATTTCTTCGGTACAGCAAGTATGTTCCGTCCCCTGGTCATCGGGACGGATATCTGGAAGAATTTCGGCTATAACGCAATCATTTATCTGGCAACCATGTTGGGCATCGCTCCTGAACTCTATGAAGCAGCGGCAGTGGATGGTGCAGGACGTTTCAAAAGGATCTGGCATATTACTTTGCCGGGTATCAAGATGACAGTAGCACTGCTGGCGATTCTTTCTCTGGGCAATGTATTGAATGCAGGCTTTGATCAGATTTTCAACTTGTATAATCCGTTGGTATATTCCACAGGTGATATTCTGGATACCTGGGTATACAGAGCCGGTCTCGTCAATCTGCAGTTCTCCCTGGCCACAGCGGTAGGTCTGCTGAAATCTGTGGTGAGCCTTGTGTTGATCGTTCTGGGTTACCGGATGGCCGATAAATTTGCAGGCTATAAGTTATTCTAATAAAAACAGGTTTTCTGTTGCTATGAATAGGAGGGCGTTATGAATATTAAGGATAATTCCGTAAGATCGAAAATATTCGATGTCATAAATGTCATCATTTTGGTGACAATCGGCCTGCTCTGTCTTCTGCCTCTGTGGTACGTGCTTTGCGTATCTTTGAGCTCGAAGGACGCGGTCAATGCAGGTTTGGTGTCTTTCTGGCCAAGGGGCTTCAATATGGATTCTTATAAGAAGATTGTAGGCGAGGGCGCTTTCTTCCGCGCTTTCTGGAATTCCATCTGCAGAGCGGGTCTGGGGACGCTGGTGAGTTTAGGCTGTATCCTGCTGGCGGCATATCCGTTATCCAGGACAAAGACCCAGTTTCCGAAGCGAAACATATTCATGTGGATTTTGATTTTCTGCATGCTCTTTAACGGCGGTACAGTGCCCTGGTATCTGACCATGCAGAACTACAAGCTGATCGACAATATCTGGGGGCTGGTATTGGCAGGCGGACTTCCGGTGTACAACGTGATACTGGCAATGAACTTTTTCAAAAACCTCCCCTCTGAACTGGAGGAAGCGGCGCTGGTGGACGGAGCCGGTCCCTGGAGGATATGGGCATCCATTTTTGTGCCTCTGGCCAAACCCAGTATCGCCACTATAGCATTGTTTACTATTGTAGGTTACTGGAATGAGTTCTTTCAGGGGCTGGTACTGAGCACCAAGGAGGCCAGCTATCCACTGCAGACATACATTCAGCAGATGGTGGTTACCCTGGATTATTCCACCATGAATTCGGAGCAGATTGCGGCAGCTTCCAAGCTGAATAACCAGTCTCTGGATGCGGCCAAGATATTCATTGCCATGGTGCCTGTGCTGATCGTGTATCCGTTCCTGCAGAAATATTTTGTCAAAGGTATTACTTTGGGCTCTGTGAAAGGGTGAAGTGTCACTTATCTGGAATCCAAATGAAATAAAAATTAAAAATGGAGGGAAGTATTATGAAATTGAAAAAGCTTGTTTCACTCATGCTGGTCGGAACCATGACATTGGCGATGACGGCATGCGGCAGCGGTGACGACAGCAGCAGTACACCGAATGAAGGTACAGAGTCTTCAGGGGCGCCGGAAGACTCTGGTGGAGAGACCGGTGGGGAATCGGCGGTCGGAGAAGGCGGTCAGGCGGACGCCGGGGATGCCAAGGCACTGCAGCCCTTTGAGGAAACCATTACGATCAAAATGGGACACGGACTGGACCCCAATACCAATTTCGCCGAAGGCGAGACCGTGGAGAACAGCCGTTATGTTCAGTGGCTGAAAGATGATATGAATATTGACGTACAGTATGACTGGATCTGCTCCAGTACTGATTTCGGACAGAAAATGAATCTCTGTATCGGCTCCAATACACTGCCGGATGCTATGAATGTAGGTCAGAGCCAGTTTCTTGCCATGCTGAAATATGACCAGATTCAGCCGCTGACAGATATCTTTGAAGAGTATGCTTCCGACAGACTGAAACAGTATGTGCGTTCCGGCGGTGAGGCCCTGATGGAGGCGATTTCTTTAGACGGGGAGATGTATGCCATTCCGGCGCCCAACCTGACTGCCAGTGGTGTGAACACAATGTGGATTCGCCAGGATTGGTTGGATGAACTGAACCTGGAAGCGCCCAGGACCGTTGATGAAGTATTTGATGTGGCGAAGAAGTTTGTGGATGCCAAAATGGGGGGAGACAATACAATCGGTATCGTAGGGCCTGCTTCCGGGGACCAGCTCACCGGCAGAGGAGGAAACCGTTGGGGTCTGGATCCCATCTTCGGTGCCTATGAATCCTATCCCGAGTACTGGCTCCAGGGTGACGGCGGCGAGGTTCTGTATGGTTCTGTACAGCCCCAGACGAAAGAGGCCCTGGCGAAGCTGGCAGAGATGTATGCAGCAGGCGCCATTGATCCTGAAGTATTCGTCAGAAGCGATGCGCTTGAGCCGGTGACTTCAGGCAGGGCGGGTATCTTTTTTGGTCCCTGGTGGTGCGGTTATACGGTGGACAGAGTGACTCTGGACGGCAGTCAGGAATGGGGAGCCTACCTGGCTCCGCTGGCAGGAGACGGAAAGTTCTATTCTCCCATGGCAGATCCTACATCCTCCTATGTATGCGTGCGCAAGGGCTATGAACATCCGGAAGCAGCAGTCAAAATCATCAATTATCTGATTGCAAATGAGCAGGAATGGACAGACAAGGGCATGACTGCAGACACTTCTACTGCTGCCGTATATCCTTTGTTCAATGTATATGACAATGCTGACGAAATCGAGTATTCCTATGAGTGGCTGAAGAAGTTCAATCTGGGAGAAGTGAAGAAAGAAGATGTGGATGTTACCGGACGTAAACTTCTGCGGAATGATCTGGATGCTATTGAAGTGATGAAGCTGGAACCTAAGGATGATTTCTCTCTGGAGTACTGGGATCTGGACAATGAAATGGCAGATGCAAACATCCCGCGTCTGGTATCTATCATGATCGGCACAAGGCCTCTGGTGGAGGAGGGATACGAGCCTGTTTACAATGTATTCAGCGGTCAGACCGATACCATGGCTGCAAAATGGTCAAATTTGCAGAAACTGGAGGAGGAAACCTTTGCAAAGATTATTTTAGGCCAGGCTCCCATTGATGAGTTTGACAACTTCGTCACCAAATGGTATGCTGAAGGTGGTCAGGAAATCGTTGATGAAGTCACGGCAGCCGTGAACGAATAAGCAATTAGGAACGAGGCGGCGGGGATTTTATCCTGCCGCCGTTACTATATCGGTTTTTGGAAAGCAGGAGGAAAAGAGGTTAAAAGAGATGGCAGATAATACCAATATCAAATTGAGACAGAAAATGATGTATTCCCTGTTTGTCAGGAATCATACGCCGGAGGGAACCTTTGCGGCAGTGGAGAAGGATCTGGACCGTATCCAATCGCTGGGAACGGATATAATCTGGTTCATGCCCATCCAGCCCGTGGGTGTTCTGAACAGAAAGGGAAAGGACGGAAGCCCTTATGCAATAAAAGACTACAGGAAGGTGGATCCATCCATGGGCACTATGGAGGACTTTAGGCATCTCACAGAGGAGATCCATAAGCGGGGCATGCTGTGCATTTTGGATGTGGTATATAACCACACTTCGCCGGATTCCTGGCTCATAGAGAACCATCCGGACTACTTTAAACGGGATGAAGAGGGGAACACTGTGACCTTGGTGCCGGACTGGAGCGACATTGCAGATCTGGACTACAGCAAGACGCAGCTGTGGCGTTACCAGATTGATACTCTGAAGATGTGGGCAGAAATGGTGGACGGCTTCCGCTGTGACGTAGCACCCAGAGTCCCGGTGGATTTCTGGAGGCAGGCCAGAAAAGAAGTGGAGGAGATCAGGCCCGGAGCTATCTGGTTAGCCGAATCCACAGAGAAACATTTTGTCAAGTTTATCCGCAGCAGGGGAGGCTACTGTGCCACGGATTCCCAGTTGTATGATGTGTTCGATATATGTTATGATTATGATATCTGGCCGGAGTTTATGGGTTATGTGAAAGAAGATTCGGGTTTTCGGCTGTCCCTTTATCTGGATGAGATTGAGAAGCAGGAAGGGACCTATCCGGAGAATTATGTGAAGCTGAGGTGCCTGGAGAACCATGACCAGGAGCGAATTGCTTATCATGTGGGGGGAGACAGGCAGAATATCCTGAATTGGACGGCGTTCAGCTTCTTTTTAAAAGGGATGGCGTTCGTCTATGCGGGACAGGAAAAGATGCTTTCTCATCAGCCGAGTATATTTGAAAAGGATCCTACAGACTTTGGGGGTGGGGAGGATATCTCAGATTTTATTGCCAGATGCGCCCATATTAAGAAGAAAGAGCTTACGGCGGACGGCATCTATGGCAGCTTTGCAGATGACGACAGAGATATCGCGTATTTGTGGTGTAAAATGAAACAGAAGTGCGTGTTGGGAATTTTCAGTCTGAAAGGGTATGAGGGAAAGACCGCCGCATATATTGCAGACGGCGTCTACGAAAATCTCTTGACAGGAGAGGTTGTCAGTGTATCGGAGGGACAGTTTGCTTGTGATGGTAAACCGATTATTGTTGCGCTGAATACCGATGAATTAAAAGAAAGAGAAATGCGGGTAAATTTATAAAAGGCATGTGATGGTGGCAAAAGCCGACACAGGTGTCCGAAAAAGCAGCTGCCGCGAGCGGATGATGATTCGGAAATTTGATGAGCGGGAGAGAAAAGGCTGCGGGGGGGAAGAAGAGCCATGGCAAAAACAATCCAACAAATCCAACGAGTCAATTATCACACACATTGCGAACGCTGCCGGCACGCCAAAGGAAGAGCGGAAGAGTATGTGAAGGAGGCAATCAGGGCAGGAGTTTCAAAGCTTGGTTTCTCCGATCATATGCCTTTTTATGATGACCGTTTCGGGCTGCGCATGCCTTATGCGGAGCTGGATGACTACCTGAGGGAGATTACAGAGCTTCGCCGGGCCTGCCGGGAGAAACTGATGATTTTCAGGGGCTTCGAGGGCGAATATGTCCGGGAGGACAATGCCTTCTATGAAAAACTGCTTTCCAGGGAGGATTGCGACTATCTGCTGCTGGGTCAGCATTTCTATGAGAAAGCAGAAGGAGAGCTGGTTAATGTCTATCAGCTGGATAGTACGGAGGATTACGAAATCTATGGCAGGAACATCGTAGAGGCCATGAGAACGGGGTATTTTCGGTATGCGGCTCATCCGGATCTGATTTTCCTGAACGATTTTCCTTGGGATATTCACTGTGAGCGGGCCTGTGACAGCATCGTGGAGGGGGCAGTGAGGTATGGATTCGCTCTCGAATACAATGCCAACGGCTTCCGCAGAGGAAAAAAGCAGTACTCAGACGGGGAGCGCTGTCCATATCCTCATGACAGATTCTGGGAAAAAGTAAAGGAGGCAGGCATATCTGTGTATGTGGGCTCGGACTGTCACGAGCCGGGTCAGGTCTATGACATAACTGTGGAGACAGCCTATGGAAAACTGCAGGAAATGGGAATTGCAGTCAGAACGGACTGGATTGAATGAGAGAGAAGATGACGAAATCCTTTCAGGGACGGCTTCTTTTGATCAGTGTGATAGGACTGGCTGCATGCTGTCTCTCCTGCTACCTGGTGTCCAGGATCACCATACGATCCATTGAGCAGAATCAGTTGGAGAAAACCCTGAAGGCGAATATGGACAATGAAATGGAGCATCTGGAGTTTTGCTATTTTACAATGGTCAGGATGATGCAGCAGCTGGGAGAGAACGGCAATATCGGCAGGCTGTTGGAGCAGTATCTGGCGGCAGAAAACAACTTTGAGAAGTATCAACGGAGACGGGAACTGGAGGATGCCATGCTTTCTGCAGCTTCCGTCAATACCTATGTGAATTTTTCGATTTATATGGACAGCCATACGAAGGAGGAACTGTTCGGAAACAGCTCCTTTGACGGCATCGGCGCCTCCGGGGAGGCATGTGTGACCCAAATCGGGGAGAACCGGTTTCAGGTGCTTCATCGATCCAACAGCAGATACAACGACAGTGTAGTGGCATCCATGCTGCGGGAAAAGCAGTATTTCCAGAATCGGACATTGGACATCTATATTGAAATGAAATCCAATATACAGGATTATGACATCAGGGGGGGCGCTTCCTTTCTCTCCATACAGTTGGATCAGTTGGGAAAAATTCTTTTTTCCAACAGTGATCGTTTTGTGCCGGGAGATATCCTGGAGCTTGCACTGGACGAAGACGGCAGTTTCTCGGGGCGGTTTGGGGACTATTATCTGATGGCGAAGAAGTCGGAAATGGGTTTTCTCTATGTGAATGGGGTCCCTCAAGAGGAGTATGTGAAAGAAATCATCGGCTGGTATGAGAAGATTTTTCTGTTGTGCGTATTGTCGGTAGTTCCTGCACTGCTGATCGTTTATGCTACCAGGAAGATGTTGGGAAAGCCCATCAAACGCCTGGAGCAGGCAATTGTGGAGGTAGGGGAGGGGAAACTGGATATTGCCAGCGAAGATCTGGAGGTCAGGGAGTTCCGGGAACTGATGCATAAAATCAACGAGATGAAGGTGGACATTAAGAACCTTCTGGTCAAGGTACAGGCAGAGGAAGAGCAGCGGCAAAAGACGGAGCGGGAGAAACTGATGTACCAGATCAATCCGCATTTTCTACTAAACACGCTGAACTCCGTACAGTGGATGGCCCAGCTGGAACATCAGGAGTCCATCAGCAGGTTTCTGGCAGATTTCAAGTCTCTGCTGGCTTATAACCTGGGAAAAGAGGAGAAGAAGAGTACCCTGCGGACAGAGGCAGAGATTGCAAGAAAGTATATCAGTCTTCAGAGGCAGCGGTATGATTTTGAAGCTGTCATGGACGTGGAGGAGGGGGAGTATCTGGAGACGGAGACGATCCGGATGCTGTTTCAGCCTCTGATCGAGAACGCGCTGCGCTACGGTTTGGGAGACCTGGGTGTGGTGGAGATCCGGATATTTCAAGATATGCGCAGGGACAGCGCAGTCATTACCATTCAGGATCACGGGAACGGGCTTGACCGAAAGAAACTGGAACAGCTCAACCGTCCTTTTTGCTACAAAGACAACGGGGAGGGAGATCTCGCTGGAATCGGCCTGCGGTATGTGCGGCATTGTCTGGAGGGGTTCTATCAGGGAGAGGCCATTCTGACCATTAACAGTGAAATCGGAAGAGGCACTAAGGTAACCATCATCCTTCCGGTGAGGAAGGAAAAGGAGCAGCTATGATTAAAGTTCTGATAGTGGATGACGACAAACTGGCCAGGCGGGGGCTTGTATCCCTGATGAATTGGGAAGCATACGGCATGACGGTGGCTGGAGATGTGCAGAACGGCAGGACTGCCCTGCAGTTCGTACGAGAATATCCGGTGGATCTGGTTTTCGTGGATATCGACATGCCGGAGATGAATGGAATCGAGTTCATGGAGGAATGTCGGAAGATGAAGTCGGACATACAGTTTGTGGTGCTGTCTTTTTTTGAGAATTTCTCCTACGTACAGGCCACTCTGCGCCTGGGGGGACTGGACTATATCTCCAAGACTTCCATGGAACTGGATAATGGAGATGCCATTCTCGAACGGATTCTGGAGAAATATGAACAACGCAGCCAGAAAGCCCTGCCGCCGAAAGAGATGGAGAAGGAACTGGCGGAAATCTGGGAAGAGTGCAGGACCCAGCATTGGTTCTTTAACGACGCTGCCTTTGCACATCTGAAGGAGCTGCTCTGCGGAGTGGAGCCTCAGGTTCCTAATGTGCGCCGCCTGGAGATGATGGTTGCCCGGTATATCGGTGAACTGGAGGGGATGCTGGAGCTGCCGGAGAGTGTGGTTCCCCTTTTCACCGGTACAGATGAGATGGCAGGATGGCTCACATCCTATCGAAAGAAAGTGTACGAAAACGTGGCAGGCCGATCCCTTGGAAACGATGCGGAGAGAATATTGAAAGCCATTCTGTATATGAAAGAACATCTGGAGGAGAATCTTTCCACCAGTGCTGTGGCGGAGCAGATTGGCTGCAGCAGAAGCTATTTCTGCATCCTGTTCAAGAGGCTTTCCGGGCTATCCTTTGGGGACTATCTGCAGCAGGTGCGGATTGAGCGGGCCAAGGAGCTGCTGCAGAACACGTCGGATTCTGTGACAGAGATTGCCTTTTCCTCCGGGTACAACGATATCTATTATTTCAACCGCGTTTTCCGGAAGGCTGTGAATTGCAGCCCTATGGAGTTTCGAAAGAACAGAACCAGGGCGGTAAATAAATTGATATGATTGCATATTACCCAAGTGCCACATCCAATGCCAGCATCACCGTAAATCCGGCAGCAAAGAACAGTGTTCCCAGATTGGAATGTTCCCCGGCAGATGCCTCCGGGATCAGTTCCTCCACTACCACATAGATCATGGCGCCTGCCGCGAAGCCAAGCAGGCAGGGAAGGGCCGGAAGAATCAGGCCTGCCGCCAGTAGGGTCAGAATGGCTGCCAGAGGTTCCACCACACCGGAGAGGAGACCATAAAGGAATGCCATTCCTTTATTTGTGCCCTCTGCCCGGAGAGGCATGGAAATAATAGCACCTTCCGGAAAGTTCTGAAGGGCGATGCCGATGGAAAGGGCAAGCGCTCCGGACAGGGTAATGGTTTCGTTTCCGGCCATCCACCCGGCCAGAACCACTCCTACTGCCATGCCCTCCGGAATGTTGTGCAGAGTGACCGCCAGGACCAGCATGGTGGTGCGTTTCAGCCGGGTGCGGGGGCCTTCCGGGGCATTGCTGTTCCGATGCAGGTGGGGAATGGTTCGATCCAGGAGCAGCAGGAACAGAACGCCCAGCCAGAATCCTGCCGCTGCCGGAAGGAACGCCAACCGGCCCATATCCGCTGCCTGTTCCATGGCAGGAATCAGCAGGCTCCAGACAGAGGCAGCTGTCATGACTCCTGCAGCGAAGCCTGTCAGGCCCCGCTGTACTATGGCGGGAAGTGCACTGCGCATGAGAAATACGCAGGCTGCTCCAAGGATGGTTCCAAGAAAAGGGAGTAAGAGTCCCGGTAAAATTTCCACTGGCATAATGATACCTCCGCAGATCACATTAGTTAGCAAAAACTAACTAATGTGATGATATACGAACATGCTCTGACTGTCAACGCTGGAATTCTCAGTGCGCTGCATTTCTATGGGCTGTAGTCGGTTATAGTACTTGCTTCCTAAACCTCCATGCCCGCACAGTTGGCACCACCATAAATGAAACTGTGCAGATGGCAGGGTGTTGAAATTGTTTTTGCC
>CAJTXE010000074.1 GCA_910580225.1 uncultured Acetatifactor sp.
AATGATATTATAACACACTTTTTAAACTACGAGTTATTTATTTTTCAATGTACTATTATAGTTCCGCGTCTGCTCCGCCCGGCACCCGGATATGGGCAGAGAATTTCCGGCCGCGAAAGGACTGCGTCCGTGCAGAAGCGGCAAATGTTATTGAGCGTGAGTATAAATGAGCGATTGACATTTTTTAACCGGACTTTCCGCTGCCGGGTACGGCACTGCCATACCGGCATATTTTCATAACAGTTCAGACAGGGCGCTGAACTGTTACCTATTTTCTGTCGAAAAGCCGGAATTTATGCCCATCAAAGGGAAATCCAATATCTTTGTTCTACATTGCCGTCCGAATTCACGAACTCGTTTTCCAGGATGCCGCCGTTTTTTATAATGGATCTGGCAGAGCCGATATTGTCCTTATCGCAGGTCATCAGCACCTTCTCTATCCCCAGTTTCTTACATTCCGTCAGCGCCAGACGAATCATCTCCGTGGCATAGCCCTTCCTTCTTTCACTGGGCCTGATTCCGTCTCCGATATGCCCGCCCTCTTTCAGCAGAGAGTCATTCAGATAATGACGGATATTTACAGCACCAAGAAGTCTGTCCCTGTCCTCGTCCAACAGAAAGAACACCGAATCGGGAACCCGGTCTTCTCTGGCTTCTTTTAATTCAAGGTGTTCCAGATAGAACTCGAAATCGTGACAATCATTTTTAAAGATTGCCCATGGCGAGCGATTGGTGAGATTGATCTCCTGGTCTGTTTTCCACTCATCAATCATTTCACACAGCTGTTTTTCATATTCCTTTGTGAGTTTTATCAATTTTAAAGCCATCATTTCCTCCCCGCAGCCAGGCGCTTTCCGATTCCGGCCCATCTCCCCATGGAACTTTCCCGCACGGCTCTTCCTGTAAAATAACCCTCTTCTGAACAAGATTCCCGCTGCTCTTTTTAGTTTTTGTAAATACGTATCTATCCATCCTGTTTTCCGTATTTTCTCTAATCCAATTTTTTCTGCAGTCAGATAAAACGAAGGACAATTCGCTTTGCTGCAGTTACTTTTATATTCTATGCATACTGCCCTCCTACTTCACCCTCGGCAGATCCCACTCAAAATGCGCTGCCAGAACGCGTATCACCACCACCAGGAATGCCGCTGCCCACAATGCGCCGACAGAGCTGATGACCCTGTCTGCGGTATAATAATACACCATGGCTCCCGCCAGAGCCGCCAGGGCATAGATTCGTTTCCGAAAAATCTTCGGCACCTCCCCGGCCATGGTATCCCGCAGCATGCCGCCGCCCACACCGGTAAGCACGCCCACAAAAATGGACAGGAATCCGTTTTCCCCATATCCGCAGTCTATGGCTGTCCTCACGCCGATAACCGCAAACAGCCCCAGTCCCAGGGAATCCACCAGGTTGAGAAGCAGTTCAAACAGGTGGCGGTTCTTCTCTGACCAGGTATGGCGGGCCAGGACAAATGCCAACAGCGCCGTAACGGTGGCCCAGGCCACGTAGACAGGGTTCTGAAACGCAGCCGGCGGCGTGATGCCCAGAAGCAGATCCCGTATAATGCCGCCGCCCACTGCCGTCACCACCCCCAGTACCACCACACCCAGAATATCCATTTTCTTCCGGATTGCCGTCATGGCGCCGGAGACGGAAAATGCCACTGTCCCTAAGATTTCCGTTATGGATACCATATACTCTATCCAGTTCATATGATTATGTATCTCCTTCTCTGCATCCCCATTTATGAACCACATGTCTCGCCTGATAAAAGCTTCTCCCTACGCCCGCAGCCGGAAGGTCTTCGGCGCCAGTTTATACACCAGAATACAGGCCAGAATGCTGTACAGCACACAGAAAACAATGGTCATCACCCCGAAAACCAGGGTCTGCATGCGGATCTGCATCAGGTAATAGCAGCCCAGGTAAGTCAGTATGGAAACCAGACGGTAGGTTCCCCCTTTCATCTGCGTTCCTGCCGTATAGGGCTGCAGCAGATAATAAATCGTCAGGTAATGAATGGAAAAGAAAACACTCATGCACAGGACCGATACCACCAGGACGGCGTAATTCAGCGGCTGGGGCGTCCCTCCCGAAACGAAAAGAAGCAAAGCCAGGCCCACTCCCATCACCAAAGCCGGAACCGCATTGATTTTTATAATCTCCCGCAGACGTATCCGGAACAGCTTCAGTACAAATCCGGGCTGTTTGTAAAAAGAATAGGTCAGCAGGCTGTGGTCACAGTTCATGAACAGGGCCTGGGTAAAACCGGTTCCCCGGTTAATGGCATACATGATAAAGGCAAAATAAGGCAGCCATGTCAGCACCAGTTCATTGACTACGGGCTTCAGTTCCGGTTTCAGATACAGAAACAGCATGGTTCCGCAGACCAGAAAGGCGCAGACAGAGGCTATCTTTTCCGCGGAATTCCAGAGAATTTTCCGGTGCCTTTTGATAAACAGTTCATTCAGGTACTCAAAGCCTTTTCTGTCACTGGAAATGGTGGTGTCTGTGGAAATCTTTTTCTCGCTGACTGTCTTGGCATTCTGTTTTACGCTGTCCATCTGGTGCAGGGAATCAGCCAAAAGCTGCTGATTGATTTCCCTGTACTCCCTGAAGGAATAAATTTTGCCTGCGGACAGAAGCCCCAGGGGAATGGCGGCAAGCAGCAGCGAAACGGAAACCGCTTCTGGAAGCAGAATTCCCAGGGCCGGCAGTCCATAGGCTATGCCCAACAGCAGCGCCACGCAAATCCATCCCGCCTTTCCCAGTTTGTTTTCATTGTAAACCCTGCCGCTGCGCTCATAATCCAGGAGAGAACACGCCGCTGCCGTCAGCTTGCAGCCGCAGACGGAAAGGGGAAGCAGCAGGCACAGCCACAGCGGAAGCCCTGCCAGGAAACCGAATCCCACCATAAGGGGCAGAAAACCAACGGCGACTTTCAGGATGGAATAGGTATAGTTCACAATTGTATACTCTCCGGCGTCCATCCGCATGAGTATCATGGCATAATATTTGTCCCTGGAAGGGTTGAACAGCGCCGTGTTTGCATAGCTGCCGATCAGGGTCAGCGGCAGCAGAATGTGCAGAAACACCGCCCCTGTATCCAGGCCCTCATACAGTATCCCGGGTCCTGAAACCATCAGCAGAAGATACAGAAATTTCCCCAGAAATATGGTACACAGCTCCCACAGAACCGCCAGGACATTGGCAAATATTTTCAGTCCCCAGACCCCGTAGAGCGCATCCGGCAGCAGTTTTTTCACCAGTGGAATCTGCTTCAGGGAATGTAAAATGCCGTTCACACGATAGGTATTTTTCAGGGAAAAGGATATTTTGAATGTTTTAATCATGATCTTCCTCCCGAAGCGCGGCGATAATCTTGTCCCGGAACTCTCCCGCATCCAGATGCTGCTTTTCCACCACTTCCAGTTCCCCGTGATTCAGGAGGACAATTTCGTCGCACAAATCCAGGGCCAGGTCCATGATATGGGTGGAAAACAGGATAATGCGGCCGCTTTTCAGGGAGCGGAGCAGCTGCTTCATCTCCTCCGCCACCACCACATCCAGGGAGGTCAGAGGTTCGTCCAGAAGCAGCAGATTGGGCCGGGCGATAATGTTCACCAACATCTGCATCTTGTTTTTCATGCCGTGGGAATAATCCTTCAGCAGTTTGTCCCGGTCCTCCGGGGCAATGCTCATGTAGTCAAAATATTCGTCCAGGGGTCTGGCAGCCCCGATGGTCTTCTCGTTTATGTCCAGGAAAAATTTCAGAAATTCCCTTCCGGTGAGGAATTCCGGCACCGTTGGCGTGGAAAGGACATAGCCGATATCCTGGGGCGTAATCTCCCGCCTGCCCGTCTCCGTCTCCAGAAAGAAGGCTCCCCCGTCTGCCCGGATATCCCGGTTGAGGCAGTTGAACAGGGTGGTTTTGCCTGCGCCGTTCCTGCCCAGAAGGCCGTAAATTTTGCCCTCTTCAAAGGTGAAGGTGATGTCCCGCAGGACCTCCTTTTTCTCAAAATGCTTGGATAAGTGTTCGATTATAAATTTCATGTATTTCTCCTCACAGTCTGTTTATCGTTGCTTTTTTGTCGGCAGGTCTGCCTGGAGACCTCCAGTACATCCGCCAGTTCTTCCTGATTCATACCGCAGTTTTTTCGAATTTCTTCCAGGCGGTTCTTCATGGCTGCCCTCCTCTCTCATCCCGGGCTGCCCGCTTCCGGCATCCTTCCCGCTTTTGTCCGTCCGGGAAAAGCCGTGCTGTATGTAAAGCGTGCTTTTCATATTTCGATTATAATCCGCTTTCCCCAAAATATCAAGGATACTTTCCGTCTAAAGCTTCTCGCAAAATTGCACAGAACGCAATTTTGACTTCGCGAGAGAGGCTGTCTGAACTGTTAAAGCTTATCATTTAAAATCATGTTCTCATACCTAATTTGCCTTCCGTACCACATCCATCTGGGTATAACCTGCACGTTTTCGAAATGCTTTTAATGTTTCTCCAATCTGAATGTCAAGAATTACTTTGGTCATATTTACTGATCTTCCTTTCTGAACCGGACTATATCGTCTGATTTCTATTGATTATAGCAAAAAAATAAGGGAATCCCCATGAGAAAATTGCTTTTTTTCCCAAAATGACATATACTGGAATCATACGAAAATCAGCCCCATCAGGGCGGAAACAGGAAAAATGGAAACAGGAAAATTGCTTTCTAAAGAACCAGGAGAAAAAACATGAAAAAAACAGTCATCGTGAACATTTATAACTTTATCCGCATGTCCCATGTAGAGCCCAGCATCTTCATCCAGGACGATTTTGAAACTGTCCGAAACCAGATCATTTTGATCCGCCAGTATGGTTTCCCGGCAACTTACGCCCTGAAATACGATACTCTCATGGAGCCGCGTTACCAGGAGCTGCTGAAAAACCATACCGGTGAAGGCGACGAAATCTCCGCCTGGTGGGAAATCACCCAGCCGCTGTGCCAAAAGGCGGGCGTAACCTTCCGCGGGGCATGGACGGAGGAATTCGACGAGCGGGTGAACAGCGCCTACTGTATCGGTTACACCCCGGAAGAGAGGCGGAAACTGGTGGACGCCTACATGGACGACTTTAAACAGGTATTCGGCTTCTATCCCAAAACCATCGGTTCCTGGGTTTTGGATACGGTGACCATATCCCATGCTGCTGAAAAGTACGGTATCGTGGGAAGCGCCATCTGCCGGGACCAGATGGGAACGGACGGTTTCACGCTATGGGGCGGTTTCCCCAACGGTATCTATTACCCGAGCCGCCGCAACGAAAACATGCCCGCCAATACTCCCGACGGGCAGCTTGACATACCCATGTTCCGGCTGCTTGGCCCTGACCCCATCTACAACTTCGAGCAGGATGTGCGCTCCGGCCTTCAGGGTGTCTACACTTTGGAACCCTCCTGGCTTATCGGCAGAAACGAGAAATGGATTTCCTGGTTTTTCGGATGCCTCACGGAGGAAGATTCCCTGGGGGCAGGCTATGCCCATGTGGGGCAGGAAAACAATTTTCTCTGGGAAAACATCAAACCGGGCATGGAACCCCAGTTAAAACATCTGAAAAAGCTCCGGCAGGAAGGAAAAGTCCGCATTGAAACCATGGCGGACAGCAGCGCCTGGTTTAAACGCGCTTACCGCCTGACTCCGCCCATGACCTTCCAGGCTTCCGGGGACTGGGATACGGAGCGGAATCTTTCCGCCCAGTGGTACGCCTGCAGCAATTACCGCCTGGGCTTTTTGGGGGAGGAAGGCCATCTGCGCATCCGGGATTTCTTCCTGTACCGTCAGGAGTATCCCTCCAGATATCTGAATGCCCCCATGGACAATGCCAAGAGCAATTTCGACGCTCTTCCCGTATTGTTTCCCCAAATCTGGACTGACCGGAAAGGGACCGGTCAGAGGCCCTTTATCCGGCTGACAGATGAAAACGGACAGGAGCCTCTGGGAAAAATCGTTTATCAGGCTCTGGACGAGCTTACCGCCCAGGCAGTTCTCTCTGAAGAGAAGTCCGGCGCACGGCTGGCCTGCTTTACCATGCATCCTGACCGCGTTCTGTTGGAGGGGGATTACCGCCTGTGCTTTGATACCCTTCCGGTCTTTCGTTCCCTGAAAAACGACGGAAAAGAGATCTCCATGGAATACCGGGGATTTTCTTTCGGTTTTACGGTGGAAACAGGCAGAATCCTCCGGGCGGACACAGAGGGTGTGGTCCTTTGTCCGGAAGAGGGAAAAATCAGCCTCCGCCTGGGCGTAGCCGCAGACAAACAGACCATATTTTCACAGGAATACCTGGCAGGCCAGGTCCCGGAACCGTCCTTCCAGGGCGGGGCAGACAGCATTCCCCACTGCAAAACAGCCGGCGCCTTCCAGGTACCTCCCATGGCGCCTGTCATGGAGCCGAAATCCTGCGTCTTCCCGGCTGGCTCCGTGCAGCAAATCCGCATCCATGCCCCGGAGTCCGGTGAAATCCGCTATACTTTGGACGGCACACAGCCCGCAAAGGATTCGCCCTGCTATACCGCTCCTCTCACAGTACAGTCCGACACAGACATCACCGCCGGTCTGTTTCTCCCGGACGGACGATGCAGTGAAATAATATCATCGAAATACCGTTTTTCCGTTCCTGGGATTCGCCTTACAAGCGAAACGCGTTTTGATCCCCGTCCCGTGTTCCGGGGAAATGGCATTGCGGATCTTCTGGAGCCTGTCCGGGGTTCCCTGGACTATCTGGACGGCAGGTGGCGGGGCACCCTGGGGAATCTGGAAATCTGCGGACAGCTTCCGGCGCCTATGCCCGTAGAGCAGATCACCGTGGGCTTCCTCTCCCATCACCGCGTGGGCGTTATTTATCCGGAATTTCTGGAGCTTTACACCGGGCCTGACCCGGAGCATATGACCCTCACTGCCAGACTGGAAATTCCCTGTAAACCCTGCGCCCGGGAAATCGCCGTACAGGATTTCTCTCTTCCCGTCCGGGACGTAATCGGCGCTTTCCGGTTTGCGGCGCACAGATATGCGAAAATGCCTCAATGGTGCTGTTACAGAGGCTCCGCCGGCGTGTTTACCATGGCGGATAATATTATCGTCTCTCCCGGGGACATGCCATAGGATAAGGTAAAAAGATAAGGCAGGCAGACAACTTTACAGGCAGACAGAAAGGCATATGCAGCAAAGCACATGCCTTTTCTATGCGCAGGCCCATCCGGAAGTTTACCGCTAAAGGGGCGCACGGGCCGCGCGGCGGGCAGGGCTAAAATCTCCCCTACTTGATTCCGGGTTATAAAATGGGAAAGCTTGTTACCGGTTTATAAATGCAGTTTCCGGAAATCAATCCATAAATCATCATAAATATTGGCTTTGATCTTATCGGCAAATGAATAGATCGCAGGAGCAGAATCATGTTCCATGTCGTAAACCAGAACGGTCTGCTTCATAGGATCTACAATCCAATATTCTCTCACATTGGCAGACCGGTATAGAGATAATTTTGTATAATAATCCATTCGCCTGCTGCCAGGAGAAACGATTTCTATAATCCAGTCAGGAGCGCCGCTGCATCCATGCTCATTGAGCTTATGCTTATCACAGACCACAGAAATATCCGGTTCCACATATTGGGAATCATCTGCAAAAAGGAAAACGCCAAAAGGTGCGGGAAAGACCTCGCACTCCCCATTTCTGGCTCGAATATAATTTCCTGTTTCCAGATGCAGAAAAGACAGTATTCTTTGGTGCCTGGTGTTGGGCGGAGCCATATCATAAATCCGGCCGTCAATCAGTTCAGCCCTGCTGCCCTCCGGCAGGCTGTAGATGTCGTCAATGGTACAGACTTTCTCTTGTCCCAATGCAGGCGTCATAGAAACACTTCCTTTCCTGGTTATTGTATGCGGTTTGGTGCTGCCTATTCTTCGGAGCAGGCAGCTCCCTTCTATTCCTGCTGCCCCTCCGGCAGAAATTTCTTCTTATAATTCTCAATACAGTCCTCAATAACCTTCACGGCTTCCTGGGCACCGCCGAATTCGTTGACCACAGTGGTCTTTCCCTCCAGAAATTTATAGACGGAAAAGAAATGCTTCAGTTCCTCGAAAATATGTTTCGGCAGTTCCGAAATATCGGTATATTTCATGTAGGTAGGATCACCGTAGGGAATGGCGATGATCTTCTCGTCTCCCAGGCCGCTGTCCTCCATCCGCATGACGCCAATGGGATAACAGCGCACCAGAGTCAGGGGCTGTATGGCTTCCGAACAGAGCACCAGAACATCCAGGGGATCATGATCATCTCCGTAAGTTCTGGGAATAAAGCCGTAATTCATGGGATAATGGGTGGCCGTAAACAGGATCCTGTCCAGGATCAGCATCCCTGTCTCCTTGTCCAGTTCGTATTTCTTGTTGCTTCCCTTGGGTATTTCGATTACCGAAATGAAATCCGTGGGGAAAATTCTCTCTTCGCTGATGTCATGCCAAATATTCATCGCCTGTACTCCTTCCTGCCGGGAAGGTGTCTCCCTCTTCCGGCCCCTGACGGCAAATCGAATTGCTCCTATGACACTCCTGCGTTTCCTTACACAGGCGGCTGCCATTCCTTCTGCCGCGTCTTCCTATATTCGGAAACATCGGTTTCCAGGATAATCCTGCGAAGAGGCAGGATCCTTCCCGGAGATACGGAGAGTTCATCCACCCCCATGGCAAGAAATTCCCTGGTCAGCGCCGGATCCGCCGCCAATTCTCCGCAGATACCTGCCCGGATACCTGCCTTATGGGCATTGTCCACCACCAGATGAATCATCCGCAGCACAGCGGGATGATAGGTATCCCGAAATCCGTCCAGTGCACTGTTCTGACGGTCCACAGCCAACAGATACTGGGTCAGATCATTGGTTCCGATGCTGAAAAAATCCACTTCCACGGCCAGAAGATCACTGATAATGGCTGCGGCAGGGGTCTCAATCATAATCCCCTGTTCCGGATTCCCATAAGCCTCTCCCCGGGCATCCAGTTCCTGCTTTGCCTCTTCTACAAGCTCCCGGATCCTGCGGATCTCCTTCAAGCCGGTAATCATGGGATACATAATTGCTATTTCTCCGTAAATACTTGCACGGAAAAGCGCTCTTATCTGGGTCTTGAAAATCTCCGGCCTGGTCAGGCAGATACGGATGGCCCGGCAGCCCAGAGCCGGATTCTCTTCCTTTTCCATCCCAAAATAACCGCATTCCTTATCCGCCCCGATATCCAGTGTGCGGATAACCACCCTCTTTCCGCCCATGGCCTCCGCCGCAGCGCGGTAGATCTGAAACTGTTCCTCCTCTGATGGAAAGTCCTCCCTCTCCAGGTACAGGAATTCACTCCGGAACAGCCCGATTCCTCCTGCATCGTTCTGCAGCGCCGCATCCAGGTCTCTGATGTTTCCAATATTAGCATACAACAGGATAGGCTGACCGTCAAGGGTGATGTTTTGCCTGCCTTTCAGGGTCCGGAGAAGCTCTGCCCTCTCCTTTTCCGCATCCCGGGCCTTCCGCATTCTATGCTCCGTCTCTTCATCCGGGTCTATGTAGATCACCCCGGCCGTTCCGTCCACAATTCCTCTCTTCCCGTCCACACTGCCGTCCAGGGGAATCCCCGCCCCCACCACTGCGGGAATCCCCATGGTTCCGGCCAGAATGGCAGTGTGGGAATACGGAGAACCCTGAACCGTCACAAGAGAAAGCACCCTGTCCCTGTCAAGCTGCACTGTCTCGGAAGGCGCCAGGTCTTCTGCCACAAGAATCACCGGTTCGTCAGCCCTGAAGCTTGTCTCTTTCCCGTTTTTAGAAAGGGCAGACCCAGATGCCGGTACTTCCCTGCCCTGAAAAACGCCAGGCTGACGTTCCGACATATCTTCTCCCTGAAGAGCACCAGGCTGACTCACTGATATATTCTCTCCCTGAAGAATGCCAGGCTGACTCACTGAAATTTCCTCTCCCTGAAGAATGCCAGGCAAACTCTCTGACATTCCCTCTCCTTGAAGAACGCCAGACAAACGCTCTGACATTTTCTCTCCCTGAAGAACGCCAGGCTGACTCTCTGATTTATTCTCTCCCTGAAGAACCGCAAGCAGACGCTCCGACACATCCTTCACATCCGCTGCCCGCTCTCTCATATATGCATCCTCCATGGCTGCAAACATTCCTGCAAACTGGTCAGCTGTGCGGACCACCGCATATTCCGCATTGACGGACTGGCCCAGAATGATCTGCTCCACTTCCTTCCGGTAACCGCCGTCCTCCAGGATCATTCGGTGGATTTCAAATATGGCCGCATTGGTCTCCCCCACCTCCTGCAGGGCTTTCTCATACAATCCGTTCAAGTGAACCAGGGCTATGTCCGTGGCTTCCCGGTATCGCCGCACTTCCGCTTCCGGGTCTTTTACCTTCTCTTGATCTGCCTGTATCTTCTTTTTCCCATAAACCAGAACCCTGCCCATGGCAATTCCGCCGCATACGCCTTTTCCATGATATACCTGCATCTCCACCTCCGGATACCCATCCCCATTGCGCTGTCTGCTCTCCCGTTGGTCCGCCGCTTCCCTTTTGTCCGCCTATTCGCCCGTTGCTCTCCGCTCTCCCGTTGCTCTGCCGACGCTTCCCTTTGTCCGCCTATTCGTCCGTTGCTCTATCCGCTCTCTCCTTGGCCTGTCGCCTCTTCCTTTCTCTGCCTGCCTTTTCTTGTTGGCCTGCCGCCTTTTTCTCTTGTCTGTCTGCGCCTCCGTTTCCCACGTCCGCCTGCTGCTCATGTTCACTCCGCCAGCTGCCTGTATACGGCCATAACTTCCTCCCGGGTAGCCAGGAATTCCGAAAATGCGCTTGCGCTTCCGGCCGCCATCCCCATATGGAAGGCATATCTGTAGTCTTTCTTTCTCATCCATCCTGCCAGGAAGCCTGCCACCATGGAATCACCTGCCCCCACGCCGTTGATCAGTTTTCCCTTGGGCGCAGGCGCTTCATAGATATTCCCGTCTTCCGCCGCCAGAATCGCTCCCTCTCCTGCCAAAGAAACCAGGACATTGCCTGCCCCCATCTCCCGCAGCCTTTTCGCATAGGGAATCACCGCCTCCCTGTCAGCCAGTTCCACACCGAAAATCTCACCCAGTTCATGGTTGTTTGGTTTTACCAGAAAGGGATGATATTCCAGTACCTTGACTAACAGCTCCCTTTCGGCGTCAACCACGGTCAGCACGGCTTTTCCGGACAGCCGCCTTAGAATCTCTCCATAGATATCATCCGGTACAGAACGGGGAATGCTTCCCGCCAGTACCAGTACGTCTCCCTCACCCAGAACGGCAAGCTTCTCCAACAGCTGCTCCAGTGCGTCCTTGCCGATTACGGGTCCGCAGCCGTTAATCTCCGTTCCTTCTATAGACTTTAACTTCAGGTTGATTCTGGAGATTCCGCCAGGAACAGGGATGAAATCTGCCTTCACCCCCATCTCTTCCACCCGTCGGACAATCTCCGCGCCTGTAAATCCCGCCGCAAACCCAAACGCCGTATTTTCCAGGCCCAGATTGCCCAGAACCATTGAGACATTCAGGCCTTTCCCGCCGGGCAGGATCAGTTCGGAACTGGTGCGGTTTGTGGTGCCCGTTTTAAAATCCTCCACCGATACAATGTAATCCAGTGACGGGTTAAACGTAACTGTATAAATCATGTCCTGCCTCCCTGCGTATATTTCTTTATCATTTCCCTTTCAAATATGCATTTGCCTTCTTTCCTTTCAGAGACCTGACAGCAAATTCCGTCCTGAATTCTATTATAGATTCCTTTTCCGGCAAGATCAATGGCTTTGCCGGTAAAAATTCAAAACCTGCCCGTTACCGCCTGCCGTTCCCTTCGTTCACAGCAAAAAGAATGCTTTTGTACCCCCAAAGCTTCGCGGCAGAGGTTGTGTGAATGATTGCAGCAGGCTGTTACAAAGGAATAGGGAGACCGGATCTCAATTAAGAATATGTCCTGATGATTTCCTCCGCAATCGCACGCTTGGAGACACAGCGGTCCATGGCCTGTTTTTCTATGTAGCGATGGGCATTCGGTTCGTCCATCTTGATCTCGCTTATTAAAAGCCACTTTGCACGGTTTACAATGCGGATTTCTTCCATTTTTTCTTCAATAGAGAGCGTTTTCTTCTCTGCTCTGCGGAGCCGTTCCCTTGCGCTTGCCATCCAGCCCAGCGCTGTCATGATTGTCTGCCGGGAGATTGGCTTCGGGAGAGTGAAAACACCGTGCTCGGCCACTTTGTCATATAGTTCTGCATGAAGTTCCCCGCGGACCATCAGCAGGACTACGGTTCCTATTGAACCACATGCATCTATGGCGAATCTTGTCCCCATATCGTCAGGTAAGGGTGCGTTGACAATGACATAGTCGTATGCCCGCTGGACAAAAGCTCTTTTCGCGGCGCTGATGTTTGACACCACATGAACAGGCGCGTACTTGGATTCGGGGAGCAGCGCGGTGAGAGCGCTGTTTAAACTCTCTGCCGCAGAAACGATCAGAACACTGTATATCCGTTCTTTTAGACTCATCTTGTACGCCTCCTATTCCAGTTCCTTTATGGATTGCAGTAGATGTCCAGGATGGCCCCGGGCACATGGGTCTTGATGAACTGGCT
>CAJTXE010000075.1 GCA_910580225.1 uncultured Acetatifactor sp.
TCCCCATTTATTATAGCAGATTTATGAAGACTTAGCCAAAAGACTTATTGAAGGAGCAATAAAATACTAGGTGACAAGTGGGAATAAAGATGATATAATTGTGAAATGCTAGAAGCAGGAAGTGAGGTTGGTCAGATGGCTGCTTCCAACGGAAGGAAAAAAACATCATCTTCAAAGCGGAAAACGGCAGGAAGTGCTGCATCAAAAAGTTCTGCCCGGAATAAAAAAGCGGATGCGGCCCGGGCGGCGCAGGACAGAGCGCTCTTCCATGAGATTGGCCTGATTGCACTGTTTGCCGCAATGGTATTTTTCTTTTGCTGTAATTTTGGTATTGTAGGTCCCGCAGGGGACGCCGTAAGCGGTGTCCTTTTCGGGATATTTGGGTTACCTGCTTATGTGCTGCCGCTGCTGTTGTTTTTTGCCGCTGCATTTTGGTTTGCCAATACGGGGAACCCGAGTGCTGTCAGAAAACTTGCAGCTGGAGTCGTTCTTTTTTTGATGGCAGGAATCCTATGTGATCTAATCACCAAAGGAGCCGCAGGAATGGAGAAGTACAGTATTGTTCAGCTCTATGAGATTTGTCGGGAGACCAAAGGCGGTGGGGGTGTTTTGGCAGGAAGCATCAGTTATTTTCTGCAGGGGTATCTGGAGACCATTGGTACTATACTGGTGGTATTGCTGTGCAGTGTGGTCAGTCTGATTTTGCTGACGGAAAAGTCTCTGTTAAGCGGCGTGAAACGGGGCGGAATACATATGCGGGAGATTTCCAGGGAGGAAACAATAAGACGCAGAGAAATGGCAAAAGAGCGCCGTCTGGAGAAGGAAGAAGATATGATGCGGCGCAGTGAGGAAGCCAGAGAGCGCCGTCAGGCACAGGAAGAGCAGCGTAGGAATAAAGCAAGAGAACGCAGACTTCGGATGGAAGAGAAAGAAAACGAAAAGATATTGCGGACGGACGGAAAGAAGTCGGGTTCGCTGGATATGCTGTTGTTTTCACGGGAGAATACGGTGCATCATCAGGATGATATGCACGAAATCATATTGTCAGATGAAGAATTGGGAACAGGGCAGATGTTTGACGGTGCGGAAAGATCCACGGTTTCCCAGGAGTCATCGGTGGACAGGAAAGCCGCGGAAGAGGCCGGAAAAAATAAGGTTCGGGATACCGCAGAAGCTACGCCGCCGTTTATCCGGATACATAAGGCGGAAGTGAATGAAGATTCTGAAGCGTTACCAGGTCCGGAGCCAGTAGTTCCAGACAGAGGGGCTGTTCCTGGATTTGATTCCAGTTATACGGTGAGGCTGCAGGCAATGCAGAGAGATGTTGCTTCTGCTGGAGTCGATTCTCTGCTGAAAATGCCGAACAGCACGGAGAGTCATGTGTATTCGCCGGAACCGAATCCTGTGGATGTGTCAGAGAATGACGGGACAAATGACAGCCTGAACAGTTGGGAGGAGGCAGAGGCGTTCATTGAGACCGGATTTGCTGCAGAGCCAGAGAATGGTGCAGAAGCTGCCGTAACTGCAGAAGGCAGCGATGAAAGGGAATTTAATTTTGGAAAACAACAGAGGGCAGATACTGTATTCTCAACTGGAACGGAGAGAAGGAAAGCGGATATCCAGTCTGAGCATAATACAGGGTCCGGTTTCGAACAAAGTGCTCTGCAGGAGGAAGACAGGGATGCGGAAGGAACACCGCCGGAGGCTTCACTGCGGGAAGGGACAAGACCTGTTGCTGTTCTGCCCCGGGAAGGAAGTATTGAAAATGGGCAGAGCGGGCGTGTGCAGCCGGAAGCAGTGGCACCGAAAAAGTATCTGTTTCCGCCTATATCCCTGTTGCAGAAGGGTGTAACAGTTACGGGAGACTCGGAACGGGAATTGCGGGAGACGGCAATGCATCTTCAGCAGACACTCAGTACTTTTGGAGTAAAAGTCACGATCACGGACATCAGTCAGGGGCCCAGCGTGACCCGCTATGAACTCCAGCCGGAACAGGGTGTAAAAGTATCCAAGATCGTGGGACTGACAGATGATATCAAGCTGAATCTTGCAGCCATGGATATCCGCATTGAGGCACCTATTCCGGGCAAGGCAGCAATCGGAATTGAGGTGCCCAATAAAGAAACCATGCCTGTTGGGCTGCGGGACTTGCTGGAGACAAAAGAATTCAGGGATTTTCAGTCCAGTCTTGCTTTTGCGGTGGGCAAGGATATCGCGGGAAAGGTGGTAGTATCGGATATCGCCAAGATGCCTCATATGCTGATTGCCGGAGCTACGGGATCCGGTAAATCTGTTTGTATCAATACATTGATCATGAGTATTTTGTATAAGGCACATCCTGACGATGTGAAGATGATCATGGTGGATCCCAAGGTGGTGGAACTGAGTATTTACAACGGAATTCCCCATCTGCTGATTCCGGTGGTCACAGATCCCAAGAAAGCATCTGCCGCCCTTCACTGGGGAGTATCCGAGATGGACGACAGATATCAGAAGTTTGCAGAATATGGTGCCAGGAACCTGAGCGAATATAACAAGAAGGTAGAGGCGCAGCAGAAACGAGGGGATGCATCTGCACCCAAAAAGCTGCCTCAGATTGTAATCATTGTGGATGAGCTGGCGGATCTGATGATGGTATGCCCGGGTGAAGTGGAAGCATCCATTTGTCGTTTGGCGCAGCTGGCGCGTGCCTGCGGGATCCATCTGGTTATCGCTACTCAGCGGCCCAGTGTAGATGTTATTACTGGTCTGATCAAGGCAAATATGCCCAGCCGGGTGGCATTTTCTGTTTCCAGCGGTGTGGATTCCCGTACCATATTGGATATGGTAGGGGCAGAGAAGCTGTTGGGTAAGGGAGACATGCTCTTTTATCCCCAGGGATACCCGAAGCCGGCCCGGGTTCAGGGAGCCTTCGTATCCGATCAGGAAGTTTCGGATGTAGTGGATTTCCTGAAAAATCAGAGATTGGGCAATACTTATGCGAATGAGATAGAGGAAAAGATTGCGACGATCGGAAGCAGTGCGGGGGGCGGTGAGAAGGCTTCCGGCGGAAGTGACGTGGACGAATTATTTGAGAGAGCGGGCCGCCTGATTATTGATAAAGATAAGGCGTCTATCGGAATGCTACAGAGAGCATTGCAGATCGGTTTCAACAGGGCGGCGAGAATTATGGACCAGCTCTGTCAATATGGTGTAGTTGGAGAGGAGGAGGGAACCAAGCCCCGGAAGATTCTAATGAATCCGGAGCAGTTTGAACAGTTGCTGGAAGAGGTTGCATAAAACGGAATGGTTCGGGCATAAGGTTCGAACTGTTACCATAAAGAGTATGAAAAAGGAGATGACCCATGAAGACAGATTTGGAGATTGCTCAGGAAGCAGTAATGGAACCGATCGGGAAAGTAGCCGGAAGCCTGGGAATACCGGAGGATGCTCTGGAATTATACGGCCGGTACAAGGCGAAGATATCTGATGCATATCTGGAACAGATCAGGGACCATGCGGATGGGAAGCTGATTCTGGTTACGGCCATCAATCCCACTCCGGCGGGAGAAGGAAAAACCACTACCAGTGTGGGATTGGGGGAAGCTTTCGGAAGACTTGGGAAAAGGGCTGTGGTTGCATTGCGTGAGCCGTCTTTAGGACCCTGTTTTGGTATTAAAGGAGGGGCAGCAGGCGGTGGCTATGCCCAGGTGGTTCCTATGGAAGAACTGAATCTGCATTTTACGGGAGATTTTCATGCCATTACCTCTGCGAACAATCTGTTGGCAGCACTGTTGGATAATCATATTCAGCAGGGAAATGAACTGCGGATTGATACCAGACAGATTATCTGGAAACGCTGCATGGATATGAATGACAGAGTGCTGCGGAATATTGTGGTGGGACTTGGAAATAAGATGGACGGCTTTGTGAGAGAAGATCACTTTGTCATCACAGTGGCCAGTGAGATAATGGCGATTCTATGCCTGGCCGAGGATATGAAGGATCTGAAGCAGCGACTGGCCAGGATTATTGTGGCCTATAATGAGGCGGGAGAACCAGTGACAGCGGGAGATCTGCAGGCGGTGGGTGCCATGGCAGCGCTTTTGAAAGATGCCATGAAGCCTAATTTGATTCAGACACTGGAACATACGCCTGCGCTGGTGCATGGCGGTCCTTTTGCTAATATTGCCCATGGCTGTAATTCTGTCCGGGCTACACGGGCGGCGTTAAAAATGGCAGATTATTGTATTACGGAGGCCGGTTTCGGTGCAGATCTCGGTGCGGAGAAATTTTTTGATATCAAATGCCGTATGTCAGGTCTTAGACCGGATGCCGTGGTACTGGTTGCAACGATTCGTGCTTTGAAGTATAATGGAGGTGTGGCGAAATCTGATCTGAATGTTGAAAATCTGGAGGCGCTGAAAGGCGGTATCGCAAATCTGGAGAAACATATCGAAAATCTGCAGAAGTATGGCGTACCTGTAGTGGTAACGCTGAATTCTTTTGTGAGTGATACAGAAGCTGAAGTCAGTTTTGTGAAAGAATTCTGCGAGAGCAGGGAATGTGAGTTTGCCCTGTCCGAAGTGTGGGCAAAGGGTGGTGAAGGCGGTGAGTCCCTTGCCCTGAAAGTATTGCAGACACTGGAGGAAAAGGAAAGCGGGTTCCACCCGTTATATGAAGATGACTTGTCTCTGGAGGAAAAGATTCAGACTGTGGCGGTGGAAATCTATGGTGCTGCCAATGTGGTTTTTTCGGCGGCAGCAAAGAAACAGTTGAAGAAACTGACAGAGCTGGGATTTGGACATATGCCGGTTTGTATGGCGAAAAATCAGTATTCCCTTTCAGATAATCCGAAACTGCTGGGGCGTCCCCGGAATTTTGAACTGACAGTCAGAGAAGTGTATGTGTCTGCCGGAGCAGGATTTGTGGTAGCATTGACGGGAGATGTGGTAACCATGCCGGGATTGTCCAGAAAGCCTTCGGCCTACGGAATAGATGTCAATGAAAAAGGTGTGATTACCGGTTTATTTTAAAGAGGTATCAGGGAGATGAAGTGTCCGAATTGTGGATGTGACATGCCCGAGGGAGTCCTGTATTGCGAACATTGTGGTGAGGATATTCACATAGTGCCTGATTTCGAGCCAGAGTTGGAGCGAAATATGGAGGAAACCATGGAACAGACGATCAACAATGTTCTGGAGGAGCTGCATGAAGGCATGAACGCAGGAGAGGAAGAGGAGACAGGCGAAGATCTGGAAGAAGACCTGTACCAGGAACCTTTACATAGAAAAAGGATTTGGCCCAGAGTATTATTGATATTCACAGGATTGCTTTTTGCTGGGACAGGGGCGGTGGGATGGTATCTGCATGGTTATTATTCAGAGGAATATCAGGTGGACAGGGCAGAACAATATGTCACGCAGGGGAAATATGAGGAAGCAATCTCCTGCTATAATCGGGCGCTTGAGCTTGACGAGGAAAATATTGAACTGATCTTCAAACTGGCAGATGTTTATCTGTTGAAAAATAATAAAGTGGAATATGAGTACCTTTTGCGTGAGATCGTGAGAAGTAAGCAGGCCACAGCAGAACAGCTCAATGGTGCTTATGGAAAATTGATTGCCATATATAAGGACAGAGGTGATTACCAGACAATCAATGATCTGCTCCTGGCAAGCAATAATGATACATTGCTCGCCACTTACCAGAATTATATTGTGAAGGATCCGGAGTTCAGTATAAATGAGGGATATTATACAAGTATACAGCCTCTGAAACTGACGGCTGCAGGTTCAGGAAAGATCTATTATACATTGGACGGAAGTGATCCTACAAAAGAGAGCAATCAGTATACAGCTCCTATTATCCTGGAAAACGGTGATTATGTGGTAAAGGCTTTTTTTGTCAATGACAGAGATATTGCCAGTGACGTGGTAACCAAAGAATACCATATAGAAAATACGGAGATTCTGCCTCCGGAGATCAGTGCCATTAGCGGAGAGTATAATTTTCCCATGTATATAGAGGTTACCAGCGACACGGAGGATGTATATTATACTACTGACGGCAGTAATCCTACTTATGACTCTACAGCTTATACCGGGCCGATTCCCATGCCCCTTGGCAGATCGCATTTTAAATTTGCCCGGATCAAGGAAGGTGTGACGGGCACGGTGGCAGAGCGAAAGTACCGCCTGGTGATGAATACGGATTATACTCCAGAGGAGGCGGTAACATCAGTAGTGGAATATGCCATATCGTCAGAGAAAATCCGGGATTCGGAGGGCCATTTTGACGAATCGGATGATAGGTATCTATACCAATACCTTTATGTGACCAATATCCAGAAAGTGGATGACTTTTATGTAATTGTCGAAATATACAGGACGGCGGACGGAAATATGACCAGGACTGGAAACAATTTTGCGGTAAATGCTTACACAGGGGAGCTTTTTAAGCTTCAGAGGGATGAACGGGGGCGTCTTAGCCTGATTGATCTGGAAGAAAGGGAAGATTCCTCGGAAGAGGAGTAGAGAGGTGGATTATGTATAAAATTGTAAAGAAAGAGGAACTTACCACAAACATTTATCTCATGGATGTGGAGGCAGATAGAACTGCAAAAACCTGCCAGCCGGGGCAGTTTGTTATTGTGCGCACGGATTCGGAGGGGGAACGGATTCCTCTTACAATCTGCGATTATGACAGAGAAAAAGGGACCGTTACCATTGTATTTCAGTGTGTAGGAGCTGCTACCCATATGATGGCGGAATTGAAGGAAGGAGATGCCTTTCAGGATTTTGTCGGACCGCTGGGATGTCCTTCCGAACTGGTAAAGGAAGTGCCGGAGGAGCTTCGGAAGAAGAAAATCCTGTTTGTGGCAGGCGGTGTGGGAGCAGCACCGGTATATCCCCAGGTGAAATGGCTTCATGAGAACGGTGTGGATGCCGATGTGATCGTTGGAAGTAAGACAAAAGATCTGCTGATTTTGGAGAAGGAGATGGAAGCGGTGGCCGGAAATCTCTATATTACTACGGATGACGGTTCCTATGGCAGAAGCGGTATGGTGACTCAGACTCTTAAGGATCTTGTGGCCGAGGGAAAACAGTATGATGTCTGTATTGCCATTGGCCCCATGATCATGATGAAATTTGTATGTTTGCTGACAAAGGAACTTGGCATTCCCACTGTGGTGAGTTTGAACCCGATTATGGTGGATGGTACTGGTATGTGCGGAGCCTGTCGTGTAACCGTAGGCGGAAAAGTAAAGTTTGCCTGTGTAGATGGGCCGGAATTCGACGGACATGAAGTGAACTTTGATGAGGCTATGAGGCGCCAGACTCTCTATAAGACTCAGGAGGGCAGGGCCATGCTGAAGCTTCAGGAGGGGAATACCCATCATGGGGGCTGCGGAAACTGTTAAGTGTGAAGGATGGAGGAGTGATAATAAATGGATGTTTTAACGAAGATTCCGGTAAGGGAACAGGATGCGAAGAAGCGTGCCGCCAATTTTGAGGAAGTATGCCTGGGATATAACCAGGAGGAGGCCCAGGCGGAAGCGATCCGCTGTATCAACTGCAAAAATGCCCAATGTATTAAGGGATGCCCGGTGGCAATCGATATTCCCGGATTTATTGCAAACGTAAAGGAGGGTAATATCGAAGAGGCTTATCAAATCATCAGCAGATCCAGCGCACTTCCGGCAGTCTGTGGACGTGTATGCCCCCAGGAAACACAGTGCGAGGGAAAATGCATCCGGGGCATCAAGGGTGATCCGGTCTCCATCGGTAAACTGGAACGATTTGTGGCTGATTGGGCAAGAGAACAGGGGATCAAACCACATGGGGCGGCGGAAATGAAGGGTAAGAAGGTGGCAGTTATCGGCTCTGGTCCGGCAGGCCTGACCTGTGCCGGCGATCTGGCGAAGATGGGTTATGAGGTGACCATTTTCGAAGCTCTCCATGAGCCCGGCGGTGTACTGGTATATGGGATTCCGGAATTCCGACTGCCGAAAAAAGCCGTAGTGATGGAAGAGATAGAAAATGTAAAATCCCTGGGGGTGAAGATTGAGACCAATGTGGTGGTGGGCAAGTCTGTTACCATTGACCAACTGATTCAGGAGGAAGGTTTCGAAGCCGTATTTATCGGTTCCGGCGCCGGACTGCCGAAGTTTATGGGCATTCCCGGAGAGAATTCCAACGGCGTGTTCTCCGCCAACGAATACCTTACCAGGAGCAATTTGATGAAGGCGTTTGACGGCAATTCCAACACACCCATTATGCACAGCAGAAAGGTGGCTGTAGTAGGCGGCGGTAATGTGGCCATGGATGCGGCCAGGACAGCCCTGCGCCTGGGAGCAGAAGTACATATTGTGTACCGTCGCAGCGAGGAAGAGCTTCCGGCCAGAGTGGAAGAGGTTCATCATGCGAAAGAGGAAGGGATCATCTTTGATCTGCTGACCAATCCTACAGAGATCCTTGCGGATGAAAAAGGCTGGGTGACCGGCATGAAATGCATCAGGATGGAGCTGGGCGAGCCGGATGCTTCCGGGCGCAGACGTCCTGTGGAGATTCCGGATTCGGAATTTACGATGGAGCTTGACACTGTAATCATGTCTTTGGGCACGTCTCCGAACCCGTTGATTTCTTCTACTACGGAAGGGTTGGAAACCAATAAATGGAAGTGTATTGTTGCGGAGGAAGCCAACGGACAGACCAGTAAGGCAGGTGTATATGCCGGCGGGGATGCTGTCACAGGTGCTGCCACCGTGATTCTGGCTATGGGGGCTGGAAAGGCGGCGGCAAAAGGGATTGATGAATATTTAAGAGGATAAGACGGAGTAACAGGAACAGCCGATATTTGTGATGGGATACACAAGATATGTCGGGTCGGTTGGCCAGAATGGCTGGAGGAAAACAAGAGGTCTTTCGGGCAGCTGTACCCGGCCAGGGGACAGGAGATTTTTATGGTAAAACATATTGTACTCTGGAATTTTGCAGAAGGACTTTCTACGGAAGAGAAAAGCGAGGCAGGAGCGAAAATGAAGGCGCTGTTGGAACCGATCAGGGATCTGGTACCGGGAGCTGTGGACATTCAGGTTATTCAGAATCGTCTGTCCTCCAGTAATCGGGACATTGCGCTGGTTTCCACATTTGAAACTTTGGATGCTCTGATGACATACCAGAATCATCCAGCTCATGTGGAGGCTGGGAAATATGTGGGAAGCGTCACCTGCAACAGAACCTGTATGGATTATGAAGTGGCATCCAAATAGGGGATTCGTAAGAGGAAAGTAGGTAGAAATTATGCCTTGGTGTCCAAAATGTAAAAGTGAGTATAGGGAAGGATTTTCCATATGTGCTGACTGCGGCAGTGAGCTTGTGGATGATGCGCAGTTTGCCAGACTTGAAGAGGAGGCGGAGACCTGCCTGGAAAAGGAGCGGCTTGCTGCCATAAGGAGTAGGATTGTTGGGGCCGGGACGCCGGATCAGGACAGCATAGATCAGGAAGACGACAAAACAGAAAGTACGAAAATGGAAAGAAAGAAGCCGGGATCCGGCAGTGTCCCTTATCGGGATAACGCAGAACGGGCCAGTGAAAACCGCTCTTCCGCATGGGTTTTACTGGCTGTGGGAGGTCTGGGAATTGTCGTTTTATTGCTGGGAATTACAGGTGTGATTCCCATGCATTTCAGCAATGCTTATCTGTTCTATGGTGTTATGGCCGCAGTGTTTATCCTGTTTCTGGTGGCCGGCATCGTATCCATGAAAAACGCCCTGAAATTTGAAAAAAGCGCAGAATCGGAGAATTCTGTCAAAACAGCCCTTCTTGAGTGGTGCAGGCAGAATCTTCGCGGAGAAGAACTTGACCGGCAGATTGCACTGGAGGAGGGGATTTCCAATTCGGAGAAACCTTTTATAGAAGAAGGTGCGCAGGAAATTCTTTACTTTAGACGTTTTGAGGCCATCAAGGCAAAACTGAATCACCAGTTTCTGAATCTGGATCAGGGATTCCTGGAAAAACTGATCGATGATACTGTCTATGAGATGGTTTATGGGGAGACGGAAACGATCTGATTCAACAACAGTAGCCGAGATTTGCGGCAAAACAAGAAGATATCTTTTGAGTTTCTGGCTTTCTGGCCGGAGAGTGAGGAGCCAGTTTGAAAATCACCATTGTATGTGTGGGTAAAATAAAGGAAAAGTTTTACAAAGATGCTGTTGCTGAATATGAGAAACGGTTGTGCAGATATTGCAAATTGGAATTTATCGAGGTGGCGGATGAAAAAACGCCCGAGGGGGCCAGTGAAGCTTTGAAGGAGCAGATAAAAGAAAAAGAGGCAGGGCGTATTCTGGAGAAAATCCGGGAGGACACCTTTGTCTGTACTCTGGAGATTGAAGGGAAGCGTCTGACTTCGGAAAGGTTTGCAGGATGGATGGAAGGTCTGACGGTCAAAGGAATCAGCCATATTGTGTTTGTCATTGGGGGGTCCCTGGGCCTGCATGAGTCCGTGCGCAGAAGAGCAGACATGGCACTGAGCTTTTCGGATATGACCTTTCCTCATCAGCTGATGCGGGTGATTTTGGCAGAGCAGATTTATCGGGCGTTCCGGATTATACAGGGGGCACCATACCATAAGTAAATGCGAAATTGTATGCAGTTGTAGAAGGCAGAACAGGATAATATTTGGGCTGTTTTCTCAGGAGTTTACGCACTTAAGGTTATTATGGAGCGCCATACCATAAGTAAAGGCGAAAAGTCGGATGGGTGCAGGAAACAGGACAGAAATGGATTTTGTAGAGGCTTCTGGTTCAGATGTAACTTGGGATATCTTGGGAAATGGTATTTATAAGTTTGTGCGTTAAGATGTTATTAGCAGAAGAGGATCAGCTGATATGGATAACAAAAGTGTTAAGCGGTTAAAGAAAATGCATGGCAGTGGGAATAGTACAAATCCAGGGAAGCTTTATTTTGCTTTTTGGGGCGCGTTTGCATTGCTTTATATAGTCGGAATTGCATTGCCTCTAAGGGTTACTCCTCATTACTATAATCGTATGTCCAGAATTTGGAACTGGACAGAAGTTATGATTTTCTTTCTGGCTGTTTATTATATTATTAAGACCAGGGTTTTTCAATGGAGACAGGCGGTTATAGCTTTGTTGCTTGGGGCAGTATGCCTGATTTCATTATTTCGGGATCCCAGAACGGCAGACATTATTGTTACGAGCATTTGTGTGACAATCACATTTTATGCAGGTTGCAGGTTGTTTGAATTGGCCAACGTAGAAAATGCTTCCATAAATATCAATATTGTCGAAAGTATTCGATATTTTGGGTTAGGTGCCATGATTTCTATTCCATTGGCATTTTTGAATGTTCTGTACTTTTCTTTTACTGGCCAGATAAGGCGCGGTAATGTTTTGCATTCTGCTGTTTTTGCGTTGAAGCCTGCGATTGCGGAAGAAGTAATATTCCATTTTTTCTTATTGGCATATACATATTTCATGTTTTCTGGGAAAGAAGAAAATAAAATAAAGGTATTTATCTATGCTTTATTAATTGTTCCGCATGAACTGCTCCATTATCCCGATTTGTTTGTAAAATCACCTATTATGGCAATTATGATGTGTGTATTGAATAGTGTGTTCTTTGGTTTGCCAATGGCATTATTGATGAAGAAGAAAAATCTGCAAATGGCAGCAGGTATGCACTGGTTTGTAGATTTTATCAGGTTTTCCGTTGGTTATTGATAATAGAAAACAAACGTCCCAGTAAAAGGAAACGAACAAATATATTATTATTCTGAAACTAAGAGAAAAGAGGTGATATTATATGCACATAGGAATTTTTTTGGCGCATGTGTCATAACAGTAGGAGTACTGGTTGCACAGGAAACACTGACGGCGTAACAGCAAAAGCAACATAGGAACTGAGCAAGCAGGCGATAGCAGAAATGTTATCTGCCTTATTTTTGTGCAAAATGAGAATAAGGTGAAACGATATACAACTAATACAATGACGATATAACAAAAATGAATATTTGACAGGAATCGAAAAAGCGGTTTGAGCCGACTTTCACCTGTAAAGACAGCAAACAGAAGAAAAGTATGATGCCGGAATCAGCGGAAAGGAAATCTTACACAGGCCGGCTATACAGGAATTATTAAAGAATGCCACGGAAAAGAAGTTTCACATGGTGATATCCTGGAAAATCAACCGGTTAAGCCGGAAACTGGAGCATGCCATAAAGGGACGGCCGATTATCAGGGAAGCGTTTTTGAACCGAAAAAACCAACTGGAACAGCAGATGGAGCAGGTCAGGGAGCGTACAAACGACGGCCGTCTTATTCTGTTGGAGGAAGAGCGCAGGGAGATACCCAAAGAGTGAGAGTTATTTAAAAATGGAGACAGCGCAGAGGGGGTATGGAGAAGATACGCTCTATGGACTGAACAATCTGTAGATGCTGTCAAGGATGTTCCAGGTCATGGAAAGCTTTCGGTTGAACGGCTGTATGGTGGCAGAGGATGCGGAGGCGGGTTATAACGTGGCAGATCGGAA
>CAJTXE010000076.1 GCA_910580225.1 uncultured Acetatifactor sp.
GTGAAGAAATACGGGATACTGGTGCCGGGGATTGTACGCCCTTATGCTGAAGGCGGCTATGAGGTGGTGGCGGGGCATAGGAGATGGAGGGCCTGTGAATTGGCCGGGCTTGTGGAAATGCCAGTCATCATACGGAAGCTTGATGATGATGAATCCACTGTATTCATGGTGGATTCCAACATCCAGAGGGAAGACCTTCTGCCCAGTGAGAAGGCGAAGGCCTACCGGATGAAGTATGAGGCCCTGAAGCACCAGGGCAGCAGGGAAGGTGGCAGAACCATTGAGGAAATGGGTGGGACTGCCGGGGAGAGCGGCAAGACAGTCCAGAGGTATATCTGGCTGTCCCGCCTTTCAGACGGGCTGCTGGACATGGTGGACAGGAAGCGGATTGGCTTCGTGCAGGGTCTGGACATCTCTTTCCTTTCCGCAGAACAGCAGGGATGGGTGCAGGAGATTCTGGAAAGGCAGGGAACCTCCATCAGCACCTCCCAGTCTGCCAGGCTGAAAGGGCATGGCAGGCTGGGGGAGCTGACCCCTGCGCTGGCGGAGGCAGTCCTGACGGAGAGGAAAGAAAAGGCGCGGAAGATAACCATCGGAAAGGATGCGGTAAGGAAATATTTCAGTGACGATTACAGCAGCGAGGAGATCGAGCGGATCATCCTGGAGCTGTTGGAGGGCTGGAAGGAAAGGCGGGAGGCTGATGGGTTATCTGACTAGCGGGAACCAGATTGTGGACGCTATGGGCTCCCTGAACATAACGGGGAACATAATACCGACAATCTGGTATAGGACAATCCTGCGGGAGAACGGCAAGCCCTACCTTCTGGCCATTGCCATATTGGCGGACATCGTGTACTGGTACCGTCCTGTTGAGGTGCGCGATCCTGCCACAGGGCAGGTATCAGGCTGGAAAAAGAAGTTCTCCGGGGACATCCTGCGGCAGAGCTACCAGTATTATGCGGATTTATTCGGGGAATCGAAGAAGACTGTAAAGATGGCTATCGACAGGTTGGAGACGTTCCGTGTGCTTAGACGTGAATTCAGAACGATTTTCCATGGGGAAGGGCTTGTATCGAACAATGTGATGTATCTGAGATTGGTGCCGGAGCAGCTGTACCGGCTGACTTACCCGGAGGCAGAGCCGGGCAGTGTCTGGGAAGAAAAGGCATGCCGGGCGGGTACTGGTGAAGGTATGGGAGGGGGACTCCCTGCAGAACCGGGTGCCGCTGTGGGAAGGGCAGTGGGAGGGTTCCCTACAGATTTGGATACAGGTATGGAAGAACTGGGAGGGAGCCTTCCTACAAATTTTCACATAGGTGTAGAAGAATCGGGAGGGAGCCTCCCTACAAATTCGGATACAGGTATGGAAAAACCGGGAGGGAGCCTCCCTACAAATTCGGATACCCCTATGGAAAAATTGGGAGGGAGGGGTGTACAAAACGGGATACAGGCCCCTACAAATTGGGAGGGAGGTGGTGCCGGGAATTTCCAGGGCCTGTCCCCAAATTCGGAGGGAGTACCCTCCCAAAATGTAGGGACGTATACAGAGATTACTTCAGAGAATACATACAGAGATTATAATACATCTATCAATCCATCTATCCGTGGCAGCAGGGCAGATATGGCTGATGGGATGGAGGATGTGGATGCATGCATGGCGCTAATCAGGCGGAACATAGAGTATGAGCATCATATGAGGTTTGACAGGTCTGATGAAAGGAGCCTGTATGAAGAGCTGTATGCAGTGATCTGTGAGGTTGTCTGTGTAAGGCACCGCTCTGTCCGGGTGGGTGGGGAAGAATATCCCCATGCACTGGTAAAGGAACGGTTCCTGAAGCTGGGCGAAGACCATCTGCGCTATGTGATTGAGTGTATGCGGAATACATCAACCAGGATAACGAATATCAAGGCTTATATGATTACGGCTCTTTACAATGCGCCCATGACAATGAACCACTACTATCAGCAGGAAGTCAATTATGATATGCGTGGCGGGGGCTGGCAGAATGCGGAGGTAGAACGGGAGAAGGAATAGAGGTGTGGAGTCAACTTGTGGACATTATGTCCACAAGTTGGCAGACGGAGAAATACTGTAGGATGTATGCCAGATAAAAGGTGGGAGCGGCAGGAGAGTTGGCTGCTTCCATTTTATGCGTAGTGGCCGATTTGGATAAAATCTATTCTGGTGTCACTTGTGGACATAATGTCCACAAGTTGGCAGATGGAGAAATACTGTAGGGTATATGGCAGATAAAGAATGGGAGCGGCAGGAGAGTTGGCTGCTCTCGTTTTATGTGTGTAGTGGATGATTTGGATAAGGCTGCTCCGGTATCACTTGTGGACATAATGTCCACAAGTTGATTGGAGAGAGATATCCATAGGCTGATAACCACGGATTATTTTTTGCCTGTGGGGCCTGCCATAAAAAAGGAGAGATTGTAAATGGGAAAAAAGGACGAAATGCTTACTGTTGAGGAACCTTTGTATCATGATACATGGAAGCTGCTGAAGAAATACAGGGATGTGGTGTGGAGCTTGGAACTTTCCGTGCAGCAGGTGCGCAACAAGTTTGAGATTGAATATGGGAACACGATAGAGGACTTTCTTGATTCAGTCTATCTGGCGGGGGCCGACATTGCAGGGAGCGACATTGAGCATCACGCTCAGTGCATTGAGCGCAGCCACAGGATGCTGAAGCTTCTGGACAGTGCCATTGATTTGCTGAGGAATAAGCATAAGAATGGCGAGAGCTATTACTGGCTGTTATATTATTCCTATCTTTCACCGCAGCAGATGCGGAACGTGGAGGAGATTATTGAGAAGCTGCGTCCCCATATCAGGGATATAAGCATGCGCACTTATTATAGAAAGAGGCAAGAATGTATTGGAGCGCTGAGTTCCATTTTGTGGGGGTATACATCTAAGGACAGCAAGGAGGTTCTGGAGCAATTTGTTCCGGGAAAACAGGAGACAACATAACCGATATAAGAGAATTATGAAGTGCATGATGCCGGAGCTTATATGCAGAGCTTTACTGGATATGGAAGCGTAGACGACTAAGAAAATAGGTAGGACTGAATATTTTAGAAAGAGGAAAAAGTGATGAAAGATATTATTGTATGGACAGTTATAAATATTATAGTGAACTCAGTTATTGTAGCGATAGTGGCAACGCTATTTAAAAAAGGAGTCAATCTGGGGTGGAAAGAAGTGGGCTTCTCGGTGAAGCAGATTAGGCAATGGCGCAGCCTACGGCCATACTATGTCATGAATATTTATTATAAAGCGGAGGCGTACTTATTAGTAATATCCAAAAAGGATTATATGGAACTTCGGAAGAATGAGACGGGAAAGACTTACGTTTATATCAGGGAATTCCCAGCATGGTTTCTGAATCCGAATTTCGAGAAGTATGATTTCTCACTATGGGAAGTGGACTGGCATGAGAGGGACAGGAAAAATTGCCAGAAGACATTTCTCTTTATATTTATTGTGCTTGAAGCACTCATCTTTATGTTCGCTTTAGAGGTACAGTAATGGTAGATGATAGGATTGCTTTTGCATTACGTTAAATCGGCACGAAATTGGCACGGTTTTGCTCTTTCACCGAAAATCTCCATATGATAAAATGAATATGCTGAAATCTGTACCCAAAATAGAAAGGACTAAGAATGCACCCTACAGAGAGGTGCATTTTTAGCCTTTTCTGTTTTTGAGACCAAAACTATGAAGGAGGATTTGAAGTTGAAGAAAAAGACTTGCCAGCAGCACACACAACTACAGGAAAAGAGGGCACTCTGGTACAGAAAACTACCCATAGCCCATGCCGCCTATGGTGTCTTTCTGGGGACTATGACTTTCCTTGTATCTACGCAACCCGTATTCGCCGGGGAGAATGGAGGGGTAAATGTATGGACAAAGGCCAACGAGATCATGAAGGACGTGTACAGCCAGATTCTTCTCATCTCTACAGTGGCCGCCATCGTTACGGCTTCGGTAGCGCTCCTGATGATGAATTTTTCCCGCTCCGGGCGAACCGTGGACGAGAGCAGGGCGTGGCTGAAGCGCATCTGCATCACATGGGCAGTACTGAACGGCCTGGGGTTCATCATGGCCTATATCACTCCGTTCTTTGCGGATGGCAAGTGGGGTGGCTGATGTACCGGACAAATGGTTTGCAGGATGCGTTGCATGTAGAAGGGAGTGATTTCAGATGGGCATTTTAGACGGGATTGTGGAATGGATTGCAGAGCAGGTGATGAATGGTTTGGATTTGGTGACCTCCTCGGTGTTGGGGGCGCTGGGCTGCGATATGGCGGTGTTCCTGCGCTATTTCCCTGCCGCAGGCACCATGTACCAGATATTCGTAGCTCTGGCCATCGGCATCATCCTGCTGAACTGGATATGGCAGTTATTCAAGAACTTTGGCCTGGGAGCAGGCATTGAGGCGGAGGACCCGGTGAAGCTGAGCGTCCGTTCTGTGCTGTTCATTGTACTGGCTTACTTTTCGGACGATATCGTGAACACGGTTTTAAAGATTGGCGGTACGCCCTACAACTGGATTCTGGACTCGGAGCTGCCGCCCATCAGCTTTGCCAGTTTCAGCTCTGTGGCGACGACCATCATTGGTGTGGTGGCAAACGGAGGCGTGGCATTGATTGTGCTGATTCTGGTATTGATACTGGCATGGAACTACTTAAAGCTTCTGTTTGAAGCGGCAGAGCGGTATGTGCTGTTGGGGGTACTGGTCTACACGGCGCCCGTGGTTTTTTCTATGGGGGCCTCCCAGTCCACCGGGAACATCTTCAAGGCTTGGTGCAGGATGCTCGGGGGACAGATTTTTCTCCTTGTGATGAACGCCTGGTGTCTGCGGCTGTTCACTTCCATGGTGGGGACGTTCCTTGCAAATCCGCTGTCGTTATGAAGGAAAGGCGCAGTTTTAAGATGCCGACATATGGAGCGCCAGGGGATGAAGAGTGATTTCATGCTATGCTTCTGAAAGGGCGGTTGTGGCAAAGATAGATTTCTGGAAAGTTGATGAAGCATTGAAACACGAAAACAATACTTACATATCAGGAGGATGACAGATTATATGAAAAAATTGAGAGGACTGTTAGCGGCAGCGTTCCTTACAGCGGCGCTGTCTTTTGCTGTCTGCCAGCCCGCTTTTGCCGTATCGGAAGCGGATGTGCAGGCGAAGGTGGAGGCATCCGGAAAAGAGTCCGTCTCCGGGAACCTGCTGATCTGGTTCCTGTGCGCCATAGCGTTTCTGAAGGTATCCCAGAAGGTGGATTCTTTTATGTCGGGTCTGGGGATAAACGTGGGGCATACGGGCGGCAACATGATTGCGGAGCTGATGGTGGCGGCAAGGGGTCTGGGGGCAGCTAAGAATGTGGCTGGCGGACGTTTCGGCTTTGGCGGCGGGGGTTCCGGCGGCAGCAGGATGGGAAGTCCTGGCAGGAATGGGAGTCCAGGAAGCCCGGGCGGCGCAGGAGGATTCCTGTCGGGCGGTCTTGCAGGCGTGGTAAGCAGACAGGTGAGGAACGGCGCTGCTACAGCCGCTACCGCTGCAGCTGGTATAGGAAAGACCGGCGGCTCTGTATCTGGGAAAGGAAAAGGCGGCATGTCCGGGGGGATTTCCGGCATGGTGGGAGGACAGATTTACAAATCTTCCGTTAGCAAAGGCGGGAGCTTTGCCAACGACATCATCGGCAGGGTCGCAACAGGCAGTATTGCCGTGGATGGCGCCATAGAGGGGACGCAGGCGGCAGAAGCCCTGCAGTCTTATATGGGCTACACTGCACTGGGAGCCGGAGCGGCAAGTGTCCCCGCCTTTTCGGATGTGGAGATTGGCGGAGGGCGAATCACAGGAAAGGAGACTTCTGCGAAGCATCCGGGCGGGATTGCTTTTGGGATGTATAACGCTGCTCAATACGCTGCGCCGGAAGGGGCATTTGATACAGTGCATACAGCTGACGGCACTGCATGGTATAGGCAATACGCCGTAGATGCCGTGGAGAAATCGCCTTACATGGCTCCGGATGGTTCCGTTGCCTACAATGAGACCATTGTAAAGAAACTGCCCCCGGCACCTAAAAGAAAGGACAGGATATAGATGGGAGAAGAGAGGAACGGGATGGAGGAATTCCTGCAGAGAGGCTCCATGGCAGCCCAGTTCGCCAGAGGAGCCGTAAAGACAGGGAAAGCGGTGTCTGGAGCGGCAAAGGGTGCGGCTGTGGGAGGTCCTTATGGCGCCGCAGCCGGAGCATTGTGGGAGGGGAGGAAAAAGATTGGAAAAGTTATTGCTGCCATGGCGGCGCTTCTGCTCCTGCCGGTGCTGTTCCTGGCTATGCTTCCCGGCCTGCTGTATGACGGCTTTTTATCCTGGGTAAGCCCTTCGGATCCGGACACGCCTGTACTGAACAGCAGTACCGCCATCACGGAGAATGCAAACAATATCACCTTTACCATAAACGGCATCCTGAGTGAGGCACTGGAGGAGATGCAGGCGGAGATGGAAGCGGATTTTGCGTCCTCCGGCGCAGACTGCATGGAAGTGGTGAACCCTTATGCGGCAGACCTGGTGTACAATGCTAACTTGTTCGCGTCCCAGTATTGTGCTTTCCGGAATGACGATTATGAAAGCGTCTCCATAGCGGACATGGAGGATGTGCTGCGGGAAGGGAAAGGGCATCTCTATTCTTTCCGGAGGAGGGAGGAGACACGGGAGAGGACGGAGACAGACCCGGAGACCGGGGAGGAGGAACAGATATCGGAGAGATGGATGGTCTATACCGTCTCCTACAATGGGGAGCAGTATTTTGCAGACCAGGTGTTCCATCTGACGGAGGAGCAGAGGGCGCTGGCGGAGGACTATGCGGAGAACATGAGCCTGTTCCTGGGAGACGGTCTGTTGCAGAACCTTGCAGGATGGGACAGGAATTCCATCCCGTCACTGGGGGATGTAAGCTTTACGGACGGGGCTACAGAGGTGGTCTACTTCAATCAGTTGGATGAACGCTATGCAGCACAGCCCTATGGTACTGACTATATCGGCGGGTACGGCTGCGGCCCCACCTGCATGGCCATGGTGGTGTCCTCGCTGACGGAGGCGTATGTGGAGCCTACGGAGATGGCAGCATGGGCCTATGAGAACGGCTACTGGTGCAAAGGCAGCGGCTCCTACCATGCTCTGATACCGGGCGCTGCCGCAAACTGGGGGCTGCCGGTGTCCGGCTGTACCGTATCGGAGCCCCAGAGGGTACTGGATGCCCTGGCGGAAGGGAAGTTGGTGGTGGCCATCATGTCGGAGGGGCATTTTACGAAAGGCGGGCATTTCATTGTGCTGCGTGGGGTGAAGGACGGAAAAGTCATGGTGGCAGATCCGGCGAGCTATAACCGCAGCGGGCAGCTTTGGGAACTGGAGATTATACTGAAGGAGGCCAGCAGGCGTGCCGGGGCGGGCGGCCCGTTCTGGATTATCGGGTGAGCGGGAACATGTTCCGGGAAACGGAGGTGGAGTTATGTAAGGTGTTCTTATAGCCAGGCATATTGAGCCTGATGGATGCGGAAAAGAAAGAGAGAGGTAACAGATGGACAACCAGAATGAGCGTGATATCTATGTCATCCCGCCGAACTTCGTGGACACGGGGACTTTCTTTGGCGGGATGTTCAAGGCGCGGAACGTGATTGAGGCGGGCATCCTTGCAGGGGGTACGGGAGTCCCGGTTTTTCTTTTCCTGCCTGCGGGGCTGACGGTGCGGATTATCGTGCTGTGCCTTACCTCGCTGCCTCTGGCGCTGATTGGCCTGATTGGCATTTCGGGGGAGAGCCTGACATCGTTCCTGGCAATCTTCCTGAGATATCTGAGGAACCGCCGGGTGGTGGGAGGCGATGGGGAGGCGGTGCAGGGAGAAAGGGAAAAAGGCCGGAGGGGAAAGCTATATCAGGAGCAGAGTAAGGAAGCTTTTCCGGAGAGGGAAGAGTCCGGCACCAGAAAGCGTACAGGAGGCAGTAAGAACTGCAAAGGAAGAAAAGGAAGACAGGGCGGAATATCCGGATGGAGGCGTACCGGGGAAGAGGATTTTCCGGAAGAGTTTGACCAGGTGAAAGGGTATGAGATCCGCCAGAAGCTGCGCCCTGGCCAGAGCCGGAAGGGCCGGGAGGAATGGGATAATGATTGCAGCCAGCCGGAAAGCAGTTTCCAGAGAAGCAGAGGAGCAGAAACCGGACAGGCAGAAATGGGAGGGCAGGGTAGAAACAGCCAGAGGAGATATGGACGGGAAAAGACTGGACGGCGGAAATTCGGCGGACAGAATAAGGCAGAATCTTACCGCAAAAAGGGGCAGGAGCATTGTAATAAGGATTATATCCGGAAGCAGAATCAGCCTGAGGCCAAAGGCCGAAGCAGAGGAAAGGAAAAGCACAGGAATTCTCATCAGCCCCAGACTTTCCGCAACCCCGTAGCGGAATACCTGCCTATTGCAAAAGTGGCGAACGGCATCATCTACACAAAAGACCACCGCTATGTGAAGGTGGTGGAGGTGGTTCCCATCAATTTTCTTCTTAGAAGCGCCCGTGAGCAGAGGGGCATCATCTATTCCTTTGTCTCTTATTTGAAGATAAGCCCGGTGAAGCTCCAGTTCAAGGTGCTGACCAGGAGGGCAGATATCGGCCGTCACATCAGCACGGTGCGGAAGGAGATGGCGCAGGAGGCCAATGGGCAGTGCCGGCTCATGCAGAAGGATTATCTGCAGTTTGTGCAGCAGATTAGTTCCAGGGAAGCCGTGACGCGCAGGTTCTTCCTGATTTTTGAATATGAGCCATGGGATGCCAGATGCGGCAACGAGGAGGCGGAAGCCATATCACAGCTGCAGGGCGCAGTGCGCACGGCAGCCAACTATCTCCGCCAGTGCGGGAATGAGGTAATCATCCCGGACAATGAGGATGAGTTTACGGTGGATGTACTCTATAACCTGCTCTGCAGGAATGAAAGCGCAGAACAGCCGCTCTCCCGGAAAGTGCAGGAAGTGATGGAGGAGTACCGGGGCTTTGCGGGGGATGGTTGCTGCCGGGAAGGCATAGGGAATGGCAGCATACCGGCTGTAGATTTTTTTGCTCCGAAGTCCATCGACTTTGCCCACGGCCATTATATCTGTATTGACGGACTCTATTATGCTTATATGATGGTACCGTCTGACGGTTACAAGAGCCAGGTTCCTGCAGGGTGGCTGAGCCTGATTGTGAATGCCGGGGACGGGATTGATTTGGACATGTTCCTGTCCAAACAGCCGAAAGAGCAGATTATCCAGAAAGTGGGACAGCAGCTGCGCATCAACCGCTCCCGTATCAAGGACGCCAGCGACACCAACACGGATTTTGACGATATCGACAGCGCCATCCGTAGCGGATACTTTCTGAAAGAGGGGCTTGCCAACAACGAGGACTTCTACTATATGAACCTGCTGATTACGGTCACTGCATCCACGGTAGATGACCTGGAGTGGAAGGTGAATGAGATGAAGAAGCTTCTGCTTTCCCAGGATATGCGGGCCAGTGCCTGCCATTTCCGGCAGGAGCAGGCTTTCCTTTCCACGCTGCCTCTGGTTTCCATGGAAAAGAAGCTGTATGGGCGCACGAAGCGGAATCTCCTGACCGGGGGTGCGGCGGGCTGTTATCCTTTTACCAGCTATGAGATGTGCGATGACAATGGCATTCTTCTGGGAGTGAATAAATATAACAGTTCCCTGATTATCGTAGACATCTTCAATTCTGCTGTCTACAAGAATGCCAACATGGCAATCCTGGGTACCAGCGGGGCGGGGAAGACATTTACCATGCAGCTCATGGCCCTGCGGATGCGGCGGAAGGGCATCCCCATTTTCATCATTGCCCCATTGAAAGGGCATGAGTTCCACCGGGCCTGTGCCAATATGGGAGGGGAGTTCATTCAGGTATCCCCGGCGAGTCCCCATTGCATCAATGTGATGGAGATACGGCAGGTAGACCGTTCTGTAAGTGCGCTTCTGGACGGGCCGGACATTACTCTTTCCGAACTGGCGGAGAAGATTCAGCGGCTCCATATCTTTTTCAGCCTGCTGATTCCGGACATGAGCCATGAGGAGCGGCAGCTTTTGGACGAAGCCATGATACATACCTACAATGCGAAGGGCATTACCCATGACAATGAATCCCTGGCAGACCCGGAGTGTCCGGGAAGGTACCGTGAGATGCCGGTACTGGGTGATTTGTACCGGGCGCTGAAGGAAGCGCCGGAGACACAGAGGCTTGCGAATATACTGAACAGGCTGGTGAACGGTTCCGCCAGTACCTTCAACCAACAGACAAATGTTTCTCTGCAGAACAAATATACGGTGCTTGATATTTCTTCCTTGACTGGGGATTTGCTGACGGTGGGGATGTTCGTTGCTTTGGATTTCGTCTGGGACAGGGCGAAAGAGAACCGTACCGAGGAGAAGACCATATTCATTGATGAATGCTGGCAGCTGCTTTCCGGCGCCGGGGCGACTGGCACACGGCTTGCGGGGGATTTTGTTCTGGAAATTTTTAAGACTATCCGCGGCTACGGCGGTTCTGCAGTCTGTGCCAGCCAGGATCTGAACGATTTCTTTAATCTGGATGGTGGACGATTCGGGAAAGGCATCATCAACAACTCGAAGACGAAGATTATCCTGAACCTGGAGGATGAGGAGGCGGTGCGGGTGCAGGACGCTCTGCATTTGTCGGATGCGGAAGTCCTGGAGATTACCCATTTTGAGCGGGGGAACGGGCTGATCAGCACCAATAGCAACAATATAATGGTGCAGTTCAAGGCAAGCCCTCTGGAGAAGGAGCTGATTACTACGGACAGGCGGGAGCTGAAGGAGCTTGTGGAGCGGATGCGGCAGGGAGACGGGACGGAGTAGGAATGGTTATGGAGGGGAGGTGATGCCATTGAGAACCAGGGCAGAGATTTATGGGAAGGAGGCAGCAGCATTGCTTCAGGAGGTTTCCCTATACCCGGGAATTCGGAGAGAACAGATGCATGGCTTACATCCCGGGAAAGAGACTACAGTACATAACCTGCTCGCCCATCTGGAAAGGCAGGGGCGTATCGCTGAAGCGGAGGACGGGGGATTTTATCCTTATGGGGAATGTCCCAGAGCTCCTGACAGCGGCATGGTGCGGGCAG
>CAJTXE010000077.1 GCA_910580225.1 uncultured Acetatifactor sp.
ATCCCCATTTATTATAGCAGATTTATGAAGACTTAGCCAAAAGACTTATTGAAGTTCGAGAAAATTTATTCTTGACAGGAAAAAGGTTATGCACTATAATACGGTTAGTTTCATAGTCAAGGAATTGATTGATAAAAGCAATGATAAGAACAAGTAGCACATGGTGGAGCATACAGAAAGCAGCCGGCTGATGAGAGGCGCATGGGAAGCCTTCGTGTGAATACATCTTTGAGCTTCGCACCAAATCCTGATTACACAGGCATCAATGCAGTGATGTGACCAGGTAGTAGGCTGCGGCGGTTCCCGCACCCGTTATCGTGCTAGGGTATCACCCGTGAGAAGGCGGTTTTCCGGAATTCGGTGAGCAGGAAGAGTGATTTTCTGACTCTGCCGTATGAGAAAGCCGGAGCAGACATCGATATTACGGACGTACCCGAAGAGGCAGGCAGTGTGAGCTGTCTGTAAACATGAGGTGGTACCGCGGAGTTTTATGGCTCTCGTCCTTTTGATAAGGATGGGAGCTTTTTTGCTGTGGGGAAGTACAGACGGAGGCCTGAATTTTGCGATTTAAATCGGAACACGTAGAAGACGGAAGAAACCTGGTCAGGCAGGGACGGAGGAGAGGGAAATGAAGGAAACAGAAAAGGAGACAGAAGAAATGGAAGGCATGGAGAAACACACAACCACAACGGAGGAGACAAAGACAATGGAAGAAAACGGCCCGGCAGCCGAAAAGGCGGAGGCGGAAATGACAAAAGATCAGGTATGGGCAGAAGGCCGGGAGAACCCGGAACTGGCCGGACAGGTTCGGCACCAGATGCGGGTGATCCGGCAGGGGGCGGAGGAGCTGATCGGAGAGGCGGAACTGGAGCGGAAGGTTGCCCGGAGTATCTCCACAGGCAGGCCCCTGATCATCAAATTCGGCATGGATCCCAGCGCGCCGGATATTCATCTGGGCCATGCGGTTCCCCTGCGGAAGCTGAAGCAGATGCAGGATCTGGGGCATACCATTGTGATTGTGATCGGGGATTTCACAGCAAAAATCGGCGATCCCACAGGAAAAAGCAAGGGACGGAAAGCCATGACGGAGCAGGAAGTCTTTCTCAACGCCCAGACTTACCAGGAACAGATTTTCCGCATTCTGGACAGGGAGAAGACGCAGGTGCGTTTTAACGGGGAATGGCTGGAGCTGCTGAACCTGAACGAGGTATTGCAGCTGGCGTCTACGGTTACGGTGGCCAGGATGCTGGAGCGGGATGATTTTCAGAATCGATTCAGGGGAGGCATACCCATCGGGCTTCATGAATTTTTTTACCCTCTGATGCAGGCATACGATTCCGTGGAGCTGAAGGCGGATCTGGAGTTAGGGGGGACTGACCAGACCTTTAATATCCTGATGGGAAGGCAGCTGCAGCGGGACAGAAAGCAGGAGCCCCAGGCAGCCATGTTTATGCCGCTTCTGGAGGGAATTGACGGCACGGAGAAGATGAGCAAGAGCCTGGGCAACTACATCGGCATCAGCGAGGATGCGCGCACCATGTTCACCAAGGTGATGCAGGTGCCGGATGCTTTGATCGTGAAATATTTTGAGCTGGCCACGGATATCCTCCCGGAGGATCTGGACAAAATCAAGGAGTCTCTGGCAGACGGCTGCAACCCCAGAGACTGCAAACTGGTTCTGGCCAAAACCATCACCTCCCTGTACCACAGTGCGGAGGAAACGGCGGAGGCGGAGATTTTTTTCCGGGAAGCCTTCACCGATAGAAAAGTGCCGGACCAGGCGGAAATCCTGGAGGCGGTTCTGGAGAGCGGAACACTGTTCGACTGTGTCAGGCCTCTGGTAAATGCGGGGATTGTGGAGAGCGGCGCCCAGTTTCGGAGGCTGATTGCCCAGGGCGGTGTACAGAAAAACGGTGTCCGGGTGGAAAAATTGGAGGAGAACATTCAGAGCGGCGATGTGCTGAAGGTGGGAAAGCGGCGGTTCGTGCAGATCAAAATGTGCTGAGGGGGGAGCTGCCGCTATCAATGGAGGGAAGAGAATCAACTGGAAAATCCGGGACAGATATTGTAAAAAAGCCTGTGATCACAACGCTGAATGTGATAAGATAAGAAATAGCGGAGTAATGTACAAGGGGAAATGGAGGAAGGAGTAGGATGAGAAAGAAACTTTTCATGAAAGCGGAAAAGATCAGGGAGGAAGGACATTCGGAGGAAAATGCACCGAGACAGGAGCATCCGAAGCCTCAGATGAGACGGCAGAACTGGCAGAACCTGAACGGAGAGTGGGATTTTGCCTTTGATTTCGGCTGCAGCGGTGTGGAGCGGAAGTTTTATGAAAGGGATGGGCTTGACCGGAAAATTCGGGTGCCATTTTGCCCGGAGAGTGAGCTTAGCGGCATTGGGTACAAAGATTTTATTCCGGCGGCATGGTATCAGCGGAAGGTGGAACTGACGGCAGCACAGCGGAAGGGGCGGGTGCGTCTGCACTTCGGGGCGGTGGACTATGGGTGCCGCTTGTGGGTGAACGGCAGGGAGGCCGGGCATCATACGGGAGGTTATGTATCTTTCTGTTTTGACATTACGGATTATGTGAAGGACGGAGAAAATGTGCTGACTCTTTCTGTTCGGGATGATCTGAGAGATGGCAGGCAGTGCAGGGGAAAACAGAGCGGCGTTTTTTATTCCGTGGGCTGCGATTACACCAGAACCACAGGCATCTGGCAGACTGTCTGGCTGGAGTTTGTACCGGAAGCTTATATGAAAAAGGTGTATTATTATCCAAACATTGGAGAGGGCACTATTACAATTCGGGCTCTTACAGAGGGAGAAGGTGTTTTGACAGCGGAAGCCTTTTATGAGGGTGTAAGCTGCGGCAGAGCGGAGACAAAAGTATGCGCCGGGAACGGCATTTTAACCATTGCCCTGTCAAGGCTGCATCTCTGGGAACCGGGGCAGGGGAGGTTGTATGACCTGAAGCTTTCTTTTGGGGAGGACAGGGTGGACAGCTATTTCGGGATGCGGGAGATTCGGATTCAGGGAGAGAAGGTCTTGATCAATGGAAGATCTGTGTTTCAGCGTCTGGTACTGGACCAGGGCTTTTATCCCGACGGAATTTACACGGCTCCTTCCGATGAGGCTCTGCAGCGGGATATCCGGCTGTCCATGGCGGCAGGCTTCAACGGGGCCAGACTCCACCAGAAGATTTTTGAGGAGCGTTTTCTGTACCATTGTGACCGGGCAGGTTATCTGGTATGGGGAGAGCAGGGGAACTGGGGCCTGGACTACAGCAGACCGGATGGACTGAAATGTTTTCTGCCGGAGTGGATGGAAGCACTGGACCGGGATTTCAACCACCCTGCCATTGTGGGATGGTGTCCTTTTAACGAGACCTGGGATTACCAGGGGCGCAGGCAGGACAATGATCTTCTGGCCATTGTATACCGGATGACAAAACTCTTCGACACTACCAGGCCCTGTATCGATACCAGCGGAAATTATCATGTGGTGACGGATATTTATGATATGCATGACTATGAGCAGGACCCGAAGGTGTTTGCCGCTTCTTATAGAGAATTTGCAGAAGGCGCTCCGCTCAAGGACCGCTATGAGGACCGGCAGGTTCCCGTGCCGGGGATTCCTGTGTTCATCAGTGAATACGGCGGCATCAAATGGGATGTGGAAGGATGCCTGGCGGACAGCTGGGGTTATGGGGAGGGACCGAAGACGGAGGAAGAATACATAGAGCGGTACAGAGGGCTGACGGATGCTCTGCTTGACAATCCCCATATGTTCGGATTCTGCTATACCCAGCTCTACGATGTGGAGCAGGAAGTGAACGGGCTCTATACTTATGATCGGAAACCCAAGATGGATATGGAAATCTTCCGGAAGATCAACACCAGGAAGGCGGCCATTGAAGAGTAACAAATTCAGAAAAATCGGTTAAACATATATTTTTATAGGGTTTTTCAGAACAAGGTATATGGGCTGCGGAAGGGGTGCAGGGTGAATCCAGTTTGCATTCCATTTTATAAACATTACCTCCATTTGCAGTTTGGTCTTTCATTTTCCATATCTTTACTGTATCAGAAAGAGGGATGATAAAAAAGACTAAATTCTATCTTTTGTCTACCTTTTTTCAAACACTCTTGGACCGGGAGCGATGAAAGCAGTATTTGGAAGTGGTTTTTAAAACTATGTAAAGGATATTAAAGTCTATAAAAAGTGATACAGAACAACACAATCTATTGCTATTTCTATCAGGAAGTGGTATCCTATACATGCGCAGCAAATCCCCATGCACTGGTTTGTACGATTGTATATGCAGCCCGAAGCCTGATGATTGCAAAAGAGTAGTACCTGATTTGCGGTAACACAGTATCGTATTCCGATAGAATGGGAGACATCCGGGATATAAGCGGGCTGTTTATGCGGCTGGGCGATGCCGGAGGGGGATTTTCAGAATAAATTGATCTGCAGGGAAGGTGAATGCACATATGAAGGAAAGGTATCATATAATCAGCGACGGTTCCTGTGATTTGCCCCGGGAATTGGTGAAGGAAAAAAATATTACGGTTGTGCCGTTTTATGTTTCTTTTGATGATGAAAATTATCTGAAGGAAAATGTGGAGATCGGAATCCGGGACTTTTATCAGCAGATGGTGGACCGTAAAGGGGTGTACCCGAAGTCTTCCATGCCTTCGGCCCAGGACTATGTGGAGGCGTTTCAGCCTTATGCCCGGGAAGGAATACCCCTGATCTGTATCTGTATTACCACCAAATTCAGCGGTTCCATGCAGTCCGCTTTAAACGCCAGGAGTATCGTGCAGGAGAGCTTTCCGGAAGCGAAGATCACTGTGATTGATGCCACGGTAAATACGGTACTGCAGGGGCTGTATGTACTGGAGGCTGCGGCTTTGCGGGACAGCGGCATGGCATATGAGGCGGTGGTGGCCCGGTTGGAGGAGATCAGGAAAACCGGGCGGATCTTCTTTACCGTGGGTGATATGGAATATTTAAAGCATGGGGGACGGATCGGCAAGGTGTCCGCCGTGGCGGGCAGCGTTCTGGGCATACGGCCTGTGATCACCCTGAAAGAAGGAGAGATTTTTCCTTCGGGTATCGGCAGAGGCAGGAAACGTACCACAGAGAAGACCATTGATCTGCTTCTGGAGTATCTGGAAGAGAACGGCCGGAGGATTGATCGCTACAGCATAGCCATCGGATACGGGTATGACTTTCAGGAGGCAGTGGAATTTCGGGAGCATACACTGGAGGTACTGCAGGGGAAAGGGTATTCCATTGAAAAGGACAGGATCCCGCTGTACCAGATCGGTGCCACCATCAGCGTACACACGGGTCCCTATCCTCTGGGATTCGGAATCATTGAAAAGGGAATCTCCCAGCCATAAAAGAGAACGGCGTCCTTATGGCCGGACCGTCAGGACAGAGGGTGGAAAGCAGATCACGGAGCTTCGGTGCAGTGCATCAGAAGCTCTTTTACATTGGCAAAACAATAGGTGGCGGGATAGGGGGTATCCGTCATATCCTCCGGCCTTGCTTCTCCGGTAAACAGAACACAAGTATCCACTTCACCGTTAATTCCGCAGGCGATGTCGGTATAGAGCCGGTCCCCTACCACCAGAGTCTCTTTCCGGGAAAATCCGGACCGCTCCAGACACAGATCTACCACTGCGCGGCTGGGTTTGCCCAGATACACCGGCTTTTTCCCGGTGGAGTCCGTGATCATGTTGCAGATGGCGCCGCAGTCCGGAACAAAGCCGAAGTCAATAGGGCAGCACAGGTCCGGATTGGTGGCATAGAAAGGGATATGGGTGGTGGAGAGAATTTTGCATGTCTGAACCAGTTTGTCATATGTGAGTTCACTGTCGTAGGCCACCACCACGCAGGCAGCATCAGCTTCTGCATGTTCCGTGATGTGCAGGCCGTTTTTTCGAAGTTCTGTCACAAAAGAGGCAGTGCCCAGGACAAAAATTTTACTGTCTGCATACTGTTCCGTCAGAAAACGGAGCGTCATATAACCAGATGTAATAAATTGATCTTCGGCGGTATCCAGATGAAAGACACGGCGGAATTTTTCCACGTAATCCCTGCAGCTGCGGGTGGAATTGTTGGTAATGTAATAGGCTTTTCCGCCGATGCGGTCAATATGGTGCAGCAGGTCAGTGCTGCCGGGATAGAGGGTGTCCCCCACTGCCAGGGTGCCGTCGATATCAAATAAAAACAGTTTTTTTTCTTTTAATGCAGCAGGTGCTCCAGTGTTCATGATTTCTCCTTTTCGACGTTCCAAATCTGTTCTTCAGGGTTCTTCGTATGTTCTTCACACGCATTCAGAATAATCCACAAGGCGATGATTGTCAAGGGTTCAAATGTCGGACCATGTGATACCGAATTTGCTTTGAAGCAATACGCACAGAAGGCTTCGGAAATCCTCTGGAAAGAGATGTTTCCGGTTGTTGGCCGGGCAGTCAGAACGCAGGAAGAGCGGGGAAGGCCCCCGCTCTCTGTTGTTGGAAAAATACTGCGATTATCGGCGATGGATGTCTGGAAAAAGCTCCTGCATCAGGCGTCAGTTTTCGTTTGTTGACAGAAATTCCTGGGCCTGTTTCTGCATCTCTGCATACACCGTGTCCGCGCCTGCCGTGGTCATCTTTTCCTTCAGCTTTGCAATGTCGCCTACAGGGTCATCCGTAAAGCCCAATCCCAGCAGCTTGTATTCCGAATTGAAAATCTCGGTAATGGCAGCGATCTCATTTTTCACATCCCCATCGTTGAACACGAAGGTCTGATAACGTCTGCTGTAGGCTGTTTCCTTCCACTGGGCATTCAGTTCCTCCAGTCCGGGGGTACCGCCTTCTACAACACGCCAGCTTGCGTCGTTGCGCACGCCCCAGTTGCAGTTGCTGTCATAAGCATAATTGGAGCTGTCAGGCAGGGATACCAGTGCATTATCCCCGGAAGCTTCCCAGTGCTTGCCCTCAATGCCGTAGCAGAACAGATTATTGATTTCCACATCGTTGCGCAGATAATCAAGAGCCATCAGCGCCCGCTCCGGATGTTTGGATTTGGAGAAAATGCTCATACCGTTTGCCAGATAGGAATTCAAAACCGGCGGTACACCATCCTGGGCGTCAAATACGCGCACATCCCATTCCGGATGCTCTGCGGACATCTGTGTGTAGATGCTTTTTGCCGTATTGGCATTGCACAGGGCCAATGCAGACTTTCCAGCCTGGAAGCTTTCCGTGTTGTTTTGGGTATTGACAACGGCATTTTTGCTCCAGAATCCTTTGTCTTTCCAACTCTTCAGGCGCTCAATCACACCCTGGAACTCCGGCTGATCATAAACGCCCTTCACTTCTGCAGTGTTGTCCGTTTCGCTGACACTGCCTAATGCCTGCCATGTGCCGATGCCCGCTACCTTTTCCGCAGACTCCCAGTTTGCCTTCTGCCACATGCGGTCAAACACAAAGAGTTTGTCGTAATCGGAGCCTACATCCAGGGGAATCAGGGTGGGCTCGTTTGCCACGATGGCATCCATGTAAGCCTCTGCCTCGTCCAGGGATGCAACGGACTTGATACCGTATCTATCCATCAGATCTCCCCTTGCCATGTACACATAGGAAGTGATCTCCTTGTAGTTCATGGGCAGCATAAATACCTGTCCGTCTACCTTTGCCTGTTCCCAGGCTTCCGGATAAATACTTTCTGCCGTCATGGGTGCATAGGTATTGAGATCTTCCTGAGTAATCTCCCAGAATCCCTGCTTGGTGGCCTGGGCATTGTAGAAACACCAGTCAGCCGTATAGATAATGTCCCAGTTTTCTCCGGAAGCGAAGATCAGAGGATATTTTTCTTCATATTCGCCCCAGCTCATGAACTTTACATCAATGGTGGCATTGATTTCCGCCTTCAGTTTTTCGTTGATTTTCGCAAATACCTCGTCGTTATCTACGGGACGGTCTCCGATCAGGTACATGGTCAAAGTCACTTCCTCGGAGATATCAGGTCCTTCCGCCTGGGACTCCGGCGCTGATTCGGACGAAGACTCAGACGGCGCCTCAGACTCTCCCGACACAGGCACATCCGAAGCAGATGAACCGGAAGCCGCAGGTTCGCTGCCGCAACCGCTTAAAGTGCCGACTCCAAGCAACATTGCCATGAGCAGACCGCTGATTCTTGTTTTCTTTCTCATAAAACGTTCCTCCTTTTTGCTTTTTGCATTTCGGTTTCTATAAAAAAATTCTTGCGAACTTTTTTCGGTGATTGTTCCGGGGATTCTTTTCTCCCTTGCTGTATTTGGATAAACATTCATCCGCCGTCTTTTTCATCCCTTTACCGCCCCGATGGTGACACCTTTTACAAAATATTTCTGCAGGAAGGGATACAGCAGAATAATGGGGCCTGTGGCAACCACTGTCATGGCAAGCTTCATGGGTTCACTGGGTACGTCACTGGCGGGAATGCCGCTTCTTGCCGCCGCCGCATTCATGGCCTGGGCCTTGGTGAGGATATTGTTCAGAAAATACTGCAGCGGATACATATCCCGCCTGCCCTCATCCAGGAACAACATGGCATTGTACCAGTCGTTCCAGTAGTTCAAAGCGATAAACAATCCCACTGTGGCAAGGCCGGCCTTGGACAGAGGCAGCGCAATATTCCAATAAATCCGCATGTCCCCCGCCCCGTCCAGTTTTGCGGATTCATACAGGGCGTCCGGAATACTCATCATGTAACTTTTCAGGATCAGCAGATAAGTCACATTGATCAGAATCGGAAGAATCAGCGCGATGATACTGTTATGAAAGCGCAGGTACTTGGTGTTGAAAATATACCAGGGCACCAGGCCGCCTCCGAAAATGGAGGTAAAGTAGAAGAAGAAGGATACCTGGTACCGATACCGGAAATCCCGGCTTGCAAGTACATACGCCGCCATACTGGTGAGCCACAGTCCCAGAAGCGTTCCTGCCGCGGTCACAAAAATCGTTATCCCGTATGCCCGCAGCAGCTCCTCCGGAATCCGGAACAGCATCTTGTATGCGTCAAGGGAAAATGTCTCCGGAATCAGCCGGTAGCCGTGAAGCTGAATGGCGTACTGTTCCGACACGGACCCGCTTAACACCAGTAAGAACGGCAGCAGGCATGCAGCTGACAGGATTGTCAGTATTATGTAGGAAAGTATATTGAATAAAATGCGGTCCTGCCCTACAGGCTTTCCTCCGCGGCGCGTTCTCTTTGCCATTGCCATGGCCTCCCTTCTGCTTTCAGACACTTTTTAAAACAGTGCGTAATCCGGTTCCACTTTTTTCACGGCATAATTGGCAATCAGGACCAGGACGAAAGAAAGTCCCGACTGATAGAGGCCTGCCGCGCTGGTCATGCCAAATTCCTGAAGCGTCAGCAGAGAGCGGGTTACATAGGTGTCAATTACATCCGTTACCTCCAGAACCATGGGGTTATTGCCCGTTACCTGCCAGAACATCTGGAAGTCGCCCTTCATAATGGTACCGATGGCCATCAGGAACAGAATCACCACCGTGGGCCGTATACAGGGCAGTGTGATATATCGAATCTTCTGCCACATGGTAGCCCCGTCCAGGTCTGCCGCCTCAAACATTTCTCCGTCGATGTTCACGATACTGGCCAGGTACATCACCGTCCCATATCCCACATTTTTAAAGGCGCTGACCACAATCAGGATTACCGGCCATGCCGCCTTGTTGGAATATACATCCAGGGGCTCCCATCCCGCAGAACGAAGAAAGCTGTTCACTGCCCCGAATTCATAGTTGAACATATTGTAGATAAATGCGCCTACCACCACCCAGGAGATGAAATAGGGCAGGAACATGACAGATTGGGTAATCCGCTTGAAATATTTTCCGGCCAGTTCACTCAGCAGTATGGCGCAGGTAATCTGCAGCAGCGTGTTCACACACAGGAAGGCCGCATTGTACAGAATGGTGTTCCTGGTGGTGGTCCAGGCTTTGCCGGACTGAAAAAAGTACTCAAAATTCTTAAATCCCGCCCAGGGACTTCCGAAAATCCCGTCATGATAGTTGAATTCCTTAAAGGCCAGTACAATTCCAGCCATGGGAATATAGCACATCAAAATGACCACAACAGCAGCCGGCAGAATCATAAGCCACTTGG
>CAJTXE010000078.1 GCA_910580225.1 uncultured Acetatifactor sp.
CCTGGCTAAAGTATAGCAGGCTTTTGGAGGAATTTCCAAAAGCCTAATTGAAGTTTCTCGAAACTTCCGGAACTGCCCTGTGCCCAACGGCCAATTCAATGATATGCATTCAGGACAGCATTCGGTTCTCAAACATAGGGGGAGACAGATACCTGCCCGCTGTCCTCCCGAATCTCTGCGCCCTCCACATACTTCCTCTCCATCTGATGCCGCAACTTCCGGTTCTCCACTGTATCGAAAATAATCGAAAAATCGTAATCCTCTGGATACAACTCTTCCGCTGCCACCTGAAGCTTCACTCTCTTGTGGTTGATCCAGATCTTTTTACCGGGCAGTTGTACCCGCAATACACCTTTATCGTTCACCGGCTCACAGACAATGCCGATTTTCCTGTCCGGATAGACCATGACGCTGTCGCCCCTGCGAAATGAGGCGGTCTGCTTTTTCGAGGCCCCGGATCTGGTCCGTTCTATACGGGGAACGAACTCTTTTTTCAGGCCTTCCGGGGAAAACCCACTCTCCGGCTGTTGATCCGGCGCACACGCCCCGTCCTCTCGCTCCGCTTCCGCTGCCAGGTATTCCTCCCGGCATTCTCCGTCCCCCAACGCTTTCCGGCTGTCTCTTCCTGTGTCCCTCCGCCGTCTTTCCTTCTGCTCTTCCGCCCCCTCCTTTCGGATGCACTCCCGGCAGCCTTCTTCCCCGTAGGCTTCTCTGGCAGCCCGGCGCAGCATGGAAGCCGGCATTCCCAGTCTTTCCGCGATATAGAAGGCACAGCTCTCCCCGGCCTCCCCGATCACCATCCGGTACAAAGGCTTCAGATTCTCCCGGTCAAAAGTCATCCTGGCATTGACGATTCCTTCCTCCCGCTCTGCATAGGTTTTCACTTCCGGATAATGGGTGGTAACCAGAAAGAGCGCCCCGCTCTTCTTCAGTTCCTCCAGAATAGCCACCGCAATGCCCATTCCCTCCGCCGGGTCCGTTCCGGAACCCAGCTCATCCATCACCACCAAGCTCTCAGGAGTCACTCTGCGCAGAATCTCCAGCACATTGACGATATGAGCCGAAAAGGTGGACAGATTTTCCGACAGATTCTGACCGTCCCCGATGTCACAGAGAATATTCCGGTTCATGCAGATTTCCGCCTCCTGACAGGGGATATGGAGTCCGCACTGAGCCATCAGGCAGCTCAAGGCCACTGTCTTCAGCGCTACAGTCTTCCCCCCGGTGTTGGGACCGGTTATCACAATTCCGTTCACCCCGTCCCCCAGGGAAAACTGCAAGGGTACGCAGGTCTTCCTATCCATCAGGGGATGCCTGGCGTCCCGCAGGAAAATACGCCGTTCCGCAATGATATTCGCTTCCTTTCCGTCATAGCTTTCCGAGAGCTTTCCCTTGGAGAAAATAAAATCCAGCTTCTCCATCATCCGGATGTTCTGTACCATGGCTTCCCCGTTCTCCGCAACCATGGCACTGAGCTCATACAGAATCCGCCGTACCTCGTTCTCCTCGTCTATCCGCAGCTCCTGCAGTTCCTCATAATACTTTCCAGAGGCGGAGGGCTCGATAAACAGTGTGTTCCCGGTGGAAGATTTGTCGATGAGAATGCCGCTGATCCTGAATTTATATTCCTTTTTCACCGGAATACACACATGGCCATTGCGCAGGGTGCTGAAATGATCGGACATACATTCCTTATTAGCCCGCATGACGGCCTCCGCCTTGTCCCGCATTTTATCTTCCGTCCGCAGAATCTCTCCCCGGAGAGATTTCAACAGTTTGGAGGCATTGTCCGAGACCTGTTCGTTCCAAATCTGATACCGCATCTGTTCCTGCAGTTCCTCCAGCGGATCCAGGTTTTCCTCATAATAAGCTAAGGGAATTCCATGGGATTTTCCCCTTTCCAGGTAATCCTTCAGCCGCTTTACCGCCACATATGCCCCAGCCATCCGTTCCAGTTCCGCCGGCGTCAGGCACAGCCCCTTCTCTGCAGCAGTCAGCAGCTCCCGGATACCCTCCAGGGAAACCAGGGGCGGCGTACCGCATTTTTCCAACATCTGCCGACTCTCCGTGGTTTCCCGCAGTCTGGCCGCCAATTCCGTCTCTGACAGAATCAGATGCGTGTCCGCTATGGCCTTCCTGGCCGCATCTGTCAGGGCGCATTCTTTCCATTTTAACTTTATTTTATCAAATTCAAGACTGATTTCCATTTTTTCTGTATCATTCATTTTTCCATTTCCTCTCCTGTTTCCGTTTTATGTCTGTATGCCCGCAGGTTTTGCTGTCAGCCCGTTTTACTGCCCGCCGCCATACCACCTTACAGTCCAACCCTTTTCATGAACCGGCGCTGTTATAACGCCCCATTCCGTTCTTCCAGACAGGCGCCTTAATCCCGTTGAACAGACATATCATTTCGACCGTCTTTCAGCTGCATCCCTTTCCATAAGCTTTCGGCACAGCTCATTCCCATAATTCAAAAAAACCATGGTGTCTGCCTGTCAGGGCATATTCCACCATGGTCATCCAAATCATTACAGCAAAAATGCAGCTGTGTGAACAACAGAAAAGATTTTTGTGTACATTCTCAATGAGTATGTGATCCTATAGGATAGACATTCCTGTATGATGATAAAAAGCATGACTGCGCAGCCATGCTTTCTCATCCATCTCTTCCACAAACACCCGAAAATATACTTTTGCCTATTTTCTGCTGTCCTCTATCATATTATGATTCTCTGGAATATGTTAAGCACCTGTTCAGACAATGATACCGGAAATATTCAAACTTCCCGGCATTTTGCCCGGCCATATTATTTTGCCGTGTTCTCTTTTCCCACAATGCTTAACATAAAAACCTCCCAAAAATTATTTACTTTATTATCTTAACATATACCGGAAGATAAGTCAACTATTTTTACAATTCAGCAGCATCCCTGCCGTCTTATGGTTGCTTTTCACGGCTTCTCTGCTTATAGTATCGTCCCTTATTCCTCTTCCGCCTCCCCTGTTAATCCAAGATCCGCAATTTTTCTTCTCAGATTCCGGTGTATATCATAAATCAATAACTCCTCATTATACCGAAAATAGGAATCGCATCCCCACATCTCTACAAACAACATACTTTCCTCATTAGCTGTCAGTTCTGTCAGAAACAGGACCATCTCCTGTCCCCTTCCCCATGTCTGTTCCATAAATTCAAACACATATTCCAGAGACTGTTTTGTCTTCTGTACCTCGTTCTGATGTTTTCTTACCCGGATATCAAACGCTTTCTTGATCTGTCGGAATGCATTCCCGGATGTTTCTGCTTCAGCTGCAATACTTCTGTATTGTTCCAGAAGTTTCAGTATATCCCGATACACGGTCTTACGGCTGCTGTCCAGATTGTGAGCTGCTTCCCTTTGCTGCCGCTCTGTCCCCGCCTCGTCCAGACAGTGATCCAGCATATGGCATATTACAATGGGATCTTTCTGATCTGATTTCACTGCTTCCTTTTTGATCTGACGCAGCATCTTCACAACCTGATCCAATACCGCCTCCTGGTTTACCGCATGGGAAAATTTCAAATTCAGATGTCCCAATATGAGCCCAAGCAATGAGACCCGTTCATCGAATCCGGCTCCTGCAGCACGCCCCGCCAGCGCGGAGTCTGCCTGCCCCCGCAGAATGTCTTCCACATCATAAGCAGATTGGTATTTTTGGAACAAATCATAATAAATTCCGAATTTTCCTGCCACCTCCGTATCCGTGATATACTGTTGGATCAGCCGTGTATCCACCCGAAAATTCTTTTTCTCATAGACAGTGATCGCCGTGGATAAATCCTCCCACCCTCTGGCTGTCACATACTTTGTTCCATCTACGGTTTTTCGAAAAGAATAGAACCATTCGCTGTTAATTTCCAAAAACGCTATCACAGCCCCATGAATACCATTCCTGTAGGCATAAGATTTCCATACATCGAAATCTTCCTCAACAGTGATGCATTTCATCCGATCCAGGGTAGCCACATCGAATTCCTTCACGGATTTATTATATTGAGGCGGATTCCCTGCGGTGACGATCACCCACCCTTCCGGCAAATGTCGGTTGCCGAAGATCTTGTATTGTAAAAAAAGCAGCATGGCCGGGGCAAGCGTTTCCGACACACAGTTGATCTCATCCAGAAACAGAATTCCCTCCCGCTTTCCCGATTTCTCCATGACATTGTATACAGATGCAATGATCTCACTCATGGTATACTCCGAGACCATAACTGTCTCCCCCTGATATTCTCTCTTCTCTATGAAAGGAAGCCCCAATGCACTCTGTCTGGTATGATGCGTCATAGAGTAAGATACCAGCGCAATATCCAGTTCCGCTGCAATCTGTTCCATAATCGCGGTCTTTCCGATTCCCGGCGCCCCTACCATGAATATGGGGCGTTGTTTCCTGGGGGCTATATTATATTCCCCAAACTCGTTTTTATCCAGATAAATCTCTACAGAACGGGCAATCTCTTCTTTCGCTTCCTTTATATTCATGCCAGCTTCTCCTTTCCATCCAGCTAAACACAACATATTTCAGCTGTCCAGATATACTTTCATGGCCCACGGAGGCACTTTTGCTTCCCCCTCTCTGTCAAGAAAAACAAAAGCCGTCTGATATCCAGGCGGCTTTGCCGGAAATCTTCCATAACCGTCTGTAAAATAGAGCAATCCATCCAGCCTGCCTATCTCTCCTGTCTCTATCAATTGGTCCACATAAGCAAACACCGGTGTAAAATCTGTACCTCCAAAACCTTTCAGCGTCAGTCCGGCAATATACGCATCCAATTCCTGACGGGATTCTATCTTCGTAACCTCCTGAATCTCTGCATCACATTGGATAATGCGGATCTGAGTCCTGGCAGTAAAGCTGTCTGTCTGCCGCAGGATTCCATAAGTCTTTCGCAGAAAGCTTTCCACCGGTTCCCCCTGACAGGAACCTGATGTATCTATGGCTATGACAAACTCTCGGACCAGCCTCTTTTCCTTATATTCCAGCGGTTCCACCAACGGAACCCTGCCGAACAGCTTCAACCCATAGGTATAAAATATGTAATCAAATTCATCCTCGTCGGTTATCAACCTCTCTTCCCGGCGGCATGCAAACTGTGTGAGAAACTGTGTATAGTCGTAGTTTTCTCTGGTCAGTTTCCGCAAATTATGAAGAAGGTTTCCGGGCATTTTCCCCCGGCTGGAAACAGGCAGCACCTTTGCCTCCATCCATACCTGACCTGCCACATCCTTCCATGTCTGCTGCAGCTTTCCCCGGCTGCCGGACTCCCTGACTCTCTGGCTGAAACTCCTGGTGGGTTGAATCTCCCAGTTCCCCATTCCTTCACTTTCCCGTCCGTTATCCCGCTCCCGGCAGTTCTGCCTCTCCTCTCCGCACCCCTGGTCCGGATGTTCTCTCTTTCCATTTCCGCTTATCTGTCTCTCCTCTTCACATCCCCGGTCCATATCCACATACCATGGCTGATGCGTATCTCTTCTGAACAATTCCCCTAGCTCCGGAAAATCTTTTCCCGGGAAATCCAGACACGGCATCCCATGTTTCTGCAGGTAAAAGTATATCTTTTGCGCGGACAATATACCAATCTCCGCCTCCAATCTCCGGATTATCTCACGTTTCAACCTTCTTTCTTCTGCTTTCCTATCTGCAAAACCGAGAAAGTTCTTTCCGTTTTCTCCGGTGTGCTCCATTACATAATGGAATCGGACATCCGGATCTTCCAGGCAGCTGTTATCTTCCTCCTCTCCCCCTGTCAGTTCCTCCAGAAGACATTCCACAGCAATATCAGCCGCCAGATTCCAATCTGTTTCCTCTCTCCTCCCCTCATTTCTCTGATAAAAAAAGGGATGCTGACAGAGGCAATGCAGAACCGTATGAAGATAGTCCAGTGAAATCTCTTCCGAATCCTGCATATAACGCTTTAAAACATAGCTGCTGCTGTAATACAGCCGCTGTCCGTCACATCCGAAACAGAAGGATTTGCTGCAGGTCCACTCCAGTTGAAACAATGCCCTTTCCAGATATCGGTATCGAAAAAACAACTGATTGCGGCCGGCTTCCAATACCCGAACAGCCAGGTTATTTTTCTGATCTGTGTTCCTTCCATTTGATTCTGCATCCCTGCACATCCACCCTCTTCTCCTTTGTGTTGTCTACAATACGAAACTTTTCTTTTTTCGCCTTGCCCTGGTCTCCTGATATTTCAAGATATAAGCACTGCATGTAGTCATCATTTTCTGGTTTGTCAGCTTCAGCAGCCTGGAAAGTGCATTATCAGACAGATATCCCCTCTGCAGAAAAGCCAAAAATTCTTTCTCCCGCCCTTCTTCCACCAGATGTACGGCTATTCTCGAAGCCCCATGTCTCAAATAAGCCGTATACGGAGAATTTTCATCCTTTCCCATCCTCCGGATTGCCTGCTCTGCAAATTCCAGCCGCTCCTCTGCATCCTGAATGGCCTCAAAACAGGCATCATACTCCTGGAAATCAATGTCTTCCCCGTTCCATGCCATATCCAGATGATAGGCCGCACTGCGCTTCAGACTTCCCGGAATCAAAAACCGTTCTGTCCGATTTCCTCTTTTCCCCCGGGCTATCACCATACACCGTCCCCATTCCACATTCGCACATTTGTCCGCGTAGTATGGCGGTGCCGCATTGAGTGCCGAAACAAGCCCCCTGGACGTCCCAATATAGGCCTCCACATTGCGCACATAATACAATGCCCCTTTTCCGAGTCGTTCCAAAGATGCCGGCAAACTGATCTCCCGGATCATTTTCGCCGCAAGCGCATACTCTCCTATCTGTCTTAGACCCTTATTCAACGTAATCTGTTTCAGGCCGCTGGCGTAAAAGGCATAACTTCCCATATACCGGAGTTTCCTTGGCAGCGTGATCTCTCTGAGTGCACCGCATTGCTCAAATACGCCTCCTTTCTGATATGCTCCGGCATCCGGCAGTTCTCTGATATTTCCGGACAATACCGCTTTCTCCAGGGCCCCGCATCGAAAAAAAGCACTCGTTCCGATGGTTATTACACTGTCCGGCATCCTGATCTCCTGTAAATATGCCTGCTCCTGAAATGCCGAACGTCCGACCTTTATCACCCCATCCGGAATCTCATATGTCTTTCCCCTTTTTCCCTGTGGATAAAATTCCAACGTCCTGCCGTCCCTGGAGAAAACAACCCCGTCCGCCGTAAGATACTTTTTATGCCCCTCCTGTACATGAACCGCCTCCAGGCCCTGCCAGTTCCGAAGCGCAGTCAAATTCATCCCGGCCCGACTGGAACGAAGCGTCAGTTCCCTGCAGCACCTCCGTTGATCTCCCAAATCTTCCATATTTTTTCTGGAAGGCATCACCGGCGTATCCAGAGATTCCGGAATCGCTTTCCAGAATGCACTTTCATGAAACCGTTTGATTCCGTCCGGTATTACCAGCCTGTCCACAGGACGCTTCAGCCGGAAAAACATATTTCCCACAATGCAATAGTTATCCTGACGCTTCATCCATTCAGACCCCTCAAAGGCATCCCGCTCTACGGATACATCGGGATTCTCAAACAGAATTTCACTGCAGGATGTGTGTGAAAAAGCATTTCGGGAAATCTTCCGCACCTCCCCGGAAACCACCACTCTATCCTGTGTTCCCACAGCAAAACTGTATAGAAGTTCTCTTCCGTCTGCCGAAAAAAGCATCTTTCCATCCGTGGAAAATGCCGGGTTTCCTGACTGCACCTCAATCCTTTCCAATGCCGGAAAAAGCGTGTTCTCGATTCGTATCTCTGTAATAGCAGCCGGGATATACAGAAATTCAACCCCTGACAGCTGTGCTGCCTCCCGCATATACCACCGTGTCACAGGATTGCTCTGGCAGGAATCCGGAAGATACAGACTGGAATTGCACAGCTCGACTCTTCTGATGATATAAATTCCCCGTCTGGAATACCAGCCGCTTAACAGTTCCAGATAAAAACGGTTCCCCCGATATTCGTACAGAATTTCTCTTTCTTCTGCCAATTCAATTCCTCCTTCTTTGCGCATATGACGCACAGCTTTCAGAAAACAACTTTCAAATATGCTTTCGTATTCGTTTCTGAATAAACAGCCGGGATATTCCGTTTATACGTTTCGTATATTCGCATTATATACACTGTGATTGAATCTGTCAATAGGAAAAAGAAAAATCAGGCCGATCCCCAGTCAAATGCACCGGAGCGGCCTGATACAGAACAACAAAATATATTCTTCACCCTCATTTAATAAGCTATACTTCCCACACCCGGGGCTGTGCCGTTTCTCTGTTTATCATGCTTCCAGATAATCTCTGTAATCCGCCTCACTGGCGAACAGGATATACCCACCCTCCACCAGCCCCATGTATCCTTCCGATGTATGATATCCCTTCATATATGTTACCTCCTGTTCAAAATCAGATTGACTCTGTTCTGAACAAAAGATACCACATTTTAAGAGTCATAAAACTCCCTCAAAACACCTGTTCGGAAGAAAGTATCTTCATTTCCTTCAAAAGTGTCTCCGTCTTCTCCAGAAGAAGCTCCGCATCCTTCTCCACAAGTCCTGTCTTTTTATATTTACAGGTGAGAAAGGGCTTCCCATAGGCGGTAAACGCCAGATCCCTCCCATATTTCTGCAAAAGCTCCGGGATCCTGGCCGGGTCCAGGTCCGCATCCGGACGAAATGTGATAGATATCTTCTCATTCTTCCCCTTTACATCTGTCACATAAAGTCTGTGAGCCGCTACCCGGATCAGAGCGATACGCAGCAGATTGTCCACTGATTTGGGGATTTCGCCGAAGCGGTCCAGCAATTCATCCTTCATGTCGTCCCGTTCCCTTGTATTTTCAATACCTGCAATCCTTTTGTAGATATCCAGCTTCTGAACTTCATTTACAATGTAGGACGGCGGAATGAAGGCATCCACGTCCAAGTCAATGATCGTGGCAAAATCTTTGGGAACGCCTCCTCCCTTCAGCGTCTGCACCGCTTCGTTCAGCATCTTGCAGTACAGGTCGTAGCCCACAGCTTCCATATGTCCATGCTGCCGGACTCCCAGCAGATTTCCTGCCCCCCGGATTTCCAGGTCCCGCATGGCAATCTTGAAACCGCTGCCCAGATCTGTAAACTCCTTAATGGCTGCCAGCCTCTTTTCCGCCACCTCTTTGAGCATCTTGTCTCTTTTATACATCAGAAATGCATAGGCTGTCCGGTTGGAACGCCCCACCCGTCCTCTGAGCTGGTAGAGCTGAGACAGACCCAGATTGTCGGAATCATGAATGATCATCGTATTCACATTGGATATGTCCAGCCCTGTCTCGATGATGGTGGTAGAAACCAGCACATCGATCTCTCCGCCGATAAAGTCGAACATGATCTTCTCCAGCTCATGCTCCTTCATCTGACCATGTGCATAAGAAACTACGGCCTCCGGCACCAGGGCCGCAATCTGAGCAGTCACATCTGCGATATTGTTCACCCGGTTATACACATAGTAAACCTGCCCGCCTCTGGTCATTTCCCGGGAAATGGCTTCTCTCACCAGTTCCTCATTGTATTCGCAGACAAAGGTCTGAATAGGCTGGCGGTCTCCGGGAGGCTCTTCCAGAATGCTCATATCCCGGATACCGATGAGGCTCATATGAAGCGTCCGGGGAATGGGAGTGGCCGTCAGAGTAAGCACATCCACATTTTCCTTCAGCTTCTTGATTTTTTCCTTATGGCTCACACCGAAACGCTGTTCCTCATCTATGATCAGCAGTCCCAGATCTTTAAACTGTACATCCGCAGACAGGACCCGGTGTGTGCCGATGACGATATCTACCTGACCTTTCAGCAGATCCGCCACAGTCTTTTTGATCTCACCGGGAGTGCGGAACCTGCTCATCAGATCAACCCGGAGCGGATAATCCTTCATGCGCTGGACGAAAGTGGTGTAGTGCTGCTGTGCCAGGATGGTGGTGGGTACCAGATATACCACCTGCTTCCCCTCCTGAACAGCCTTAAAGGCAGCCCTGATAGCAATCTCGGTCTTGCCATACCCCACATCTCCGCA
>CAJTXE010000079.1 GCA_910580225.1 uncultured Acetatifactor sp.
GTACCACTTCTCCCAGAAACACCGTATTTCCGGGCTTTTCATCCGCAAAACTTTACGACATCTTTAAAAGTTCTTTATGACTTATTAACCTCCCTTGGTCTATAATGATACCTGTCAGCCGGAAAAGCACACTCCGGCAAAACGGCGAAAGGTCCAGCTGAGAAATCTGTTGGACAGTAAAGGCACACGAGCGGAACTTTTATGAGTTCCCTTTCGGATAAAAGTTTCTTTCATTACAGGTGTGTCGAAGCGACTTTACCCTTTCGTGCTATCTCGCAGCAAATTAAATCAGGAGGCCAGAAATGAATGACTATGTTATAGAAGCACGGCAAATCACAAAAAAATACCGCTCCGTCCCGGCCCTGAACCAGGTGAACCTGGGGGTGCAGCCCGGGAGCATCTACGGGCTCATCGGCGACAACGGCGCGGGAAAGTCCACCCTGTTAAAGCTCCTGGCAGGGCACATCTTCCCCACCGCAGGGGAGATCCGCCTGTTCGGCCAGTCCGGAGAAAGGGAACTCCGCCGCTGCCGCAGGCAGATGGGAGTCATCATCGAACATCCCGGCTTTTTCCCCAACATGACCGTGGAGCGCACCCTGGAATATTACCGCATCCAAAAGGGCGTCCCGGGCAGGAAAAAGGCGGAGCAGATTATGGAGCTTGTAGGCATCCTGGAAAAGCGCCGGGAAAAATGCAAGTGCCTCTCCCTGGGCCAGAAGCAGCGGCTGGGCCTTGCCATCGCCCTGCTGGGGGAGCCTGCGCTGTTGGTTCTGGACGAACCCGTCAACGGCCTGGATCCCAGCGGTATCGTGGAGCTGCGCGCCCTGCTCCAGAGGCTGAACACAGAGAAGCGCATCACCATCCTGCTGTCCAGTCATATCCTGTCCGAGCTTCAACAGACCGCCACCATGTTCGGGTTCTTAAGCGGGGGAAACCTTCTGGAGGAGATATCCGCCCAGGAGCTGCGGGAAAAATGCGCGGACCGTCTGGACATTGCCGTGGAGGACAGGGAAAAGTACGCCGCCCTGCTGACAAAGCATTTCCCGGAGGAAAACTGGCGGGTACTTCCGGAGGGCACCATACAGATCCGCGGCTTCCGCCGGGAACCTGGGGCCTACAGCCGCCTGGCCATGGAGCACGGACTCTGCATCCTGAAACTGGAGCGCAGGTCCGCTTCTCTGGAAGACTATTACATGAACCTGAAGAACGGAGGGAAAACATCATGCTGAATTATATCAAAAGCGAGCTCTACAGAGCGTTACACAGCAAGGAGATCCACGGGACTGCCATAGGCCTTCTGGCAATCATCCTGTCCATGAACCTGGTCCTGTTCCTGATGAAGGACGTGGAGCATTTCCGTTACGGCTCTGCTTCTTTCTCCTATTCCATGCTGGTATCCGTACCTATGATGTACTGCTATGTAGCCGCCGATGTGGCCGTCATGCTGTATGAATCGGACAGGCGAAACGGCACCATGGGGAACAGCATCGCCCACGGCATTTCCCGGATGCAGCTTTTCGCCGGAAAATGTATCGTCTGCTTCACGGTCTCTCTGATCCTGCTTGCAGCGGCGCTGCCAGTATATATCGGAAGCGCATCGCTGCTCCATGCCCAGGGTCCCACTACCGCCCAGGATATGCTGTTGGAAATCCCCGCCATGTCCCTGATCGCCACCGGCTCCCTGATTCTGGCCGTGGTTCTACTGGATCTTTTTCAAAACAGCTTCTTCAGCGTCCTCACATGGCTGACGGTAATGCTGCTCCTGCCCAAGCTTCTGCTGTTCGCCGGGATGCTCCTGCCCTTTGGAGGGGACGCGCTCATGGATGCAGCCATGTGGATGCCCGCCAACTTCATCCCGGCAGGCACACGGGTAAACATGTCGGAATGCGTCACCATATGGGACACCGGGGCGGGCATGGCAAGATGCCTCCTTTCGGGCGCAGCCGGAATCCTTGTGTTTGGCCTGGCAGGTGTGCTATTATTGAGGAAACGGGACATTTGACAAAAAACGGCGCCCCATGTAAGAAGAGGAAAACGCGTTTTCAGGGAGGAGCAGGATGGGAGATTTTTTCCGGGCACAGGATTTGGGACTGGTGTTTTTATTGATTGTTTCAACATACTTTTCCATTCGGTATTTCGCACTGGAGCATGCTCTCCGGGAGACGGCATTGGAACTGGCGGAAATCCAGGACCATGTGCTTCAAAACAGAATCCTCCGTCTGCCCCTGCCGGACAAAGGACTGGAGCGGCTGCTGAAATCCATCAACGGCGCCCTGGAGCAGATCCGCAGGGAGCGCCTGGGCTATGAAAAAAGGGAGCGGGAGTTCCAACAGCAGATCGAGGACATCAGCCATGACCTGCGCACGCCCCTGACGGTTATCCTGGGGTATCTGAAATGGCTGAAAACGCCCGGAGGAAATCCCTCTTTCCGGTTTGAAGAATCCCTGGATGTACTGGAGCGAAACGCCCGGTCCATGGAGCATCTGGTCTCCCAGTTTTACGCCTTTTCCCGGGTAAACGGTGCGGATTTTTCCCTGGAGCCGGAGCGTCTGGACCTGTGCAGGCTACTGCGGGAGAGCCTTGCGGACAATTACAGCGCTCTGGAAAGAGAAGGATTTTCCCTGGAAAGCCACTTGCCGGAGTACCCCGTGATGGTACTGGGAAACAAGGACGCCTGTGAACGCATTTTCGCAAACATGCTCCAGAATGCAGGAAGATATGCCCACAGTTATCTGGATGTCCGCATCCTGGAGGACTGCGGGCAGGTTCAGGTTGTTTTTGAAAATGATTCCGAGAAAATAAGAGGGGATGATATACCGAATCTTTTCAATCGTTTTTACAGAAATGATGCCGCCCGAAACAACGGAGGCTCCGGCCTGGGGCTGACCATTGCCAGGTCCCTGGCGGAAGCCATGGGCGGCTCCCTGACAGCCCAGGCTCTGCCCAGAGCGGAGCAGCCCTCCCCCGGTGAGGGGCAGACTGCAATCCGTTTTGTGCTGACGCTGCCTGCAGAAGCCCCTTCTCCGCAGCCGCTGCGCCCCGGGATTTAAGCAGCAGTTCAGACAAAGTGTAATTTTGACTCCGCAAGAGGGGCTGTCTGAACGGTAACGGATTTAATCCGGTACACGGGGCAGCGAATCCCCCGTCTCATATCAAGCTGACGGCATAACCGCCCCGGAACACGGCAAAGAGTCTTCGGACGCAGTGCCTGCATGGCCGATACTGTCAGTGTCCCCGGATGCTCGTTCCACTGGCGGGAAGGATGCCGCAGGAGGGTGTTTCAATTCAAATTTACATCATGGTATCATCCCGAAGGCTCTCTGTCAAACTGATTTTGCGTACATTCCGCCAGGCAAGGTAATAGGCCAGTGCCACAGAACCCAAGACGGCCAGTATAAACAGGAGAATGGGAACCAGGGGCGCCTCCGCCATAAATTCCCCCGCTGCAACATAGCTCATCTTCAGCATACAGCCCACTGTAATACCGACAAGGGGAAGGCCGATCAGCACCGGTTTGCCTGCTATCACCAGTGCCTCCGTGCAGAACATTTTCCGGAGTTCCCCGGGCGTCATTCCAACCGACATATATCTTGCAAATTCCCTTTTCCTCTGGCGCACAAATCCCAGGGTGTTGGAAAACACATTGCCCATGCCGATGATTCCAAGCAGGATGCAAAAGCCGCCGAAGATTGCCTTCATTCCCTGTATCTGTCTGTTGTTTGTCTCATATTCCCGAATGCGGTTTTCCCATTCCATGGTATATTTCCCCCGGACTGCCAGGTCCATCTCCTCCTGAAGCATATCCAGTTCTTCCAATGACGGATTCTCTCCGCCCAGAATGCAGACATAACTGTCTTTTTCCGTCCCGCCTATCTGTCCCTTTATCTCCTTCCACAAAGATACCGGGATAAAATGCACCAGTTCATAATAGTCAAGCTTTGCATATTCCTCCCTGATAACAGGGACTTTTTCCGTGTAAGCCAGAACCGGTATTTCAGCCGTCATTTCCCCATTCCCCCCCTGTCGTAAAACACTTGCGGCAGGGGCGTTTTGGTCCTTGATATAAGGCATAAAATCCGGATGCCGGAAATCCGGGTTTGTCACGTCCCGAATCTGGTTCCATATGACTGCCCCATGAAGCTGCGGTGTGATTCCAATCTGTTCACAGTACAGCTGAAAGCTGTTATCATCCAGTATGACCAGCGGGGCGTTTACCATCCATCCGCCATCCACCTGTGTTGCATACGCTTCGGAAGCATGGGAAAAACCGCCCAAAGATTTCATTTCCTCGCTGATCTCTTCCTCTGCAATGATCCGCTTTGCGGCCGCCTTCTGATACAAAATGGCGCTCTTTGCCCCCTTCATCCCCTGCATGGCCTGGATTTCTTCCACAGCATCCACATCCGTATCTTTCAGGGTAACCATCAAATCCCATACGTCCTGATACCTTTCAAAATAGGTTTCTCTTGTGCTGATTCCGGACAGCGCAAAGAAGCACTGCATCATCGCAAACGCCAGAAACGCAAATATAAAAGACAGGGATGCTGTGCGCAGGGCTTTTCTCTGGGCCTTCAGGGCATTCCCCGCCAGTTCTCCCTCCACGCCGAACAGCAGCCTAAGGATAGAAGAATGTTTCCGGCGCTTTAACTGTAATTCGCCGGTGTTTTTGATTGCCTCCAGCGGCGTCAGCCTGCTTAGTTTTCCGGCCGGAAGCCATGCGGATATCCATATTGTCAGGATTGTTACAAGCAGTGTCAGGGCACAGACCCAGGGATGATAGCCAAATACCGCTTTATGCCGTCCTTCCACACCGCTCAACAGCATATTGCCTACATTCAATAGTCCCATACTGCCTGCAATGCCTGCCAGGTTCCCAAGGAGAACCGGTACCGCACAAAGCGCCGCCGCTTCCTGTAAAAGACAGGTCCGAATCTGCTTTGGCGTGGCCCCAATGCTTGAAAATATACCAAACTGATAAATCCGGGCGTTCATGGATACCGCAAAAGCATTGTGGATAATCACAATCAGCGAGAACGCGGCCAAAAACAGGATCAGTAAAAACATGGGAAATAACAGTCTGGGAGCCGTATCACTGGAATCCCGGACCAGGTACATTGCCAGAAGCCCATAATGATAGACGATCTGTTCCGGTGCAGCGCCAATTTGTTCCGCAATACGGGGGGTATCTGTGAAAACCGCGCCCAGGTCTTCAAAATAAAGATCCAATGCGAGCGGATTTGCCACAGCATCCCTTACATTGGCGAAATTTTTTGCGGTTTCCATGTCCCTCTCTGCAGGCTCCCCAAGAATCCGGCTGTGCCAGCCGCCTTCCTCCTGTTCAATCCGCTCAACCTCATATTTCCATGCATTGTAAAACAATCCGCACAACAGGGATAAAAGCAGGGCTGAAATAAATGCCGCTATCATGACGGACAAACTGGAGGAACGGTTGTTTTTCATATAACTCCATGAATATTCTTTCCACATATCCCATTGCTGTCATACAGTGGATGACAACGGTTCACCTCCTTCTCTCATCTTTGACTATTCGTCCGTCTTCTATTGTTATCATGCGCTCTGCTTCCAGGGCCACCTTTTCGTCATGGGTAATGAGCAAAATAGTCTGCCCCAGATTGCGGCCCGCCAGTTTTAACATATCCATAATCTCTCCGGTATTTTTCCGGTCCAGGTTCCCGGTGGGTTCGTCCGCCAGAAGCAGGGCCGGACGGTAAATCAGGGAACGGGCAATGGCAACCCGCTGCTGCTGGCCGCCGGATAACTGGTTCGGCATAGCCTCAAGCCTGTCTGCAATGCCCAGAGAATTTACCACCTTCTCAAAATATTCCTGATTGGGCTTTTTCCGGTCAAGGGCAAGGGGCATGAGAATGTTTTTCCGCACTGTAAGCGTGGGGATCAAATTGTAAAACTGGTACACAAGCCCCACCTTTCTGCGCCGGAAAATAGCCGCCTCCGTCCGGTTCAGTCCGGAAAGGTCCGTTCCGTCTATCATAACCTTTCCCTCTGTGGGCTTGTCCACACTGCCCAGAATATGCAGCAGGGTGGATTTGCCGGAACCGGATGCGCCGATAATGGCCACAAATTCTCCCTTGCTGACGGACAGGTCAATCCCGTTAAGGGCCGTTACCTCATTTGGGCCGGAGCCATATACCTTCCTGACTCCCTCACATTTTAAAATCTCCATTTTTTCTCCTTTCATCTGCCCGCAGATTCTCCAGAGTATCCCACGCTTCCGGAAGCCCTTTTGTACGCCGGTTCTCCAGGACATTCCCCGTCCTCCGGGCCCCTTCTCCCTCTTATTACGGGAACTGGTTCCTGCGGCTCTGTCCTTTCAGTATAGCAAATGAAAGTTACAGTTCAGTGACTGTAGAAGCGAATTTCAAAAAGTGCGCCGCCTTCCGGCCCGTTTCTTGCCCGTATGGTTCCGTTCTGGCATTCAATCATCTCCTTTGCCAGAGCCAGTCCGATTCCGATACCGCCCTCACCTGCATTCTGCCCCCGGTAAAACCGTTCAAAAAGATGGGGCATGTCTTCTTTTGCAAACCCGCCCCCGTCGTCCCATATCAAAATTTCCGTATAGAGCGGATTCTGCGCATAGGAACAATGCACTTTCCCCCCGGGACTGTGTTCCATGCAGTTTTTCATCAGATTCATCACTGCCTCCATGGTCCAGTCCAGATCCGCAATCACCAGCATCTCACCCTGCTCCGGTATCTCAACGGAAGTGCGGGAATCCGCAAACAGTTCCTGCAGATTATCCGCCGCCAGGACAAGCAGCGTAAAGACATCCACCTCTTCCCTTTGTAAATGCAATGTTCCGGCATCAATTCTGGATAAAACAAGCAGGGCTTCCTCCAGATGCGTCAGCCGTAAAAGCTGCTTTTCCACCTGTTCAAGATGCCTGCTGCCCTCCATGATATCCTCTGCCGTGAAAGCCTTTGAAGCCTTCTGCCGCATCATCTGGACAGAAAGGGAAATGGCAGTAATGGGTGTTTTGATCTGATGGGCAATATTGGACAGATTTTCCGCAAAATCATTCCTGGCCTGTAATGCGGAATCCTTTGTCTGATAAAGAAATGTCACCGTCTTATAGATTTCATCTTCCAGTTTGGAGAAATCGTCCTCCCCGGAAGCGGACCAAATGGCAGCCTTTCCGGTGTTCACCTGTTCCAGGTACTCCGCCAATGCCCGGATCCGCATGGCATCCCTTTTGTTCCGATACCAGTCGGTAAAAACCAAAAGCAGCATTCCCGCCCCAACCCCCGCTGCCGCAGACAAACCATTATGTCCCGGGGCTGAAAAATCCGAAATATCATATCCCAATGCGGACAACACATCCCCTTCCGCCGCGCCGTCACGATTCCCCGCAGTATATTCCTTTAATGCCGCGGAAATGATCTTTTTTGTCTCCGGCTCCTGCTCCGCCACTTTACTGCAGATCATATTCAGCAGGTCAAATTGAGCCTGGCTGTAATGGTAAGAAGCAAGCAGGACAGACACGGCTGCCGCAATCAGGCTGACAGACATGGCAAATCCCAAAGTAACCAGTATGTTTCTGCGTCCCCTCATATGGTATCCTCCATGCGGTAGCCTATACTTCTCACTGTCTTCAGGCACTCCGGCTGATAAAGCTTATCCCGCAGCCGTTTCATGGTAACCGTAAGGGTATTGTTGTTCACATAATTTCCGTTTACATCCCATACCTGCTCCAGTATTTTTTCCCTGGTAACCGTCTTTCCCTTATTCTGCATCAGATACAAAAGCAGCCTGTATTCCGCTTCACTTAAGGATATTTCCTCTGCATGGCAGGATACGGTATGGCGGTTTTGGTCAATTTCGATTCCGCCGCAGGAAAGATACTGCTCTGCCACATTGCCGGTTCTGCGGAGCAGTGCCTGAATCCGCGAATACAAGACCTCCAGTTCAAAGGGTTTTGCCACATAATCGTCTGCGCCGTTTTTGAAACCCGCCACAATGTCCGCGCTGTCTCCGCGAACGGTGAGAAAAATAACCGGCAGCTCCCTCCGGTTCCTGCGAATCCACTGGCACAGACTGTCCCCATGGCCGTCCGGCATGTTCCAGTCCAATAAAACAAGGGTGGGAACATGCTCCTTTAGCGCCTGCCCTGCCTGTGCAAGCGTCCCGAAGAGCCTTACCTGAAAGTCCCGCTGTTCCAGATATTCTTTTACAATGGATGCGATATTGGCATCATCTTCCACATAATACAGTTCAATCACAGTCAGTTTTCCGCCCATTCTTCGTTATTATTTACGATATCTTCCGCATCTATTACCTTTATGCCCGCCCTTTTCAGCATTTCCGCAAATATGCCCTGCCCCTGAATCAGCCTGCCGCTGAAGGTACCGTCATAGATTTGGTTCCCCCCGCAGCTGGGGCTTCTTGACTGTAAAACAGCCGCGTCTATTTTCCCGTTTAAAGCCTGCCTGAATGCCAGGGCCGCGCCTTCCCGGAATTCCCTGTCAACACTGGTTCCGTCTTTTGTCATAACCACTCCGTCTACAATTTCAGCAGGGTTTCTGGGCACATTAAGGCCTCCCAATACCTCCGGGCAAACTGCGATTACTTCATGTCCCTTCAGAAAGGAAATCACTTTACTGTTGTAATTATTGGTTCCGTTATATTTACAGTTTTCACCTAAAAGACATGCACTTACAAGCACTTTCATTCAATCTGCCTCCTGTCCCATTCTGCCTTAGATATTCTTCATATACCGCAGAACCACACCGGAAAACTCCCTGCTCCGCAGCCGCGATACAGGAATCTCCCTGCCGTTATCCATATAGGCGCTTCCGTTTTTATAGCCTTTTAAATGCTTCAGATTGATGAGATAGCTCCTGTGGCATCGGAAAAAACGGTCATCCAGTTTTGTTTCCAGATTCTCGATCCGCTCATAATAATCAACAACCTCCCCTGACGCCAGGTTCAGATAGATTTTCCGGTCTATAATCTCACAGAAGACAATCTCACTTTTCCGGATGATGCGGCCCTCATACCCCTTTTGCACCAACAGGCTGTCCTCGCCTGCATTCTGCATGGAAGACAGACAACGCTCCATGGTGTTCTCAAACTGTTTTACATCAATCGGCTTGACCAGATAATCATAGGCCTGCACCTGAAAAGACTGGAACACCATCTCCTTCAGTACCGTAGTGAAAATCAGAAAGCCCTGGAACTTATCCGCCCGCAGTTTCCTTGCCGTCTCCATGCCGTCCATGCCCCTCATCTGGATATCCAGAAACAGAATGTCCATCTGCCCGTGGTAATTCAGCAGCTCTTCACCTCCGGTAAATGTCCGAAGGTGAATCTCCCTGTTCTTTTTCCGGAAAAAATCGGATACTAAAGTCCCTATATAATCGCACATATGTTTTTCATCATCGCAGATCACAATATAGATCAATGTACCGTCTCTTTCCGGAATCAAACCTTGCCGCTGCCATGACAAGTATTTTATAATACGCCATGAGACAGATGTCAAGATATCTATTTTCAATATTTTTTAAAACCGGACACAACGAAATATAACCATAGCGGCGGTTGCCTATTGTAAATTCTGTTACCCCAAAGTTTTCAGGTTCCTGCGGTATTCCGCCATTTCCTCCTCCCTTACCGTATCTAAGACATGCTGCAATTCCCTGATTACATAACCCCGCTCCTTCGGCAGCCAGGCGGTAACCGGGTAAAAATTTGAACTGGAATTGGCAAACAGATGTGTCCTGATCTGCAGATTTTTGATAAACACCATCAATTCCTGCAGGCGCT
>CAJTXE010000080.1 GCA_910580225.1 uncultured Acetatifactor sp.
GTACCACTTCTCCCAGAAACACCGTATTTCCGGGCTTTTCATCCGCAAAACTTTATGTTATCTATAAAATTCCCGACAACAACACAAAATCAGCTGCCGCACCAGAAATCAAATCCCTTCTGGTGCGGCAGCCGTTCTTACATCCGGACCGGACGTGGTTCTACAGAGCAATATGATCAGCAGGTAGCCCCGCCCTTCACTTTCTTCTCCAGTATGGCGGACTTGTCAATCTCCGCATTGAGCAGTTTATCCTGTGCATAGTCAAATCCCAGACGGCTCACCGTATCCGCAAAGCGCTCGCCGGTAATGCCCTCGTCCCGGAAGAACAGGATGGCCCGCTCTATGGTATCCAGAACTTCCTCCTCCCTGGTAAAAATCTTGTCCAGGGGGCGTCCGTTGGCAATCTTTTTGCCCCATCTGCCGCCGATGTAGATCTTGCAGCCGTCCATGTACTCCTCGGTGACGCCGAAGGGACATTTGCCTTTGCAGCGTCCGCAGCCGTTGCAGGCGTCGGTCTCCACCTTCAGGCAGCCCTCCTCCACCTTTGCCACCTTGATGGGGCAGGAGGTCTCCACCTGGCATTTTCCGCAGCCCCTGCATTTGGAGTAGTCAAAAAGGGGCACTCTCTGGCCGATGATGCCCAGATCGTTCAAATCGGGCTTCACACAGTTGTTGGGACAGCCTCCCACGGCAATTTTGAACTTGTGGGGCAGGGTCACGCTGTGGTAGCCTTCGTAAAACCGTTCATGAATCTTCTCGCTTAAGTCAAATGTATCAATCAGCCCGTACTGGCAGGTGGTACCCTTGCAGGAAACCACGGGACGCACCAGAGAACCTGTTCCGCCGGTCTCCAGGTTATGCTCTGCCAGGAAGGCAATCAGGGCATCAATGTTTGCATAGGGCACTCCCTGAATTTCCATGGTGAGGCGGGTGGTCATGGTAATTTCCCCGCTGCCGAAACGCTCCGCGCCTTCCGCAATAGCCCGATGCTCTTCCGTGGTAATCTTGCCGTTCCTGGTGATCACACGGACATTGAACACGTCGCCGTAGCGCTTATCCTGGAGACAGCCCAGGCCCTTCACCCGCTTGATTTCCTCTGGAGGCAGTTTGCCTCCGGCGGGAACGGCCCTCTTGATCACATTGAAAGCAGCGCCGCCCTCCAGTACACGGGTATTGGTGAATCCCAGGGCTTTCAGCTTATTCTGGGTGAGATACCCTCTCTTGCCCTTGGCACAGACCAACAGCAGCTTCTCCGCCTTGTCATATTTTGCCGAATATTCTTCCGGTTTTGTCAGATCAAACCACTCCCCGCCGGGCAGCGTGGGTGCCGGATGGGCGTCAATAAGTTTGTATCCAGCTGCCGCGCCTGCCGCGTATTCTGCAGGGGTAAAGGATTCCAGTCTTCCGGTGATCTTGTTCACCAACACGCCGCAGGCCGCCGCAAAGGGGTGAATGGCGGTGGAAAAAGGCGGCGCATAGGCAAAATCCAGAGTCAGGAAATCCTCCGCTTTGGCCCCGAAAGAGATCCCGGTGACGGCGATGTCCGCCATTTTGTCCACAGCGCCTGCGCCGATCACCTGCAGGCCCAGAAGCTTATGGCTTTCCCCATCCGCAACAAGCTTTGTGATAAACATGTCGGAATCCGGATAGTAATGAGCCTTGTCATCAGTGACGCACAGGGCGGAGATAACCCGGAATCCTGCCGCTTTGGCCTGCTCCTCGGTAAGGCCTGTGCGGGCCGCGTTCAAATCAGAGGACAATTTCACCACGCCGGTGCCCAGACAGCCCGGATATGCCGTCTCGTGGCCGCCCAAAGACAGGGCCAGGGCGCGTCCGGCAATGTTTGCCGTGGAACCCATGGCGGACCACTGGGGATTTCCGGTGATGCGGTTCTTCACCAATGCACAGTCCCCTGCCGCGTAGATATCCGGCAGATTGGTGCGCTGAAATTCGTCCGTGACGATGCAGCCCCTGTCCATCTCCAGTCCGGTTTCTGCCAGGAATCTGGTGGCGGGACGGATGCCTGCAGCCAGGATCACCATGTCTGCGGGCAAAGTGCCTGCCCCGGTCTGAACACCGGTGACCTTGTCCGTACCTGCAATGGCGTTGAGAGCCGTTCCGGTGAGAATGCGCATGCCCCCTGCCTGGAGTCTGCGCCGGATGTAGTCCGCCATGTCTGCGTCAAAAATATTGGGCATCAGCTGAGGAGCCATGTCCATCACCGTGACGGAAAGACCCTTTGCCATCAGGTTTTCCGCCACCTCTAACCCGATGAAGCCGCCGCCCACCACAACGGCGCGTCTGCAGTTCTGTTCTTCCGCATACTTCCTGCATCCGATGGCGTCCTGGGGCGTGCGCACGGTAAATACCCCCGGAAGCTTTGTGCCTTCCACAGGGGGAACGGAACTTTCCGCCCCTACGGCAATGATAAGTTTGTCATAGCTAACCGTCTCTGTCTCCGGCAGTTCTGTGCCCCCTCCATTCCTGCGGAGGGACACGGTCTTAGCCTCCGGGTCCACAGCCACTGCCTCATGCTCCGTATGTACCCGGGTGCCTGTCAGTCCCATAAATTTGGCAGGGGTATTCACAATCAGTTCCCCTTCCGTCTCAATGGCTCCTCCGATATAGTAGGGGAGCCCGCACCCTGCATAGGAAATATCCTTTCCTTTGGTATAAATGACGATTTCGTCATTGGGATTCTCCCGTTTCAGCTTTGCGGCTGCTTTTGTACCGGCGGCTACGCCGCCGATGATCACAATCTTCATGTAATCTTCCTCCTTCATTTTATTTCGTCAATGCTTCACTCCTTTGAACAGCTTTGACGCTAAACTTTTATATCTTTTCTTAGAGCATCAGGATTTTGTTTTTCCCCACTCTGCCAACGGCTCTTGCACATGCAAGGCACAAAAACCCCCTCTGCCTGATATGCTCCTGTATCTGTTCCCTTCCGTCTCGCCATCACCCCCTTCCAACGCCCTGCCTTACTCTGGCTCCAGCCTGATCTGGATCCTTCTTCCAATCTCTTCCCTATTTTCTTTCAGCCGCACTTTCTTCAATGATTCCAGCACCCTCCGATGCCTCTGCTTCCTGCTCTGTCTGTCCTGGCTCCACAGCTTCTCCCACGCTTCCATGATCTGCGCCGCCATGTGGCCGATCTGTGTCAGATAATAATAGTTCTTCATCACCTGGTAGTCCTTGCTGTACTGATGCTCCAGATGATACCCCTGCCTCTTCTGCGTGTTGAACCCCTCGTTCTCTATCTTCCAGTGCATCCTTCCTCTCTGCACCAGAGCCTCCACGTTCTTCCTGCCCACAGGAAGGTCCGTGGCAAACCAGAAGCCCTTCTGCTCCTCCACACCCTCCCCTTTGCGCTTCCCTTTTTTGTACACACGCTTCCTGCATGACCCGTATTCCACCAGGTTCACATGGTATCCGTTATAATCGATGCCCTCCACATAGTCGTACCATTCCTTCCCATCTCCCAGCACCCGCTCCTGATAGTTCCTCTCTCCTTCCCTTAATGCCCGGTACTCTCCTGCGATGTAGGGGATGCTCCCCTCTTTGTACCGCAGGATGTACCTCCAGCCTATCTCCCTGCACCTTTCAAAGAACCCTTCACAGGCATACAGGCTGTCCCCGCACACGCAGATGGGCAGCCTCGGGAACGCTTCTGCTATCTTCTCCATCAGCCTCCAGCAGGCTTTCCTTTCACAGTCCTGCTTTTCGGCCTCCTTCCCGCCTTCGTTCTCCATATATGCATAACAGTATGTGATTCCGCCGCCTACCGCTTCCTTCAGCTTCCCGTCCGGATAGTATGCATATTGATTGACGATGGGATTTTTCCCTTCCGGTCCTCGAACCTGCGATAAACCAGATTGCCATCCATGTTGTGATGTGTGCGCTCCACATTCCCGTTCCGGTCGATATGTGTCTCCTGGCGCCCCTCTACATCAAAGTAGAAATACTCGTCATTCCCTTCCTGATCCGTAATCTGGCAGACCTGTCCCATGCTGTTGTACTGATAAGCAATCTTTCCCCTGTTGGCATCGGTGGTACTGGTAATGTTCCCTGCACAGTCATAGGTATAGCGCTCCACGCCGCCCTCCGGCGTATGGATTTCCGTGATTCTTCCCCAGTCGTCCAAAACGAACTCTGTCCGGTTCCGGTTTCCGTCCTCCACGCCGGTCACATGCCCCCAGGCGTCATATTCCATCCTCTGGGCAGCATGCTGTCTATGTGCATTGCCCCGCCCCTTGTAAACTGCCTGCAGGTTCCCTGCCAGATTGTAGCCATACTCTGTATAAAAGTTCTGCCCCTCCAGCCGCTCCTTCAGATTCCCCATGCTGTCATAGGCCTCCCGAATGACGGAGCCGTCTGTCTGTTCCACAAGACGGTTCATGCTGTCATAGGTGTATGTGATTCCCTGACCGTCATCCGTCTCCCTGCAATAATTTTCCGGCCTGACCTTCTTGATCAGGTTCCCGTTCCCGTCATAAAAGCAACGCTCCACAGAGCCGTCCCCATAGATTGTCCGAACATAGCTGATTTTTTCTGCTTTCCTATGCCAATCCCCCAGTCAAACAGGAAACAATAAATAGCACACTTTATTACTCGTTTTCTAAATATGTTTTTACGTCCAAATCAATATTATATTCGCTACAATATCGCAATAATAAATCCTCTATTATCTTTACTACCTCCTTTCTTACTCTACTAATATACTCCTTGACGGGTTTTTCCCATTTTTCTCCAAGTATTACCTTAACATGAAATGCTCCTTGAGGATCTGCATCAGGATACCATCCTAAATCAACCCCTATAATATATTTCCTCCCTCTCCGTCTTAGATATATTATATCTTCAGTAAAGTCAATCCAATTTCCATTGTCTATAGAACAATCATCAACATCAACCTCTAAAAATTTATTAATTACAACTTCCCATCCTGCCGGAATTCTTAATGCCTGCAATTTTTCCATTATATCCTTGTCTCCTATGGAATTGTTATATACTTTAAAACTCTTTCTAAAGACATGGGATGACCATGGTAAATTCCCGATGTTAGCTCAGCTCTAATCCAGGTTGTTGGTACGCCACCATCATATCCGATTATTCTACCTGTGTCATAAAAATAGTAAATAGTACCATTTCCATGAGTTACAGGAATACCTTCGAACATAGCTTTATATTCCCAAGAGTTATTATCTATACCCGGAATATATTGAGCTTGAGACCAACTCATCTCCATAGCTTGTTCTATCGTTGTAGCCTTAGTATACTTTTGATAATCTCCTGGATGAGCCTCAAATCGCATTCTGTTGCAGGCTTTGTCTGTATAAAAACCACCATATACTAATTGATCGTACTCTTTACTGATAAATGTCCCATTAGGTCCTGGAATCATATCAGGCACAAGATCCTCCTCAGCAGGATACGTCTTCCCATTAGGACATAATCCATGCCCACTCGGATCATAGTACATCACCGGGTTATTCGCACAATATGCATACAAATTCAGCCCGTCTCCCCGATAAGTGTCCTCCTGCAAAAATCGTCCGGTAGATGGGTTATAGAACCTCGCCCTCAGATAATACTGGCTGATGACACCATCATACATCTGCCCGGTATAAGTCAGCCGGTTGGGTATATCCCCTGTCTCCTGTAGAATGTTCCCGAAGGCGTCATATCGGTATGTCTTTTGGATTTCATGGTTATAATCCAGAAGGAACAGGGTACTCCCCATTTCATCCTGGACAAAATATTTCCTCTACTTTCCGCTTCTGCTCAGAGAAATCGGCTGGTATTCCCTTGCGTAGCTGATTTTTTCTGCTTTCCTGTGCCAATTCTTCCCCGGTCAAACAGAAAACGGATGATTTTGCCGTTCTCTTCCGTTTCATACCGCAGGCCCTCGCCGTCATACCGGTTTGTCTGGCGCAGCTTTTCTGTCTTGCCGTCTGCCTTCATTGAAACAATGCCCACCTGACAATTCGCCGCATCATAACTATACCGTTTCTGATTGATCTTTCCCATGTTCCTCCAACAGGTTCCCTTGTCTGTCATAGATGTATCTGAGGGTGTCCCCGCCGCTCTGAAGATGAGTGAGCTGGTTCTTTGCATTGTAATGGTAGGTTTCTGTGCCCTGTGCGGATTCCTTCCTCAACCGGTTCCCGGCCAAGTCATAGACATACTTTTCCTCCCGCCCATCCTGCATGGCGCTGACAAGACGGTTCATGCGGTCATACCCATACTCGTTCTGGTACTTTTCCCCGCTCTTTCTGACGCAGTTGCCGTTCCCGTCATAGACATAGTCAAAGTTCAGCAGCACCTGACCCTGCTCTGTCAGTGTCACCAGGCTAGACAACTCCCCGTCCTCCTGATAGCTGTATTCCGTTTCCACACCGTTCCCATAGCGAAGGTTTCGAATCTGACCAGCTCCGGTGTAATCATAATCCTCCAGCATGTCTTCCCTGCCGCCGGAGACCCGTTTCAGGCGGTTCAGCATATCATAAGAGTAGTATACCACATTTCCCGCGCTGTCTGCAAGGCTGGTCAGATTGCGATTGCGGTCATAAGCATACTCTAGCAGAGTATTTCCGGACACCGCCTTATTTTTCAGCAGGCCGCTCTCCGTATATGCATAACAGTATGTGATTCCGCTGCCTGCCGCTTCCTTCAACTTTTCATCCAACAACTCTTCTGCAAAATCGATCCAAAAGACATGGCTATTCCTATGTCAATTTACTCTAAAAATTAACTTCCCAGTGGAATAGGGATGCTATTTGATTTTCTAAAATCTCATGCTATTGGCAACGCATAATTAAACATCTTTTCCAAGCTGCTCTCTTCCCTATTCTCCCATACATTGCGGTCTTGCCACCGCCCTACATATATAAGATGATCTTTTTTTGCTACAATTGTTATTCCTGCATCACCTGCCCATTCACAATGACCACATAGATTTAAAACAGGAATATCTTCATCAGATGCTTTACATTTATGAAATCGATATACACCGATTTTCACATATTGTAATATAGAAGTTGGATCCTTATCAAAATTTTCTAAAATATCTGAAGGGAGTTCATCACACAAATCTGGATATAATTTCTTGCAACTTTCATAGTATCTTTTCAAAGATGTACACATATTTATTATAAAATTCTGATCAAGATTATTGAAATATTCAATGTTTCTCTCTACATATTCTTGCGAAATACCTTTTTCATACATCACCTCTATATCATACCCAAAAACATCCGAATAAAATTTACCCACCATAAGTCCTAAATCATTTTCATTTAACTCTTTAACCATCTTTCTACTCCTCTTTTTAATTTTATTGACTATTAATTTCGATATCTATATACTCGAACACAAATAGCGCATGATTTTACAAAAACATCTGTATATTCCACAATTCATACAGCTCATTACGTTAATTATAGTACAGATATTTTTTACTCGATTTTCCAATAGGAGCAGAAAAGCAATCTGCTCCCACTCCTGTAAATTATAATATCATCATAGACTCATTCCATTTTTATGCCATGAAACAAAGTTCTTGCATATTTTTACATATGGTGTTAGTCAACAAATGGGGCGTTAAGGCTATATGACCAGTAAACCAGCTTCCCTTACGTCCCCGTTCCTATGGTATAACGACCCACATGCTGACTAACACCTTACATATTTAAAATCGCAAAATCCTATTCTATTTAAGTACACTCTATATTACTTCTTTTTCCAATTGCTATATATTCCTGTTTTTCCAGAATTAAATAATTCAAAATATAAATTTATTTCGCCAACACCTCCCATATGTCCAAAATAATCATTAATTACACTTGGAATTAACAATGCAGATATTTTTTATCATTATCGCGGAATTGAATTCTTCACTTGCCTTGCGCATACTGTTGATGTAAAATAGAGAGGAAAGGATACGGATCATAAGAAGTATCACACTAGAGCGTGTTTGAAAAATAAAAATTATACAAAACGTTTGTTCATAGCCTCTTT
>CAJTXE010000081.1:0-5052 GCA_910580225.1 uncultured Acetatifactor sp.
CTGCATCCCGTATGATTTCGTATCCCATACAGTCATAGACTGCCGAGGAATTATAGACGACAGTTCCCGTTTTTTCACGGCCTGCACATCCCGTCACTGCCAGTGCCAGGCCAAGGATGACAGCCAGAGTCCCGCGCTTTTTTCGTCCTGATTTCATCAGCCATCTGTTGGAATTGCACCGCAAAATCCAGACAGCAGCCAAAGTACACAAAAGTACGGATACCGAGAGCAGGGCCAAAAGCGTAACCGTATCCACCTCCGCAAAAACAATTTTTTCATCCCCTTTCAGGGCATCGCGGAGGACGATATTCCCTGCGAAAAAGTCTGTTCCAAGCAGAAATGGCAAGGGCAATGGCAGACGGTAAATACTGGTTTTCGATAAGCCTATATAGGGAAGGATCACTGACACCGCACCCGTGAGCAGGGTTACCGCATACTTTTTTGCCAGAACAGAAATAAACAGCAGAAGCAGCGCAAGGAACACGCCGCCGAACATCCGCAGCAGCCCTATAGCGGCATATCCCTGCAGCAGCGATATATCCTTGCTGCTGTCTGCAAAGTAACGAATGCTCTGAATCGGATAATCCCCATCCGGCAGCCCGTATCTGAACCTGTAAAATCCGTATTCCATAAGCGAGATGCCAAGCGACAGGAAAAGGACAGCCCCAATTAGAATGAGCAGTTTATACAGAGCACTTTTCCGCCCCTCCCTTGAGGTCAGGAGCAGAGCGTCCATCTGGCAGATATACTCGGAACAGAAAGCGGGGGTGGCCAAAAGCAGAATGCCTAGGAACAGAATGAAGTTAAGCGTCCCTTGGCCAAGAAGCCCCGTCCATCCGTTTGTCTGGAGAAAACAGCGGTTTTCTGTGTTTTCGCAGATATAGAGATATTGCTGATAGATGACCTCAAATCCATTTTGACGCTCCAGAATCTTCTCTATATCACTGCTCTCTTTTTTATATTCGCTTTCACTGATTTTCCCGTCATAATAGTTTTCCAGAAGGGCGTTCTGGTTCTCCTTCGCTTCCGCGATCCGCCCCGCCTCCTGCTCCAGATAAAGGGCGGATTCCTCGCTGCAGTATCCCTTTACCTTTTCCAGATACCATTCGTATTCATCCTTATACTGCTGCATTGCACTGTCTGCAGGGCTGTCTGATGCACAGAGCCAGACCGTGCCAAGCAGCAGGACAAGGGCGATGTAGAACAGCCCTCTTTGGCAGAGCAAAATCTTTTTTAATTCGTACATAAATCCGGACATTTTATCCTCCTATTTCAAGTCGCTGCGCGACAGCACTAAAGGGTAAAGTCACTTCGTCGCACATTTAATGAGAGGAACTTTCATTCGAAAGGGCACTCATGAAAGTTCCTCTCGTGCGCCTTCGCGACTTTACCGTCCAGCAGAAAATATTAGAGTTCCTTTTAGAGAGCAGCAGCATTGCCATTATGGATACCAACCCCAGGGTTATGGCAAAAACAATTGCTGCCTGGAAGCTCTGTATGGGATATCCTGCAAGACCAATAAACTCCGTTTTGCTGAATAATACGCGGTTGGCAAGCAGTGAATAGGGGTTTATGATTTTGAGCCAGGTATGGCTCAAACAGCTCTGGGACGCACCTGTAATAATTAGGCACAGGGCTATGCCAAAATCAGCTACGAACGGGACGAGGGCATTGCGCCAAAACATGGAAATCAACAGGAATACCATGCTCATCGTCCATACGCCCACTGCCCTTACCACAGCGGACAGAATGGCATATTGGCTTAAATTGCAGTTTACCGCAGCCGTGCTGAAATTGCTGACGGCGTACAGCGGAAGATTCCCTCCTTCTGTGGTTCCAAAGGAAAACACAAAGCCAATATAATCCACCACAGAAAACCATATGGCCACGCTGTCCACAAAGAAAGCAGCCGCGGCAATTTTGGCAAATGCAGTCTTTTTACCGCCGCCCGTATTTGTTAATAGCAGCATATCCATCTGCGTTTCCTTTTCACAGACAAAGGTACCCACAACCCCGTACAGACAGAGAAATAGAACCAGTATGCCCGAAAAATCGTAGTTCAGGTAATAGTTATACATTTCCTCATAGGCAAAGGTTTTTATGCTCCGCCCGGCATAGAGGTTATAGATCGCGCTGTTTTTACGTACTTCTGCAGTCTGCCCCCGTTCTCTGTAAACAGCGGCATTTTCTTTCGCCCTCTCTGCCACTTGAAGCGCATAAGTCTGATAATGATAGAAATATTCCATAGGTTTCACATAGTATTTTTCCAGGATATTCAGGTCGCTGTATATATTTCCCGTCATCATATCCGGATTGTCCTTGGCTGTGCTCGCTGTCCTGTCAGCCGTGGCATGTGCCAACGGCTGATATAGGGAAAGAAGCTGATTGATTTTTTCAGCGGTTATCTCTCCTCTGTAATTCTCATAAAGCTGCCAATACACGCTGTTCCAACTGCGGCTGTCATTTCCGTCCGCCAGGTAGGAATACGAGTGGAATTCGCTGTTTATTTTGAACAGGTCTATTACACTGAACAGTATGAGCACAACAAGTATTGACGGCTTGCAGAATAATTTGTAGAATTCGTATTTGATTAAGCGTGTCATGTTAATCCCCCCTGCCGCCTTGGCCGGCTCAAATAGAAGTGTGAAACTTAATCGTTCTAAGGCAGTGTCCTTTGCTGCCTTAAAACGATTTTTCACACTATCTCCCTTAACTCATTTCCCGCGGAAATGATACAGAAATACATCTTCCAGGTTCGGAGACACCTTTACCGCGTCTGCTGCAGGCGGCATATCGCTTACGATTCTTACGGAAAAGCGTTCGCCCTGCTGTTTCATATTGCTGACATAATACTGGTCTCCAAGTCTGGCGGCGTCTTCCGCATTTACTGTCACCTCCCACACTTTACCGTAGATATTCTGTTCTAGTGCGTCGGTAGTCCCCTGCGTAATTAAGGAACCTTCCTTTAAGATGATAATCTCCTTTGCAATACACTCCACGTCGGAAACGATATGGGTGGCCAGTAAAATTGTCCTTCCCTGTGCAAATTTTGAAATCAGGTTGCGGAAACGGATGCGTTCGGTTGGATCAAGCCCTGCTGTCGGCTCGTCCAGAATCAGAATCTCAGGATCGCTCAGCATCGCCTGGACAATGCCCACCCTCTGACGCATACCGCCGGAAAGAGCGCCTATCTTTTTCTCTCGCGCGTCTGAAAGATTGACAATCTCCAGAAGCTCCAAAGCCCGCTTTTTTCCCTGTTTGGCAGGGATTCCTTTCAGCGCGCACATATACAGCAGGAAATCCATCACCGTAAAATCCCGGTAGAAAACAGGATATTGAGGCATATATCCGATTTTTGACAGGAAGTCTTTACCCAGTGTTTTTGCATCCTGTCCGTCAATCAGAACCCTTCCGCTGTCACTGCCCAATATACCCACAAATATGTTGATCAGTGTTGTTTTTCCCGCCCCGTTGGCGCCCAAAAGCCCATAGACGCCCTCTGTGAGTTCCGTGGTAAAATCCTTCAGGGCATACTTGTCCAAGGCATTTATGCCCAAGGCAGATGTGCCCAAGGCATTCATGCCCAAGGCAGATGTGCCTTTATACCGCTTTGAAATATTTTGTAATGATATTTTCATGGGAAATTACCCCCCGAAGCCAAAGGTTGTTATCAAGGTGCTTACCTCGTCAATGCCCCGTCCAAGCACAACGATACAGGTGCCGGATTCATCCAGAATCAGAATCTGCGGAACGCGCAGGAAATAGGTGCTGTTACTGTCCTGTAGGGTTTCCGTATGGATGTTTTTTCCCGATGCCGTATCATAAATATTGATTGTAATACTGTCTTCTCCCAGAACAGAAGTCGCCACATATTTCCCCTGACCGGAACAGTAAACGCCGTCTTTTCCCTCACTGCTGCCGGAGAATGACATCGTTTTCTCTGTGTTGGATGCGGTGTCGAGCATCAGCAAAGTTCCGTTGTTTTTGTCAAAGCTTTGGGGCATGATCAGCAGGTTTCCACCCTTTTGCACTTCTTCTGTATCCATTTTGTAGTCCGCCTTTTTGGTCATGGTGAACTCTCCGCTGTCTGTGGATACTGTGCCATAGACGCTGATTCCGTCTCCGCCTATGGAGGTATCTGAAGCCATGCCTGCATAGACTAAAGTGCCGTTTTCCGTAAAGGCAAGGCTGTCCATGGATACAATCTGCATATTGTCTGCCGTACCTTTGTCCGAATAGTTCAGAATGGTACGGATTTCCCGGGAAGATATATCATAGAGGTATAGCCCCTGGAATCCGCCGAAAGCAATCTGTTTTCCGTCCTGTGAAACGGCGACACCTGTGGTTTGTAAGACAAAATCGTCCCTTAATAATCCGCTGAAGGAAATGGTATCCTGAATGGCAAAATCTTTATTCAGTATGTATCCGTTGATGCCGCTGCTATCTGATGCGGCAAAGGAAGCGTTGCTATTACCGCCGCTTCCCTGTCCTACGACAAAGTAGCCGTCTGCATAGGACTGTACGCATAAATCTTCTATGGAAATATCCGCGCTTGCGATGGTTTGGCCTGTCTCTGTATCGTAGAGGTAGAGCTTATCCGCGGCAACAATAATCCGGTTGCCATCAGCATAATAGCACCCCCTGACCTTTCCTGAAAAGGCGGAATTTTCCACTGTGCCAACCGCTGTATTCTTTTTATCTGTACCGTTATCCTGCTGATTGGTTGCGTCCATATTGCTGCTTTCATTTCCGGTATTTTCCGATGAATCATTATCTTCGGATTGGGACTCAATCTTTACAGCTCCATTTTCAGAGCTGTTCTCATTTTCCTGACTGTTGCCGCAGGCCGACAGATGCAGCGCTAAAGCAAGCATAAGTATCATACACATCCATTTTGTTTTCATTTTTTTCTCCTATTTAAAGTCGCTGCGCGACAGCTCTAAAGGGTAAAGTCACTTTGGCACACCTCTAATGAGGGAAACTTTCGTTCGGAAGGACACTCTCGAAAGTTCCTCTCGTGTGCCTTTGCGACTTTACCATCCAACAGAATTT
>CAJTXE010000081.1:5152-7524 GCA_910580225.1 uncultured Acetatifactor sp.
AAAGGGTAAAGTCACTTCGGCACACCTGTTTTGAGAGGAACTTTCCTTCGTAAGGACACTCTCGAAAGTTCCTCTCGTGTGCCTTTGCGACTTTACCGTCCAACAGAATCTATTTTTTCATTTTTTCTTTTATTTAAAGTCGCTGCGCGACAACTCTAAAGGGTAAAGTCACTTCGGCACACCTGTTTTGAGAGGAACTTTCCTTCGTAAGGTCACTCTCGAAAGTTCCTCTTGTGTGCCTTTGCGACTTTACCGTCCAACAGAATTTATTTCCAGTATATACTTGAGATTTTACCTGGACTTGTAAAGCAGAATCGAACCCGTTTTACTCGTCACTGAATCCTTGTCCGCTGCCACGGCTGTGGCATAAAAAGTATGAAAATCGTCCAACTTGGCGGTGTCTATGGTCGCTTCGATGACCCACATATTTCCTTTGCTCAATGTGACGTCATAGGAAACCGCCTCCTCAAAAGATATGGGCTTATGGTCTAGGAAAAATGATATGCCATACCTTGCGCCTGCCGTTCCGCAGAGGGTGTAGCGCAGGGTAAGCGTATCTTTGCCGGTAAGGTTGATGTTGTCATACACCAATTCGCCGTCATAGGCAATCGTCCAATAGACACCGCTATCCAGGGTATCCATCGTAACGCCGTTCCAACCGGCTTTCACAAGCTCATTCTCCACAAAAGAGGAAGTGATTTTTTCCTCCGAAATGCGGACATCACGAAAAGCAGCTATACTTTCTCCACCAGCGCTGTCGCCGTCCGGCGCATCCTCATTATAATGCAGCTTCAGCACTCTTTCAAAGCTTTGATGATACCAGCCGTAGCTTGAGGTCTCTTTCATATCGGGCCGGAAATCAGGCCTGGTGACGCTCATGACTGTCATATTCAGAGTATCGCCCTTTTTCCCTGTGTCCGGCGTGAACACAAAGGAAAATTCCTCTTCATGCTTTTCCGATATCTGAAAGCAATGGAGATACTCATATTCCGCCCCCGTGTCGTCTACCTTGTAGGCCTGCGGCTTTCCGTCCAGAAAAAGCAGGAAGCCAATACTGTCCAATTTTCCCTCTGACGAAAACTGATAGTCCAGGACAAATTCTCCGCCGTTATACTCATAGGGCAAAACGCTCCGGTCATCCGCTCTGGCGGGATTCGCTTCCCCGTGGCTGAGAAACCCCAAATCTCCCTCTTCCTCTGCCCCTGCGAACGGATCTTCTTCTACGTTTTGCGGCGGGGCGTTCTCATCCGCAATGTTGTAATTTCCGCAGGCCGTCACTGTAAACGACAAAACAAACGGCACAGCAAATGATAATAATCGTTTTCCCATCGTTCATCCTCCTACCTGATTGAGATTTTATTTTCTAAGTACCATTATAAAAGCCAAAGGTCAAAATGTGGTCAAGGAACAGGAAAAATTTACGGAATAGCTCCGTTTGCATAAAGAGAGCCAACAAACTGTGATTTCTCACAAGTCTGTTGGCTCCGGGCGTACTTGTTCTGCCCAATCATAAGTACCATATTTATGCATAAAACCGGCAATATCCTACTCACTTTCCGCAACTCCAAATTTCTGTCTGAAGTCCTCATAGCTATTTACCCAGTCAAATCTTATCTGTTCAGACACTGCCTGAAAATGCAGCTTACCGCACCGAATCTTGTTTCGTTCTGCCTCCTGTAAATTGGCATCCTGCTTATCTGCTTTTGTTTCAACAATAAAGTAAATACCCAATTCCGGACTGTTCAAACTCTCTTTCCTGCATACAATCGCCCAGTCAGGAGTATAATTTCCATAAGGAGTATCAATAATAAATCCGCCTTTTTTCAACTTTGTAAACAACAATACATTCCGGTTATTCTCCAACCTCTCTGCAAACTCTTTCTCGCCTTTACTATCCATCCTGTAATATTCATTCATTGCAGAACTGTGATTTGCATTTGCGTGAAATACCCGCCATTCCTCATTAAAATCTTCCTCACTGATTGTATCAAGTTCAAAGATATTTCTGCTGTCTGACTCATATCCGTTTATCACTTCATAGGATGTAATATTTGCTGCTTTTATATCACTCAGCATCTTTAATATTTTCTGAGTAACTGTATCTAAAATATCCTGATTATTCAACAGTTCTCTCTTCTTTACACCATGAATGATTTTAAATATGGCAAGCCTCGGCAGCATCGTGTGATACATGATATAGTTTGCAATCTCGAAATCGCTCTTTAGCTCGGAAGGGGTTTCAACCTCCAGTTCCTTCGTTCCACAGGATATATCTTCCATGACAAACATTGCTGACTCATTAAATTCTGCCCTGCCGACTTCCACTTTATATTCATTTTTTGACTTCATAAACATAAGATAATTATTGATTT
>CAJTXE010000082.1 GCA_910580225.1 uncultured Acetatifactor sp.
TGTAACAAAAAGAATCCCGTATTTATGTGGGTTCTGGCGTTTCGCAAACGCCTATTTCTTATATTTCAGAAAGGAGTGGTCAATCGGTATCCCCGCGATCTCCTGAATCTCCTCAAAGGTCAGCTGAAAAGATTCGCATCCTCTATTCTGTATATATTCCCACTTAATTTTATCATTCTGAAAACACCGGAACAACTTATTTGCCGCAGACGGTTTTCTAAATGACGTGAAATGTCCGGGCATTTCAAAATCCACCTGAAAGAAGGTTGTATTTTATCATACCCGGACATCCCCAAAATTTATGAACTGTATTTAATTCAACGCATGCCTGCAATAAGATCGGACAGCCAGGAATGCAAACAGGGGAATCTCAATCATGCAGGCCCCAATCATGGCATACGGCGTCCAGACCGACAGCCCTGCCAGATTCAAAAACTGGAAGTCCGTAATTGCGTAGAGCACGCTCGCCTGAATGCTCGTTCCGCTGGCGGGCAGGATGCTGCAAAGCCATGTACCCAGCGCCCCAGGCGCCGTCATGGAAATAACCACCGGCGCAATACAGAATACCAGCGATGATGCCAGGGATGACACAGTGGTCCTGCATCTGGCGGAAAGAAACAGCGTAAAGCTCACGGAAGCCAGAACCGAAAGCAGTCCAGAGGCAGCAAAAAGGAACTGAAGGCCTCCTATGTTCATGTCTGCCAGGGTCACAATGGAGTACATCATCTGAATGGATGTACGGGTGCATTCCCAGCCGAACAGACTGTCTGCCACCAGAATATGGACGGCAGCACAGAGCACAAATGCAGCTCCGCTGATGAAAAGGGCTGCAAACATCTTTGCAATACCAAGAGAGACTCTTCCATGCCGGGTACAACGCAGGATATCGTCTGCGCCGGACTGATAATCAGCAGAAAATATTGGTGCGGCAATGACCACACAAAACAGCAGCACCAGAAAACCCATGATGTTCTGATAGTCCATGACAGCGGAAGTCATGCCCGGATAAACCTCAAAGGGCTTCTTTGTATTCCGGTACATTTCTACGGCTTTGCGCTGTGCTGCTGGGCTGTCCGGCTGCTCCATCGCCATCAGGGAGGCAATTCGGCTCTCGCAGACGGAATAGTAGTCGTAAATCTGCTTCGGGTCAATTTCCATAATCGCAGGAGCCATTCCAGTATCCGGATCTGCAAAGGCCTCCTTTACACCATGGAGCAACGGGGCAATGGTGAGGATTTCCCGCTCATAGACACCCTCCGGCAGATCATAGGATTCCGTCACGCCGTAGGATGCAAGGCAGGCCTGATAGGTCTCCACAGCCTCCCGCACCCGCTGTGGGGTAACGATTCCGGCTGCTTCCGCCTGCCGTTCCTTTTCATGGGCGATGGATGCCAGGCCGGTGAGATTTACCTCATTTCCGGCCTCGTCTGTGTAGTTACTGTAGCAGTAAGTAGTGGGCAACCAGGCAAGCAGAACGGAGAGCAGCAGCGCCAGCGCCAGCAGAATCCAAGTAAGCTTTGACTTCAGTACACGTTTTAATTCCAGATATAAAATTCTCATCTATGGATACCTCCTCTCTTTCGGCCGGTTCTTTTTGGTTTTTCTACGCCGCCCTGTGGGAACAGCCACAAATACAGGTCTTCCAGACGGGGAACGGACGGGACGGAAATGTCATTGCAGGGATTCTCCGCCAGATAGCGGATGGAAACGCTGCCGTCGTTTTCATTCCGCAGGCTGATAATCTGGAGCCTGCTTTCGTATTCTGGCACAGCTCTTGCAGGGATCGTACAGCTCCATACCTTCCCCTCCACCAGTCTGACCAGTTCCTCTGTAGTTCCTGTGGCTAACAGCCTCCCGTCCCGGATAATGGCATGGCAGGTGGCGATGTACTCCACATCAGGAACAATATGGGTGGAGATTAAAACAATGCGGTCATGGGCAAACTCCGACAGCAGATTGCGAAAACGCACCCTCTCGCCGGGGTCCAATCCCCCGGTAGGTTCATCCAGAATCAATATCTCCGGATCATTCAGCAAAGCCTGGGCAATCCCCACCCTGCGTTTCATGCCGCCGGAGAGCCTGGCGATTTTTTTGTTGTAGACGTCCGTCAGGGAGACTCTCTCCAGCAATTCGCGGATTCTCCGCCGGCTCTCCCTTTCGCTCAGTCCCTTTAGGGCGGCGACATAAGCCAGATAATCCTTCACCGTGAATTCCGGATAAAAACCAAACTCCTGGGGCAGAAAACCGAAGACATCCCGGTAACCCTCTCCCAGCGTCCGGATTGGCACACCGTCATACAGCACCTGGCCGGAGGTGGGCTGCATAATCCCGGCAATCATCCGCATCAGAGTTGTCTTGCCTGCGCCATTGGCACCCAAAAGGCCCCAGACACCCGGTGTAAGCTCCAGGCTGATATTGTCAACCGCTTTTTTGTCTTTAAATTTTTTGGAAACCTTATCAATCAGCAGTTCCATGTGAAAACTCCTTTCCGCACAGACAAAAGTGCCTATGCCTTAGTACGCTCATTGTACCAAAAACAAAAGCACCATTTTCTTGTTTGTTCACACGGTATTCCACTCTTTTTCTACGGATTTTCTTACGATTTTCCTATAAAACAGGAAGCGTTACAGTAAAAACCGTCCGCTCATTTTCACTTTCCGCTGTGATTGCCCCCTTATGAAGTGTAACGATCTGTCTGGCAATGGCCAGTCCCAGCCCGGTTCCGCCAGATCTGCGCTCCGTATCCAGTCTGTAAAACTGTTCAAAAATCCGCTCCAGCCGTTCTTTTGGAATGGTCCCGCCATGATTGGAAAATCTCAGTACCAGGCTGTCTTTGCCCTGTTCGACTTCGATGATAATTTCGGTTCCGTCATAGCTGTAAAGCACGGCATTGCGCAAAAGATTGTCAAACACCCGCTGCATCTTATCAGCATCACATTTCAGCAGAATATCATCCGCAGCCGCAAGGCGGCAGGTCAGCCCCTTTCTGTCCAGTATCGGCTGAAACTCATATACAAGCTGCTCCAACAGGCGGGTAAGGTTGATCTCCTTATATTGCAGTGTTATGTTTGACAGGCTGTACCTCGCAATTTCCAGGAATTCGTTGATTAAGTCCTCCAGCCGTTCTGATTTGGCAAGGGAGATGGAAAGGTACTTCTCCCGCAGCTCCTCGGAAATCTGTTTTTCATCCCGGAGTAAATTCAGATAGCTGATGGTGGAAGCAAGCGGCGTTTTCAAGTCGTGGGCCAGGTACATGATCAGATCATTTTTCCGCTGTTCTGCCACGAGCATATCACTTTTCTGCAGGAGCATTGTGTGCTTTGCCAGGTTCATTTTCCTCTCAATGGAGAACAACTCCGGGGGAAGGGAAATCTCTCCTGGGGCATCCGCAAGCAGGAGATCCATTCCTTCACTGACCGTCTCAAAGTACCGTGTAAGCCAACGGAGATAAAAATAGAACAATACGGCGAATATCAGCAGAATGGAAAACAGAATCATGGCATCCATATGGCTGCGAAATATCCGCTCATACAATTGGAGAGCCGCATCGTATTTTATTCCAAGGGCAGTCTGAAAAAGCGCCACCATCCCATCAGCGAAGCGGCTGCGCAGTAAAACAGAATATGTGATATAGATGACAGAAACGGCCACTACCAGCGCGGCAATCGTCCGGAGGAAAATCTTTATACGGATCTGGCGAAAATCTTTTCTATTTTTCAATGGTATAACCAATCCCCCATACTGTTTTAATAAACCTGGGATTTCTGGCAGGCTCTTCCATCTTTTCCCGCAGCCGCCCGATATGGGCCATGACGGTATTATTATTCTGTAGGAACTTCTCGCCCCATACCGCCTCAAAAAGCTCCTCGGAAGGGACTACAACGCCCTGCCGCTCACAGAGATACCAGAGGATGGCAAACTCAATGGGAGTCAGCTGCAGCTCATTTCCAAACAGAAAGCACTTATGACTGTCCCTGTTGATTACCAGTCCCCTTATATCATACTCGCGGGCCGGCTCCCCCTGCTTCGCTGCACAATGATTGTAAAGCCGGTACCGCCGCAGCTGGGTTTTTACACGGGCAGCCACCTCCAGCGGGTTAAAGGGTTTTGTAATATAATCATCCGCTCCAATGGTCAGACCCATGATCTTATCCACGTCCGTCCCTTTTGCTGTGAGCATAATGACAGGATACCAGAACTTCTCCCGGATTTTTTTACATATTTGAAAGCCGTCCACATCAGGGAGCATCACATCCAGAATTGCCAAATCCAGGTCTGTATGCGCGATGCACTCCAGAGCTTCTTTGCCCGTGTAACATTTATGAACCGTGCAGCCGTCTGCTGTGAGATAAAGCTCAATCACATCGGCCAGTTCTTTTTCATCATCTACTACTAATATATTGTAACTCATTTGACCCCTGATTGTATCTCATATGAAACCAATATGATTTTTCTGATTCTTTTTATACGGAAACAGAGAGATTTGCGCCAGGTTCAGGTCCGGCTGATTCCCCGGTCTTCGTATAGATTACAGGCTCCATCTTAACAACATCCACTGTTTTTTCTGCAGATATGCCATTATCTGCACCAGTCTGAACCGAATCCGTCTTCTCGTCCAACGCGGCTTTTCCACGCTCGCTTATGCTTACGGTATCAGGATCCTCATTCTGGCTTTCCGCTATTCTCTTTTCCAGTTCCTCACGCTCTTCCTTGCGCTTCTGAATGGCATTTTCCTGCTCCGTCTTCGCTTTTTCCCTCGCTTCCTTTGCATCCTCTTTCATACCTTTTTCTGTGACTTTCTGATAGTCTTCTGCTTTATCTGCAAAGTCCCCGACATATCCCATGGCCCGCTCCATGACGGCTGTATCGCCTCTCCGCTCTGCGTCTTTATACACACGGAAAGGTGTATTCAGTAACTTCATATTCGTACTTGCCCCCGCAAGGCCTTCCATTGTTTTCGTATGCATAATTGTCCTTCCTTTGCATTTTTCCTGATATAATCCCTTTAAGAAACCCATACAATAGAATCCACGCTTCGCGAGTCTTCTTTGTCATGAATGATGCCGCTATTCCAAAATACCGGAAAACAACGCGCATTTGCCGCCATTTCCCGGTATTGGTACCACACTGAAAATCCGAATCTCTTATACTCCAATAACGGAAGCATTCTGCCGCCTGTAGGTATCATTGTCTTTCTGGC
>CAJTXE010000083.1 GCA_910580225.1 uncultured Acetatifactor sp.
CCTTTATTTTGGAATTTTCAGGGTTGCATTACTGTTCATTTGTCAAGGTTCAAATAAATTTGCGATATTTTCATCACTCTGTTGTTTTCAGCGACAACTTTGATAGAATATCACAAGATTTTATCTTTGTCAACAACTTTTTTAAATTTTTTATTTCATTCTGTTTTGTTGTGGGGTGTGTTCCCCGACAACGACATTCAGTATATCACCACATCTTCCACTTGTCAACACATAATTTTACTTTTTTTTACATTTTTTTATGTCATCGAAATGTACCATCTGCTATGTCGTAAAAATACTGTACACCGTTCTCGGTCCCATGAGCTTTCACACTTACATCATATAACTGACCTATCATATTCGTTTTCAGAACTTCCTCCGGTGTCCCTGACATTACGATCTTCCCTTCCCGGAGCGCAACTATTCTGTCCGAAAGTTTCAATGCAAGCAAAATATCATGAAGGACAAGGATAATCGTCCTGCCTTTTTTTGACAGCTGTCTCATCAGCTGCGCAAATTTCAGCTGCTGTCCGATATCCAGGTATGTGGTAGGCTCATCCATGACAATGACCTCTGCCTGCTGCGCCATTGCCATGGCAATATATACCTTCTGCCGCATCCCGCCGGACAGCTCTGCCATCTGCCTGTGGGCGTATTCCGTAATCCCCATTTCCTTCATGGCCGCTTCTGCTATTCCCCGGTCCCTTTTCCCATACCTTCTGGGATAATTTAAATAGGGAAAACGCCCATGCAAAACCATGCGCTCTACTGTTACATCCGGTACGGTTTTCCCCTGAGGCAGATAAGCGATTTTTCTGGCCAGTTCAGGCCGGGACAGTGATTTTACGGATACACCGTCTATTCTGATCTCTCCCTCCCGATAATCCAGAAAGCCCAGCAATACCTTCAACAAAGTACTTTTGCCGCTGCCGTTTGTTCCGATGAGAGTCGTCACCTCCCCTCCTGCTGCCCGGAAATCCACATCATGCAGGATCTCATTTTTACCGTATCCGGCAGATATCTTTTCCATTTCTATCATAATGACATTATTTCCTCCCTGCCCCTCTCCCGTTTTCAAAGACGGATACCATCCTCTGTATCAAGTCCGCCCCAATGCCTGTACTTCACTATGATTTCAGAAACCAGTTTTTCAACACACTCCAGGCATCATAAGACCAGATCTCAGCCGCTTTCTGTCTCCTGCCCGCGGCGTACCAGGAGCAGGAGAAAAACAGGACCTCCTATCACGGACATCAATATCCCCACCGGCAATTCGTAGGGTGCAAACACCAGCCTGGAAGCCAGGTCGCAAAATGTAACAAAAGCCCCTCCGGAGACAACACACAGGGGCAGAAGTTTCCTGCTCTCATTCCCGGCCAGTCTGCGGACAAAATGCGGCACAATCAGTCCCACAAAGCCCAGCAGTCCTGCAAAACTCACAGCCGCCCCGGCCAGCAGCGCAGACAGGACCAGGAAAAGCATACGGTAACGCCCTGCAGACAATCCCACTCCTCTGGCTGTCTCATCCCCCAGAGTCAGCACATCCAGTTCATTACATAAAGTAAATAGCAAGATCACTCCCATGCCGATCAGAAATGCTGCCGGAAGCAGCCGGCTATAAGAGACTGCCGAAAAACCGCCCACACGGAAATCAATACTCAGCATCGCAAGATCCGTATCCAGAACCGTCACCGATTCGCAGACGGCATTTAGAATGCTGTTCAACGCTACACCGCTCAAAATCACCGTGGTCCTGGAAGCATAAAAACGGCGGGAAAAAAGAAAAATCAATAGAACACTCACCAGGCTTCCCCCAAACGCTGCCGCGGAAACCCAAATACCGGACAAAATGCCTGCACTGCAGCACAGAGTAACTCCCAGCCCCGCCCCGGCATTGACACCGATAATGCCCGGGGAGGCCAGTCTGTTGGCAAGTACATTCTGCAGTACCGCCCCTGATGCCGCCAGTGCCGCCCCGGCAGACAGAGCGGCAATCGTCCGTGGCAGCCTGGCATACAGCAAAATACTCCGCTTCATATTTCCCTCCTCGCCCCGCAGAATACCGGGAAGCTCAGTGGGTGCAAAGCAGACACTGCCAAGGCACAGGCTCAGAATCACAGCCAGCAGGCAGACCGCGATTCCGCCTGACAGATAAACACTCCAGTCATGCTTTCCGTTTTTCATCCGGATTCCCCCGCTCCTATCTGTTTCTCCTCTATTCTCCATATAAAATCCCGGCCAGATTCTCATAGGCCTCTGCCCAGCGTGCATTTGGCTTCAGATTGTAGAGATGCTTGTCCAGGATATGTACCTGTCCGTTTTTCACGGCATCCAGCTCGTTCCACAGCGGATTTTCCGAAAACATATCCTCTATATTTTGTTTTGTACCTTCCAGATCATCACCTGATTGAACAATCAGGATATACTCGGGATTCTGCAGCATAATGCTCTCCGCACTCAGATTTTCCAGAAGCCTCTCCTCTGTATCCGCGATATTGATACAGCCCAGACTCTCCAGCATCTCTCCCAATACATTGCCGCTGTTGCCCTTAGCCCGAATGCTGGCAGCGGATGCCCGCATATACAACACTGTCCTGGGTTCTGCGTCCCGATATCGTTCCACAATTTCATGGATCTGTGCCTGAATCCCGGTTCCGTATTCTTCATAACGCCCGGTCTGTCCCGTAATATCCGTGCAGATCTTCAGAACCCGAAGGTAATCCTCAAAGCCGGCCACGTCAAAATACGCCGCAGTGATTCCCGCTCCCTCCAGAGCCTCCTGCCATTCCAGATGCTGCGCCGTATTTGTGCTGGCCAGCACCAGATCCGGTTCTGCTGAAAACAACAGCTCCAGACTTAACCGCTTCGTCTCTCCCAAATTGACCGTCTCCCCGGACAGCGCCAGGTCGAAATCCACGAAAGCGTCCTCCGGCGCCGCACAGACTTCTCCCCCCGCCAACATCCACATGTCCGCATAGCTGCCCAGCAAAACGGCCACACGCTCATGAGATGCCACCGTCACCTGCCTGCCCAGATCATCGGTAAAAGTATACCCCTCTCTGCCTGATATATCACTGTTTCTCTGCCCGCAGCCTGTCAGGCCGCACATCGCAAGAACAAGTAGGGCATAAAAATTAAGAAAAAAACCATATCCTGTCTGTCCCAGTCTTTCCATCCTTTCTTTTCCTCTTTCCTTTCTGTGCTGCTATACTTTCCTACCCATAATACCCCAGCCGGATTCTCTTTTCAACTGTTTTCTGGTCTCCCTCCGGTTTGTTCTCTCCCCCTGCTGCAGTGCAAACAGGGAATCTGAACCCTTACCTCCCCTCGTTTTGTTCCTCCATATACCGGCTTCCCGGAAACTCCCCCTCAAAACGGTCTCTTCCGGTGTCGGATATTCTGTCCTTCCATGCAAAAAAGACAAAGACATCCGCTGCATCGCCATGCACGCGAGACGCCTTTGCCTATTTCGTCTGCCTTATACCCCTAAAACCTTTTTATCCTCCCCCCGCAAGCGCATTATCAGACCATATCATCACTTCCGATTCTCATCCAAATAAAGCTGCACCCTGTTTTGAATATTTGTCACAACTTCAATGACTCTGAAAAAGTCCTCATGGTCAAAATTCGCTTTTCCCTGCTCCATGTCCAGAAACGGGCTGTCCTCAAGATCCAGAATAATCTGATACAGGCAAGTCATGGGCTGCAAGGCAAAACCCGAATAACCGTTCATATACTTCCAGTCATCTCTGGATTCCACAACATCCAGAAATTCCGCAAGACTCCAGGAATCCTTATCCCACACCTGATCAGACACCATCAGATAAGCCTTCTCCTCCTCATCCCCCCAGAGAGAATCATATTTTTCCTTCTTCTGCCGTTGTACCATAGCGCCGATATTTTCGCCGTACGGTATATTTCTTCACTGTATTCCATTAACTTTTTTCTCGTCGGCAGCAGGCACAACAGCACCTCTCATAATGCGTCGGGCAACCTCCATAATTTTCGCCATCTCTACCGCATAATCCGCCGCCGTATCCGCCTGCTGCTCCGGTGCCGCGGCATTCCAGTACACACAGTACTGCTCTGCCAGGTCGCCTAAGTAATCCTGATATTCTTCCTGCTTCTCCTTCAGCGCATCCAGCGTCAGCTCCAGAGTAGCTGCCTCGGCTTCACACTGTTCCTTTGCCGCCGGATGTACTTCCATTCGACGGCGAAGGTTCTCCAGCTGCTTTGACACGGATACCTTCTCCTTCTGATATACCCTAATCTGTTCTCTGTAGATTTCCTGCGCTTCGCCTATCCTCATCCCGCCCGCTGATACGATTGTCCTGTTTGTTTCAAAACTCTGACGTTTTCTATCCTCTTTAGAGCGTGTTTGAAAATTGCTTTCCGCCAGCTGTACATCACAGTCTGCGGGAAATGAAACCCTCAAAAGTTCAAACACGCCCCAGTGCTTTTCTGCATTTATTATACACCTTTTAGCAAAAAATGCACGCGGAAATATTTCTGTTAATGTCCTCCTCATTTTTATGAAATTACAGGAATGACAGTTATAAGTTATATTGCTGATAGACGACTTGCTATGGTGGTTTTGAAATTCGGTTTATTTACTTTTTCTTCCGGGAAAGCCTTTCATCATCCCTATCAGTCCCAAACCTGACAATATACAAAGCAGCCCCCACTGCATCAGACGATTATCGTCTGCCGTTGAAGGAGATACGGCCTTTTCACTATTATTATCTGTCTCGCTGTCGGTCTTCTCTCTGTTGCCGTCACCTCCCAATCCACCCGCGTCCTCAGGCTTCTCGGTTTCTGCGGGTTTTTCCGTTTCTGCAGGCTTTTCCGTTTCTGCAGGCTTTTCCGTTTCTGCAGGCTTCTCGGTTTCTGCGGGTTTTTCCGTTTCTGCAGGCTTCTCGGTTTCTGCAGGCTTTCCCGTTTCTGCAGGCTTCTCGGTTTCTGCAGGTTTTTCCGTTTCTGCAGGTTTTTCCGTTTCTGCAGGTTTTTCCGTTTCTGCAGGCTTCTCCGTTTCTGCAGGTTTTTCCGTTTCTGCGG
>CAJTXE010000084.1 GCA_910580225.1 uncultured Acetatifactor sp.
CTGCACAGTTTCATTTATGGTGGTGCCAACTGTGCGGGCATGGAGGTTTAGGAAGATATACCTGCCGGAGCTGCTGCCGCTGGAAGAATATGACCTGGTTATTGTGCTGCTGTCCGGTGGGAAGGATTCTGTTGCATGCCTTTATAAGTTGTTGGAGCTTGGAGTGCCGAAAGAAAAAATAGAACTCTGGCACCATGATATAGACGGCGGGCACCCGCTGCGGAAAATGGACTGGCGGTGTACGGGAAGTTATGTAAAGGCACTGGCGAAAGCAGAGGGGATAGAACTGCGTGTTTCTTACAGGGTAAATGGCTTTTTCGGGGAACTGTACAGGATTGGCGCATCAGAGCCGGTTGAGTGGGTTGAGCCGGGAACCGAAGAGGTAAGGCGGTGTAGCCTGTCGGCGAACTACAGAAAATGCTTGAAACTGAAAGAAGAAGCGGCAGGGGATGCAAGGGAGCTGTTAAAGAAGTATGGCTACAGGATGAAATTCCCTGCAAAGTCCCCGGATTTGTCGAAGCGCTGGTGCTCTGCGTATTTAAAGATAAGCGTTGCGGATGCTGTTGTAAGTAATCTGGACCGGTCAGGGGAGCTGGTGAGGCCGGGCGGCAAACAGGCGGGGCACCTGGCAGGGGGCGGCACATACAGGGAGCGCTGTTCGGAAAATTTGGAGGCTGAAGTGCAGGAAAGTGTTGCAGGCAGGCTTGAACGGACAGAAGTGGGCAGGAAAATCCTGATTGTCTCAGGGGAGCGGAGAGGAGAATCATCAGGGCGGTCAAGGTATAATGAGATGGAAGTACACCGAACCAATGCGGAAAAGCGTTTCCACAGAACAGTACACCAGTGGAGGGCTGTCATAGATTATTCGGAGAAAGATGTATGGGAAGTCCTGAAGCGCAACCATATCAATCCACATCCGTGTTACCGTATAGGATGGAACCGTTGTAGCTGCGCCATGTGCATATTTTCAACCCCGTCACTGTTTGCAGGGATAAGGGAGATTTACCCGCAGGAGTACGAGGCATTGATACAGGATGAGAAAGTGCTGGGATTTACACTTGATAACAGGAAATGCCTTGATGATTTTGTAGGGGCAGCGAAATCCTGTGTGTATTGGAAGGATAAGGCGGCAGTCCGCTCCGTTCAAACCGGCACTTTTTCAGTCAGGCAGGTTTATGTGAGGGACTGGAAGTATCCGGCAGGGGCGTTTCATGGGGCAGAGGGCGGGCCGTGCTGAGGATGGCAGAAGGCATGGCAGCATTAAGGCTAATTAAAATCTGAGTTGTGGTAAGAGTGGCTCCCTTTAGACAGGGACTTGAAGATGAAGATTCTTATTTAAAGGGAGCCCTTTTATATTGGTGGCAGTGGATTACGAGATACTGTTCTGTGCTGTGTGTGGAATAAAGTATGTGATTTTGCATGGAAATAGAGGAACTGGCTGCCTGTAGTCCTCAGCAGGTTAGACGAGGTATGTATAATGTTTATTTTTTGTTGCGTTCAAAAAACCGCTCCATTTTTCAGGGAAATGCGAGATAATAGGATCAGCACAAAAACGGCTCAGATAACTATAAAAATGTTTAATCGTCAGAGCTGTTATTTAAGGTAGTAGCTTGTTGTTACGGCATTTGTAAGTTATAATAGTAAAAGGGCAGTAAACCATTGCCATGCCAATATATACTCGTGATCTAAAACATTTGCTCCAATAAATGCATAACGATTGAACGCTTCTGCAATGAGGAACAAAAACACGGCAAATGAATGCGCTCACGAGTATAAATAATTGCTTGAGGCTGCATAAAAAGAGTACTATAAAGCGAAATGACAAGGGTATGAAAGGGAAGAAGATGGCAGTAAAGACTTACTTCTGGATAGAGGACAGTAAAGCGGGATATATGTTTTGGCAGAAATTTATGCAGCAGCTTTGCCCGGAGATAGTAGTCGAGGGTAAAAAGAACAGCAGCGAATTAGTCCGTGCAGTTAGGGCTTTGGGAGATTCCGGCAATAAATATATAATCGCTCTTGATAATTCATTTGACAATTTACAGGCAATAATGGAGCGGAAGCTATTAAAGCGGTGTACAGAAGAAAGAGATAATATATTTTTGTTGGATATTATCTGTTTTGAATATCTTTTGTTGGAATTTAAGGATTTGATTAACTGGATATATGCTGCCGGAGATGAATTTATAGTAAAGAGGGCAAAAGCTATAACGGTGAGAGAAAAGTTAGTAGGCTCTATTAGTTCCGGCAACCTGGATTATAAGGATATCCGGGAAATCGTGGAATATGACAGGAACCTGGAAAGGCATAATATTGAGCAGCTGGCGGCAAAGCTGCTGTTTGATTTGACAAGGAATACGGGATTTGAGGTCTCAAAAGGTGCTGTTGGTGAATGCTGGATAAAGTCCTGCTGTGACTGGGAGGACCGGGAGGATGACGACATCTGTGGGCTGGATGGGGGCAGGATGTCTCTATCTGGTAAGATGAAAGCGATTTATGAGGGGACTTCGCTGGAAGGGCAGTTTAAAAAAGTTGGATTGGAGGTGGCTCTGTGATCACGATTTTTAAGGACAGGGACGATATTCCCCAGGATAAAGATTATGTGGAATTGAATGATGTGTTTTTTAACCAGAATACTGCAGCCAGACTGGACGGGAATGCCACCCGCATTATTGATGAGATTGATGGCTCAAAACTGATTGGAAGGTTTAGGATCCAATCCAGATTTGATGATGTGGCACTGGATATTGACCGGCTCTCTGCAGGCTGCAAAACCGTGCTGAATGTAATGTATTATCCGGATAAAGTTTTCTGCCTGAAGGAATGCGGCAATAATGCGCTGGAGCTGATATATGGGCTGAGGTGCGGTTTTGTCTACAGCGATTATGCATTGATTCCATTTGATGTGGGAAAGGTAATGGTTCAGACGAAGGAGGGGAGCCGGGAGGTCTCCGGTTATGAAGAATTAAGGGAATGGTGGGACAATGAAGAGTAAGCCGGTTGTAACAGGACATTTTACTACAGTCCATACTTCGTTTCTTGTGGACTTTGAGTTTACAAACAATATCACAATCCTGACAGGGGATTCCGGGACTGGAAAAACGGCGGTTTTTTCCTTTATCAGGGAATGTGCTGCGGTCAACAGTGATATCATCTGTTTCAATTATCTTGATTACCAGAAAGATATTCGGGAAATAATCAGCCGGGTGGAAGGGAAGCTGATTGTTATTGATAATGCAGATATATTGCTGGATGATGATATAAGGAAGTATATTTCGTTAGATGGTAGGAACCAGTATTTGATTATCGGCAGGAATCCGCGGAATCTGTTTACTACCAGGGAGAACCTGTTTGAGATGGTGAGCAGGAGGGCCGGGGAGCAGACGGTATTCAGTATAAAGCCTTATCTGTGATGCCGTAAGGTGGGGCCTGGTAGAATTACAGCCTGCTTAAATGGAAGTGGCTGATATTTTTCAATATATATTCGGCGAAAATCTTGCACACAAACCGGATAAACGGCATGGCTTGCTGTATGGCTGGAGGGAATTAAATGCCGTTTATATAGAGAGGGGTGATAAAAATCAGAAAGGGGCTTCGTGTATACAGTTCCAGGAAGATTGTCCTGACGGAACAGGAAAAAGAAGATTATGAAAAGAGGATCCAGAAGCAGGTGGAAAAGTATGAGAGAGACTTGAAGTGTGGAGGAATTGACGATAGAGGTAATTTTACACGCCTGCATGATAGACATGCACCCGGATAAGATTAGTGGTGGCCTTTTAGCGGAAGGCTGTGAAGAAAATGGGTACATGGTGCTGCCTGTCTTCAATAAACATGTCACGGCGTTGTAGACCTTAAAGTGCCCAGAAAACGCACCCCGACATAATGACCCGTTTGACAGGAGTATGGTGGCCTAGGCAAAGGAACTGATGTTCCTGATACATGATTCACTGATACCCTATTACAAAGAGCCGTTTATTATGTCGGTATGGCTTATATGGACAAAATGACATGAGGCTGCTGGATAATGCAGCGGCCTGCTTTAGATCCTGTTTATGGCAGATTGCTTCGCGACAGGATATATTCTTTCAAAGCTTCTTTTGGGATTTTCCATACCCTTCCAATCCGGAAACCTTTTAGCTCTTTCTTTTTCAATAGCTCATACACTCTGTTCTTTCCGATGCAGAGAGCTTCTGCCACATCATATATAGTCATAATATCCTGATATTGCTCCAGCATTTTTTGTACCTCCCTGATTTGTTTTTATTAGATTGTTAAAAGTGTGTCTACTTACAGATAAAGAGAAGAAAGAAATAGTGAAGTGTAAATACCGGAGGAGAGATAGGGAAAACCAGACCTTACTGGGGATGAAATAACTAACATAAAGTTAATAGGGAGGAGTGTGAAGTATAGGATGCTATTAATGTGAATCAATGTCAGTTAGTTAAGAACCTTGAAAATCAAATAAACAGTCTGAATACAGGA
>CAJTXE010000085.1 GCA_910580225.1 uncultured Acetatifactor sp.
CTGTTCTTTTTCTTTACTGAACAGTGCCTCATAATGTTCGCTATGCAGATAATAAACAACCGGAGTTGTTGCGAAGCCATTCGCAGCGAAATTAACTGTTGTCATGATTGTTTCCTTTCCGGACTTATCCGTCCTCTTTGTTTCCTACTGTAACCACTATAACACCGATTCCCGGATTTGTCATTATACTGGTAATATAATCGTCCTGCTCCTAAACCAGATTCAGCAATGCCTGAACCTGCTCATACGCATCTCTTTTTATCAGCTCAACATCCTCGTCATCATCCAGTCCAAGGAAATCTGCTACGTCTTTCGGACCTGCATGGTCTGCAGACGCGAATTTCCCTGACAGTTTTTCCTTCATCTCCTGTACCAGCCTTCTGTTTCCAGCTGGCTGGAACTCCTTTGCCAGTTCCTTTACGCCGCCTCTGTAATGCTTTAGCAGGAAATAGATATCATAGGCATCTTTGGCTTTTCCCCTCCCCATTGCCGCCGCTTTCATGATCAGATAGGGAACCACCGCAACCACGCTGACGTTTGCCACATCACATGCTCCATCCGGGCGTTTCGCCTCCAGATGGATCTTCTGCGGCGGAAAGTCAAATGCAAAGTTCCCTCCTGTGGCTTTCAATGCCCTGATGCCCTGCACATGCTGGCTTCTTTTCTTTGGCTGGGTCCCGCCGTACATTCCTGCAAGGATGTCAACATCCACATCATATGGAACCCCCTCTATCTCTACTGTTTTCACAAATGAGAAATATTTATCCGGATGCTCCCTGTATCCGCTGCCCTGTAGAATCCTTGCCATATTCTGATACCCTTCGTCATGCAGTGTCAGATGGTTGATCAGGACATCGACATCCACGCTGCCAATATGCCCTTCTCCCGGAAACATCAGGTCAGGGACCCAGCCGCCCACAATACGGATGTCATCCTCGTATTCCTTAAAAATATTGACCAGCTCCACCAGTATCCTGTGGGCCGCTTCTTTCTGTCCCTCGGAATAATCAATGCTGCTCTTCAAATCTTCATCCTTTATCATCTGATAATCTCCTTTTGCAGGACAGCTTCGGCCAGTTCCTCTCCCCGTCCCTTTAGCTGCAGGCTGTCCAGGCAGACCTGCAATGGCGACACCACCATATCCCCTGTGATGATCCGGCAGTCTTTTATATAAGAATCATTCTCCAAAGGGTAAATGACCATATTGGCACCGCTTTCCACCTCTTTTATCCCTAGATAGCGGACTGCTTCCCGTATATCCTCCGGTGCCATATATACATGGACTTTATTATACCGAACCACCGGCGCATACCGGACACCGCCGGAAAAGCCTGTAAGATAGCTCTCTATCCCCGTATCCTGTTTCAATTCCCGCAGCTTCCCTTCCAGGACGGAAATGTTATCCAGGCTGTAGCAGGGATATGAAACGGCATCTTTCCTGCCATAGGCCCTGCCCCATTCCCTTATAACCAGGCCAGGCTCTGAAACAGCATAGCCCTCCGCCGTCCTGACTGCCCAGGCATTCTTCATCAGGAACCCCATTACTTTGGAGACCTGGCCGATGCTGCAGCCAACCTTTTCCGACAGGTGCTTTAACTTCCACACCCTATTTATATCTGCAAAGAGCTCCCGCAAGATCAGGGAGGAAACCACTGATGACCTCTCAAATATGGAAACGGCACTGCGCTGCTTTGGCTGGGGGTTCTTATTGCCCCGCTCAGACAGATAAATGGAATGTCCCACAAACCAGCAGTTTCCGGCATAATCAAAATACCCCATTCCATTCTCTTCACATATCTGCGCTGTCCTCTCCGATATATACGGTGAAATCAAAATGCGGACTCCTGTATTATCGTTCTTTGTCCCAATCAGCTGCATGACAGTTGAAGGGAATACCTGCTGTAAGGAATAGGCATATATTTTGAACACAAAGCCATCATCCATTTCAACAGATGCAATGAATCCATCTTCCGTTCTCCGGTCCACTTCATATTTCTGGATATTGGGGAGCTTAAGAAATTTGTTTTCTACACATTCCATCCCTTTTCTGTCATCCGGTTTCACTTTAATCACCACTTTCATTCTATTGGTGAAAGCTATTATATCAGTGAAACTTCATAAGGTCAATCCCTGTTTCACAACCATATAGGATATTTTTCATTTTTTAATATTATCGGCTATTCCTGCCTCACCTCCAGCCCGTCCAGCGTAAGCCCCGGTAATCCCACCAGATACCATTTGTCATCCATGCCCATCTCCATGCGGGCAGGAACCCAGACATCATTCAGCCTGAACTCAAAGACCTCCCCGCAGTGGATGCCGCCATAATCGCGCCTGTCACCGTCCTCGTCAGTGTAATGGAAATTGTACCTGCCTCTTTCCCTGTCATAAAATAATGTTCCCTGCTTCATAAACGTCCTCCTTCTTAAATATGTTTCTATATAATAAAGAGTCCCTTTCTCCTATTTTCTTGAAATTTTTTTGCAATTTTCCAAAATCACTTTTCATGGCTCTTCCTTCTCTGCACCCTTCAGCTGCGACTCATATTTCTTTGCCAGCCGGTAGAAGCTGTCCTTCTTAAGCCTGGTCAGCATCATTGCCTCCTTTGCCGAGATCACGCCGGACTTCCATCTCCCGTAGCAGTCCTCCCAGTTCTCCGGGTACTCCACCCTCGGCCTGCCCAGGTGCTTCCCGCCTGCCTTTGCCACCTCGATGCCCTGGCGCTGCAGCTCATGGCGCTCCGTCAACCCAACGAAGTTGGGTTTGTCCTCTATCCGCCACATATGCGAACACCGCCAGCACCACATCCGTGATCAGCTGCCCCACCAGTTCCTTCGATTGGGTGGTATCCAGTATTGGCATGGACGTCACTTTGATGTCAGCGCCAATCTCCTTTGTGATGTGGAACCACTCCTTATAGATCTCGCCGTAGTTCCTCCCGAACCGCTTCAGCTCCGTCACCACCAGCAGGTCCCCTTCCCGCAGGATGTTGTCCACCAAAGAGCGGTACACCGGACGTTCAAACTGTCTCCCGGATTCTTTCTCCACATAGATGTCGCGCTCGTCGATGCCCTCCTCGTCCCGCAGGATGTGGATCTGCCGCTCCGGGTTCTGCTCACGGGTGGATACGCGCACATATCCGAACTTCTTTGTTGCCATGACAGCCCTCCTTCCGTAAAAATCCGTATCGCAAAAGGTATACCTTTGGAGATATCTATTCCGGCAGGCATACACCCCTGTTTTTCTGTCGCAAAAAGCCCTTTTTGCGTTTTGCGATGTCGTAGATGTGCTTGATACCTTTTGCGACACATCATTTTATACGCAGGAGATGCCCGAAACGCAACAATCCCCTGCGCAATCACCTTAAAAATCCCGAAGCCGGATTATAATGCCCTCACCGGCTAAACCCTGAACTTCCGGATGCAGCTTAACAGGGTTGCAGAGAACTCCTGGTACAGGTCCTCCTCGAACACGTTCTGCTCCATGGCGTTCTTGATAAGGAGCGGACGGTACATCCGGAAGATCGCCTCCTGCGCCTCCTTATCCCCCGCCTTCGCACGCTCCAGCAGCTTCTCAAAATCTGTCATTCCCATTCATCTCCTTCCTCAGTTTCCTAAGCACATAGTAATATGCCATCTCCGCCTGTTTCGGCTCCATATGGAACCGCTCCCCCAGTTCCGCAAAGGTAAGCTCCCCATAAACCCTGGCAAACAGGATCTCCCTGTCCCTGTCCTTCAGCCTGCTTATAGCCTTTGCCAGCCGGTCGCTCTCCAAAAGGTCCAGCAGCTCGCCGTATCTCTGCCAGTCCCTGAAGATAAAATCCGTATGCTCCCCTATGTAGGCGCGGTACTGCTCCTCAAAGTCCGTATAGTTGCGCTCCAGGTTATCCTCCTGGATAAATTCCCTGCCCTGCAGCCGGCGCTTCCGCTCCCAGTATTTCTTCCGCGTATTATCAACCGCCGCCATCAGGTATGCCATAAAACGGTTCTACACGGAATCTGTATGTTTTTCTCTCATCCTTTCGCCTCCAGTCTTTGTTCCACGTTTCCCTGTGAACCGCAGGACCGGAGGCCCTCTGATAAAACGACCTATATAGGTTACAGTCGCAAAAATAAAAGAGCATTTATCCGCCCGAAAGCACAGATAGATGCTCTTTTCCCATAAATTTTTGCTTTCCTCCAAAAAGTAGCGTACAAGACTACCATGTTGGGCGCAGGACACCCCCAGGAAGGTTATGATTTTTTTAACGCAATCCCTCCACGAGTTCCCGACTTACGAAAATTCCCCACCTACAGACCATGTACCTTTCCCATGGCCGCAAAAAGGCACCCAAACAAAACCCTGATGAACCATGTTTTTTTGTTCACCAGATGTCTGGATGCCCAGTATGCTATTGCTCTACTTTTAAGTGTGTCTA
>CAJTXE010000086.1 GCA_910580225.1 uncultured Acetatifactor sp.
CTTTCCGACAGCCCGTGTAGATGTAAAAGTTAGAAAAAACGAGTAAAACTAAGAAACGGATAGAATCCTTTCGTTTTAGGTGTCTATGCTGGCGGGGACAGGTCAATTTTTCCATATTATCTTTGCAGCAGATTATAGAGATCAGGCAAAGTTCGGGAGACAATCAGATCGTGCGCTGTATGGGAAAAAGCAACAGGCAGATCGCAGGGCTTGTGAAGAAACAGATTGCCATAAAGCTGATTTCACTAATGCTAATGGCTTTATTGACTGTTTTGTTCTGCATACCATTACTGAATGGAAAAATGAACTTGATTTTACCGGTTTCCCTGCATAATATTCTGCTCAAATCAGCAGGTGGGTTTGGGATCTGTATGATATTTTTCTATATTTGCTATTTTGAAATGATTTGTGTGATGAGCAGACGGTATCGAAATAGCTCTGCCGATAAGTCATAAAAAAGAATGTCTAAATACCCGTCAATTCAGTTCAGGGCCGAAATAACAGGAGGAAGCCGCATGAAGTTGGCAATGGAAAAAAACATGCAGATATGCTAAAATAATAGCAAGATTCCGCAGGGATCATCTATATAGGAAAAGAAAAGGAGCTGATCATGATGGCAAAACCTCCGTATATCCCGCCAAGGGACTGGACCCCTGAACAGGTACAGGAAAAACTGGAGAATCTTATTAATCATGTGGAGCGTTTGAAAGACGACTGGTGGGACAATGATTTGAAAGGACTCATCAATGTCCACGGCATCTTCTCTCCGGAGCTGGCCTGAGCCGCCCTGGAGAAGGAAGTGTACCGCCCCAGTGAGATTTATTACCACGCCCCGGAGGACGTGCGGGACGGCCTGATTGCCAGGCTGTTGGAGACGGAGGATTCCCGGACGGCGGGAAATCTGATGTGTTGTCTGGCCATGCAGGGGGATGATAAGGCATTGGAGACGCTCTATGAACTGGAGCAGCATCCCCGTCCCTGGCGGGAAAAGCTGTATGTGGGTCCTTCGGTGTACGCCCAGGCGGCGGCTGGACCTTTGACAAGGCCGGGAAGCGGAGGCAGCTGAATTTCGATACATGTTATCCCCTCGTCAAGGGGGACAGGGCACAGGACGGTGCCGTACACATTTTCCGCTCCAGAAAGGATCGCTGCCCAGAATGCGGCGGCAGGCTGTCGGATTTTCTGGTGTTGGACGGACGGGACGAACGCCTGGGTTTTCTGTGGATAGACGGCATCTTCACTGCCACCGCCTGCCTTGGCTGCATCCCCTGGGCCAGCCCGTCCTATTGCCGCTTTACCCTGGACGAAGGCATCACCCACATTTTCCCTTATGAGGGCAGCGGCGAAGAGGCCATGGAGGACAAGGATGTGGAGCAGATGGGGGACAATCCCTATGTGCTTGCCGGTGAGCCGGCGCCGCTTTTCTATGGGGCGGACTGGGACGAGGTCAGCACCATCGGCGGCTTCCCATTCTGGATCCAGGACTGGGAGTACACCCCCCTGCCCTGACTGCGGCAGGCCCATGAAGTTTGTGGCCAAGCTTTCCTGGGAGATGCTGGACTTTATGGAGGGCAACTGCTATGTGGAGGTATGTCCGGAGTGCCGTGTGGCCTCGATGCACCATCAGCAGACCTGATGACAGGAAGATCAGGCTGTTCAGAAAGAAGGTACATTGCAATGATAGCAGAAGAATTGCTTAAGATAAAATCATTTGGCAGCGACAGGAAAAGCGCTGTCACAGAGGAGGACATGGCACAGAAGGAGGCGGAACTGGGATTCCCCCTGCCTGCAGCCCTGCGGGAGCTGTACCTGTGCTTCCATCCGGATGACCCTGTATTTTCGGAAAAGGGAGGGCTGATCCCTCTTGCGGAGCTGACAACTTACAAGCGCATCTACTGGACGGATACGGAGGTTACGATCCTGCCTTTTTGCCGCTATGAGAGATATGGCTATGGGTTCGAGGTGGGCAGGCACAACAAAAAACAGGCGGCGAAGCCCTCGTATCATCCGAGGATCCCCGGATGTGGGGCCTTTATATCGAGCCGGAAACAAACAAGGAGAAGAAACATCTGAACAGCCGCGACATTCCCTGCAATGAGGCAGTGCTTTCCCAATGGATCGTGGAATGGATGGGATATCAGCAAACCCTGGCACAGCCCGGCGTTGTGGCTGTCAATAAGGATAAGGCGCCGGACTACTGGAAAAAGTGCAGTATCCTGTATTCCGAGATGGCTTATTTTGGCGGAAAAACGATGGGGAACTGGAAGAGATTATGATACAAATGGGCTTTAAATATGTCTGGATCAAAAGCCGGTCCGGGCATCCCATCTACAATTCCGCTCCGCCTGAGCCGCCACGGGAGAGGGAGCTTCTTTCCATTGCCCCGGTGCTGCAGTTTCTCTGCGATTTTGCCGGAATCCAGGGCAGAGGGGCTAGGGAGGAAAGCCTGAACCGCGCGGAAGCCAGGCTGGGTAACCCGCTGCCCCGTCCCATGGCGGAATTTTACCGCTGCCTGCCCGGCAGGTTTTACGCAAGCTACAATGTGGTGCGTCCTCTGTCCGGCTTAAAACCCACAAAGGACGGCAGGCTGAATTTCCGTTCTACTTATGATGTGGATTTTATATATGCCCAGGTGGAAGTTATCGTACAAAATGGAAAAATCACAAATATTGACATCTTGGAGCACAGGCAGGAGCGTGGAAAGACAGCAGAAGTTATAGCTGACAAAATAGTTGAGGAACAGAAAATTGACCACTTTTTGACTTTTTTGTATTATCATATTCCGTAAGAGGGAGGATTTACCATGGCATATAAAATACTCATAGTTGATGATGAAAAAATGCTGACAGAATTATTGTCAAGTCACTTACGGAAGTGCGGATACGAGGTTTTTGCAGCGGAAAATGCGGAGCAGACAATATCCATGCTGAATATCTACCCGGATTTGATCCTGCTTGACATCAATATGCCGGAAATGGACGGGCTGGAGCTATGCAAAAGGATACGCCAAAATGTGGTCTGTCCTATTTTGTTTCTGACGGCCCGGATTGCAGAACAGGACAAGGTAAACGGCTTGCAGGCCGGCGGTGACGACTATATAACTAAGCCCTTTGGCCTGAAGGAATTGACCGCAAGAGTGGAGGCTCACCTGCGGAGAGACGAGCGAAGCAAATGCACGCCTAAAATCGTATCTTCCCAGGGCCTGATCGTAAATCTTTCGGAACGGACGGTTTTTTATGGGGAAAAGCCGCTGAACCTGTCAAACCGTGAGTTTGATATTGTGGAGTTCCTGATGCGCAACGCCAATCAGATCTTTGACAGGGAACGGATTTATGAAGCTGTCTGGGGGCTTGATGCCGAAGGAGACAGCGGAGTGATAAAAGAGCATATTCGAAAGATCAGGAATAAGCTGAAGGAAGCAGCGGGCAGGGAATACATCGAAACGGTTTGGGGGATGGGCTACAGATGGAAAAAATGAGGAACTCCAAATCAATGAAAAGCGCTTTTATCTGGGCGGTAGCCGTTACCATGTTTTTTGTTTTTGCGGCATCCGCCCTGACCATTTACGGATGTTGGCGTATACAGAAGGTGATACTTCCCGATTCCCGGGAAGTCTGGCTGAATACCCGGACGGTCACAGCGGACGGGACGGTATTAGAGGGAGGGCAGAGGGTTCGCCTCGACGAACCTGCTCAGGTGAATATGCTCGTCCCTGCCGGGGCGGATGTGACTTTGGAGAATACGAAATTCATTATAGAGAAAATCGAGTCCGGTTTCTCAACGCTCCGCCCAAAGCAGCAGTTGCTCTACAGAGTCACAGGCCTTTCCATGGTGGTGCTTCCCTTTGTCTATTCTATTACGGGTATCATGCTGTGCGCATGGTGGTTTTACAGGAGGGAACTGTGGCCGCCCATTCAGGTTCTTGCTGACGCGACGAAACATATCAGGGAGCAGGATCTTGATTTTATGGTTGATTATCGCAGGAACGACGAATTGGGCAGGCTCTGTATCGCTTTTGAGGAGATGCGGCAGGCGCTCTATGATAACAACCGTCAGCTCTGGAACATGACCAGGCAGCGCAGGATTCTGCAGGCGTCGGTGGCCCATGACCTTAGAAATCCCATTGCGATTGTTGAGGGATATGTGGAATATATGCAGC
>CAJTXE010000087.1 GCA_910580225.1 uncultured Acetatifactor sp.
GAGATAAGTGAAGGCGGCAACATTTTGGCAACAGAAAATCAGCAAGCCATAATAAGTGATGTAATTGATGTAAAAATAGGCGTGTATTCGTACAAAGCTTAAATAAATATAGGTAAGAACAACAAAGAACACGCCGAGTTCGAGCGATTTTAATTTGATATAGGTTATTAGGTACGGCAGGGGTCTATGAGATATCCTGCCTTATTTGCATTATCATGTTTTGGATACAATAAGTGTTGCCGGCAATCATACAGAATAATTTGAATTTTAGGAGTAACAGAAAGTTATTTGCTCTACGTGCTTGCTGATTTCATAAAGCGAAGTCAAAAAAGAAACAGGGTATTAAATTCAAGCTATAAATACCCTTCGAAAGATAGTAGACGGCATTGAGTTATAACTTTAGTTTGCCGGGTTGACTCTAAACCATACATTAGGTTTATACTTCTTTCATGAAGCGCTTCATCAGTAACTGTAAACAGATTTTTGAAAGAGGTACAGGCATGAAAATAGGTGAATTTGCAAAAATGACGGGAATGCCCTTATCGGTGCTCAGACATTATGATAAAGAGGGACTGTTATGTCCGGACTATGTTGATCATTTTTCCGGTTACCGTTATTATTCGACTGACCAGATAGGGCAGGTGCAAAAAATTGAGCTGTTAAAGAGCGGTGGTCTTTCTCTGAAAGAAATAAGGGATATTCTGAAAAATGCCGACGATAATGAGTTCATAATGGGCATTCTGGAACAGCGGGAGTCGGAATATCGAAATATGCTTGTTGCCATTGCGGAGGTGAAACATATGATGTTTGAGAAAGAGGAGAAAAATAGGAAGGTTGAACAGGAAGCACTGTCAGTAGTAGAAGAAAATGCATTTGGAGAAATGCTTATAAAGGGAATGTCCTTGCCCATACCGTTAAATCCCAAAGCCTTACAGGCTGCAAGGTGCAGTTTGGACGAGGAAATACAAAAAAGAAATTTTCAGCGTATTTCCGGATTCATGACCTATGGTGGTAAGGACAAAAATGAGATTCAGGTGGTTGCCGAGGTGGTAAAACTTAGAGACGAAATGGGGGAACTACATGAAGATATAAACCTTATTTTTGAGGATGATGAGCAGGTCATCGGCAAATGGAAGGTTGTGGGTGAATATGCTGTAAAGGAAGATTTTTATTCAGGGCAAGGAGAACGGAGAGAATCCGATATGGGAAATAAGGACAGGGAAATCTATTTCCTGCCGGGCGGAGAAGATTACTGGGTTTATAGCTGGACAAAAGGATATCTGAAATTGGACGGCGGCGACCAGTCCTGTTTATGCAGATATCAAATTGAGGACTATCAAGGCAGCTGTTATATGTTTGTGGAGAATAAATCCTATGAATATCTTCGCGGCGGGAGGCCTACCGTATTAGTGCTGGAACAGGTTGACAAAAACAGGTATACCAAGCGTGAGATTGCCAGAGAAGATGACACGGATATGCCTTTTGTGAATGACGAGCGAGTTCTGGGAGATTGGAAGGCCGTTGACTTTATCCGCAATAGAGAGGAATTCGCTCCGGATGTGAATCATCTCCCTCAGGAAAGACTATTTTTTAAGCATATGCATTTTGGAGAAGGGGGATTTTTGTCTAGTGTTTATCTGGATAAAACCACATTGGGTAAAGAGATTCAGAGCTGGACGAAAGGTTATGTGCTCAAGCATTATAATCATACCGCCTGTGCATATGATATTGTGACAGTTGATGACATGGACTATATGATTATAGAGTGGAAGAGCGGGGATTATCGATGGGGTGGTCATGATACGGACTATTATGTATTTATAAGAGATAATGTATAAGTTACAGAGACCGTATTATAAACAGAGCGTTATGGAGCAATTTTAGATGAATGGCTAAGACATAAGATAAGAACCATCTATTGGAAACAATGGAAGAAAGTCAGGACGAAATTCAAAGAATGAAAGAAGTTAGGTGTGGAGGAAGAGAATGCATGGATATGCGCTAACATGCGAAATGGAAACTGGTACTGTGGTGGCTATTTCGTATTGCAGACTGCATTTAGCAACAAGAAACTCCGTGAACTTGGATATCCAACATGCACAGAGTTTTATCTGAAAGTATGTGAAAACTAAGGAACCGCCGTATACGGAACCGTACATACGGTGGTGTGGGAGGTTGGTAGATAAATAATTATCTACCGCCTACCCGATTTGTGACATTAGGATGACATTCGAAAATAGCTTCGTATTTTATTACCTCAAAATGGATACGGTTGAAATCCCTGCCGGATTATGGTAGAATCCATTCATGGAATCCATGACAGGGGTGGCAGCCTCCCGAGCCAATGACCGGCTTGCCGGAATACATAGGAAGGGAGGCGGCGCCAATGACAGCTGCGGATCTCTGATTGTGAACTGACACTGACGATAATCAACGTCAATACCCAGTGAATGAACAACAGCGGCATGGCAGAAAACTGATGAAAAGAAATGCGCACAACATCTCTGCTCTGCTGTCGGAATCCATCACCACAGATGTAATCAGGCCTCCTGACAAAGTAGGAACGGCAACGCCTATGGTTGAAAAAATAATACCTACAAAAAAACCGAAAGCTATTGTACTTTTCCCCATATGCGTGATAAAATAGCCTATATACCAATTGCCGGACAGCCTGCATGGCCGGAAACACTGCATGGAAAATCGGAGGGGGCATGGGACTGTAACGGAAGAGTAGGAGGCGTATTATGGAAACAGAAATCAAGAACAACATCGCAGAACCGGAGACCGCTGTTTCGGCAGCAGAAGAAGCCGCCGTTTCCGGAGCGGAAGAAATCACGGCACAGCCGGAAGCAGCAGAATCCAATGCATCTGTGCAGCCCGCAGAAACCATGGCAGACTATGACAAGGAACTGGAGGCGTCCTTCCGCAAGATCAATGAGGGAGATCTTTTGTCTGGAACCGTGATTCATGTAAATGAGGAAGAAGTTACACTGGATTTAAATTACTATGCGCCTGGCGTCATTAAGGCGGCGGACATGAGCAGGGATCCTGCATTTTCCCTGGTGAACGATATACATGTGGGAGATAAGATACAGGGCACTGTGGTAAAGCGGGACGACGGGGCGGGTAATATTCTGCTTTCCTGTGTGGAAGCCGCTGAAGTAGTGGGATGGGATAAGCTGAACACTTATCTGGAGGAGAAAACTATCCTGCCCGTAAAGGTCAGTGAGGTGGTAAATAAGGGCGTAGTAGGCTATCTGGAAGGGATCAGAGGTTTTATCCCTGCATCTCATCTGGCACTGTCCTATGTGGAGGATCTGAGCACTTTTGTGGGACAGACTCTGGATGTGCGTGTGATCACCGTGGAGAAGGCGAAAAAGAAACTGGTGCTTTCTGCCAGAGATGTGCTGAAGGAGAGAGAAGCGGAGAAAATGAACCGGAAGATTGCAATGATGGCCCCGGGGACGGTTCTGGAAGGCAGGGTGGAAAGTGTGATGCCTTATGGTGCCTTCGTGGATCTGGGAGGCGGCCTCAGCGGTCTGGTGCATGTTTCCCAAATCAGCCAGAAGCGTATCAAGAATCCTTCCGAAGTGCTGAAGGAAGGGGATACGGTTAAGGTGAAGGTGTTGAACACCAACAATAACAAGATCAGTCTGAGTATGAAGGCTGTGGAGGAGAATGCGGAGCCGGACCCGGTGGAGGAGAAAGCGGCAGCCCAGTACAGTTCCGGAAAATCTGTAGGAACATCCCTTGGGGATCTTCTGAAGGGGTTGAAATTGTAAGGTTTTGGAGGGCGGTTCAGCGGTGTGCTGAACGGTCATCAATAAGGAGCGGTCAATTCCGCTCCTTATTTGTCATTCCCAGGCAGAAGATTTACAGGAGATAAACTCATGCCGTGTAGGAAAGGCAGAGTTTTAAAGGCCATTGAGAACAATTTACAGAGTAATGACAATGCAGCAGAAGCACATATTAGAGTTCCGAGAAAGGAGTGCGCCAGTTCGGCGCTTGAAATATAAGTGGGTGAAATTCCCACTCTGGT
>CAJTXE010000088.1 GCA_910580225.1 uncultured Acetatifactor sp.
CGGTGACTGGAGTTCAGACGTGTGCTCTTCCGATCTTGATGAAGAAAAGTGTCGTATTTCAGCCAATTCTCCCTGAATCACTCACCATTTTATTCCAGACCATACCCTCCTGCTCTTTTTTATGGGATACTATCCATAAAAAAGGAGGATATTGTCATGAGTTCAATAAAAGTCAGCGAACTCCGTCCCACAATGGATTATCTCTTATGTGTTCTTGAAGCACACGGCCTGGCAGAACCTTCTATTAAAGATTACCGCAGTACATTTGGCGCTTTCGAGCGATATGTCAGGGAGCGGGAAGTCGGTATGGTAAGCGAGAGTATCTGCCTTGACTTTATCGAATCCAAAAACGGGACACGCCCGGTAGATCTATACGGGGATCCATCTGATGATTCTGTATCAAGAAGGATAAAAGCCCTCCATTTTCTGATGAAATACCAGGAAGAGGGCCTCCACTGCCATACCGGCCATGCAAAAAGGCCGCCGTTTTCCTGCCCTGAGGGATACGGGGATGAATATGAAAGCTACATGAAATCCCTGCATGAGGCCGGGCTGTCAGAATCAACCATACTGACCCGCAGGGATAAAGCACAGGCGCTTATCCTTTTTCTCCAAAGCCGGGGCGTGGAAGCCACGGATGCCATCACACAGGCTGACATAGATGCCTTTCTGATGCTGTACATCAACAATACGATCAAATACCGTGAAGCAATTCTCTGCGCTTTGAGGTCATTTCTTGGGTGTATGTACGAAAAAGGATATACCCTGACAAACCTGAAAGAGGGGCTGCCGCATCTGCGGGTCCCAAGGAACGGCGGGATACCCTGCACATGGAAAAAAGAGGAGCTTGTGGCGATCCTGGATGCCATTGACAGGGAGGATCCCGCAGGAAAACGTGATTATGCCGTACTGCTGCTTACGATACAGTCAGGCCTGAGGGCAGGCGACATAAGGAACCTCCGGATGTCCGACATTGACTGGAACCAGAAAAAGATACACCTTGTGATGGGAAAGACAGGGCAGCCCATCGACGTCCCGCTGCTTGACCCTGTCGGCTGGAGTATTATTGACTATCTGAAGAATGGAAGGCCTGCCGTATCCCATGACCATGTCTTTGTGCGTCACAGGGCACCCTTTGGCCCGCTGGGCGGGAGCGGGCTGGGCACTGCACTGCGCCGTTACATCGTAAAAGCAGGGATCGACACCAAAGGGCGCGGGCACCATGGGCTGCACTCCCTGAGGAGCACCCTTGCAGGGAACATGCTGACCTCAGGCGCTCCCCTCCCGGTCATTTCACAGACCCTTGGCCACCAGGACATCAAGACGACAGAAATCTACCTGAAAGTTGACGTGGAGCATCTGCGCAGGTGTGCCCTTGACCCGGACGCATACCGGGCCCCCGTGGCGGAAGGGGGTGCCTGTGGTGCGTGACTACGAATGGAAAAGCAGCCTTTCCAGCCTGATGAAATCCTTTATTGAAATGAACCATCTGGCAGGGCTGAAGTTTGAACAGCAGGAACGGTTCCTCCGGCATTTTGACCATTTCTGCTTTTATAATGGATATGAAGGCGGGACACTGACCCGGGAGATGGCGGAATCCTTTATCTATGGGCAGGGAGGGGCGGACAGGACGCTCCATGACAAGGAAGTCCTGCTGTACAGGTTTGCTGAATTCATGAAACAGCGGGGGCACCATGCATATCTGCCGGACATCAGGACAAAATACCCGGCAAGCCACCATATCCCCCATATTTATACGGAAGATGAGCGCAGGAGGTTCCTGGAAGCGGTCGATTCCTATCCCCAGACACCGAACTCTTTCAGGAACACCGTGGATCCCGTCCTGTTCAGGTTCCTCTGCGGCACAGGCTGCAGGCTTTCCGAGGCACTGAATCTCAGGATAGCTGATTTTGACTACCCACTGGGGGCAGTCACCGTCCGGCACGCAAAAAATGGCCGGAGCCGCATCGTTCCCCTGTGCGCTTCCCTCACAGAAAGGATCCATTCCTATATCAACAGGTTCCATATTGGCTGCAGCAGCGATGCCTGTCTCTTTCCCGGGGCCAAAAGGGGGAAGATGGACCGGAGCACCGCCTACACACATTTCCGGGACTATATCCTGATGGCAGGTATCCCCCATCCGAAAGATGGGCCGCGCATCCATGACTGGCGCCACACCCTGGCGGTGGAGAACCTGCGGAGATGGTCCGCGGAAGGCCTTGACCTGAGCAACATGGTGCCTTACCTTACCGCTTATCTTGGCCACCAGGATTTCCGTGCCACGCAGTATTATTTGAGGCTGACGGCTGAAATCTATCCCGAGCTTGTCCGCGTCATGGAGGCGGCCTGCTGGGACGTCATTCCGGGAGGAGGGGGCAATGAAGAAAGCTGACCTGCATTATTATGTTACCAGTTACTTCCGCAGCTACCTTCCCGGGCAGAAAAATTTAAGCGGCAACACGGTCAGCGGATATGCAGATGCATTCCGCCTGCTTTTTAGATTCTGTGAGGAAAAGAAAGGGCTGAGGGTAGACCGGCTGAAGATTTCCGATTTTGATTCTGGATTGGTCTGTGGGTTCCTTGACTGGCTGGAAACGGAACGCGGCTGCAGCGTGTCGACAAGGAACCAGCGGCTTACAGCGCTCCATTCCTTCTTCAGGTATCTCCAGAAACAGTCGCCCCCGGATATGGAGGCGATACAGGGAATACTTGATATCCCGTATAAAAAAACGGCGATGGCGGTTGTCCCGTATCTGAGTGAGGATCAGATGAAGATACTGCTTTCCATGCCGGACGCAGGCAAAAAGGAAGGATTCCGGGACCAGGTCCTGCTTTCCCTGCTTTATGATACGGGTGCAAGGGTGCAGGAACTGGCAGACTTAAAAGTAAAGGATATCCGTACCGAAAGTCCTGCTGTGGTCACGCTTCATGGGAAAGGGAATAAGACCCGGCAGGTCCCGGTTATGACAAAGACCCGGAAACTGCTGGAGACCTATCTGGAGCATTACCGCTATGATCCCGGCATAAGCAGGGGCGACAACCAGCTGTTCACCAACCAGAAGAAAGGAAAGCTGTCCCGCTGGGGGATATCATATATCATCAATAAATATGTAGAGAAGGCAAAAGCAGAGAAGCTTCTGGATATAGATTTTCCAGTGACACCCCATGTTTTCCGCCACAGCAAAGCTGTTCATATGGTCAGGGCAGGGATAAACCTTATTTATATACGTGATTTCCTCGGGCATGTAGATTGTTCTACGACTGAAATCTACGCAAGAATTGATACGGAATCAAAGCGAAAAGCGATTGAAAAGGCATGTAAAGACATTCTCCCTGAACAGGAATACAAAGACTGGACTACTGACACAGACCTAATGGCATTTTTAGAGTCTCTTACAAAGGGATGAATAAAATGGTGAGTGATTCAGAGATAACTGCCGGAAATGCAGGCTTCTTCCTTATCACTCACCATTTTCCCTGACTCTACATAATGGCGGAAATGGGGAGCTCCCCATTTCCGCCATGCTTTTGGCACACACCTTTACGAGAACGGCACGGACC
>CAJTXE010000089.1 GCA_910580225.1 uncultured Acetatifactor sp.
TTGCCTTGACGCCAAAAGTCGGGATAACTTTTTTCAGCAACTGGTTTTCTCCGAATAAATATTTAGCAGGAGATTCTTCCTGACTTTTTATTTAAGGAGATGTTGCATATGACAAAGCAACCATTATCTGTAACTGAAATGTTCTCCAGCATCATGGAGCTGCTGGAACAGGCGGGCTATGCAAAGCACACCCTATGGGGAAATATGTACGGCTCTATCAGGAGTGTTGTCAGTTTCTACCACGAAAAAGGGATCTGCAATTATGATCCGGCTGTCACGCATGAATTCATCCAGACCGTCGAGCAGCGCTATCGGGAGGGAGAAATCTGCCGGGAATACTACAATGCCCAAAAGCGTGCTGCCAGAAAATTTGAAATGTTCCACTCAACAGGGACTCTCACATGGGAGTGTACAAAAAGGACATCCAAGTACCAGCTCAACGGGGAGTACAGCCGCCTGCTGAATGCATTCCTTTCATCAAGGGATTTCCACGAAAATACCAAATGGGATTTTGCCTGGGCAGTGCGGCGTTATCTTTCATTTTTTCAGGAAAAAGGGATTCCTTCACTGGACAGGGCTTCCATAAACGATTCACGGGAGTTTGTCATCAACGCCGCCACATTCATGGCGGCGGGCAGCCTGCATAACCTTCTGTGTTATGTGCGCCAATTCCATATATTTTTAAAAGACTCCGGTGAGAAAGCTCCTGACTGCATATCCCTGTTTTCATACCATGTGCCACGTAAGATGCCGGTGAGGGGCTATGTATCTGATGAAGAACTTACCGCCATCATAGGGCAGGTAGATACATCCACATCCATGGGAAAGCGTGATAAGGGGATCATAATGCTTGGGGCTACCACCGGGCTGCGAGCGGTGGATATCGCCAGGCTGAAACTGACAGATATCGACTGGCCCAGAGGAGAAATCCATGTGTCACAGAGCAAGACCGGGGGCATGCTCTACCTTCCCCTCCTGCCGGAAGCCGGGGAAAGCATAAAGGACTATATCCTGAATGGACGCCCTGAATCTGATGCGCCTGAAATCTTCCTGCGTGAGAAAGCCCCGTTTGTTTCCATGGCGAGCGGCGTAGGCATAGGATACATGTTTGACTGCTACTGTAAAAAAGCGGGGATTGACCGGAAGCCTTTTGATGGGAAAGGGTTCCATGGGCTGCGCCGCCGTCTGGCAAGAAATATGCTGGTTTCCGGCACGCCCGTCACCACCATTGCGCAGGTGCTCGGGCACCAGAACCTTGACACTGCCAAACAATACCTGTCGCTGGACAGCCAAAACCTGAAGGCATGTGCGCTGGATTTTTCCTGTGTTCCGCTGGAAAGGAGGTTCCCATGAGCAGATGTTTAAAAAGCGGGCTTGCCCCCGCAATCAGGTCAATGATCGATTACAAAGTATCCCTGGGCTATGAGGAATCCACTTACCTGCCCAGGAGCCGCAGCCTGGACAGGTACTGCATGGAACATTTCCCGGATGAAACGTCCCTTACGCGGGAGGTCGTAACCGGATGGCTGGAACGGCATCCGGGGGAATCCATCGGCTATTTCCATTCCCGTGCCGGTTATGCAAGAGGACTTGGGAAGTATCTCGCTTCCATGGGAATCCCCTCCTTCATACTGCCGGAAAAGTTCACATCAGGGCGCAGCTGCTTCCTGCCATATATTTTTACTGACAGCGAACTGAAAGAGCTTTTCCATGTGATAGACGCACAGGGCAGCAGAGAAAACTCCCTGCAGCCGTTCCTTCTCTCCACCGTATTCCGGCTGATCTATACCTGCGGCCTGCGCCCGAATGAGGGACGGATGCTGAAAAGAGAGTCCGTCAACCTTAAGACCGGGGAAATCCTTATCACGGAAACAAAAGGCCATAAGGAGCGGATTGTTGTCATGTCCAATGACATGACCGGACTGGCGGCATCCTATGCCCGGCTGCGTGATGCGGCTTACCCTGACAGCCCGTATTTCTTCCCTGACCGGAACGGGAACCCTTATTCATCCCCGTGGATGCAAAATAAATTTAAAGCATTTTTTGCTGCCGCAAATCCCGGTGTCGATCCGGACATGCTCCCGCCAGTCAGGATATATGACCTTCGCCACCGCTTTGCCTCCGCAGCACTGAGCCGCTGGCTTGACAGCGGGGAAAACCTTTTTAACAGGCTGCCCTACCTGCGGGCATACATGGGGCATAAAGAATTGTCCGCAACCGTGTACTATATCCATCTCCTCCCGGAAAACCTCGTAAAATCAGCTGGTATAGACTGGGATTCCTTAAGGCGGATGATACCGGAGGTGGAACTATGGGACGAATAAAAGATGAAGCATTTTTCCAGATGGTGCATGACTACCTGAAAATCTATCTCCCCAGCCAGATGTGCGCCAGCAGCAACACGGTCAGGGCATACCGCATAGCGCTTGACCAGCTCATCGGGTATGCGGCTTCAGCCAACGGTATTTCCATTAACGAAGTAACCTTTAACCTTCTGGACAGCGGCACGGTCAGCGGTTATCTTGACTGGCTTGTTGCCGAGAAGGGGTGCTCCGCATCTACCAGGAACCACCGTTTTGCCTGCATCCGTTCTTTTTTCCGATACGCAGCGGCAACCAATCCGGAGAACATCATCCTGCAGGCAGGACTTGATAAGATACCAAGGCAGAAACAGGAAAAATTTTCGGGCGTGGATTACATGAGCGAAGCCGCAGTAAAAACCCTGCTGGAACAGCCTGACACAAGAACACGCCGTGGGATAAGGGATCAGTTTTTTATGATCCTTATGTACGACAGCGCCGCACGCATACAGGAGATGCTGGATCTGCGGGTCTGTGACATACGTCTTGGAAACACGCCCACGGCAATCCTGAAAGGAAAAGGCTCAAAAATACGCAGCGTGCCTCTGATGCCGGAAACAATAAATCATTTCCAGAATTATATGAAGCTGTTCCATCCAAACGGGCATATGCATTCACAGCAGCCGCTTTTTTATGTGGAACAATGCGGCGCAAAGCATCCCATGTCAGATGACAATGTCAGGAAATTTCTCCGGCGTTATGGAACATCAGCAAGGGAAAACTGTCCTGAAGTTCCGGAAAATGTGCATCCGCATCTCTGGAGACACAGTCGGGCAATGCACCTTTACCAGCATGGCATGGCACTTTCGCTGATATCCCAGTGGCTTGGGCATTCCAATCTCGAAACCACTCTGGTCTACGCTTATGCGGATACCGAGCAGAAACGGAGGGCGATCGAAAAATCCATGGGGCGTGATGTGATCGCCGGGGTTAACCTGCCAAAGTACAGCGTCAGTGACGAGGAAGTTTTAAAAAAGCTGTATGGACTGAAATAGCGTCCATAATTATCCCGACTTTTTGCGTCAAGGCAT
>CAJTXE010000090.1 GCA_910580225.1 uncultured Acetatifactor sp.
GGGAGGCTGGCGACTTCCCCAACATTTTGCGAAGCCTTTTCAATCGCTTTGCGTTTCATCTCAGTGTCAGCATATGCGTAGATACGGGTCGTTTCTGGATCCTCATGGCCGAGAAATTCCGCTAAAAGGGCCAGCGGCATTCCCGCACGGTAAAGGTGCATGGCACGCGACTTCCTGAACATGTGGGGATGGATCCTTTCAGGGATGTCAGGTTTTTCCATTCTCGCTAAATCGGCATATTTTTTGAGGAAACGGGCAACATTGTCATCCGACATTGGTGTCTTCTCCCTTTTATGTATCGTGTAAAACAACGGCTCCTGTAAGGCTGAACCCTGATGAAATTTTCTGCGGTAGTTGACAAAAAGCGCTGTGGTCTCCCCTGAAACAGGAACAAGCCGGGGCTTTGCGCCTTTGCCCCATAAGTAGACAGTATTGTTATCTTCATGGAAATCCTCCAGCTTCAGCCCCAGCATCTCGCAGTCCCTTGCTGCCGAATCGTACATCAGCGCCATGAAAAACTGATCCCTCACTCCGAGTCTTGTCTTTGTATCCGGTACGGCCAGCAGGGATTTCATCTCTTCCGGGCTCAGGAATTCAATGACATATGAACGGTCATCCCCCTTTTTCAAGGGTATCTCCCCCAGTGCTGCCGAACAAGGATAAAGAACAGGTTCCATGGATGCCGCATATCTGAAAAATGATCTCAGGCAGCTTAGACGCTGGTTCCTTGTTGATGGTTTCCAGCCTTTCTCGAATTCCATCTGGTCAAGAAATCCAGTCACGACCGCTGGGTCGATATCTGAGAAAGCAAGCCGACTGTTGTCAATGCCCTTTGCAGCAGAAAGGTAACGGAGGAACAGGTTCCATGTGTCATGTATACTCTGTATGGTGTTGTCACTGCAGCCGCGTTGTTTTGGTAGAAACACGGTAAAATACGGTCTGAGATGTTTGCGGACCAGAACCCTTGAGGCATCAGCTTTCATGCGGCACCTCCGGGATGATCCCCTGGATGTCCATGAACTTCTGGATACCCAGCTTCTCTGGCAGAAGGTGGATGTAATAGAAGGTGCTGTTAAAAGTGACATGCCCCATGTAGGTGCTTAAGTATGGCGCATATACATTCAGGTCCTTTCCTTCCTCCACCCAGCGCATGAGCGTCCTGGTTGCGAAATTATGTCTGAGATCATAGGGGGTACAGCTTTTGGAAGATGTATTGTTCCCGGCATTTTCCCAGCATTTGTGGAATTTTTCCGTCATCCAGCCATGCGTGTATGGGCTGCCGTCAGGGGACGGGAAGAAATATGTCCTGCCAGGATGGAGGGATTCTGCTATGGCGTCATATTTCCTGCACAGCTCCATCACATTCGGCAGGGTCACAATCCTGCGGTCCCTATGGCCTTTTGCTTCATCTATATATATCGTGTTTTTCGAAAAATTAAAGTCGGCCCGCTTCAGGGTCCTTGCTTCCTGCGGCCTCATTCCCGTAGCGAACTGGAGCCTGAAGATTACCGGAACCGTATATTCGAGCAGGGGGCTGTTGTCTGCATGGGGATAACGGTCTGCTGCCCCGAAAAATGACCGGATCTCATTATCTGACATGATATAGGGAAGGTCTGCTTTTTTCTGCGGGAAGAAATTCATGGGAAGGATGTATGCCTCTTTCCCTATGGCAGAGAGGTAACGGCCGAATTCCCGGACTGTGCCTGCGCGGTATCCGCAGTTTTTCCCATCTGTCCCGGCCTGACAGAAGCCAAAAGCGATCTCCTGGGTGAGCGTGCCGGAATCCGGATGATGGGACAGGCAGTACCGGTCAAAAGTCTGCAGGGCCCAGGCATAGCTTTCGCATTTATGTCCGAGTGCGGCTTTGTATTCCACCATCCCCTGGATGTCATCGGCAAAAAGGCTTGCAAATACAAATGTTTTCTGTTTTGTTTTCATTGCAGCCCCTCCTTCTCTGTAGCGAACATGCTGATGTCCATGCAGCATTCAGCCAGCATTTCATCATGGAGGGATATATAGTGCCTGGACGAATTTATATCGCGGTGGCCCAAGATCTGTGACACCTCTTCCAGCGGGGTCCCGTTCCTGACGAGATTGGTTCCCATAGTCCTGCGGAGCCCATGAAATGTCTTTCCATCACCGAAATGGTGTTCGATACCATTTTTCTTGAAGTAACGTCCCATGAGGTCTTTTGTGGGAGACGCAGATGAAAGCATAGAAGAGTAAGGTTTTCTGAGGCGGAGAAAAACATATGGACTGCTGCATTTCGGCCTGGCCTCTAATATATAGTCTGCTACAGCAGTCCCTGCCCGGAGCGTCAGCGGAAGTGTAAGCGGAGTGTCCGTCTTTTCCTGTTTCACCCGGATTTCCCGCTTCTCCCATAAAATGTCGGAAAGCTGCATCTTGGCAATGTCCGACCATCTAAGGCCGGTGTCAAGCGCAAGCATTACCACCGCATAATCACGCCTGCCCTGTTTTGTTGATGTATCTATGCTTTCAAGTATTGCCTTTGTTTCATCATCATCAAATGCCGGAAGCACCCTCTCATGTACAGGTGCCGGGTTTGCCAGAAGGAAATCGAATGTTCCTGAGAGGGCAACGCCGCTCTTTTTGACATAAGCAAGGAACTTTTTCAGAGGCCATGTGAGGTTTACGTAATTGCCCATGTGTTTAGGAGCCTCTTGGATCACATATGCACGCAGGATATCAGCTGACAGATCCTGGATAGTGAGGCAGCCTGCTTTCTCAAGATACTTCAGGAATTTCCGGATTTCATGAATGATGTTATAGACTGACCCTTCGGCAAGTTTTCCGGAAATAGACTCCTCAAAAGAACCAAGAATCTGCTGGTAATTTTCAGGTAGTTCCGTTATTGTATACCTGTTGCGTTTCCATTCAAGCGTACCTGTTTCGAAACAATCTGCCACATAGTAAGCGGCTTTCCGCATGATCAGTGCATAGATTTTGCCGAATTTACCATTTTCAGCCAATTTCAGCTGTTCTGCTGTGAAAGAAGCCGCATCTTTGTATGAGAATTCCTGTAAGGCATTGCGCTGACAGTAATCCCTGACATGCGAACAGCAGCAAGAGTAGTACTTTACTGTTGCAGGAGCCATAGGGATACTTTTTAAAAAGGAAAGCACCTTTTTGATGGCTTCATCAATTGATAGTGACATGGATATGTCCTCCTTTGCTGTGGTTTATTTTAATAGCATAACAAAGGAGTAATCACTTAGGCAGGGGATTTAGAATTATTCCGATTTTTTCTTATGGGGGGACTGTTAATATCAAGGTTTCTATGCTAAAATCGGAATAATCAGAGAATCGAAATAATC
>CAJTXE010000091.1 GCA_910580225.1 uncultured Acetatifactor sp.
TAAGAAACATGAGCGAATTGAAACCAAGAATAACAGAAAACGGAATTGATTATATCCTTGTCGGAGATTACTACATCCCGGATTTGAAACTGCCGAAGGAACACCGCCCCATTGGGAAGTATGGACGGCTGCACCGGGAATATTTAAGAGAAATCCACCCAGCCAGATTGAACACATTGACCTTGACCGGAGAGTTATGGACATATCTTGCAGACCTGAACGAACAGGCACAGGAACGGTTAGACACCATCATGGAGCAGATGAAAGCTACTGAGGGCGTGACCGAGGAATTGAAGCGTACTTCTCAAATGGAATGGGTGCAGTGTTGCAATAACATTCACAACCGGGCGGAAGAAATTGTTTTGCACGAGATGATTTATTCATAACGGTGTGGTAGAAGGATTATGTAAATGAATTTGATTTGGGGTGATAAATATGAAGGTATTAGTTAGTGCCTGTATTATGGGAACAAACTGTAAATATAACGGAAAAAACAATAAAAATTTAGCAGTTATCAATTTCTTAAAGGATAAAGAAGTTATTTCTATTTGCCCAGAAGTATTAGCTGGCATGAAAATTCCTAGACCTTGTGCAGAAATTGTGAATGGGATTGTAGTAGATGAAAATGGAAATGATGTTAATTCTGAATATAATAAAGCAGTGTCAATGGCATTATCAAAAATTCAAAATGAAGATATTGATTTGGTTATATTACAATCCAGAAGTCCTACTTGTGGTGTAAATCAAATATACGATGGTAGCTTTACTGGAAAACTAATTTCTGGAATGGGATTTTTTGCGAAGGCATTAAAGCAAAGAGGATATAATGTTATTGATGTTGAAGAAGTTTAAGTTTGTCACTTTGAAATTTTAATTGAATAACCACAGCATAAACCGCTGCTACATGGGAGCCAACAAACCATGCAACAGCGGTTTTTTCTTTACCGTTTTTTCCTCTGGCTGATAGGCGTTCCCATTTTCTTTGATTTTTTGAGAATCCGAATCAGCCAGCGAAATTCTTCGTCTGACAGATTTTTATAGTTGATACCGAGCTGCTTGCAGTAAAGGACAACGAGCTTTTCATCCCGACTGCCCTTGAAATTTTCGACCGCTTCCAGATTTTCTTTCAGTTCATCGGCAACGGTGGTCTGGGGCGCACTCTCACTGTCCTTTTTGTGAGCTTCCCGAATATCCCGGATAATGAGATTGAGGTCATCCAGAACCATGTGGCTGAAATATTCATCATCGCTGATATGGGCAGCTTGTAGCACTTTCAAATGCGGGTCATCTTCGCCGGGGCGATACCGTTCAATGATTTTATGCCGGACGGTATCGACAAGAGCGTTGAGATTTTGAATCTGCATGGTGGCAATCCCATCCACATAAATCTCAATATCCGCAAGAAACTTGATAAAGTCCTTATGAGTGGCAAGCTCACAGAGCAGACGGTTGTTAATCCGACCGCTTTTCAGAAGTGCCACCATCTCATCATTCAAATGCAGCTCTGTTAGTGGCGTGTTGATCTGCTCCCGGTTCTCTGTCCGGCACAGCAGATAATCAACGGAAACCCCATAGAAGTCTGCCAGCGTGACAAGATAGCCATGATTGATTTCCTTAACATTCTCTTTTTCATAACTTCCAAGAGCTGATTTAGAAATGTCCGTCAGCTTTGATAGTTCTTCCAGATTTAAGCCTTTATCCTTGCGGAGTTCCCAAAGGCGTTCCTGTATGCTTGTTGCTCCTTTCATGGGCACACGCTCCTTTCCGGCGGTTTCATTGCTGCCGCTTAACTGGATTATATCACACTTTCCGCAATCGTGGAAATTTCTGATTTTTACCCCTAATTCCTACTTTGTGGACATACGGCACAGGGCACAAAAATGTTCTATGATACAGGTAGTTCATCGATGGATTATTCCAATCGAATGACCAGCCTGTGTGGGATATGCTTCCCCGGCGATGTAGTGCCATGACTTTTGGCAGGGATGTGGAGGAACCCTGACCGAAACGAGCGTACCAAAGGGAGCGATACGCCGCTGTGAGATTCAGGGGAGGAACGACACCGGGGAGAACTGGCGAACTGACACCGAAATGATACCGAAACACGACAATCTGATAGTGGGATAGTCTACCCTATCGCTGATACTTCGGGAGATTTTAAGCGGCTCTATGACCGTAATTTTGCCGAAAATCGCCCCGAAACCATACACTAAAACGGGAGGAAGCGCAATATGCCGAGAATGAGCAAAAAGAGGAAGCATGAGCTTTCCTTTTACCTCAATGACCGGGGGCGTGTCACTTACAACGAATTATGCCGGAAATGCCAGCATGGGTGCAAGCAGAGCTTCCGGGCGGTTGTGATTGACTGCCCCCGTTATTTATCCAAACGAGCAAAGAAAAAGGAGGAACACACCGAATGAATTTTGAATTTATGACGATAGACACACCATTGCCGCCCTGTATGCCATTTCCCAGAGCGTTGACAGGATTTCCAGTCAGCAGCACCGCAAAGGTCATGTACTGCCGGATGCTGGACGCTATGCTCTCCAAAGGGCAGGAGGACGAAAACGGAATCCTGTTTGTCTGCTTCCCTGTCACAGCCATTGCCGCAGTCCTGTCCCGCAGCCCCATGACGGTCAAGCGTTCTCTGAATGAACTGGAAACTGCCGGACTTATCATGCGGGTGCGTCAGGGCGTGGGAGAACCGAACCGGATTTATGTGCTGATACCGGGAAAGGAGGACGCTGCCCTTGCCTGATACCTCAAAGCTGGAAAAGCTCAACCGGGAGCTGGAAAAAAGCGAAAAGAAACTGCGGAAAGCCATCAATGATGAAAAGGCATTGCAGCACCAGTTAAAGCAGCTTACCCGAAAGGAACGGACACACCGGCTCTGCACTCGTGGCGGTATGCTGGAAAGTTTTCTGCAAGAGCCGGAACGCCTGACAGATGATGATGTCATGCTGTTGTTGAAACTCATTTTTCACAGGCAGGACACGCAGGAACTATTGAAAAAACTTCTGGAACGAGAGAAGCCGTAAACCCCTTAGTTTACTAAGGGCGCAATTATACACCACCCAGAGGTTGGTGCATTGCGTTCTCCGAAGGCTCCTCGCCGGAGGGCTGTGATTTTCCGCAGTCAAGGTCTGCTCCAAATCAAACAGGGGACGCTACGCTTCCCCTGCGCTGGCTGCCGCCAGCTACCCTTTTGTGGACTTGCCATCTGGGGACACCTTGC
>CAJTXE010000092.1 GCA_910580225.1 uncultured Acetatifactor sp.
CCGATGCTCTCCGTAAACAGCTGTTCTGAGCATATGATGTATCCAAGGCTTCCCGCTTCACTTGACGCATTTGTAGAAGAAAGAATACCCGCAATTCTCACCTGTTTCTCCCCAAAAGGCGTATGGAGCGTCACGGTGTCCCCGGCCTTCCATTGCATGCCGTCCTGGTAGGACACTAAGATATCCCCGGTTCCTTGCGAAACCGCATCGATATTTCCTCCATTCAGTTCCTCTTTTGCCCATTTGAACTGATTCTCTTCATAGGAAACCAGCGTGGCCGTTCCGCTCTCGGTATCGGAGGAAACAGCTAAGCCGCCGTATTCCATTCTGCCAAAAGCACGCTTCACACCATCAACGGCTTCGATTTCTTCTATGACAGAAGTTTCCAGCCCTGCAGCGGCTGTCACAGATACATCCCCCGCCCACGGGGCTAATGCAGGCATGCCCTGGCCCAGGAAGACCACCATCACCTGGAAAGCAAGGAAAAGCATGATGCTGATGGCAAAGGAGCAGGTCATCAGGAATAAATTCTTTTTCCCGGACAGCGCATGGAACATGCCCATGCCTGTTTCCACATGGAACAGCTTTGTATTTGCCGCACGCTTATTCTGTGCCAGCTGGGAGCCTCCGCTGATTGCCGTGACAGGGGAAACCCTGGAGGCCTTTTTCGCCGGGGAAAGGGAAGCAAGGAGGACGATCAGGAAGCCCACCACAATCCCTGCCAATATGCCGGCGATACTGAATTCAAATAACGGGACCTCTGAAAAGCGGTCTCCGCTGATGGATCCCAGTAACAGGCAGGCAGCCCATGTCACAATCTGGCCTGCCAGCAGGCCAATGGGGACGCCCTTCGCACTCTGCCTGAGCCCCTGAAGGATCACAAAATGCTTTACCTGTTTCCTGGATGCCCCTAAGCAACGCAACAGCCCATAAAACTGTGTCCTCTCCAATACATTAGTGTTAAAGCTTGCGGAGATCATCACCGTTCCCGCAATCAAAACAAGGAAAACCAGGATTGCAGCGATCAGATAGAGGGCCTGCATGATATTGCTCTCACTTTGTCCCATCAGACCCAACAAAGCGGTATTTTCAGAGATCTGGCCGTCAGAAAGGCCAAACTGGCTCTTGATTTCCTTTATGGCCTCCTGGATATGTGCGCCGCTCTTAAACTGGATGCGGTAGGTGGTGCCGTCTGCCGCGTTTTCATCCGCAATGGCAAGGAAGCCCTCCTCGCTCAGCGCCATCCCGCAGATATCCGCTTTCAGCATGGATCCCATATCCGCAAGGGTTCCGGTAATCCGGTACTGTTTTTGTGAGCCGTCCGGAACCGTAACCGTCACATAATCGCCGATGGACAGTCCCCATTGCTCCATGGCGTTTTCATTCAGCAGCGCCTCGTCCGGCAGGGAAGGGTATGCCCCGGCCGTCATATCCATTTCGGTCAGGGATTCCATGGTTTCTTCATCTGCCCCCACAAAACTGACGGCTTTGCCGGACAGCATCCCCGTACTGCCCTGATAGACCCATCCTGATAAAGCCACGTCAACCCTTGCCGATACCAGTTCTGCCGTCTCCGCCTCCACATCATGGAGTGCCGCATGGTACTCGCCATTAGTCTTAATGAAATAATTCTTCTGGGAGCGCATCGCCATGTCCGCCATACTGAAAATCGCCATTACAAGGCATACCGAAAGCGTGATGCACAGTACGGAAATCCGGTTATTTTTGCGGTGGATCTTTTCATACTGGGGTATCAGCCCAAGATAACTTATCATCTCGCCACCCCCAAATCCTCCAGCCTTCCGTCCGTCATGCGCAGTACCCGGTCCGTTGCATCCGCATGGTTCTCATTGTGGGTAATCATCAGGATGGTCTGCCTGTACTTGGCCGACATGGATTTTAAGAGGGTGATGACCTCCTGGCTGTTCTTGGAATCCAGGTTCCCGGTAGGCTCATCCGCCATGATGATGGCAGGGCGGGCCGCCAGCGCCCTCCCGATTGCCACCCTCTGCTGCTGGCCTCCGGAAAGCTGGCTGGGCAGGTGCTTTCTGCGCTCCTTTAATCCCAGAATCTCCAGCAGCTCCTCCACATACTTCTGGTCCGGCTTCTGGTAATCCAGAAGCAAAGGGAATGTAATGTTCTGCTCTACATTCAGCTCCGGGATCAGGTTAAAGGACTGGAAGATAAACCCGATATTCTGGCGGCGGAACACCGTAAGCTTCTTTTCGGGCATGGAAAAAATGTCCTTCCCATCAATCAGCACTTTCCCGGAGGTCGGGTTATCCAAGGCTCCCACCACATTTAAAAGCGTGCTTTTTCCGGAACCGGATTCGCCTACGATTGCGATAAATTCCCCTTTGCCCACGGAGAAGGAAACATGGTCAAGCGCCTGAACCCGCGCTTCCCCTTTTCCATAGGTCTTGCATAGATTTTGTACTTCAAGAATCTTCATATTTATTACCTGCCTTTCGGGAATTATCATACCCGATGGGTCTTACTCTCACATGAATTTCATCTTACTTTTTAGTAAGATTTACTCTTTTGTAAGATGAAAAAAGCTTAAGACAAATCTGCTGCCCTTGCCGACCCTGCTGGTTACGGAAACCGTCCCCTGATGGGCTTCCACAATGGATTTTGCAAGCGGGAGCCCCAGGCCGATTCCATGGGTATCCTGGGAAAAACGGCTCCGGTAAAACCGTTTGAAGATATTATGGATATCCTCCTGGTGAATTCCTGTTCCGTTGTCTTCCACCACAATATTTGTAAGAAGGGGCGTCCTCTCCCAGCTGATTACTACTTTCCCACCTCTGTCGGTATGCTCCAGCGCATTTTTTACCACATTCCCCAAAGCTTCCGACATCCAAAGGGCATCGCAGTAAAGGAAAACATCGCTGCTCCCGGATAACACAATTTCTTTCGCTTCCTGAGTGGCAAATGTCTCAAAGCGTTCCGTCACATCCTTAAGGAGCATTTCCATGTTTTCCTCCGCCTTTTCCATCCTGACCGTGCCTGCGTCCAGCCTGGCTATTTTTAAGAGCGTATAAACCACATCCTCCACCCGGCGTATTTCCCGCAGGGATTTCTGGCTGAATGCATGGATGGCCTCCCTGTCCGTTCCCTCCTGCGCCATAATCTCATCATACATCTTTAGCGCTGCCAGGGGCGTCTTTAACTGGTGGGAAACATCTGAGATCAT
>CAJTXE010000093.1 GCA_910580225.1 uncultured Acetatifactor sp.
TCTCCAAAAAGAAAAGCGGCATCAGTGATGAGGAATACCGGAAGCAGATTCGGGAACAGGCATATGAGGATTTTGCAAAAGGGCAGTTCCAAAACAAATCCGAAGGATTTAACAGGCTGATGAAAAGCTACACATCGGAAGTATCCCCGGATAGAAAAGGAATCATCACTTCCGGGCTGAAAGCTGTCTCCGGGAACAGGCAGAATGTGCTTAAGCCCATAGACTTTGTGGCGACGCTGCTGGAAGGGAAAGTGAAATATCAGAAACTGCCATCAGGAAACAGCGATTACATAGAGTTTTACGATAAGAACGGTGAGATGGTGGCGACTTATTCCAATAATGGGTGGACGATGTATACCACCAATGCGGAGGCTTCCAGACAGACGGAAATGTGCATGATCTATAACGAGGCATGGGGAAATGCCAAGAGAGGGATTCCGCTGGCGGATGAAGAAACGGTGAGTGTGGAAAATCCGCAGAATAGCTTTGATGCCAAGGCATAGTGGAAAATTATCCCCAATAAACCACAGCCTGACAAGGCAGGGCAGGCCCCGGTGTTCCGGCAGATCGGGGAATCGGGGAGCAGGGAGGAGGTGAAGATCGGTATGGAATTTGACCGAGGAATATAAATAAAGCACCTTTGCATGGAGCAATAAACTGTTCGGACTTCTATTGAGAGAGCGGGGGCGGCTCTGATCGACAGAGGGGCCGCAATATTAAAATTGTGGAGGATTAAAGATAATGAGCATTAGTGGAATTGGAACTTCACACTATCCTGCATGGCAGGAAGCGGGAAGGGGACAAAAGAATAATTCGGGAGTAGGATTTGCAAGCAGGATGGCAGATATAGTTGGTGCGAATACTTCCGAAAGTGGAAGGAAAACGAATGCCGTTTCTGGGCGCGACAATTATGTAGGAGGGGATGCAGCCAGTGTTTATGACATGGGCGTGTATTCAAGGAAAGATATATCGGTATCACAGAACCTAAATCTGCCAATCGAAACGGAACGGTATAAGATTGAGGATGCCAGCTATGTGGACGGGGTTCCAGCATATGAGATCATGGATAAGGAAACAGGAAGAGGGCTGTACATAAGGGAAGACCAGTTGATGATACAGAAGGATGAAAAGACCGGACTGGAATTTGTCATCAATATGGATCAGCCGTTTTCCTGTAATGTGCCAATGACGGGAGAACTTAAAGGGATTTTGAATGAGATAGCCGGGAAAAGAGGGATTGATCTGAAGGAAGTGCCGTTGCAAGGCGGACTGATAGTGAACCAAGACCCTAGAACCGGACTGCGCTATTTATCCATACAGGGCAATGAGGCAAAGGGGATGTCTGTTGTTGCGACATCGAAAGAGGACTTGGAGATTATTGAAAAGCTGGCTGATGAATTTACCAAGTATTCAGTCAGTTCACAGCGTTCTACAGCAGGGCTGTATGCACTGCTTGAAATATCCGGCAACCTGAAACGGGAAGGGGAAGGGATGACGTTCCTGACACCGAATGGCATTACTTATATCCCTTATGATGGCGATAAGGATAAGGCATGGGAAATTGAAATCCCAAGTTCGGATTATAGTGTAGCACGGAAATACCTTGCAATGGGGATTGAAGCCTCAAACTACCAGGCATGGCTTAGCAAGTTCAATAGTGCAAGACTGCTTGACATAGATACGGAGCAATTGAACCATTACAGTATGAATGGCGACAGGAATGGCTATCGATTTATGCAATAAGAAGAAAACCAATAATGCACAAACGATAAAAGGGAACCAAGCAGGAACACTTCATGTTTGGTTCCCTTGTTCCATATCAGTGCGGGGAGATAGCAATAGATGTATTTTGGGGGAGAGGAGGTGGTATTATACGGAAAATGAAATGCCCGGAGAGATGGTGCAAGAAACGGGCCTGTGACATTGGGGAGACGGGTTCCGGCTGGATTATCGTGTCGCTGAAATGTCCTAACTGCGGCAGGGTAATAAAGGTGTACTGGAAACCGAAAGGAAAAAGATAAATATACATAGTGGGAAAGAATGGCAGGAAGGTATCCTGCTATTTTTACTTTTATAGATTAAAGCGTTTCTTTTATGGTCATACTAAAGTTATCAATGGAAATTTTTGGAAATTGCCATTGTGCGGCTTGGCAGGTCAGCCATGCCGGATAACTGAATATGTACCGAGCGAGTGGGACCGCATTGTGTCGAGTCACGAATGGCCGGAGTAAAGCTAGTGAATTATTTTAGATTTCTTACAAAGAGCTTTCTCAGGGCCATTTTTTGCCTTTTTTTCAAAGCCAGTCCCACATCTGAATGAGAGCGTTCCTAACTTTACGAAGGCGTAAAGGAAGGAACGCTTTATGTCTTTTAGGAAAATCACAATCAAATCTGGAAATGAAGAATCCACACTGGAAGTTACGAAAGAAGAATACCAGAGATATTACCGCCCGTGGTGGCAGCAGAAAAAGCATGAGCAGAGGAACCGGGAGGCAATGGAGCAGAACGGCTATACGGAAGAATCCTACGAGGCGTGGCGGGATAATGCCTCGGAGGGAGCGGGCATCCCGGACATGGAGCTGCCGGGGGTGGATGAGCTGGTGGAGAAAAAGCTGCTGCTCGGCGTGCTTGCGGATGCGATGGATTCCCTCCTGCCAGAAGAGAGGGAGCTTGCCATGAAGGTGTTCGGGGAGGAAATGCAGGTCAGCGAGTTTGCGAAAAAGCATGGGCAGCCCCGGACAACCGTGTCCTCAAAGAAGATGGTGGTGCTGGGGAAACTGCGCGCATTTTTCCGGGAAAGAGGGCTGGATGTCTGATATTTTCCACGTTCCGACAAAAAAGGATACTGCTGTCGAACGGTTCTGAAAAAAGTTCCCGTTTTACTTCGTCACATTTCAGAAAAGTGTCATTACGAAAGGTAGGAGGGTATATTTCGGAACAAGATTATCTGCCCCGGAAAGGAGGAATGGAACTTATGGAAAAGTCACAGGAGCTTATCGGCATCCTGCAGGCGATCAGTATCGTGGCGAAGAGCCTCGCCGCCAAACTGATGCAGATCGAGAAGGAAGTGGAAGCCTATGAAGCCGCGAAAGCGGCGCACG
>CAJTXE010000094.1 GCA_910580225.1 uncultured Acetatifactor sp.
CTGCATTCTGCGGAGCGCAGCGTCCACAGATGCGTTTTAGAGCGGCCGCCTTGCGGAGCAAAACGGCCACCCGTTTAATGCAGGTTATCTCCTGTTGATCATAACTGTGTAATGTTTGGTTGCTCTTTTAAGTATGGAGTTTGCCGATATCTCATCGTTCATGATCATTGGCTTCCAGTTCTCCGGCGCCCTCTGAGAACAGATGATGGTGCTTTTCTTTTTCTCCGATCTTCCTTCCAGCAGTGCAAACAGGATCTTGATTTCTGCTTCATCTACGATTGTGTGGAGAAGAAAGTCATCAAGTATCAAAAGATCCTGTTTAAGCAGTCCGGACAGTTTCCGACTATACTTACCATAATCAAGCTGTTTCTGTGACGAAAGGTTTTCAAGCAGTTCCTCACAGTGGAAATATCCCACCCGGTAATCCGTACATGCTTTTATGCCGATTGCTTTTGCCAGATACGTCTTGCCAGTATCGGACGCTCCGAGTATACAAATGTTAAACCCCTTTGGAATAAAATCCAGTGTGGAGAGCATCTGCGGAATCCCGGAAGGTAAGTATTCCCTTTCCTGGGAATCCGTACAATTCCCGATTTCTGCCGGGCATCCTATGAGTTTTGCCGAGCGGAGGCGGTTATTTATCCGTTTACTGATCTTATCCTTGTATTCGGGAGATATAAGCTCCGAAATCAGCGTAAGGCGGTCCATCTCAAGGAATCCGGGGGCAGCATAGAGTTTATCCAGTTCAGCCGCCATATTTGGCAGCCCCATTTCGTTTAATTCATCCACGAGCATATTCAGAAGGCTGTTTCCAGTGAGCATTACCGGTCACCTCCCCTCTGCCTGTCTGCCAGCTCCCTGCTGCGGGACAAAAGTTTGTTTATATCTGCCGAATCAGGGCTCATCGCGTATCCGCCCTTTTCTTCAGGGGCAGTGCTGCATTTTCGGACTTCTGCTCCCATCTCATCCGCAACTGCGGGAATGGTGTTTTTTATGAACGTATATGTGGTTTTCCCACAGTCAATGGCACGACGGCAGCACTCCTCCAGTACAGGCTTCCCATATTTCCCGCCGAAGTTGAGTACGCCAAGGCACATACGGTAGGTCTGGACTTCATATTTACGGCACTTGAGGATGTTCTGGATAACCGCCTCGGTCGATGTGCCCACAAGCCTTGCCTTATTGATAAAAAATGCTGCATTCCACTGTCCGTATCCCTGATAGCTGGCGGGGAGATGGTGGGGATTCGTAGACCATTTTCCCTTGTACTCTGCACGGGGCCACTCGCACAGGAATTCACCCTGTTTACTGTAAATTCGTACAATGGCTGCTGTCGCCTTTATGAGAACTTCTTTGTGCACATATGCTTTATTTACGCTATAATAAGCATTATCAAAGCGGACATGGAAATCGCTTGATACTTTTGCCATTCGTCTCTCCGTGTACTCGTAATGCACGGAGGGCAGCGGCATCAATTCCAGTCTTTCTTCTTCCCAATAGAAGTATCTGTTGTGTTCCTTTTTCTTAAAAGGCTCCCGGTTTAACTGTTCGAGGAAGACCCATAGATCCTGATTGAACTGTTCCAGAGAGAAATACTGCCGCTCCTCCATCTCGTGGAAAAATCCCTTTTCAAGGATGCCCACGGCGTTTTCCACAGAACTCTTATACTTTGGCTTACGAACCTTCGCAGGCAAGATAACCGTCTGGTTATGTTCCGCCCATTCGGCATAATCTTTATTCAGTTCTGGTGCGATCCAATCCCTGTTTGCTATGACGGCCTGCCTGCAGTTATCGCAGACCACAAGCGCAGGCACTCCGCCAAAGTAGTCCAGGGCATGGTTATTTACATTGATCCACTGGGGCTCTTTTACCGAAAGCATTCCCTCTGCGTATATGTACTGTGAATAGGGCAGAATGGCAACAAATACCACGACGGTATAGATTTCACCGGTTAACGGATCGGTAATCTCAAATGTTTTGCCGGCAAAGTCAACCTCCATCTTTTCCCCAATGACGGCATCGAAGTGTAAGGTTTCGGCATTTTCGGCACACCATTCAGAGTAATGTTCGCAGAACTGGCGGTATTGATAATAACGCCTGCCAGTTTCCTCGCACTTCTTTTTGTACCTGTTCCAGAGGAACACCAAAGTCATGTTCTTTCTGGTGGAAAGCTGCCTGTTCACATCCCCGTAATCAGGATACTCAATGTTGGGATTTCGACCATTGTTTCCTGGCGGATTTCCATACACTAACTCAGCTATTCCATAGTTGGTGATGCCGTTCGGGAGCGGGTAGCTGATGCTGTCACACTCCTCAAATGCTTTCAGGAATTCATTGACTCCTGACTTGCTTGCACCAATCTGTCTGGCAATCTCTCTGCCAGACAGATTCAGCGCATAGCGTTTGATAATGATTGTTTTGTAGTCAAGCATTCATTATCCTCCTTCAAATGAGTTTATTTACCTCTTTATGAGGCATAGACCCATTATGAGAGGATTCGGCTTACAAAGGCAACGGCCTGTGGCCGATCAGCTTCGCATTGCGGCCGTTTTGCTCCGCAAAATCGGCCGTTGGATGCCGCAATATGCAAGAGAGGTCCACCAACCACTCCGGTGAACCCCTCTACGCTCAAAAACCTTTGATTTTAAGCCATTCTTCAATACTTTTGCCTGTAAGTACCAAAAATCCTATGGCATTATTTCTGAATAGCCGCCTGTGCCGCTGTTATACTTTGATGACTTTTACCCCTCTTTACCCCATTTACCCCACCCAATTCGACATTCGACAAACGGGATTCGACAAAACATCAAGCCTTACTCCACAAATCAGCCGCTTTTTTTCTCCCTAATGCAGCCTCTTCTCTATTCATCTTTTCCAAGACTTCTACATATATTTTACAGGCATCAAGCCATTTTCTCTGTGCTTCTAACAAATCCTCATTCTTTGGTTCTGGCCCCGTAACTGTAGTGCCATGTTGTGTATAAACAAAAGCCGGATGCCCCTTCGAA
>CAJTXE010000095.1 GCA_910580225.1 uncultured Acetatifactor sp.
TGAACATATTCATGATCATGTCATAAGTCATGGATGACGTATCTATAAACAGTTCCTTTCCGTCCTTTGATTTAATCGCTGTACCGTTTGTTCCCACATAGGCAGTTGTATTGTCATCAAGGTGCTGTATCGTTCCTGTCATTTCCGCAAACTTTTTCAGCCACGACTCTCCCGTTTCCTTGCACATTTCCTTAAATTTTTTAGCATCCTCCCCCGTCATATAAGGGTGCTTCCCATCCCTGACATACCATGAAAAACCTGTTGCTTTGTCCGTATATTTCGGGTCTGTTGCCGCCCATTCTTCCAAGGTCTTATCGCCATACCACACTGTCAGCCCGCTGTCATTTGATACGGTGTTTTCCTCCTGCCCCATTATTGGATTTGTTGATTTAAGTGCGTCATATATATCCTGCACATTGGCATTCTGCCTTGCACTTCCGGGAGCGGATTCCTCTGCCGCCTGTTTCTGCGGGTAGAACTGTCCTGCCCTGCTCCTGTTGTATCTATTCGCTGATACATTGTTCTGATAATAATTCTGTCCTATTCCATTTACGTTCATTTTTCAAATCCTCCATTGTCATCAATTATTTTGATGGCAGCCCCTCTGTCGTTCAGAGCCGCCCCTGCTCCCATGTAATAAGTCCGAGCAGTTCATCCCATCATGCAGACACACCGCCTAACTTCCCCTGTCAAACTTCATGACAAACACCCCCTTTCGCTGTCATCCGCTAATAATACGAACCAGCCTTCAAAAACGTTTCATTTCTCTTATCACCTACAGCCACCCCCGCAGTCCGCAGAGGCAGGTTTATGCGCCTCTGCGGAATAGGGTGTAAAGATTATATCTGTATATCTAATGTGCTGCCCGAAGACGGTGCTTTTGTACCTGCTGCCAAGTCAGACTGTATCTGATGATAAGATACAGTTCCCTTTGCGTTTTCTCCATACTCTTTTTTCAGGCGTGCCAGTTCATCATTATAGATAGATGTAAACACCCGCGCCCTTGCAAATTCTTCCTCTGTGCTTATGGCCTTCCAGTTCCTTGATTCGGGATTGTAAGATAGCGTTTTATTCCCATTGTTATCCCAAAACATACAGGCTGCATTCATCTTTCCGCCTGTCTTTCTCATGCTTGATTCATAGATGGCTTTCCTGTCCGGGGAAACGGTCTCTCCATGCTGCATACATAATTTCCTATATGCCGCATCATCCCGCTTCCCGGTGGCAAATTCCTTCTGTGCCAGCTCCTTTATTGCCGCCTCAAATTCTTCCTCCGACATTGCAGGCTTATCACGCTTCGTCATGATATTATCCCAATTCGGCTTCGTGAATTGAATATCAACCGGCTTGAAACGCAGTGCAAAATTCCCATAATCACATTGAGCTAACGGATTATTGGAATTTTTCTTATTGCCGAACATCTGTTGTACCATGTTGGCATATTGTGAATAATTGTCTCTTGTTATCTGCATATCACATACCTCCTTGATAAAAATTTTTTCTTTTTCTAAAGCTATCCCACCTCATAAAATCCATCGGCGGATTCACCCGCATTTCAAACCACGATTGCACCAGGTGACTAAAAATTGCACGAAATGACCATAAAGTTTATAACATCACCACCGCCTGGAACTTTTCCGCATCGCAGGAAACGGCAAAATCGCCCCCATATTTATCTGCCACCGCCTTCACATTCGACAGGCCGGTGCCTTCCGTGACCTGCACCTTTTCCACTACGGGGTTCCTTACGGAAAAGATCAGCTTCCCTCCCTCCTGCACCAGCTTGACATGGATGACGGCCTTCCTTCCCTGCCGCGCCGCCTTCACGCACTCATGGATGGCATTGTCCAGCAGGTTGGAGAGTAGGATCACCGTTTCCTCCTCATTCAGCCGCAGCCCGCCCATGTCGCCCACCCGGAACGTCATGGACACGCCCTGCTCCCTTGCGGCGTGGAACTTCTGGTTCAGGACGGCGTCCACCACCGGATGGTTCGTGTTGACCGCCGCCATCTCCACCGATATGCTCTCCGTCAGCCGCTCCGCAAGCGCGGCGGCGGCCTGCGTGTCGCCCTTCTTCAGCAGCGCCTGCATTGTCCTTATCTGGTTCTTGTAGTCGTGCATCTTCCTCCCCTGCCGCTCATAGACCGCCTGCATATCCCGGTAATGGGCAAGCTGGCTTTCCTTCTTCTGGCCTGCCAACGCGCTTTCCCGGAACAGCTCCTCTTTTTCAAGGATTCCCTGCAACAACTCTATGACAAAAATGTTTATGAATATCAGCCCCACCGACAGAAAGAGGTATGCCGTCTGCACCTTTGCCTCTGCACTGTTACAGAAGAACATAAGCAGCATGGATGCCACAGTGAGCAGCGGAATCATGGAAAATTTCAGCCACTCCTTACGGGAAAGTTCTCCATAATTGTTTTGTCCTTTCCATATTTTCCGGACTATGAACACCAAACAGAGCCAGAGCATTTTTGAGGGCAGAAGCAGAAAAGTAAGCACCACATTTGGGGAAATGGACATATTTTCTATCTGCAGGAAAAAAAGGTCTGTCAGAAACAGCAACGCATAATTCAGCCCGGAAAAGAAGATACGCTGTTTCCAGCCCGCTTCGTAAAACACTGTGCAGAATGTGATGGAAACAAGGATTACCAGCATGACCTTGATTCCCATTAAATCAAAATGTCCTTCTAATAGTGCCACTACCATGCCAGCAAAATACAAAACAACATATCTGCACTTTCCCAGCCGCCCCACATCCGTTTTCTTCAAAAAGGTATCAAAGAAATATATGCTCCCCCATGCCTCCATCGCCATGATACAGAATGAAAGTACCCACAATGCCATGATCACTCCGCCCCCTTAAACAACGTGTACTGCCGCTTCACTTCCGGGTACCTGGACTTCGGCACGGATATCTCCTTCCCGGTGGTCAGAACCATGACATAGCTGCTGAGTTTCCCGATGTACCTCATGTTGATAAGGAAACTCT
>CAJTXE010000096.1 GCA_910580225.1 uncultured Acetatifactor sp.
TCCTGGCTAAAGTATAGCAGGCTTTTGGAGGAATTTCCAAAAGCCTAATTGAAGTGCCTATTATTATGACTGCGTTATATTCCTGCTCCAATCCATTGGGATATTGGGCCACTAACTCTACCCTAAGTTTATATTCTACAGGGAACCGTCAATTAATTTCTTATAACTGTGATTTCTGTTCCTTTCTTTTTTCATTTCTGTCGGAAAGGTTCTTCCGCCTTCATTATAGAAACGGATTGCTGCTCCTATATGCTGACAGTCATCAAAACTCTTTTGTGTCAGGATTCCCATTTCAATCATTTTTTGCTACTTTTGTAATGTCCTGGCTTTTCGGAGGGTATTTCCATTATACATATATTTACATATTATTTCAATCGACATTGACAGAACTTTTCCACCTGGGTTTTGTGGATTTGCCGGGTATGGCTGGGGAGATGGTGTTGTATTTACCCTTGTGCATTTACATAGTATTGCCCATCAGATTTATACACGAATCTACAAAGTTTTACAGCTTTTCACCCGCTTCCCGGCTGACATTTGACCCCCGCGTTCCCTCCATGCAGCATAGATTTTACTCCCCAATCCCCTACAGATAGAGAACCGTTCCCTGTTCATATATAGACAGTCGTATTCATTTTCCGTGTGTCCTTGATATCCTCCTGGAAAGCAAAAGGGGCATCTTCTGCAATCCTCTACCTCTGCTCCCTGCTTATTCCCTCCGGCACGAAGCGCAAATGCACTGCATCTTCCCAGTCCACAAACCTTATCCCCTCCAGCTCACCGGTTATGTCATGGTCGTAATAAGCAAAAACAGAAACCCTGACTGTGTTCAGCCCAATCCCTTCCGATGCTTCGCCGCACCATTGCATTTTCGATGTCTCCGGCAGATCCGGGAAGTGGTTGTAAATCGGCTCTGTTTCTCCTTCCATTCACTTCCCATTTCCCGGCCAGCATCTCTTTTATCTATATTTCAACAGCGATAAATTTCGATTCGCAGAGCTGTTATGTAAGTGAAAAATCGGTAATCAAATGCGGTAACGTTTCTGTTCATTCAAGGTTCGGAAACAGAGGAATTCACATCCTATCGACTCCCCAGATAAGCATATTATATTGTCATGGTGCAATGAGGCCCTGGAGGATAGTGTCCATTGTATTCATCTTTTGGCAATCAACATTCGCCGTTTACTTGGAAATGACTGCAGAAGTGTATTAGCACAGCCGGAAACCGATGCCGTACACGGTCCGGATATATTCCTGGGAGGCATCAGCTTCCCTGATTTTTCTGCGCAGATTGCTCACATGGACGTTCACGGTATTGTTCTCACCGTAATAGCCGCCCTGCCATACCAGCTCGTAAAGGCTTTCCCGGGAATAGACCTTTTCCGGGGACTGCAGGAACAGGTACAGAAGCTGATATTCATGGGCAGTCAGGGACAGCTCCCGGTGGTTTACCAGTACCCTGCGGGAGTCCGGATAGAGCATTAAGTTATGGTAGGCCAGCACTTCAGGCTGCTGCCTGGAAGGGCTGCCTGCACGTCTGAGGGCAGCCTGGATCCGGGCGATAACCTCTTCTGGCTCAAAGGGCTTCGTGATATAATCGTCCGCCCCGTTTTTTAAGAGGGCCACCTTGTCGCCCAGGGCGCTTTTGGCTGAGAGAATCAGGACAGGGAAACTACAGCGCTTTTCTTCCCGGAGCTTGCAAAGCAGCTCCTCTCCGGACAGGCCGGGCAGCATAAGGTCCAGGAGAAGGAGATCCGGTTCTTCGTGTTCAATAAGAGACAGGGCCTCTGTCCCGGAAAACGCCTGAAGGGTCTGATAGCCCTGGGCTTCCAGTATCCTGGACAGCAGGCGGCTGATGTCCGTATCGTCCTCTGCGATGAGAATTCTATGCTGCATGTGCTTATCTCCTTTCTGTCGGCATAGCAAGGACAGATGCATGCCTGCGTAAAAAGCTGCTTTGCCTGCCGTTTCATTCCCTGACTTTCCGGGTCAGTATCCGTTTCTGTGCTTTCTTCTGCTCTTTGACCTCCCAGGCCATTCATTTCCGGTCGTTCCATTTACTGATCGGGTGAAACCGCTTAGCAAAGTATTTTCGAACCTAAGTGACTTGCTTTATAAGTGCAGCATACTCTGCTTTATAAGTGAAAATGATTTACTTTATAAGTGTATTATGGTTTACTTTACACTTATATCGGAGACAAAAGGTGCATATCTTTAGTCTCACGGTATGAAATGTTCAAGTTACATCATTTCACGGCATTTAGGAAACCGTTTACAGCACAGCGGTTGTATTCTTGTTTCCGTAGTGGTAAAATAAGACTTCGACGAAAAGTCAATTGTTTGAGCGGCACCGATTTTTGTCGCACTGTTTCTTATATTGTGTGGATTGCTTTGTCTGCCCGCAGAAGGAAGGGAAGCAGAAGAAACGCTTTATTGGGCCTGGCTGCCATTGTGCTGGGAGTCATTATGTTTATACATGCTTTTTGAGATTTCGTGAACGTAGGCGCAGATTTGGGAGTTTCAGAAGGATAAAAATATATGGAATGAACAGGAGGAACATAAGATGGACTTATGGGAAAAATTTGGGATGAGCGAGGGGATTGCGGAGATGTGGCAGGAACTGGGCCTCAGCGCAGGAACGGCAATTGTTATTTTGATTGCCTTATATTTTGTAATCACTACTATGAGGATTTTATTGCGTTATTGAAGAAGCTGAAGACGCCCCTTGACACGCGGTTCATTAAAATCATGGACGAACAGCTTGATGTAATCCCGTTTGAGTTCTCGGAAACGTTCATTGACAGTTTTAAGCTGGGGGCAAAGACGATGGCAGAGGTTTTCAGGGGCGAGTAAGAGAACGGGGACAGGAAAAGGCAGACGCTTTGACGGGGCGGC
>CAJTXE010000097.1 GCA_910580225.1 uncultured Acetatifactor sp.
TAAAACTCATTCCCGATACATCCGACTTCCCCACCGCTTTCGCCGCCGCAAGCTCCGCAAAACTCACGCCTCCATTCTTATCAGCCGCCGCATTCTTCCGGTACTGCTCTGCCAGATAGTACCCTCCCAATTTACCAAATACTCCGAAATCCATCTTCCTCTCTCCTTTCATTTTTCATCATCGCAGACAGGATGCACATCTGCCATTGACCTTAAAAATCTCTAACCACGCTTTTACTGAATGCGCTTATGTTTTCCTCATAGACAGTTGCTGCCAGTGCGTTTACTCCTGCGGTCTGGAACGCCGCCGCATTGTCACCAGTCTGTACGCCCTCTGCAAGAAATGCCTGTAACCTCTGCCTGCTTGCCATCTGGCTTTTCAGATAGTTTTCCTGTGCCGCCACCTTCCTTGCCTCTGCCTTTTTGACCGCTTCCTTCTCCTGTTCCTCCATCAGTTCTTCCATCCTCTCATGGCGTTTTTCCCACCATGACTTTTCATTGCTGGCAAAATTTGAGCCGCTGCCTCCTGCCGGCCCCGCATAACCATAGCATTCTTCCGGGGATGCCCCGATAACTTCATAGCAGACATTATTCGGCCCGACAGGAAAACTGCTTACTGAATACATGGAGCGAATCCTGTTCAGGACATATTTCTCATATTCCGGGTCATTTTTCATCCTCTCAAATGCTTCTTCTTTAATCACCAGAGAGCCAGACGAAAATGATGATCTGAACCATGAACTTACAGGCATTTTCGACATCTCATTCATAAACCACTGTTTGTACTCATCTGTCGTCATTTCCTCTTTGGGTTTATTGGAAATACTGCTGTCATATGTAAATCCAAAATAACTCGGAGGATTAGGGACAACCATGTCCCCCGCCCATGCTGATGAGCTGGATTTTTCCGCCGCATTCTTTCCTTCTGCAGCTTTTTGTACCTCCTCCGCAAAATTCCCTGTACCTGCTGCCTTTGCCGCCGCATTCTTCCGGTACTGCTCTGCCAGATAGCACCCTCCCAATTTACCTGTCACTCCGAAATCCATCTCCCTCTCTCCTCTCATTTTTCATCATCACAGACAGGATGAACACCCTGCCGTTTACCTTAAAATCCATTGTCCCCTGATATTTCTCCGCTGTGCTTTTGATGTTGACCATCCCTATCCCGTGATTCTCCCTGTCCGCCTTTTCCGTAATGGGGAACTCATTCTGCGATCTCCTCACAACCCTCCCGTCAAAGCTGTTCTCCACTTTCAGGAAAAACAGCTCCCTTTTTTGGAATGAACTGATGCGGATAAAGGCTTCCGCATCCGGTTCTATCGCTTTCAGTTTCCGGCACGCCTCTATTGCGTTGTCCAGCGCATTCCCTAAAATAATGCCGATATCATAACTTTGGATGAACAGCTTTTCAGGGAACTGCAGCCCTTCCACATCCATACGCAGATCCGGCACCGTGCCGGCAATCTCATGGTATTTCATATTCAACAGGGTATCCACCACCGTATTCCCTGTCTTAAAATGGAATTCCAGTCTGTCCATCGTCCTGCTCAGCTCCTCCAGATATACCTGCAGTCCGTCCTCATTCCCTGCCGCAAGCTGCATGATGACAGAGATCGTATTCTTCATATCGTGCCTCATTCCCCGTATCCCGGAATAGACGCGCTCCATCTCCCCCATATGCTCCTGCAGGCTGCTGACCTGTTTCTCCAGAATAATCCGGCTACTTTTTTCCCTGTTCCAATAAATCATGTCCTGAAAAAGTTTTATTCCGAACAGAATGGACAGGAAAGACAGCAAAAGGACGACCGGCACCATAACTGCCAGTGACGGATATCTGTCATATAAGGTCGCCGGGATTCCATCCTCTATCGTGACTAAAACCATACGCAATAATGTGCAGATAAACACCGCCGTCATGCTGGGTGCCAAAATAAACAATAATTCCATCTGGCGGATGGCATAATCCTTTTCCCTGAAACTCCTTACAATGCTTTTTAGGGAAACAAACAGTATCACTATGGAAACGATATGCATTGTCGCTGATATCCCCAATGTGGTGGCCTTCAATAATCCGTCAAAAACGTCAACTGATGCAATATACCCTTTTTCCAGACACCACATCCATACGGAATAAAGATTGCTCCCTAGCCAGCAGACATTATATGCCAGAAAAAAGCTGAACTCGCCTGTTGCAAGAAAAGCGACCACAAGGAAGACCTTTATTTTTCCGGCCACCCTGTAACAACACACTACAAGAATGGTCAAGATGCACAAGGTCAGTGCCAGTTTCGCAAAAATCCTTACACTCCCATAATCTGAGGGCAGAATCAAATCCATTCCAAGCTTCAGCACAGCATACAAAAATACAGGCCATAATCCCTCATGGTGTCTCCTTATCCTTCCCTCCAGAAAACTCCCGAAGAAATACTGCAGGCAGCATCCCTGGAACATGGCAGAGAGCACTCCCAGCAGGCCATTCACCACTTCATACACAGGACACCCCTCCATTCTGCAGATACCACATATACGCCTTTACAAACTCATTGTGCTTCTTCCTCGTCAGGTAAACCTTCTCGCCGCTGGAAAGGAAGATGCTGTCACTGTCATACCTCGCTATGTGCGCCATGTTGACCAGATACCCCCTGTGGCAGCGGTAAAAGCCATCCCCAAGCTGCCCTTCCAGTTCATCCATCGTGGCATATGACTCTATGATGTCCTCCATGTCCGTGGTATGGATCCCCACCTTCTTCCCCCTGCTCTCGATATACAGGATGCTGTTTAGGTTAAGCGTATACCCCTGGTTCTTCGCCCGTATGAATATCTGGCGCTCCTTCTGCCC
>CAJTXE010000098.1 GCA_910580225.1 uncultured Acetatifactor sp.
GGCAGTCTGCGCTTTTTTGGCTACCCGGAAGGTGGTGTTTCATAGTAAAATGCTCCACAGAATGCTTCCCTGTAATTCAGAGCCGGTTTCATGGTGAGATGTAGTGTAATAGTCTGACGTACAGCCGCCCTCTTAGTTCTCTTGACAATACACTATGGAAATACCTGCATTATCCCGCCCCCATGTACAGTATCCTTTGTACACTTCGTCCTCATATTCCGGTTCTTCTCCAGGGTACAGTGCAGGAAAAACGGAAACACTGAAAACGCCAACATCCGCCGGGTCTCTGCTTTCCAACACCTCCCGGATATCGCAGCGGTACAACCCGTTATCCGTATGCAGATAGAAAAACATTTCCCTTGTTGCAGCCTTTGCCCCATCTAACATTTCGACATTTTCCGTCCAGGTATAAAATTCCCAGGTAACCGTCTGTTCACACAGAAATTCCGCCAGTTCCTTCACTTTCTCCGGCATATCCTCTGCATCTCCCTTGGCCGACAGGGAAAAGCACTCACCGAGACCGTCCATGTTTCCTGCCTGGGCAAGTTCTACCAGTCTTTCCATGGTATACGGACCCTCGTTGGCTCCCTGCGGCTGATCCTCCACCCGATATACAATATAAATGCCCACTGGCTTTTTAGGCGCATATTCCCAGGATAATTCATCGGGATAAACCGTTATATCAGAAAAGCCCGCTAAGTCCGGCTGTCCTGCGTCTTTCAGCACCTCGCCGATGTCGCAGCGATAGATCCCGCTGTCTGTGCTGAACTCATAGAATGAAGCCCGTGTCATAGTAACACTGCCATCGCTACGATCCCCATTGCCATATCCTCCAAAAAAATCCCAGGAGGTTACATCTTCTTCTACAAAGCATATAAATTCCTGAATCTGTCCATAAAGCCCCTCTGCATTTTCCCTTACTTTTGGTGAAAATACTTTATAGATGGTATCAGCGTCCTTTGCCTCTACCAGCTTCATTAACGCCTTCATTGTGTTCCTTGGAACATTAAACGGCTTATATTCCCCATCCACAAGCAGCTCCGTGTGTTCGGATGCCATAAGGTTCCCGAAGATATTTCCATGGCAGCCGCAGAGCAGCAGGCAAAGGAACAACAAGGGGATTATTGTATATCGTTTTTTGAAATTTGCCGTATCCATGAAACTGCCTCCTCAGTTGTTCTATAGAATCCGTTGCCCTATTTTTGTCCATTTCTTCTCTTACATTTGAAAGACATCTATGCAGTATACAAAGTTCTCTCTTTTTAACACAGCAACTATCTTTTTCCGCATATCTTTGCAATGGCTGCCACTTACCGGTCCTTATCCTGCTCCAGCCACGCACAGATAAAATTACGGTAAAACTCCTTTTCCGCTTTCTGTTTTTCCTCTGCTGCTCCGCTTATACAGACCTTCCTTTTCCACACAGTTTCCCAGCCAGATTTTCCAGTTCCGCTTTTGTCATAGACGGAATCAGGATGTGATCCCCATCAAACTGCCGAACATCATATCCTCTCAGTTCCTCCACGAACTGCTCATAAGGAAACATTCCTCCCTATATTTCTTATGTCAGCCGAATGATACGCCGATAGCAAAAATAATTTTTCGACAGCCCCGGATGTCGCTCTTTCGTTGGCTGGCGATAAAAAGCAGAATAGCAGGGCCGGACATAAATTGCCCCATAGCCGCGTAATATTCATGGCCGGAAGAAAATTCTTTCTGCAGACCCTCTAATACACCTTCTCCCAGAGAACACTTATCTGTATCCCATCCCAAAGTGACATTTTTCCTGCCAGGTACAAAAATAAACTGGCAACCCTCCTATTCCAAAAGCCATGTTTCCCGTTCTGCTTCATTTGTGTCGGTTTTGACTGTTTTTACAAATTGAAAGTCTATCCCCAACGATTCAATGCGGGAACGAACATTGTTTAATAATTCCGACATAGCATATACAGGTATTGTGAGAAAAATGGGACAGCAAAAAACCCCGGCTGATCGGGGTTTTCAAGAGGCGCAGACCGGATTTGAACCGGTGAATCAGGGTGTTGCAGACGTATGCCGCCAGACCCGCAACGCCGCATTCATACTGGCTTTGTTGCCCCTCTGATCCTCATGACCACCTTAAGTCCACCTTATTGTATGGAGGCAGTCAGTTTCTAAACCAAACAGATTATAGCATTACACGGGGCTGAAAGCAATGTTTTTCAGCCTCTTTTGCTGTGCTTCCTTATTTGTGCTTTATTTTTGCTGTTTTAAGACACTGTACAAGAGTTAAAGGAGACCACCATGGATTATCAATTAGAAGTCAAACAAATCGTGGACTACCCACGGTGCCGCATCTACCGTGAGTTCCTCCGCAGCCTTATGGAAGATAGGGACATCCGTACCAACGGAAGCTCCTATCTTTTTTATTACATGACGCTCTGCTCCTACGCCAACTTCCGCTCCTCCTACCGCCGGATAGAGGGCATCTCCTACCTGGTGGGGCCGGGAGAGTGGGTCTGCAGGACCTCGGAGCTGGCAGAATGGTTCCGCACACGCTTCCAGCACCAGGCGCTCTCCATCCTGGACTACCTGCAGAAGCAGAACTACATCACCTACACAAGGCTGGGCAGGAACAGCCTTGTCAAATTCAGCATCAACAGCTGGAAACAGCACAATACGGCGCTTGACTACAACTATCCATGTCTGAAGGATGTGGGTTTTTTCTTTTTCCCGGTTTCGGCTGTCCATGAGCTGATCGGCATGGGGAAGTGCTCGGAGATGGACATCGTGCTGGATTTATG
>CAJTXE010000099.1 GCA_910580225.1 uncultured Acetatifactor sp.
CCCGTACAATCCTCTGGATATTGAAATATTGTTCCAGAAAGTGTTTCCGCAGCAGTGTATACTGAAATGTGGTAAACACGCCTTCGGTTCCCATGGCCTTTTGCGTCTGCGACAGTATTCTGCGGGACACCTGCCGGGGAAGAGACGTAAACGGCAGACCGGAAATGATATAATCCGCATGTGAAAACCCCTGTTCGCTTAAGTAACCGCATACATTTCCGGCATCTCCATGGATCAGCACCACTCCCGGCATTCCATGGAACTGTTTCCGCAGCATTTCGTAGAAACGGTCATTCTGTTCAATCACGATATAAGTCGTATCCCGCCGCTTTCCTGCCGCCACCTCTCTGGTAAATACGCCTGTCCCTGCACCGTATTCCACAATGCAGCGCGCTTTATCGAAGTCAATAGAAGCCGTCATGGCCGCCGCCAAATACCTGCTGCTGGGTGCAATAGCTCCGATCGTGTCCGGAGCACTGATGTATTCTCTTAAAAACTGCCACATAAGATGTTCCTCCTTATTTAAATCGCTTCGCCTAGCACGAAACCTTTGCGACTTTCCTGTCATGGAAATTATCTTTCAAAAGCACTGACATTTCTTAACTGGACTTATATAAATTCAACGTGCTATGCTGTCATTTGATGCTTTCAGTATAAAGGGGAAGTATAAAGAGAAAACCATAAAAACCATAAAGATTTCTTTAGATCTTCCTGCTCCGACAGCAAAAATCCCAACCAAAGAAGCAGGATAAGAAGCAGGATAATCCAAACACGCTCCTATTCAGTCCTTGACAATGCCTGCGGAATGATATATAATATATGTTATATAACAATAATTATATAAAGGCAGGAAATCAAAATGCCGCCGAAAGCAAAGATTACAAGAGATATGATTATTGACGCCGGGTTTGAAATCGCCCGGGAAGAAGGGGCGGAAAACATCAATGCAAGGACAGTGTCAAAAAAGCTGAACTGTTCCACGCAGCCGGTGATGTACCATTTTGCAACGATTGAGGAACTGAAAAGAGTGGTCTATGAAAAAACAGACAGGTACCATACCGGCTATCTGATGAAAGCTGACCCGCAGGCGGAAGATTTCATGCTCGCCATAGGGCTGAACTATATCCGTTTTGCCATTGAGGAGCCCCATCTGTTCCGCTTTCTGTTTCAATCCGGGTATGCAGCGGAGAACAGTCTGCTTGAAATGATCGACTCCCGGGAACTGAAACCCATTCTTGCTGCCATGCAGGAAGCCACCGGGATGAAGGAAACCCAAATGAAAGAAGTGTTTTTAACGATTGCATTATTTGCCCACGGCTACGCCAGTCTCATCGCAAATAATTCGTTTGCGTTTGACGAAACCGTTGTTTCCGCTCATCTGGAACGGGCGTACCGGGGGGCAGTCTCGGCATCACAGAAGGGCGAAGTGTGAAAGCAGACTTTTAACTTCTCATCGGTATTGCGCAGAGCGAACAAAGAGATATAACTGTGAAAGCAGACTTTCATATTCTGATTGCTTTTGCGCCAAAGCGCACAAAAAACTGCATTTTTCATTTCTATTTGAGCCGTCAAAGGCGGCAGGGGGGATTCACATGACAAAGTGGTTGGATGATTTGTTTGAAAAGAATGAACTTACTTTTGCGTTGATATGGATTGGCATTTATTGTGCTTTAAACTCACTGGCCAATCCCCTGTCGGATGCCATAGGTATCCACAGTTCTGCGTCTCTTATATGCAATTTCCTTCTCACAGTCATGCTGTTTCTGTGGATTCGAAAAAAGGGCCTGACAAAGTACTATGGATTATGCAGCCCCCATTCTCCGGCAGGAAGGTTTCTCTGGTATCTCCCGCTGCTGCTGTTCATGTCCCACAACCTCTGGTTTGGAATTGCCGTAAATTATCCGGCAGCGGACACAGCCTGTCATATCCTAAGCATGCTCTGCGTGGGCTTTCTGGAAGAAGTCATTTTCAGAGGCTTTTTATTCAAGGCTCTGGCAAAAGAGAATGTAAAAACGGCAGTCCTCATCTCCAGTGTGACTTTTGGTCTGGGGCATATCCTGAATTTGTTCAACGGCAGCGGAATGAATATAACGGCCAATCTCTGGCAGATCGTGAGCGCCATTGCCTGCGGTTTCCTTTTTGTGATTATTTTCTATGGCGGGGGCAGTCTGCTTCCCTGTATTGCTGCCCATTCGGTCAACAATGCCGTCAGCGTTTTTGCCAATGAGGCGGCGCTTACCGTAGAAAAACGCATTCTGTTCTCTGCTGTAAACTTCCTTTTGGTTGCGGCATATACTTTTGTTCTGACAAAAACGCTTCCGAAACAGCAATTCCCAAACCCGAAGACCTGATCTCCTATTTCTCTTCCCCAGATTGTGTACTGGACAAGTTGGGTGTTTTGCGGAAAATACCGTAAATCCTGTATTTGTGGGTTGTTTGAGAGTTCAAAACAAGAGGGGTAGGGACAAATAGTTCAACTATAATTCAACTCGTTTACAAAAGTCTGATGCTTATCCCTGTGGTCACCCTTGTAATATATTTTGGATCAGACAGCTGGGATGCGCCGCTCTCCCTAAAAGAAATGTATTCCAATGTGGACGATGCCATTCTAGTGTTCTGACATGACGATATTTAACCTTACTACCGCCTTTTAAGAGGCGA
>CAJTXE010000100.1 GCA_910580225.1 uncultured Acetatifactor sp.
TCACATTAAGCAAAGGAAATGTGTGGGTCATTGAGGCAACCATAGATACCGCTAAGCTGGATGGTTTCAATACTTTTTATGCGACAGCCGTCGCAGCGGACGAAAATTCACTTACAAGTAAAACAGGTTCTATTTTATTATACAAGGAGGATCAAAAATGAAAACAAAATGGATGTGTATGATACTTATGCTTGCTTTGGCGCTTCATCTGTCGGCCTGCGGGGACAGACAGGAGAATGGGAACAGCTCTGAAAATGGAGCCATAAACATGGAACCGCAATCCCTGGAAGGTGATTCATCGGAAAATACCGGAAATGAAAGCAGCGAAATGAACGTGATTGATCAGCAGGATAACGGCACGGATAAAAATATTGTGGCGGTCAGTGGGGTCAAGGATTCCGCTTTTTCAGGAAAGGTCAGCGGCTGCTATTATGCCGATGGAAACCGGATTATCGTTGCGGCGGATCAGCTTTATCTTTACGATGCGGGGAAAGGCGAAACAATCGCAAGTGCGGATATTTCCATGGGAGACTTATGCGTACAGACCTTTACAGACGGCTACTTTGTTGTGGGCCAGGGAAAGGCTGAGGGAGGCAGCAACGGTTCATTTGCTGCATCAGAAAGCGGCGGCATCAATGGATACATACTGAATAAGGACTTTGCTGTTCAGGATACCATTTCCTTTAGCGGATTATTAAGTGACGATTTTATCTTGCAGATCACAGGGATCGCTATTTCACAGGACGGAAAACAGGTTGCTTTCGGCGGGCTTCAGGGACTTTACCTTTATGATGTTTCTTCCCGTAAGGTTCGTACCATTCTGAACTATTCCGAAGAAGGCACGGCAGATAATATGCAGATTGTAACTATGGACAGCCTTACCTTTACGGGGAACAACACTTTAGTCTATGTAGGCATGGCTACAGATACCTCCATTGGCGGGGATGGGGTCAGTGTTTATGGTACAGTATCTACAGACAGCGCAAATCTCACCATTACCAAAAAGGGGGATTACAACGTAGATACGGAAGAAGTGCAAAAGGGCGGAAACCTGCTTATTATGCCCCAGAGCTTTGACAAAAATAATGGAACCCTGCTGATGCTTGATACCATAGCCAATACAGAAAATACGTTGTCGTTCTCAAGCCGCAGTGAGGGAAAAGACGGTGTTTACTGCTCCGGGCAGGGAAAATATGTGGCTACTGCTATTTTGGAGGAAAGCAGTGTTACAGTCAACATTTATGATACGGCATCGGGAAAAAATATCCATACGGAAACCGTTCAGGACAGCAACAGTACCTATTTCCTGCGTGTTCCACAGATTTTGATTTTGGATGAATCCGGCACCTGTATCGTCGTGCTTGGACGGGGGATTGACGAGGTAAGCACCCTGATAACAACCTTTGGCTTTGTGGGGTAATTCTTGATGAAAATATCATTACGAAATGTTTCAAAGCAGTACAAAGGCAGGGGCGCCCTGGGCATGTCTGCCGAAGGCATATATGCCCTGAAGGATTTTACCACGGAACTTACGGAGGGGGTCTATGGGCTTTTGGGCGCTAACGGTGCGGGAAAGACGACACTGATCAATATCTTTGTGGGCATTTTGGGAAGCGATGGCGGAACGGTTTTGATTGACGGACAGGATGCAGGGACACTGGGTAAGGACTTCCTGTCAAAAATCGGATATATGCCGCAATATCCTGTCTTCTACCGGGATTTTACAGTGATGGATTTTCTGCTGTATATGTGTGCGCTGAAAGGAATCCCTGACGAACAGGGAAAAAAACGGGCTTTGGAGCTTCTGGACATTGTCAATCTTTCAGATGCGAAAGAGAAAAAGATTGGCGCTCTTTCCGGCGGCATGCGGCAGAGGGTCGGCATTGTCCAGGCGATGCTGGGCGATCCTGAAATTCTTATTTTGGATGAGCCGACAGCAGGGCTTGATCCCAGTGAACGTATCCGCTTCCGCAACCTGATCTCAAAATTCGCACAGGGGCGGACAGTTTTGCTGGCCACCCATATCGTTTCCGATGTGGAGTGTATCGCAAAGGAGATTATGATCTTAAAGGATGGCTCCTTAATAACCCAGGGAACTACCGACACATTAGAACAGAATATCTATGGGAAAGTGTGGGAGGTGACAGTAAACGGGGAAGACGCTGCCAGACTTGGCAGCCAATATTATGTCAGCAATATGAAACAGCAGGGGGAACGCTTTTTAGTAAGAATCGTAAGCGATATGCTGCCTGCTTCAGACGCAGTAAAGGTTTCCCCTAACCTGGAAGATGTATTTCTGTATTACTTCCGCGGGCAGGGAGAGATAACATGACACGCTTAATCAAATATGAATTTTACAAATTATTCTGCAAGCGGTCAATACTTGTTGTACTCATATTGTTCAGTGTAATGAACCTGTTCAAAATAAACAGCGAATTCCACTCGTATTCCTACCTGGCGGACGG
>CAJTXE010000101.1 GCA_910580225.1 uncultured Acetatifactor sp.
AGGATATGCCGCAGCAGTTCCAACACATCCCTTTTCTCCATGTCCGGTAGCCGGTCAGCGGAGTTCAGCTTTGTATATTCAAACAGTTCGTTGATCAGCCCGTTCAGCCCCGTCAGGCGCCGTTCCACCACTTCAATGTATTCGGCAAAGCGCTGCCTGTCTTCGGGCCCTGTCTCCTTCAGCAGCTCCACATAGCCGATAATCGAGGTAAGGGGGCTGCGCAGGTCATGGGAGACATTGGTGATCAGCTCATCCTTGCTCTGCTGCTGCCTTTTCTCCCTCTCCTCCTTTTCCCGAAGCTGAACGGACATCTCGTTGATGACGGCGCACAGCCGGGTGATCTCATCGTCCCCCTGCAGTTCCATGGTCCTTCCAAAGCCCTCCTCCCGGATCTTCTGGATTTCCTGGGACAGATACTCCACATACCTGACCCTGCGGTTGATCCTGACGGAAAAGGAGACAATAAAGCATATCACGGGAAGCGCCGCTGCCACCACCGACGGGAGATATTCGGCGGCAATGAGGTATCTATAGCCCAGATCATGAAAATAATTCCACATCCCTGAATGGAGCAGAAGCTGCATCATGGACAGCACCACCGCCAGCACCACCAGGCTGACGGCAAGGGAGACGCAGGCCGCCTTCAGGAAATATGCCGTGAGGCGTTTTTGGTATGAGGAGGACAGTCTTCTGTAAACCAGGAAAATCACGAAAACCGTTCCTGCGATGACAATGCCGTTGATTAAAATATAGTTTGGAATCATTCGCAATAACGTCATATCTGATACCCTCTTCCCCAACAGGTCTTGATAAAATCCGAATGGACATTGTCCCAGTTCAGTTTATTGCGGAGATTGGCGATATGCATCATCACCGCATTTTCCGAACAGAAGAATTCTTCATGCCATACCGCTTCATAAATCTGCGCCATGGTCAGCACCTGCCCCTTGTTTCGCAGCATATATTCCAGAATGTCGTACTCCTTGCGTGTCAGCCTCACTTCCCGTCCGCTTACCCATACCTGACGGCTTTCCATGTCCACAGTCAGATCCTCCGTCCGGATTGTGCGCGCCGGCCGTTCCGTGTCATTGTACTGTTTATAGCGACGGAGCTGGGCTTTGACCCGGGCGAGAAGTTCAATGGACTTAAAAGGCTTCGTCACATAGTCGTCTCCTCCCACTGTGAGCCCCTGTATGATGTCTATATCTTCCGCTTTTGCCGACATAAATATAATTGGTATTCTGCTTTTTTCCCTTATCTGCAGACAGGCGCTGATACCGTCAATTCCGGGCATCATCACATCCATCAGAATCAGATCTACCTGATAATGTTCCAGTATATCCAGCGCCTGGGCTGCATTTTCACAGTCCAGGTAACGGTAGCCCTCATTGCCCAGATAGATGCCCAGAAGCCTGCGGATGTCTTTATCATCGTCAACAATCAGTATAAATTCTTTCATGATAATTTTGCTTCTCCCTTTTTGCAGAAATGCTGCAGCGCTGCCGAGGCAAGGAGCATGAGCAGAAGCTCTCCGGCGATCATCTGCCATCGCCCCAGGCCGCACAAGCCGCCAAGAAACCCTGAAAAAGCTATCATACCAATAGATATGATTTTAGCAATTATACCAATTTTCAGAAACTGGGGCAATGATATTTTCAAAAAAACAGAACCTGCACAGAGGATTTCGTCGGACACAAGCGGAACAATCAGCAGTATGCCGAGAATCCAAAAGCGGTACCGCCCCGTCAGCTGCCGTAGCCACGCCAGCTGCCTCTGCTCTTTCTTCCCCCTTGAAATACGATTTGCAATCAGAGAAGATAAGGAATACATAATCGCCAATCCCAGAACGGAACCTGTGACCCCGAGAAAAAAGGCCCCCAGGCTGCCGATCTGTCCGGTTCCCCACAGTACCACTGCCGTTTCCGGCACCGGAACACATATGGGAAGCAGCACGCAGGTAAGAAAATAGACACACCACATAACATCACCTCCTGCTTTTGTTCATACCGCATCATCCGCGGAAATCTGCCCGGCATGGCAGGATTTTAGTTTCATGTGCAGCACATATGCCGGGGGGAGATTTCGCCAGACCCGTACAATCCTCTGGATATTGAAATATTGTTCCAGAAAGTGTTTCCGCAGCAG
>CAJTXE010000102.1 GCA_910580225.1 uncultured Acetatifactor sp.
TATGACAAAAAATATCCCGTATTTATGCGGGATTCTGGCGTTTCGCAATCGCCTATTCCATTGGGTAGGTAATTGCGAAACTCCCTGATTTTTGGCCCGAAATCAAGGCAAAACCAAAGAACATACGTTTTGTGACGGCCTGGAATGCAAATCTGAAAATGGCGGAATAAGCCGGGGCGAAAAATAGGCGCACTTGTACAGGGAAAAGAAAGCAGGGAATCCTGGATTCTAAGAAGTGGTAAGTCCTAAGAAAGCTGTTTCAGGCAATCAGCGGCTTCAGGCTCCGTATGAACTTATGCCTGTGGATCTTATCGGCAACCATCACTGTGACCAGCTGGCTGATTCCGGCCAGAAGCAGGTCGGCATGGAGCGTCTTCTCGTTTTGGGTTCGTCGGCCGGCCACACAGAAGCTGTCCTTGAAGTGGTTGATGGATTTCTCCACATTGACACGGACCTTATAGGTATCCTTCCATTCCTCCGTGCCTCGTGCGGTGCCTGGGTAGGCGCGCAGGTCCTTTTCCGGGTAGATGTAGACCATGCGCCCGCAGGCAGACTCCGTGCAGGGATTCTGGCAGTGGCAGACGCGCCTGGATTTCTTTGTTTTGGGATCGTATTGCCACTTCATCTTTGGACAGACGAACTTCATGGTGGGGAGGCCGCAGCGCAGATGGGATTTACTGCCCTCACGCTTCATGGGGAGGGCAGGGTCATGTGGACAGCAGGGGATGCCGTTTTCATTAAGGGGGCAGTCGGAATCTTCCAGGGAGAGCCTGCCGTTGAGTGGGATGAAAGCCTTTTCGAAATGGAGCTCGTGGAAGAGGTCATGGTAGATCTGTATGGAGTCAAAGGCGGCGTCCCCCAGGAAGGTCTTTGGGTTGATAAGCGGGTGCATGCGGAAGAAGTCCTTCAGGACGGGGATGAGGGCCTTGGAATCGGCAAGGGACTTGTCCTCGTCAGGGGAATCGGATTTCTTTTCTACAACGATATCCGGGTGTGCCTGGAGGAAGTCCTTGTTGTAAAAGGTGATGTTGCGGACAATGCCCAGGCCGTTGGTCACGATACCGAACTTGTAGGCATAGCAGAAATGCCCGTTAATGTACATCTGCTGGATGGCAGGGTTGGCTTCGGCATGGGGAGGCAGGGAAGCATAGGCGGCCTTGTAAGGGTCATAGGAATCATCAAGCCCCTTTGCTTTTTTGAATGCCTTGAGCTGTTTGATGATGCGGTTGGCGTATTTGGGATTATTTTCCGTCACCCATGCCTCGATGCCGGAGGTGTCAAAAATGGTCATGGAGGCAAGGGAGGGATCAATGTTCTGGCAGATTGGCTCCGTCAGATCCACAAGATTGTCGAACATGGCCTGCAGGTCAGGGAGGAAATCCTGCTTGAACCGCGTGAACTTGGAGGCGTCCGGGACGACGCTGAAGCCGCAGAAGTCCCTCAGCTCCTGGGAATACTTCAGGAACACGATCAAAAGCGTGTCGGTAGGGATGGAAAAGATGCGCTGCAGCAAAAGTGCTTTGAGCATGGGATAGAGCAGGTGCTTGCGCGGCCTGCCGGTAAGGGCATGGAAATGTGTCACAAAAGAGACGGGGACAATCTCGTCCATGTCTATGGCCTCATCAAGCATGACGAGGAGCTGGTATTTATCGTTGTCAAATTTTTTCTGGCAATCTGTAAAAATATCTTTCAGGGAAAGCTGTTTGTGTGTTATCATATAGGTAGCAACTCCTTTACTGATTGATATGGATGATTGTTGGTTGACAGCTCAATTATACCATATATCAGTGAGGAGTTGTTTTATTTTATGACAAAAAATATCCCGTATTTATGCGGGATTCTGGCGTTTCGCAATCGCCTAGTATAGAAAATATGTGTAAGGAGATGAAAGGCTTATGGATAAAAAAGCATACATTACAGAGGAAGAACGGGAAAAATGCCGGAGAGTGGCGGATGCCTTTGCGGAGCTGGAAGATGTGG
>CAJTXE010000103.1 GCA_910580225.1 uncultured Acetatifactor sp.
TTACTATCGCCTCTTAAAAGGCGGTAGTAAGGTTAAATATCGTCATGTCAGAACAATAGGCACATGCGGCCAACAGCATACCCAAAACCAGAACCAGCGCCGCAATCAAAGCCAGACGCAGTCTGCCAAGGCTTCTCTGGTGCCGCTTTTTAACCGTTTCATAGGGCAGCTTCAGAGAATCTGCAATCTCCTGTATCGTCATACCCACATAGTATTTCATACGGATGATCTCCCGATCCTGGGGTTTCAGCGTTTCCATCGCCTTCTCCAGATCCATCCTCCGTTCCAGGCCTGCAGCTTCATCCATATCGTCATCCATCTCCCCCAGAGGCTGAGTCTCGTGAGCTTTGTTCTTTCGATATAAGCTGACTGCCCTGTTGCGGGCGACAGCCGTGAGATAAGCCGCCAGCGTCCCCCGTTCCGGGTCAAAATTCTCCCTGTGCAGATAAAATTCCATAAAGGTATCATTCACACATTCCTTCACATCCTCCGGATTCTCCAGATATCCCCGGGCCGTTCTCCAGACCAGCCCGGTATACTGCTCCACTGCCAGCTGCATTGCCTCCTGGGGATCCTGGGGAAACAGCCGAAATATCTTATTTTGTACCCTTACATCAGCTTTATCCAAACTTACGTTCTCCTTTGTCGTTCTCTATCCATATATTCTGTTCTTTATTATATACCACCTTTTTTCTGAAGTCAAAGCACCGATCCTTAAAATTCCTTCAGGGATTTAAAATACATAAAACGCAGATGTTTTCTGCCCACCTTCTCAAACAGCATATCCAGAATACGGCATTGATTCCGCATCCACCCACGGCATTCCTCCGCTGTCCTGCCCGGACGGAATTCCTCATATCTGCGAAGCAGCCGGATCAGCAGCCAATCCATCCTCTCGCCTCCTCTCAAGGTATGCTGCTCCTGCAATTCCAGATATCCGAAAAGGCGGAGCTGTTCATTCATCCATTCCCGGCTGATCTGGGGCATGCCCAAAATCAGCAGATGCCGGATCATGGTCTTGCGGGGAATGATACCAAGCAGTTTCATGCTCCTGCCGAATTCTGAGTCGTAATTGACGCTGATAATATGGCGTTTCAGATACTCTTTTTGCTCTGCCATTCCGCAGAAAACATACTCCAGTGCATCCGTATAATATAAATGTCTCATACTCCGCTCCAGGGAATTGTCAGTGATCCGCATTTGCGCCAGCTTCTCCCCCGGAATCCCCTGCAGATACCTGTCTGTGAGGCGTTTCATTGCTTTCCTGCGCGTCCAGTAATCAGCCTGCAGATCAGCAGGTTCCTCCTGATAAATTCTGTCACAGCTGTCGTAATATGCCTGCAGCAGGTACTTCATCTCATCCCGCCCCAGCCCCAGCGCTCTGCCGAAGGCAATACACTGCTCATGGCTGACCGGAAGATGCCAGCCGGTTCTCCAATACCGGATCTTCAAAATATCCGTTTTCTTTTCTGACAGATGATTCGGTGAGCCAGCCTGCTGTCCGCCGTACATTCTTCTGTAAATACATCTGTCCGCCGTCTCCCTGCCGGTAATATTCTCCCTCCGCATAAAATCCCGATATCGTTCTTTCAGCCATGTTACTTCCGGTCGTTCCATAGATCCCATTTCCATACATTCCATTGCCAGACTCCGCAGCTCCTCCGACACATCCCTTATCTCCATTTCTGTCCCTCCTGTTCCCGTTCCTCAGCTGTCCTCCCGGTACCGTATCTGTCTGAACAACGCCTGTCTCAAAATCACAGCCTGTCATTGTGCCGGGCGTATGTCGTTAAAGTTGTTCTTGACAAATCCGAAACATCCTTAAATTATTTTCTACCCTATCCTTCGTGTGAAATCCGTAAACGGGGACAGAAAAAACAGAAAATGTTAAAATTCACCTTATTGCAGGGGAAATTGGAATCCGCTAGAGCGTGTTTGAAAAATAAAAATTATACAAAACGTTTGTTCATAGCCTCTTT
>CAJTXE010000104.1 GCA_910580225.1 uncultured Acetatifactor sp.
GAGCGGTCTCGGAAACTCTTTAAGCCCGAATTTCCGCTCTTTTTTCATGTTCTTCTTTTTTGCTTTCCTCCATATCCCGGAAAACATTTTTGTTAAATTTTCAAAAAAGTATTGACATATAAGTCAAAATGTGCGGCGCGTTTGGTGACCATATACGCCAGTCACCAAACGCGCCCCTTGTAGTTAAGAAGCGTCTGTGCCACACGCACAGCATTAAACTAAACTACTAGGAGGTGCACTTTATGATCAAGTACTGGCAGCCCATGCAAGATTACAAGTACTTTCTCAACGAATCCAAAGTCCATTTCGATTCCTCTGAAAGAGTCCGGCTCCATACGGAGCTTTGGAAACCATGGCAGAAACTCCGCCTTTTCGATACCGATAAGGCCATGGAGTTCCTTCTGCCCTTTTACTCCAACACTGGCAGGCCCGCTAAGAACCAGCCACAAATCTTAAGGTCTTTTATCCTTTTCTTTCTTCTATTTTCAGAAGGTTTGGCCAAGCTATCCCTTACCCTTTGGGTCGACAGGCTCAAACATGACCGCCTCCTTGCCGCTCTCATCGGCTGCACTACGGATTCCCTGCCGCCCCTCGGTTCTTATTTTGACTTCATGGACAGGCTCTGGGCTGCACCGCCAACGGACTTATATGCGCGGGACAAACTGCTTCCGGCTTCCTGGAACACCAAAAAGCCGGATAAGCCCAAAGGCAAAAAACAGAAAGCACAGGAGGCAAAGCCCAAAATCACAGAATCTATCGAAAAACGGCTCATGAGCGGGAAGGATATCCCTTTTAACTTTGAAGGGCGGCTGCAGCGCTTCTTCTATCACGTGGCTGTCCTGCCTTCCATGGAATCCGGCCTCATACCAAGGGAACACCTTACGGTTTCCGGAGACGGCACCGCCGTGCATACCCATGCCTGCCCACGCGGGCACCACAGGGTTGGCGCACCGGAAAACCTGCGGCATTTCCCCGACCCCGATGCTTCCTGGGGCTGGGACAGCGACCTGGAAAAATATTACTTCGGCTACACTTTGTTCCAATTATCCTGCTATAACAGTGAACTCAGGACAGATCTCCCCCTGCTTCTGCGTTTTACCAGTGCAAAGCGTCATGATTCGGTCAATTTCCTTGTCGCTTTCCATGAACTGGAAAAACATATGCCGGCTGTTTCCACCTCGAATATGTGCCTGGATTCTGCAATGGACAATTACCCCACCTACCGGATCCTTAAAAACAGGGGAATACGGGCCTTCATCGACCTGAACGACAAATGCGGCCGGCCAAAAACAATTCCTGATACCATCACCATTGACAAAGATGGAACGCCCTTATGTCAGGAAAAACTGCGCATGAAGCCTAACGGTTATGACAGATCCAGCGGTTACCTCATGTGGCGCTGCCCCTATGGGAAAGATCACTGTTCCAAATGTAAAAACTCCTGCACCGATTCCAAATATGGGAGAGTCGTCAAGACCCGGCCCGAATGGGATATCCGGCTTTACACCGACGTCCCCCGCGGCACAGATGCTTATAAGAAGATTTATAATCAACGCACCGCCACGGAACGTATCAACAACCGCATCCTCAATGATTACGGACTGCACCGTATGTTCATACACACAAAGGAGCATTATTCTTTCATGACAACCATGATTGGAATCTGCATCCATCTGGATGCCCGCTATAAACAGCAGGTGCAGGCAGTGGCATAAACCAAGTTTCCTGCTTCTGGATTCTTTCAGGCCTGTTTTTCGACAGGTTTTAAAGTCATGCACATTTTTATTCTTTATGCTCTCTGGACTGCTCAAGCCCCATAATCATCCATCCCTTATCCCTCTCATTTCTGAAAATCAACCTTTTCCTGCTTATTCTCTATTGAGTTTCCGAGAGTGCTC
>CAJTXE010000105.1 GCA_910580225.1 uncultured Acetatifactor sp.
CCGCTATTACTGTTTCGGATGCGGGGAAAAGGGCGATGCCATTGATTTTGTGGCGAAGTATTACGGGCTTGGGAAGAAGGAAGCAGCATTGCAGATTGCGTTGGATTTCGGTATCAGTTTTGAGGATAACAGGGGCAGGAAGCCGCCGCCAAAGCGGAAGCGGAAGCTGTCACCGGAGCAGAGGTTTGAGAAGGCGGAAAAGAAGTGTTTCCGTGTGTTTTCCGATTACCTGTGCTGTTTAAGGCAGTGGAAAGAACAGTATGCGCCGCAGGAGCCGGACGGGGAATGGAACCCGTTGTTCTGTGAAGCGTTGGGAAAGAAAGACTATATTGAGTACCTGCTGGATGTATTATTGTACGCTCCGCTACCGGAGCGTGTGCAGTTAGTGGCGGATTATGGAGAGGAAGTGTTGAAAATTGAAAGAAGACTGGAACAGCGTGCCGCCGGAGCAGAGGGCGGCGCTGGAAAAGACAATGGAGAAAATGGAGCAGGCGTCACAGCCGGAAACATGGTTTGACGGGAACAAGGTCAATGACGTGCTTTTCTGTGAGGATTTCCTCGCAGGACACCCTATGAAGTGCATACACGGCACTTTTTTTGACGTAAACGGGGCAATCGGGGATGCGGAGCAGATTAAAGCGGAGATATACTACAAGATTGCGCCTTATGTCACATCAGGCATCGCAAAAAAGGCGTCAACGCTCCTGGATGCGCTGCGGATCAGGTGCTACTCCCCGCCGATACCCTACCAGACAGACCGTATCCATGTGGCGAACGGAACCTATTTCCTGTCGGGGGATTTTTCCTCACAGAAAGAGTTCTGCATGAACAGGCTCCCGGTGCGGTATGCGCCGGATGCGCCTGAGCCGTCACAGTGGCTTTCCTTTGTAGGGCAGCTATTAGAGCCGGAGGACATCACCACGTTGCAGGAATTTATGGGATATGTGCTGCAGCCGACTACCAAAGGGCAGAAAATGATGATTGTCATAGGGAAAGGCGGGGAAGGCAAGTCACGCATCGGCAGGGTGCTGAGGGCATTCCAGACGGCATCCCGGTAGTTCTTCAGCAACTTCCATGTATCATGGAACAGAGGGTTCTCCTGTTCGGTGGGTATGTTCTTGTTCGGCCTTGTGTTTGCCATGCGCTTTACCTTCCTTCTTCATTCTCTACAGCCTTTCGGCCATAGGTATCCTGCATGTGGGCAGGGGTGTCTACGGGTGACGGGATGGGGGAGAGCTTCAGCTCGAACCGGTAGGGCATCTTCCCGTCCGGGCAGACAACCTCCAGGGAATACCTAAGATCAGTTTCCTTGCAGTCGGATAAGGGATATAACTTATATAGGGTTTTGGGGCACTCGCAGCATGGAATCCCTTGTGCCGCAAGGATTTGCGCCACTTTCTGCACCACTTCCTTCATGTGCGGTTTTGAAACGCTAGGCGACTGCCCTGAAACGCAGCCCTCCCTGTCCACGATGGTGATCTGTCCGTCCTTTACTGCCTCTGTCTCCGGAAGGGACGATTCCTCCGGGATGTGTAAGGGAACCTTGAATGTCATAGAAACCTCCTCTTTGTCAATCATTACGTCGCTGACGTTGAACATAGTAGATAAGTAGCTGCACAGGTAGATGACGCTGCCGTGCCTGCCGGTGAAGGAAACCAGCGAGAGGTATCCTTTGTCCTGCAGCTTGTTCAGGATGCGGCTGACCGTGGCTTTCGAGATGCCCCAGCGTAGTGCCAGGTCACTGAAGTTTGTCAGCGGGTTGCCGGTGGCGTTGCGGAAGTAGACCACCGGCCCCAGCTCCGAGCCCTGCACCTGGCCGTCGTTGTATATGGCATGCACCCATAAATCCAGCACGATGTCCATCTCCGAGCACTTCCCCATGC
>CAJTXE010000106.1 GCA_910580225.1 uncultured Acetatifactor sp.
CGCATAGTTACTGTAATTGTTTGTGATCTCCATTGACATAATTTTCATCCTCCTTCAAAAAATCTTACCTGCGGCCCCTCTGTCATTCGGAGCCGCCCATGCCCCCTTGTGGTAAGTCCGGGCATGATGCCCTTCATTAACCAAGCAGCGTATCTCCGCCTGTGGCATTACACACTAACTGTACGGATTGTCTCCCCGTCAACAGCATATCTTGCGCTGAATCCTCCCAGCAGACCGTTTCCATTCATCCTTTCATAATTCTTGATTGCAAGTATGTCCGCCCTGTAATCAAGGTATGTCTGGTTCTGCCCCGAATCATTGAGCAGTTTATCAAGTGGCGCATCCAGCCCTTTTATCCTGCCGTTCTCCACTGTGATGTCTGACAGCGCCACTTTGCCACCCGTTGCTTTCTGTAAAAATGCCTCAATCCCCATTGCCGCCTTCAATATGTACTGCTCCTGTTTATTCATCCCCTGCATACCCGCATTTATGGAAATATAAGTATCCATCAGTTCCCCGGAAAAACCGTTCAGGATGTCCTCCACTTTTTCCTTCACAGCCGCATCTTCAATCCCCTTTACTTCCGCCTTGCCGTCTATGCCAATGCTGACTTCAAAAGAAGGTATGGGGGAAATGCCGGACTGCCCCATCTGCCGGAAGATTTCTTCACCGATATCCGCCTGCAGTTTTGCGGACGCTGTGGCGCTGTCAATTTCCTGTGCAGATGCAAAGATATTGGCCAGCCCTTTCTCCTGCTTCGTCAGTTCCCCGCCCGCCGCCATTTTGGAAAGAAGTTCAGCCTTACGGCTTTCATCAAAAACTTCCCCTTCCGGCAGATATTCCGCCGCCTGTGTTTTATGCAGCTCATCCATCTGCTGTACATAATACGCCCCGTACTTTTCCCTAATCTGCTGGAGCGCCTGTTTTTCTTCTGCTGCGTCCTGCCCGTCATGCAGTTTCCGGCGCAGCGCACCGGCGTATTCCTGCATTTCCTTTGCCTGCTGCCTGAGTACATTGTCCCCTGCCGCCTTCTGCGTCTGGAAGGAAAGGTGGTAATATTCCTCCGCATTTACCGGGGAGCCGTCCTTTGCCAGCACCTTTACCGTATACTCCCGGTTCTCCAGGTTCCAGTTCGGCACGATCACACTCTTGCCGCCATTTCCATTATCCCTGCCAATCCCTACCTGGTTCCCGTCGCCGTCATACAAAACAAGGTCATAATCACAGCCCTCCGGGATGTGGTCGAGTGTCACTGTTATGTCAAGGTTATGCTTGTCGGACACAGTGCCTAAAATCCTGTATTCCGCTATGTTGAACTGATAATAGTCGGCATCGTCCGCATCCGACAGCCTCCCCTGCAAATATCCATCCGGCTTATTGATAAGCGTGGTCAGGTCAACCGCCCTCCCGAAACAGTCCACACCCTCAGCCTTATTGCTTTTCCAGTAATAATCATTAGAAACCTTTTCATTCTCCCGGATTACCTTGTTGAAATTCTGGCTCACGGCAAAATCCTTCGGATTCCAATGGATTACTTTGCTTGATAATGATATGCCATTCATTTTACTTTACCTCACCGCCTGCCACAGTTTCCGTCATTATATTCGATTCATAGGCACTGGAAACCTTCGCCATCTGCTGCTTACTGCTCCACGCCTTTGCCAGCCTGCTTCTCTCCTG
>CAJTXE010000107.1 GCA_910580225.1 uncultured Acetatifactor sp.
GGGAGGAAAAAACCGTCCCGTTTCCCTTTCCAGTGGTTCTGCGCATCAAGCCCTCCGCCCAGCACGATGGCATGGATATGGGGGTGGAAGTTCATTTCAGACCCCCAGGTATGGAGGATGCAGAGGTAACCAATCTTTGCGCCCAGGTATTTTGGGTCTGCACAAAGCTCGTCAAGGGTGCCGGAAGCAGCATGATAGAGCGCATCATACAAGAGCTTCTGGTTGCTGTAGATTATAGGGTTTAGTTCAGCCGGGACAGTAAATACGACATGGAAGTAAGGGGCTTCCAGGACATCTTCCCGACGAAGATCCATCCATTTCTCCTTTGGGAGCGCCTGGCACATGGGGCAGCACCGGTTGCGGCAGGAATTATAGTGGATCTGGATACAGCCGCAGTCCTCGCAGACATCGACATTTGCCCCGTAAGCCCCCGTTTTACAGTTCATGATGCATGTGGCGGCTTTTGCCTGTTCCGGGGAGGGCGTATGCCTTTCCTGATATCCCGGATAAAAACGGTTGAAGATATCCTGCACAGTCGGCTTATCCATTGGCTCCCTCCCTGTCAAAAGGGCTGTGGATGCCCATAATGGATTTATTGCTTACATGCAGGTAGACTTCGGTAGATTTCGGATCCCTGTGTCCGAGCAGGGTCTGGATCGTACGGGCGTCAACCCCTGCTTCCATAAGATGGGTCGCAAAGCTGTGGCGGAGACTGTGGGGAGTGGCGCCTGCCGGAAGCCCCGCTTTCCTGACACAGCGGCGCATGACCTGTTCTAACGTAGACACCGTAAGGTAACCGCCGGTAAACTTATTTGGAAAGAGGATATCCCGGGGCCTGCCGCACCGGAACCAGTATTCCGTAAGGAGGTCGAGGCTGCGCCTGGACAGGATGGTGTACCTGTCCATCCGGCTTTTGGACTCCCGCACATGGATCTGCATGTTCGTCCGGGAAATGTCTTCGTAATGCAGGTGGATGACTTCAGAAACCCTCAGGCCGGAAGAATACATGGTGGCAAACATCGCCCTGTATTTCAGGTCATCGGTTGAATCAAGGAGCCCGTCAATATCCTGCCTGGACAAAACGGTGGGGAGCTTATGGTCGATGCGCATGCGGGGCACCCTGACATCATCCCAGAGGATATGCAGGACGTTCCTGTAAAAGAAACGGATGGCTGAATTGTAAAGGTTGAGCGTGGTGGCCTTGAGTCCTTCTTCCTTCTTTGCAAGAAGGAAGTCCCGGACATCCTGGCAGGAAAGCTCCTGCGGGTCTTTGCCCACATAGTTCAGAAAATAGGATACATAGTTTTTATAACAGAGAACGGAACGGTTCTTAAGGTTCCTGATTTTTGCTTCTTCTTCGAGAAGCAGCATATATTTTTCGTACATATCGGTTCCTCCATAAAATCAGACAGTCAGCAGTTACGGAATATCTTTTTATGGAGGGGCATTTGCAAAATAAAAGTGCTTGCCAATACGGCAGGAGGATGTTATTCTTATCATAAGCAGTGGTCAGGGATAAGCCCGTATTCGAAGTATGTTTTTGGTCGCACTTAAACAATACTATCTTGGGACGTTCCTGTCCACTGTTTTTAGGAAAAGAAAAGCTACGCCATAGCCTTGGCCAGCCATCGCGCAGCGATTTTGTTCAATTC
>CAJTXE010000108.1 GCA_910580225.1 uncultured Acetatifactor sp.
CGGGGCCGTGTCGTTTATATAGAATATGAGCGCTCCTGGATATTCTTCCCCAGGGAGCCGGACTTTTTATCCTGGTATATCCGTTGGCTGCGGGAGGCGGCAGCCGGTTACGATATGGGGTGGTTCGGCCTTTCTCTGGATGGCGACGAAGAAACGCTGAGGAAGCTTTACATTCAGGCCGATACGGATGCGGAACGTCTGCTGGCGGTCGGCAGCATGGACAAGTTCCCGGCTTTATCGGAGGCTTCCCGGGATTTCATACGCGGGATTTTGGATGATTGGATCGCAAAGGAAAATGTGGACAGCCTGCCCCTGCTGGCTTACCGTGTAGACCCTGTGTTATATGGACAGTTTTTGGATAAACGGTGGGAAGCAGGGTTGTTTGACCAGGTAGTCTATGAGTTGTACCACACGCCTGGGGAAAGGAAAGATCTGGCGAAGAGCTGGAGGGAGCGCATTCTGGATAAGCTGTCGGAGCTTTCCCCGGAAACTTATTGTATCGCCATCCCCCTTTTAAGGATGGGCGGTGAAGTGAAACTGGAACAGGTGGCGTTTCTTCTGGACAAAGCCGAAGGCAGGGAAAAAAGGGAACTGCTCTATGATCTGGGGCGTTTCCCGGACGCAAAGGAACACCTGGAGATATGGCTGAACTTTTTGCGGGAACGGGAGGATTTGGAGCTGCTCCATTATGCCCTGATGTCCGTTCCCCGTGTAAACGAGTCTCGGTTACGGGAAGCATTGCTTGAGGTGCAGGAGGCATTTCCGTTTGCGCTGGAGCATATCCATGTGGACGATTATAAGGACAAAGAAGCATTAGAGCGTTCTTTCCGCCGGGATGCGGAACGAAAAGTCTACAAAGGGGCCGGCACGGTGTTAAAGGATTTGTTTTATGAAAGCATTAACCCGGAGAATACCCGTTTTCCCCGCCCGTACCGTCTGGAGATGCCGGGAAATGCGCTGGCAGACCTTGGCATGTACCGGACACCACCGGCAGATGGGATTTTGCTGCATCCGCTGATTGCTTTGGCAATCCGGCAGGAATCGGGCGGACGGCTGCCGTCCACAGCCTGGGACTGGGGGCGGAAGTTAAAGCAGATGAAAAAGCTGCAGCTTGTCCTGTCCGAAAAAACAGTCCAGAGTTGGGATGATGAAAGGCGCTATGTGTATCTTCGTGCGCCGGAGGAACATTTTCCCCCGGAACCTTACTATTATGACCTCCGGGGCTGGTCTGTTATCGGGCGTATGGAGAATTTACGGGAACTGCGGATCTGTGAAATATGCGTGGAGGATTTTTCTTTCCTGACAGAATGTAAAAATCTGCGGACGTTATCTCTCTATAATACAAATTTTACGGATTGCCGGTTACTGCTGAAGCTGCCTAAGTTAAAATATATTGACCTGCGCTTTTGCCGTCTGACACATAAAGAGGTTTTGAAGAAACATCATGTGGAGTGTGAGCTATAAAATAAAGGAGATATGCTATGTCGGAATTATTAAACAATGTTCGTTCCCGCATTGAATCGTTGGGGATAGGCTTTCAATTTGTAAAAACAATCAA